>JAIOAT010000038.1 GCA_019873685.1 Chloroflexota bacterium
CAATCAAGGTTGCTTTGCGGTTCATCGGTGGCTCCTTTCAGCCATAGCGCATCACATGACGGTAAACCTGTTTGTGCTCGGTGATGCGCGCTAAAAGATAAGCCACCGTTATGAAGACCCTGTGACGCCATCATGAAGAATCTGTAAAGAAATCCTGCAAACATGGTAAGCGAGGCGGGCTGTTGCGGGCCGAAAAACAATGCGTGCGGCAGGCCACCGCACGCATTGCACGCCTTCATCCACAGACCGGGTCTAGCCGCTCTGCAGGCCCCTGATCGTCAGCGCATCCAGCCGCCGGCTCAGGCCGCGTAACGGCCGGCGTTCAAACCAGCGCCGGGGCCGCCAGCGAGGTCGCCAGCGAATGACCGAGGGCTTCAACCGGCGCGGCACACGCCCCCGGCTATGCAGCCACTCCAGTGTTCCCGACCAGCGCAAGACCATACGCTTCCCCCGATCTCCGGCCCCCTACAGGGTGAAGCTGCCGCCCGGATCAACGATGATCACCCGGCTGGCCGTCTCATTGTGGACGCGTTGCGCCCAGCCCGCCGCATCCACCTGGATCAGCGGGAAGGTATTGTAGTGGATCGGCAGCACCGCGCGCGGGGCAATCAGCCTGACGGCTTCCAGCGCCTCGTCTGGCCCCATCGTGTAGTTGCCGCCGATGGGCAGCACAGCCAGATCGATGCCTTTGGCCCCGATCCGTTGCATATCGGCAAACACGCCAGTATCCCCGGCCAGGTAGAGTTTGGTGCCATCGCGCGCTGTCAGCAGGATGCCGTTAGCCTGTCCGCCGTAGGAACCATCCGGCAGGCTGGAACTGTGGACGGCCATTGTCAGGGCAATACGGGCAAAACCGAAATTCACCGCCCCGTCCGGGTTCATGCCATGCGTATTGCGGACGCCCTGCCGGGCGATCCAGTGGGCCACTTCGTTGTTGGCAATCACTCTGGCATCTGTGCGTTTGGCGATGCTCACCGTATCGCCGACATGATCGCCATGGCCGTGCGTCACCAGGATGTAGTCCGTGGGAATGGTCGCCGGGTCGGCTGCCGCCAGCGGGTTGCCGCTGAGGTAGGGGTCAACCAGCACGTGCGTACCGTCGATCTCCAGGGCCAGGGCCGCATGCCCCAGCCAGGTCACCCGGATGCTCATCCTCCCCTTCCTTCGTCGAGAAGTCGCCCGCTCTACTCATCACTATAAGGTCAAAGGCATGGCGGTACAAGATTTTCGCTGGCGCTAATCGGCGGCCAGGGTTTCCTCGTCGGCGACTTCCTGCCAGATTTCGCTGGCGCGGTCGGTGTACAGCACACCATCCAGATGATCGATCTCGTGCTGGAACACGCGGGCCAGCCAGCCCTCGGCCTTAATGCGCCGGGGCTTGCCGTGGCGATCCTGGCCCTTGACCGTGATCGCCTTGTGCCGGGAGACTGTCCCGAACAGGCCGGGGATGGACAGACAGGCTTCAACGCCGTCAACCTGCTCCTCAGAAGCACGCACGATCTCCGGGTTGACGACTTCGTACAGCACGCCAGCCTGCTCCCCGAACTCCTCGCGGGCCTGTTCATCATCGGGCAAGCGGACGACAATTACGCGCTGGCTGACGTTGATCTGCGGCGCGGCCAGGCCGACGCCCGGCGCAGCCAGCATGGTCTCCGCCATATCGTCCAGCAATTTGCCCAGCTTGTCATCAAACACGGTCACCCGCCGCGCCTTGCGCCGCAGGACTTCAGCGTGCTCGCTACCCAGAACCACAATCTCCCGTAGTGCCATGCCCGGTACTCCCTGTACTCCTGGCTCATTCCGCCACCGGGCGGATCTGCCGTTAATTCTGACCATATTGCGCCAGATTATACCAGCCCGCCGGAGGGGCGAAAAGCGGCAGTTACAGCCCGTCATTGGGCGCGGTCAACTGCCCGGTACGGGATACTCAGGCAGCGCCCAGCAGCACCGCGCCGAAAACCATGGCGGCGGCTCCAGCCAGCCGCCAGCGGACGTTCCCTTCCCGCAATAGCTGCGCTCCAAGCAACACGCCGATCAGGATGCTCACGCTGCGCAGCGGGGCCACATAGCTCACCGGGCTGAAGGTCAGGGCGGTCAGAATCAGGATGTACGAGCCAGGGCTGAGCAGGGCCACGGCCAGCGCCCGCCAGCGATCAACCGCCCAGGCTCGCCGGACTTCCTCCCGGTGGGTCAGCACATACGGGGTCAATAAGACAGCCCGCAGCCAACCGATTGCCCAGGAATAGACGACCGGCGCGATCAGCAGGCGGCTCATGGCGTACGAATCCCACAGGCTATAGGCCGCCACAGACAGCGCAATAAGCAAACCGTAGAGCAGGCCCGGCAACGCTGCTGAGCGCCGCAGGCTGCGCGGGTCACCGCTCAGCGCGATCACTCCTGCGCCGATCAGCAAGGTCGCCAGTAGCGCCTGGGGTGCTGGTCGTTCCCCCAGCACCAGCACCGCCCCCGCCGTGATGAACAGCGGCCCTACCCCGCGCCCCAGCGGATACACCAGCGACAGATCGCCGCGCCGGTAACCAGCGGCCAGCAACAGGAAGTACAGCAGATGCAGGGCCGCGCTGCCGACGATGAACAGCATATCCACCGGCGCCAGGGCGCTCCCTCCCTGCGCCAGCGCCACCAGCGCCAGCGGCCCCAGCGTGAAAAACTCCATGGCACCGAACAACCAGGTGAAAACAGCGCCGTTGGCGGTGGCCCGCTTGGCGACATAGTTCCAGATAGCGTGAATCGCCGCGGAGATCAGCACAAGCAGGATGGCCAACGCGGTCATGTAGCGGCGTCCCTGTGGCGGGAAGAAGGAGAAACAACCGCCGATTATACGCCGCTTCAGGCCGGTGTCACGCCCTGCCGCTCTAGGCCGCTGTCAGCAGCAGGCCGTTGCCAGCCGGATCGCGGGCCAGCCAGCCGCCATCCTGCGCCGCCAGGGGGACGCCCGCCGCATCCAGACGGGTGTGAACCTCCGCCAGCGCCGCCGCATCGGCCAGGCGCAGGGTGAACCAGCGCAGGCCGGGCGCTTCCGGCGGCGGGGGCGGCGCACCAGGGCCGTTCCAGATGTTGGCTCCCAGGTGATGATGGTAACCGTCAACCGCCAGGAAGATCGCGCCGGGCATGCGGGCCGTCACTTCAAAGCCCAGCACCTCGCGGTAGAAGGCTTCCGTAGCGGGGAGATCGGCCACGTGGAGATGGATGTGACCGATGGTCGTGCGCTCCGGCAGGCCGTCCCAGGCAACTGGCCGTTCCCCGGCCAGCCGCAACAACCCCTCGACGTCCAGCGAGGCGGTGCCCATCTTCAGCCTTCCGCCGGGGTACTGCCAGGCGCTGCGCGGACGATCACAGTAGATTTCAATGCCATTGCCTTCCGCGTCGGGCAGGTAGATCGCCTCGCTGACATCATGGTCGGCGAAGCCGTGCAACGGAGTGCCGATCTGATCCAGATGCAGCAGCGTCCGGGCCAGGGTCTGGCGGTCAGGCACAAGGATGGCGAAATGGTACAGGCCGGTCGTGCGCCGGGGACGCGGTGCAGCGGCGCGTTCGCTCAGGATCAGCAGGTCTGGCCCGCCAGCGCCAAGAAAGGCCGTATCCTCAGCGCGATCGCGCAGGCGCAGGCCGATCACCGTTTCGTAAAAATGCACCTGGCGCTCCAGATCGGCCACCGTCAGGTGCACCGGGCCAAGCGTCAGGCCGTTCAGGGGGCGTTCCACGTCCATTGAGAAATCCTTTTTGGACTAGATTTATCTGAGATAAGCTTAACGCCAACCGGCCCGGTTGTCCACCAAGTGCGGAGGAACATGCAGATTACTGCTGCCGGGGATTCAGTGGCCGATCGGAAGAGGGTGAGCGTCGCCTGCCGAAGGGTATAATAGGCGGCGGCGACCCGAAACCGGAGGGACAGCGGATGCCCCGCGAAGTGCACATTGGCGACATTGTCACCACGCGCAAGACTCATCCTTGCGGTAGCACAGCATGGGAGGTCTACCGCATTGGCGCGGATATCGGGCTGAAGTGTCTGGGCTGCGGGCGGCGTGTCCTGCTGACCCGCCGTGCCTTTGAGCGCGCCGCCAGGACGATCCGCCCACCTTCGCCGGGGAAGCCAACCGCTGGCTAACTAAACGGAAAAGCCGCCTGCGCCGGGTTGGGTGTTCCCGGTGAGCGGCAGGCTAAGGCTGCTCTTCATCCTCCCACTGGCTGCGCCACCAGTTGAAGCCCGCCGGCAGGTTAGCCATACCGGGCGCGGGATGTTCGTCGCTGTCGGGCGGCGGCGGAGGCGCTTCGCCGCGCAGGGCCTCCAGCGCCTCCAGGGCAGTTGAAGGGAGTGCCACCGAGCGCGGCGGAGGCGTATAGGGGCGGAAAGCCCGCTGGTACAGCTGGCGGGCGTGCAAAGCCAGCGCCCCCAGCCCGACGAAAATGGCCACCGCGTTGATGATCAGCCCGATCACCGGCAGCGGCACGTTGGCCAGCAACGCATAAAGCGCCGCTCCCAGCACCAGCGCGAGCAGGTTATAGGCCAGCCGGTCGTCCATCCCGGTCAGCCGGCGAGCCAGCCGGCTACCGAACAGGTAAACGAAAACCAGCCGCGCCACAAACAGGATCACGAACGAGAAGCCCCCGACCGTCAGGGTGTTGACGATCAACATCAGCAGCAGGGCCATGGCCGTGAAGCCGCCCAGAGTTGTCACTGACAGCAGCACGACAATCAGGACGCTGATCAGCAGCACCAGCAGGCCGACCGGCACCGCCAGCAGCGCCAGAATCAACCCCCAGCCAAAGCTGGGCGCCAGCTGGCGCGGGATGAGCCGGGCCGGTTCGCGGACCCAGGCCGGCGCGGCCACCATCACCAGCACACCCGCCGCCAGCAGGGTCAGCACATCGGTCAGGGCGGCGTTCAGGTAGCGCATCACCAGTTCACCGGGCTGCACTGTCTCTTCCGGCACGGGCTGGGTGAGGTCCGGGCGCGGCTGGTCGAGCGTAAACGCGATCGTGCCGCCGATCTGGCCGTTGATGTTACCGGGCCGCGCTCCGCTATAGGTCAGGTTCCCGCCGATGACGCCCTCCGGGCGCACAGCCAGCCCCGGCGTCTGGAAGGAGACAGTGAATGGGAAGGGGAAGGGGATGAACGTCGGCGAAGATTCGCCGCTGCCCACGCGGGCGTAGACATCCCCGGCTACCCGCCCGCCGATGATCAGCGCCGACCCGTTGAAGCTGACATCCCCCTCAACGCCGCCGCGCACCACCGTCTGATAGCCAAATACCAGCAGGTCGCCGGGCACGCTCGCGCCATCCCAGATTTCGACATTCAGGGCAGCGGCGGCGACGTCGGAACCGGGGCTGAGCCGGGCGTTGCCGGTCAGGTCCAGGTCTACCCCGCCAAAGCGAATGTCGTCTTCCACCGTGCCCTCGATACGCAGTTGCCCGCCCAGCAGCCAGATGTCGCCCGCCACGACGCCCCGTGGCGCGATCACTGCCGACCACGCGCCCCCGATCAGATCGCCCTGAATCGTGCCCTCGATGGTCAATGTGTTGCAGGCAATGTACAGATCGGAGTCGATGACCTCATCCGCGGCGATCACGCACTGGTCGCCCTGCAGCCCTTCAGCGGCGCTGGCAGTGTTCAGCGCCACCAGCAACAGGCTCCCCAGAACCGCCAGAATCCCATACCAGCCATGGCGGCGCATTGTCGTATCCTCCGGTCACTCCACACAGACACCCGCTGTAGCAACTGCAACGCGGCAGGCTTATTGTACCACGCCCGCCCGCCAGAAACGGGGCGGCTGCCCGGCAGGCAGGGTATAGTAGAGGCGTATTCCCCGCCGGAACCGGAAGGAGTTGCCCCGTGCACCTGCTGCCTGAGGTCCGCCCTGAGATGCTATGGCCCGATTTCTGGCTGGCGCGGGCGGATGATCCCGATGCGCCTCTACTACCCCCCGCCGCCATCCCCACCTTCAACGCCCGTGTGCGGGAAGTCATCGGCATCCCGGATGTCCTGGCGCTGCCGGACGACTTGCCTGCCGCCGAGGTGCGCGCCCGCATCCCGGACGCGCCGGAAAGCGCCCGCTTCGGGGTTGATGGCGCGCCGCTGAGCGCGGACTTCTGGGCCGGTCTACGGACAGCAATGGCGTTCGATGCTCTGTCGGATCCGGCCCCGGTGCGTTTCGCCCTGGCCCTGCGCCGCACACCCGTGCGCACCCTGCCCACCGACTGCATCGCCCTCAAGACTCCCGATGAGCTACCCTTTGACCGCCTGCAGGAGACGCTGATCGACGTGGGTTGGCCAGTCGCTATTCTGCACACGACCCGCGATAGCGCGTGGGCCTTCACCCTGACACCGGGCTACTGGGGCTGGGTGCGGACGCGCGATCTGGCGCTGGCCGATCGCGCCGCTGTCGCCCGCTTTGCCAGCGCGGAGCCATTCCTGCTGGCCGCCGCGCCCTGGGCGGATGTGGCCGTCCCCGGCGAAGGGCCGCAGTTCACCGTCCGCATGGGCACGCGCCTGCCACTGCTGGGCAGAGAGGGCGCCCTGCGCCGCCTGCAACTCCCCGCCGTGGACGCCGCCGGGCAACTGACCCTGACCGAGGGATTCGTGGCCGCCGCTGATCCAGACTGGCACACCGGCCTGTTGCCGCCGACGCTGCGTTCGATCATCGGGCGGGCGTTTGCCCTGCTGGGGGAGCCGTATGCCTGGGGCGGGCTGCGGCTGGGCCGGGCCGGGCGGGATTGCTCCGGGCTGGTGCAGGATGTGTGGGCCACGGTTGGCGTGCGCCTGCCGCGCAACAGCGGTCAGCAGGCGCGGGTAGGCCGCCGCGCAGCGAGCTTCCAGCCGGATGAGCCGAATGACGTCCGGCTGCGCCGCCTGCAGGAAGACGTGCCGCCGGGCGCACTGTTGTTCCTGCCCGGCCATGTCATGCTCTACCTGGGGATGGTCGACGGCGTGCCCTACGCCATCCATGACCTGTGGGGCTACGCGCACCCGGACGGGCGCGTGACCCGCGCCGGGGAAGTAGTCGTTTCCGCGCTGCCGCCGGAGCCGAGCACGGTGCGCCATACCCTGCTGGAACGCCTGACCCACGCCCAGGTCATCGCCCCGTTCTAGCCCTGCTCCAGGCGGCCTCAGCCGTTCTGTCCCCATTGCAGGGTGTGCCGGCAGATCGGTCTCATGCTCAATCTGTGGGCAGGCTCAGGGCGGCAACGCCGTTCTCCAGCGCGAACCACAGGCGTCCATCCGGCCCCTGGCGGATCGCGCCGGTCGGCGCGCCCGGCAGGCCGTCCAGGCCGGTATAGCGCCGCAGATCATCCCCGCGCAGGCGGACAACCGAATCGGCGCAGGCGACCCACAGCACGCCGTCCGCAGCGGCCAGCAGGCCGCGCAACTCGCATGTACCTTCCAGGGCGGCCAGGCCGCCAGTTTCAAAATCTTCCGGAAGCTGCACAAATGGCGGAAAGACGAAAGCGACCGGGATTGGGGCGCTCCAGGTCTGGCCGTCATAATCCGTGATCTGGCCGTCAGCCAGCCCGGCCCGCAGACCGCCATCGTTGACCCACAGGCGTACTGGGACGGCCCCCGCCGGGAAGCCCGGCGCCAGGGAATACACGCCATCCGGGCCAAGGATCAGCAGACCGCTCTCCGCAGCGACATACAGCACGCCGTCGAAGAAGATCAGGTCATGCGCCGCTTTGCGCCGCCCCAGACCGTGAAACTCCCAGTCCAGCGGCGCGGGAGAGGAGAGCGCCGCCGCCGCGACCACCGTCTGAGCGGCGTTGGTCGCCTCGATATGCAGCGCGGCGGGCACAGCGTTACCGCCGCCCAGCAGGGCCAGCAGCAGCATCAGCACACCGAAACCGGCCACCGCCAGAGCAATGCGGGCCTGATCGGAGGGCCTACCGGGCGAAGGATGATTATCTGAAGGCATAAGCGGTATCCTGTGGACTGTCAGAGGCAGGGCTTGCCAGCACCCCCCTCCCTGCCGGATAATTGTACCCCAGGGCTGGCGGGAAAACGTAACCGCACAGCCCGCAAACTGACAGGCGAAAGGCGAGATCGTGGTCGAAAGATTACCGGTACCGGCGCCTCTGGCGCGTCCACTGGGATACCCCCGCGTGGCAAACCTGCCGGAAGAACGGCAGGAAGGGCTGCGGCGTTTCTGGCTGGAAGGGCTGTTCAGTTCGATCGGCCTGGCCCTGACCGATCCGTACTATACGCTGTACGCCCTGAGCCTGGGCGCTAACAGCTCTCAGATCGGGCTGGTCAATACGCTGTCGCAGTTCAGCGGGGCGATACTTTCCCTGCCCGGCGCGATCCTGGCCGAACGCAGCGGGCGCTACAAGTGGGTGGCCCTGACCGGGCAGTTCCTCAAGCAGAGCATGTGGCTGCTGATGGGGCTGGCCGTCTGGCTGCTACCGTCCAGCGCGGCGCTGGGAATGGTTCTGGCGGGCTGGGTAGCCGTCTCGATCTTCGGGACGTTGCTAGGCGCAGCCTGGTCGGCCCTGGTCGCCGAGATCGTGCCAGCAGCGATCCGCGGGCAGTACTTCGCCTCCCGCAATATCCTGATGCAACTGAGCAAAATTGCAATCGTGCCGGTGGCCGGGCTGTTCATCAAGACCATCGGGGAGCCGCTGGGGTATCAGGTTGTCTTTATCCTGGGTTTCGTCTTCGGGCTAGGAGCGCTGTACTTCTTCCGCAGCCTGCCGGAACACCGTCACAGGCCGGTAGCGGCCAGCGGGGGGCGCTTTGGCCTGCGGGAGACCCTGCGCGGGATGCGCGCCTACCACAACTACCGGCACTTTGTCCTGTCCCATACCGTGCTGAATTTCGGCGTGATGCTCGGCGGGCCGTTCATCCAGGTCTACATGGTTGAAGCGGCCCATTTTGACGTGGCAACGATCAGCGTGCTGAACACGGTCGGTGTGTTCGCCACGATGCTCAGTATGTATGTCTTCGGGCGCTGGCAGGATCGCTTTGGCATAACCTGGATCATGCGGTTTACCGTGGCGATGCCGATCATCCCGGTGCTGTGGCTGGGCGTAACCGAACCGTGGCAGGGCGCGCTGGTGCAGTTTTACGCTTCGGTAGCCTGGACGGGTTACAACCTGGGGTCGTTCAACCTGCTGCTGGCGATCACACCGGAGGATCATCGCCCGCGCTACCTGGCCCTGCATACGACCATCGCCGCCCTGATCGGTTCGATCGGACCAATGATTGGCGGCTGGCTGCTGGACGCAACGGGGTTTCTGCCCGTGTTCTCAATCTCGACGATCTTCCGGGCAGCGGGGATGATCCTCTTTCTAGCCCTGGTGCGAGAGCCGGCGCAGGCAGAGTCCGCCTGAGCCGTATGGTCAACGGCGCCCTAGATCTGCTCGAAGTGAACAGTATCCAGCACGAACAGCGTGGCGCGGTGCTCATCCGCTGGCGGCTCATTGGGACAGGAAGCGCGAATCAAATCCAGCGCGCTGGTGACCGCTGATTCATCCACCCCGATCAGCAGGGTCGTTTGCCCGCCCCGCCGCAGAAAACCACCGGTGCTGGCAATGCGTGTGACCGCATAGTGATTGGCCACCAGGGCGTTCATCACGTTTTCGCTGTTGGCTGCCCCGACAATAGCGATAATGAATTTTTCGGCCATGGCTACGCTCTCTTAGATCTGCTCAAAGTGTTTTACGTCCAGCACAAAAACGGTCGCCCCGCCGACGGTGACTTCGACATACGCGCCAACCGTCATTGGATGCTCAGCGGAATGGGGGGCAATGGGCATCATGCGGGTGCGGCGCTTGCAGGTGCTGCGCAGGAGGTTGATCAGGTGTGGCACCTGATCGTCCTGAACGCCGCAAAACAGGGTGGTGTTGCCCTGGCGGAAGAATCCGCCGGTGGTCGCCACACGGGTGACTCGGTAGCCGGCCTCGGTAATCGCCTCGACCACGGCATCGGCATCCAGGTCCTGAACAATGGCAATGACAAGTTTCATGAGCAGCTCTCCTTGTGTCGAGCCGTGTGAACGAAGTTTTCCCTGCCCGTATTGTACCGTATTCCAGCGGAGTGTCGCCCCAATCTGGCCAAGTCGAGCGCCGACAAACGCGGTAAGCGACGGGAACAGGGAATGAGTAGCAGGGCAGCTTCGGGCGCTTTTCCCCTTCACCATTTTGCAGGTCTGCCAGGCACGATCCAGCTTGACGATCCCCGGCGGCGGTGGCATACTCAGCCCGATACGACGTGCCAACAGTGAGGTTCCCGACTGATGACCGAATCCACGGCGACGCCGCCGATCGATAGCGAACATCTGGCCATCCTGCGCTGCCCGGTGGCCGTGCACTACAAGGACAAAAGCGACGACCCCGGCCGCCTGGAGCTGATCCAGCGTCCTAACGGGGACTGGTGGCTGATCTGCGCTGATTCCGGCTGCAAGTACCCGATCACCCCTGAGGGTTTCCCGGTGATGCTGGTCCATGTCGGTATGCGCTATAAGGATACGCCGGTTGACGATCTGCCGGTCATTGCTGAGACATCCTTTGAATAAGCGCTCCCCTGCTTTTGAGCCTGCCCGGCCCGCCTTCCCCGGCGGGCCGGTTGCATCTGGTAACAGAGAGCATGCAATGGGAAACAGGAAAACAGCGGCGGCAAAACACAGGTCGGTGACGCCCGACTTGCCCGGCCTCCTTGCCTCCAGGTCTCCTGGCTTCTCGATTGCCCGGCCTCTTGGCCTCCGGGTTTCCTGGCCTGTCACCCGGCTCCCGCCTCTTCTCCGCGCCCCGGCTTTCCGGACAGCGCCAAAAGGTGTATGATGGCTGCACACTGAAGCATAAAGGAGCGCCTCATGCCCACCACACCCAGCCAGGCGATCATCCGCGGCCTGCCCGACCGGCCCGACATCACCGAGATCAACATCCGTTCCGGCCCCGGCACCGGCTATGCGCTGCTGTTCAAGGCCCCTGTTGGCCTGAGCGCCGCTATCCTGGACGCGCTGCCGGACGACGCCGGGAATGGCTTTCAGGGCAAAGTCTACCAGTGGCTCAAGCTGCGCCTGCCTGACGGCAGCGAAGGCTGGGCGCGCGACGACCTGCTGGACCTGGCCCCCGGCGACCACACCGCCTGCGGCTATCCCGTCCTGGGCGTGCGTACCTTCGCCTTCAGCCTGGTGCGCGATACCAGCAAACGCCCCACCCCGCCGGTTGAACCGGCTGCTCCCCTGTGGATCCCGGCCCAGCCCGCCGGAAGCGTCGCGCCAGCTGGCCCTGCCGAGCCAGTGGAGCCGACCACAGCGCCGGGCGAGCCGCCGCCAACGGCGGAAGTGCCTGCCGGTGGATGCGTGGGCGTCGTGATCGGCGGGCGCGAGTCGATCAATGTGCGCTCCGGGCCGTCAACCCGCTATGGCATCGTGACCACCGTGCCGCGCGGGACACGGCTGGAGATTCTCGATCTCCGACCGGACGAGACCGGCGGCCCATTGCGCTGGGTGCAGGTGCCCTTGCCGGAACGACAGGGCTGGGTACGCGAGGATTTGCTCAGCTTTCAGGGGGCGGATTGCGCCACGGCCGGCCTGCTCCCGGCGGCGGATCTGTACCCGGCCCCGCTGGCCCTGCCCAATTACTGGTGGGTGCGCGGTTACGAAGGCGCCTTGCCCGCCCACAACGGCTGGGACCTGGGCGCCCAGATCGGCGAGCCGGTGCTGGCCGGGCCGCATGGCGGACGGGTGATCATCGCCTTCAACGCCAGCAACGCCACGCCAGAAAAGCCCAACGTCCGCGATCACGGCCTGAAGGTGGGCGACCCGCGCGTGTTCAGCGACCCCGGCTGGGGCTTTGGCTACGGCCACTACATCGTGGTGCGGTACACGCACGATCTGCTGCCCGCCCACACCCGCTCGGCGCTGGCGGCGGCGGGCCTGCCGGGCGCGGCGATTTTCGTCATGTATGCCCACCTGCGAGATCGGGCGGTAGCGCAGGGTGCGGTCCTCAGCCCTGGCCAGATCATCGGAACATGCGGCAATTCCGGTAATTCCGAAGCTCCGCATGTACACCTGGAGATTCGGGCCTCGACCAACGTCAATGAAACCAGCTGGGCGCGGCTGAGCCGCGGGCTGCTGGACCCCGGAATCCTGTTCAAACGCTGAGCAGCTCAGGGCTGGCAGCGCCCCGGCGGCAAGGGACATTGACCCCGGGCATGCTATACTGAAGATGACTGTACCGTACACCAGCAGGGAGGCACCCCATGCCGGATGAGGTTGTCAAGCGTCAGGGGCCGGACGGCCGGTACTGGTACCGTGTGGCCGTGGCCATGGGAGAAGCAGAGGCCGCCATCCTGACCGGGGTGTTGCAGACTGCCAGCATCCCGGCCCTGACCTACCGCGAGTCAGCCGGGCTGGCCCTGCCGATGAACGTCGGCCCGCTGGGCACGATTGAGATTCTGACGCCGGAAGCGTATTACGAGGAGGCGCTGGCCCTGCTGGAAGCCGACCTCGTGGAGCCGACCGACGATCTGCTTGCCGCCGGAGATGACGAAGAAACGATCGATCTGCCTCCGGAGGATGAAGCGTAGGCCGTTGGCTGCCTCAGGCCCGCGCTCGTTGCAGTAGTTCCGCGTATAGCGCCGCGATCTCTGTCGTCGGGATGTCCAGCGTGGCCTGCCCGGCCACGAATTCCATCATCTGATAGGCTGGAATCTGGGAAGGCCGCAGGCCTGGCCCGCGCAACAGCCAGACGCCAGTCTCGGCGGCAATATCCAGGGCGGCGGCATTCAGCCGCGCCAGGTCCCCGCGCAGGAACAGATGGAACATGTTGGTATGCGGCGGGTTGGGCGTTAGCTCGACCCCATCGAGCGCCGCCAGCGCCGCCGCGACCTCGACCGCTTTGGCGCAGTATGCTTCCACCCGGTTCAGGTGGGTGGCCATGCCCTGCCGGGCAGAGAGCACATAGGGGTACAGGTGCAGCAACCGCCCGCCGTGACGGTGCTGCCAGACCCGCGCCTCGTCGATCACATCCTGTGGCCCGGCCAGCGCCGCGCCGGTCAGCCCGCCCAGCAGCTTGTAGAAGGACACGTACACCGTGTCGAACAGCCCGGCGATAGCCGCGTAATCCCGTCCGTAGAACGGGCGGCATTCCCACAACCGTGCGCCATCCAGGTGCAGGATGATGCCCTGTTCCCTGGCCCAGGCGGTCATGGCCACCAGTTCGTCCCAGCCCGGCAGCACACCGCCGATGGGGCGCTGCGGTAATTCCAGCAATAGCGTACCGACCGGCGCTTTGAGCTTCTTGAGATCGTCCAGCGTCAGCAGCCGGTAGCGGTCGCCAACCAGCTCAGCATGCAGACCATGCAACAGCCGGTAAGCCCAGTCCTCATGAGCCTCCAGGTGACAGGTTGGATGGCAGGCGAAGGCGGCGTTGCCGCTACGATCAGCCCAGATGCGCAGGGCGATCTGCTGAGCCATTGTGCCGGAGGGCATGAAAACGGCGGCGGGTTTGCCAAGCAGCGCGGCGATTTCCGCCTCGAAGTGCTCGATCAGCGCGCCCTCACCGTAGACATCTTCCTGAGCGTCTTCCGGAGTGAAGGCGGCCAGCGCCTCCAGCGTCCGGCGCGGCGGTTGTGGATAGTGGCCGGTGACAAAGCGCGTACAGGCGGCAAATACAGCCCGCCAATCCCGTTCGGTCATGCTCTCCTCCCACTCTCAACGCCCGGCAACTCAGCTGGCTGGCGGGTTCAGCGCGGCGATCACGGCGTCATGCAGGCCGCCCGCCGTAGCGACGGCGCTTGTCCCGGCGGCCAGCACCCGTTCCACCGACTCAAAGACCGGCCCGCCCCGCCAGCTGGTGATACGCCCACCCGCGCCTTCCACGATCGGGATCAGCGGGGCCACATCCCACAGCCACATGATCGGATCGGCCATGATATCGGCGTAACCGGTTGCCAGCAGGAAGTAACCATGCCCGTCGCCCCAGGTGCGGTAGAAGCGCACGCGGCGGGTCAGCGCGTCATAAGCCTCCCCGTTCTCGTAACGGGCGACGCTGGTATGGCTGGAAGCGAGCAGGACGGCGTCCTCCAGCCGGGCGCAGGGGCGAACATGCACGGGTTGCCCGTTAAGGCGCGCCTGCCGCCCATCGCCGATCAGCAGGTGGCCGGTCAGCGGATGGTGCAGGACGCCGAGCATCGGTCGCCCGCGCCACAACAGGCCGATCAGCGTCGAAAACAGGAAGCTGCCGGTGACGAAACTCTTGGTGCCGTCAATCGGGTCAAGCGTCCAGACATATTCGGCGTCCGGGCGTTCGTAGCCGTACTCCTCGCCAATGATGCCATGCCAGGGGAAGGCGGCGGTGATGGCCGCCCGCATGGCCGCCTCGGCCTCGCGGTCGGCGGCGGTGACCGGCGAGCCATCGGCCTTGTCGTCCACAGCCACGCCCGACCGGAAGTAGCGCAGGATAATCGCGCCGCTGATCTGCGCCAGGTGTTCGGCCAGCGCCAGAAAGTCATGCATGGCTCACACTCCTCCGGGGAGACCCCGCAGCTTTTCCTTCCGGTACGACAAACGCGCGGCAGCCTAATGGCCGTTAAGCGGCAGGTCTTCGCCTTCCAGGATCAGCACGTAGCCAGGCGAAAGGTCCACGCTCAGGGCCAGACCGTTGTGCACCTGGATGATGTCCGGCGACCCCCACACGCCCTGAGTACGGTACCACTGCCCGCTGAGCAGGGCGCGCCCGCTCTGGTGGTGACGCTGGTCGGTGTTGGCGATGAAGGTCAGGGAGAGATCGCCCTGCCGCCGGGTGAAGACCAGGATGTGCGGGTTGTTGGACATGCCCACGTACCAGCTGCGCGGATCGTTGAGGGTCAGCAGGTCGGCGTAACGCTGACGCAGTTCCAGCGCGTAACGCACGCCTTCGATCAGGTTATCGGCGCGGGTCCAGTCAAAGGCGTAGGCGCTGAAGAGCGGCAGCTTATCCGCCGGGTAGCGGGCCAGCGCCTCCGCCCGGAAGTTCAGGCCGGTGTTGATCGGCTGCTTTTCCCCCAGTTCGAAGCCGTTGTGAATGACCGGGATGCCGGGCATGGCGATGCACAGCGGCAGGGTGTAGTAGCTGAAGATATGGCCATTGGGGGTGGAATCCGCCGCGCGGGGGGTGTTGTGGTTTTCCGCTGTGGCGAAGAACGGGATGGGCACCGGTTCCCGCGCCCAGCGTTCGATGAAGTGACGCAGGGCTTCCGGGTCGTGCAGGGCAAAGAGCATGTAGCCCACCACAGCGTCATAGCCTTCCCGGCGGCTGGCTTCGTCGATGGCGAAGTTCTCCTCCCAGAAGGCGAACTCCGGGTTGAAGCGGTGAGCCTCCTCCACGATGCGGCGTTTGAGCGGCATGGGCAGGGCGTGGCCCATGTCCAGCATCACGCCATCGATGCCGAACCGTCGCTGGTAGTAGGGGATCACCCCGGCGATAGCGTCCCAGAGCGGCCGGTTAGCATGGGCGGGCGTGGCCAGCCGGGCGTCGTACATGCGCAGGGTGTTGTAGGCCATGTAATTGAAGTCGGGATGGTCATACAGGCGCAGGTATGTCACATCCGTCCAGGGCGGCTGGCCGTCATCCGGCGGCCAGTCAGAGAACGCGCCGGGGATGCGCACCCGCGTGCCATCGTCCAGCATCCCGTACCAGCGCCCTCCCTCCATCCAGACCTGCTCCGGGCGGGGAGGCGGGGCGAACATCTGGCGGTGGACAGGCGGTGCGGGCGGCAGATCGTGAAAGTCGCCCTGCGAAACCTTCCACTTGATCAGGCCGAGGGTGTTGCTGTCAAACAGCGGCGGGCCGTACAGGCTGGCGTCGAAGCTGCCCGGCGGGCGGTCGGCAATATCAGCCCGGATCCAGTAAAACCAGTCGGGATGCTCCTTGACCCAGTCGGCGTCACGGGAGGCCGTGCGCAGCACGAACTCCATGACCACGCGCAGGCCCAGGTGGTGCGCCGCTTCGACAAAGGCAGCGAATAACTCCTCAGCGGTGAACTCCAGGGCCGGCTCGGCCAGATTCTCGTCCAGTACATAAGGGTTGCGGATGGCGTAAGGCGAGCCGAGCGTACCCTTTTTGCCATCCTGGCCGACCGCTGTGATCGGCAGCAGGTGCACGGTATTGCAGCCCAGCCGCTGGATGTACGGCAGCAGCACGATCGCTTTGAGCAGCGTGCCGGTGTCCCGCCAGCCATCCGGGCGCGGCCCCGGGCGAATCTGGCCGTCTCCGGCATGGGCGTAAGCCGCGGCCACCCGCGGGAACAGGTTGTAGACAATCGCCTGCCCGGACCAGCCTTCATCATCGCGGCCCTGGACGATTGGCTCCGGGGCGCTTTGCAGGATGTCTTCCAGACGGCGGGTGTAAAACTCGTAGGGGTTGACGGCCTGCGGGGCCAGCGTACGGGCGTCGATCCACAGGCCGGGGACATAGTACGGCAGCATCACAGGCTGCCGATGATGCTTCAGCCGATCAATAAGATGCTGGAGCACAGACATGAGCGATCAGAGGCTTTCCATGATAGCACGCAGATGCCCGCGCAAAGGCCAGGATGATTCAAACAAATCGCTAGTATACCCTCCGGGGGGCATAGAAGGCGAATTTTGCGGGCGCAGGACAGAAAAGAGGCCGGGAAACCCGGAGACCAGGAGGCCATGAGACAGTGAGGCGGGCGGCAAGCAAGAGAAGAGGCAGGTGGCAAGAGTCCGGAGGCAAGAAAATCACAGGACTGGAAGCCGGGAGATCGGTTCGCGGGGAAGCTCGCCCGCGCCTCGCAGGTATACGCTTTTGCGCCGCCTACGGCGTATAACCCAGCCGTTCTACCAGCCGCGCCTTGACGGACGGCCACTCGTCATCCACGATGCTGTAGAGGACCGAATCGCGAATATAGCCATCGGGCATAATCAGGTGCTTGCGTAGGATGCCTTCCTGCCTGGCCCCCAGCTTCTCAATGGCGCGCCGGCTGTGCGTGTTGCGGCTATCCGTCTTGATCTCCACACGCACCGCGCCCAGAGTTTCAAAGGCGTGGCGCAGCAACAGGAACTTGCTCTCCGGGTTGACGGCAGTGCCCTGATAGGCCGGGCCAATCCACGTTGCGCCGATCTCCAGGGCGAAGTCAGCGGGGCGAATATTCAGGTAACAGGTCTGGCCGATCGCCCTGCCGCTGGCGCGGTAGAGGATGGCAAAGGGACAGGCGTCCGGGCGCTGGTAAGTGGCGCGGATGAATTCCCTGAAGCCTTCCACGTTCCATGTCTCCGGGCTGAAGTGATAACGGAAGTAGGTGAACAGGTCCGGAGTCGCGGCGGCCTCAAAGAGGTCTGCCGCATGATCCTCGCGCAGCGGCTCCAGCCAGATCGCCCGCCCTTCCAGGCGCACCGGCGCGACACGCATGATCGCCATACAGACTATCCTCCCCGGGTATGCAACAGCGCGCATCAAGCCGCTTATTGTGGCACAACTGCGCCCGCCGCGCAGCAACATCGCCTGCTGTTCTGCCTTCTCCACAGATCAACCGCCTGCTCCTTCCACTCCCCGCTCCGCCAGTACCGTTCCCCCGGCCAAACGTGTATCATAAATGCATAGTCAGCGAACCCGCCGCCACGCCAGGAGGTCGTCACATGGGTCTGGTCATCGGCATTCCCAGGGAGCAACTTCCGTACGAGTACCGCGTAGGCATGACCCCCGCCGGCGTGTCCATCCTCACCGCGCAGGGACACCAGTGTTATGTCGAAACCGGAGCCGGGGAAGGCAGCGGTTTCCCCGACGCCGAATACGAGCGAGCCGGGGCGCGCATCACCTACAACCACGACGAAACCTTCCGCCGGGCCGATTTGCTGCTCAAGGTACAGCGGCCCTCGCTGGAGGAGATCGCGGTCATGAAGGAGGGGCAGACCCTGCTGTGCATGGTCATGGTGGCGGTGATGCACGAGCGGATGCTGCAGGCCATGCAGGAAAAACGCCTCACCGTCATCGCCTACGAGATGATCCGGGAAGACGATGGCCGCCACCCGGTGATGCAGCCCCTCAGCGAGATCGGTGGGCGGATGGCCGCCCAGATCGCGGCCTACTACCTGCAGAACAATTCCGGCGGCAAGGGCATCCTGCTGGGCGGGATCACGGGGGTCCCTCCGGCGGATGTGGTCATCCTGGGGGCAGGCGTAGTGGGCACCTACGCCACCGAAGCCTTCCTGGGCCAGGGCGCCCGCGTGATCGTGCTTGACCACAGCCTGCGCGCCCTGCAGCGGCTGCAGGATCGCTTCCACAGCGCCGTCACCACCATGATCTCCTACGACTTCAACCTGCGGCGGGTCGTCCGCTTCGCCGATGTATTGCTGGGGGCGGTGCATGTGCCCGGTCAGCGCACGCCGGTGCTGATCACAGAGGACATGGTGCGGACGATGCGGCCCGGCTCCCTGATCATCGACATGAGCATCGACCAGGGTGGATGCGTGGCGACCAGCCACCCGACCAGCCACGGCAACCCGACCTTCGTCTGGGAAAATGTCACCCACTACTGCGTACTCAACGTACCGGGCGCGGTTGGTCGCACGGCGACCCATGCCTTCCTCAACGCCGCCTGGCCCTATATCGATCGGCTGGCTCAGCATGGGCTGGACGCCGCACTCTCCTACAGTCCAGCGCTGGGACACGGGCTGATCCTGCGGGATGGCGAAGTGCTGATCGACCGGGGTCGCTGACACAGCGCAGGAGGGGGAGATGACACAGGAGCAACTGATCGGGTTGTTGATCGGGCTATGGGGTGCCTACGCGCTGTGGGCCGGGCTGTTCGGCTGGCGGCGGGCGCTGCGGGGACGGCTGATCCGCGGTCTGGTGCGCCTGATCGGTCCGGTGGGTACGCGCATTGTCTATATCATCGTCGGTCTGGCTTTGCTCGCCGGAGGCATTCTGTTCATGGGCGTCGGGTCGGTTTAGCGACGCCGCACCCCGATGTATGGTAAGCAGGGAATGGGGAGCAGGCAGTGGGGAGGTTTCACGGACTCCTCGTCTCGCGGCCTCCCCACCGCCCGTGCTAGGCCGGGGCGTTCGCGGCATCCCCCGGAAAGGCCGGATTCATCTGGCCGTGAAACGGATCGTCCTCGGTGAACCAGGGGAAGTTCGGCAGCAATTCCTGCAACTCCTCCGGGCTGAAGCGCTCCGCCAGGCGGCCCAGCAGCGCCGCGAAAGCCGGATACTCCTCCAGGAAAGCCTTCCAGTCGAAATCAGGGGTGTTGAATAGCTGCGCCGCGCCGGGGAACAGCCGCTCGAATCCGCCTTCGCGCAACTGCTCAAAGAAGTCCGGATGTTCCTCCAGGAAGCGATCCAGATCGAAGTTCGGGTCCAGGAACAGGCTAAAGGGCAGCGCCGCACCTTCCATCCGCGGGACAACCATGAACCCCAGTTCCGGCGGGCGGGCGGCCAGCGTAGCCGTCACCTGGAGCGTCTCTGCGCCGCGCAGCACATCCAGCGTGATCGTGTCGCCCTCCTCATAGGCGTAGATGCGGTCGGCCAGCGTGCGCTCAGCGTCGACTACGTCGCCATCAACCGCCGTGACCACGTCGCCCGGCTGCAACCCGGCTGCCGCCGCGGGTGTCTCCGGCTGCACTTCCATGATCAGCGCGCCTTCGGCGACCTCCGGCAGGTTAAAAGGCAGGTCCTCCTGCCCGGCCAGTTCGTCCAGCGTTTCCGGCGTCAGGGTGACAAACACCACCCCCAGGTAGCCGCGCGGCTCCGCGCTCTGCACCGCAAAGGGCAACACAGGCAACACGACCACCGGTCGCGCCGGGCGCGTCACCGGGGCGACAAACGTCTCAACCGGAGTCTGCGGCTCCAGCGTCAGGGTCAGTTCCAGCGTCTCGCCGCCGCGTTCCACCGTCAGCGGGAGGTCAGCGCCCCGCGCCGCACGGGTAGCCAGCACGCCGCTGTCATAGCTGTCGACCGGGCGCCCTTCGATGGTCACAACCTCATCACCAGTCTGCAAACCCGCTTCCTCCGCCGGGGAGCCGGGCGTCACCTCTGTGACCAGCCAGCGCGCATCCAGGTCAGCGAAGGTCGCTCCGGCCACGCGGATGTGCCGCGCCAGGATCGTCGCTGGGCCGGGCAGCGTGCCTGTCTCAGGCGGGGCAGCGGGTGTTTCCTCCGGCCAGGCGGCCAGCGTCACCGCGATCTCCAGCGCCTGACCGCGCCGGTCAACGCTCAGCGTGACGGTGTCGCCCGGCGCATAAGCCCGGATGACCTCCAGCAGCGGTCTATCCGCGCTGATCGATTCGCCGTTCACCGCTGTGATCAGGTCGTTGACCCGCAATCCAGCGGCCCTGGCCGGGGAATCCGGCATCACGGCAACGACCAAAGCGCCGTCCTCGCGCTGCTCGTACTGAATACCCAGGTAGGGCCGCGTGCCCTCCTGCGCTGCCGCCGGGGCCGCTGCCGCCAACCCCAGGATCAGCGCCGCCAGCAGCCCTGTCGTTGCCCACATGAACCAGCGTGTGTACCTCATACAATCCTCCTGAAAGCAACCTCTATCCCTCAGAGCCTTCGAACAAATCTCTTTTTCCGCTAACGGCCCGCGTCGACGCCTTTGCTGGCGGGACGCTTTTGCTGGCGGGCCAGTCGCAGCGCCGCGCCGGGATCAGCCAGCGATTCCGGCGGCGGAATCTGGCGAGGCAGGTGAATGGTGAAGGTCGTGCCCACCCCCGGCGTGCTCTGCACCGTGATCCGCCCGCCGTGCGCCTCGGCGATCCAGCGGGCGATGGCCAGCCCCAGCCCGGCGCCGCCCTGCTTGCGGGCGCGGGCCTTGTCCACCCGGTAAAACCGCTCGAAAATGTGCGGCAGGTCATCCGGCGGGATTCCTTCGCCCGTATCGGCCACCGCGATCAACGCCTCCGGCCCATCCGGCCAGACCGACAGGGTGATCGTACCCTCCGCCGGCGTGTACTTGAAGGCGTTGCCAATCAGGTTGAGCAACAATTGCTTGAGGCGGTCGGGGTCGGCGTGCACCCGCACCGGCTCAAAACGCCCCAGTTGCACGGTCGCGCCGCCCTGACGCAGCACCTTGGCCTGCTCAAAGACTTCCAGCACCAGCGTATCCAGCTCCAGGTTCTGGGTGATCAGCGGCAACTCTCCGGCATCGGCCTGGGCCAGCAGGAGCAGGTCGCCGACCATGCGGGCCATACGCTTGCTCTCCCCGGCGATAGCGTCCAGCGAGTCGTTGTCCGGGCCGTAGCGCCGGATGATATCCACATTGCCCTGGATCACTGTCAGGGGTGTGCGCAGTTCATGGGAGACATCGGCCACAAAGCGCCGCTGGGCGTTGAACAACCGCTCCAGGCGCTCCAGCGTGGCGTTGAAGACCACCGTCAGGCGGCCCAGTTCGTCCATTGGCCCGCTGTAGGGGATGCGCCGGCTGAGATCGTCGCCGGTAGCGATCTGCGACGCCGCCTCAGCAATTGTCTCGATCGGGCGCAGGGCGCGCTCGATCAGGGCGTTGCCCAGGAACAGCGATGTGATGAAGGCAAAGACGCCAGCGACCAGCATGACCGCCGTTACCCGACTCTGGGCTTCCAGGATCGGGCTGATCGCCTGCGCCGCCTGAATACGGCCCACGATGCGATCGGAGACAAACAGCGGGCGCGTCAGCACGCGCAGCGGAAAACCGTTGAGCACAACATTACGGCGGGTCTGTTCCTGGGTGGTCAGAGCGCCAGCGTCCAGGGGGGCGCTGTAACCGCCCAGGTTATTGGAACTACTGTTCAACCGCCCATCGTGAGTCCAGACCTGAACGAATACGTTGGAGGCGCGGAAGATATCCAACTCTGGCGGCAGTTCAAAGACCAGCGTCGGCTCCCCCTGCCGCGATAGCTGGATGTTTGGCCCTTCGATGCTCCGGATGACCTCATTGACCGTTTCATCCAGTGAGCGATCGACGGAGTCGATCAGCGCCCAGTGCAGGACGCTGATCACCGTGGCGCTGAAGATCAGCAGGATGCTCACCAGAACGGCGGAATAGGTCAGGGTCAGGCGCAGGCGGATGCTCATACAGGCTCAGCCTTGATAGCGAATCGTGGTTGCGTTCTGCTCTTAAGTATACGGGATGGCAGGCAAAGAAACATGAGCAACCGGTGAGGCCGTCCGCCAGAACGGGGCAATCGACAGCGCAGTCATTCCTTTGCCCGGTGGGGCGCCGGTTGAGTTTCCTCGCAGGCGGCGGTATCCTCACAGCGGCGGACTGGCCCGTCGCCCGGTGAACGGGCCGCGCATGGCAAAGGTTCCCCCTGTATGGCGGATGTGATTCCGGTCAAATTCTGTCCTCGCTGCGGCGCGGCGCTTGAGCAGCGCCATTGTTTTGGCGCGTCGCGCCCCTGTTGCCCGGCCTGCGGCTACGTGCACTTTTACGACCCCAAGGTGGCGGCGGCGGTCTTCATCCAGCAGGGCGGACGCATCCTGTTGATCAAGCGGGCGGTAGACCCGGAACGGGGCAAATGGGCGCTACCCGCCGGGTACGTGGACGCGCTGGAGGACCCGCGTGTGACCGCCGTCCGCGAGGTGCGTGAGGAGACTGGCCTGGAAGTCCGCCTGACCGGCCTGCTGGACGTGTTCTACAGCCAGCAGCGACCCGGAGCCAGCATCATCATTGTCTACGCTGCCGAGGTAATCGGCGGCGAATTGCAGCCCCAGGATGACGCCGCTGAGGTGGCCTGGTTCGGCCCGGATGATCTGCCAGAGCTGGCCTTTGAGAGCACCCGCGAACTGGTCAGCGCCTGGGTGAGCGCCCATCGCACTGTCAGCTGAACACCCAACGCCATTTTGCAGCCATTGTATAATGCGGGATGAAGCCGGCGGGATGGCCAGGCTCATCTTTCGTCGCTGCCCGCTGTGGACCCCCTCATCCCCCATCCCCCTCCCCATCCCTGGCAGCCCGCCCGGATCAATCAAGCAGGTTTTTTGTCTCATTCAGGAGGCGCCTATGCGTCGCTGGATCCGGTTTATCGTGCTGGTGTTATTGGTGAGCGGCCTGCTGCCGGGGAATGTCCTGGCACAGGGTAGCGGAACGGCCTGCCCCGTGATTGTGCAATCCGCGCTGATGATGGCGGGGCAGCTTTGCGCCGGGACAGGGCGCAACCAGGCCTGTTACGGGCACGCGCTGGTAGCGGCGGAACCGCAACCGGGCGCGGCGATTCGTTTTGCCGCGCTGGGGGACCTGGCCGATGTGGCCGGCATCCAGCGGCTGACCACCCACCCCCTCGACCCGTCCACCGGCCAGTGGGGCATCGCCCTGCTCAAGCTGCAGGCTAACCTGCCGGATACCCTGCCCGGCCAGAATGTGACCGTGGTCGCCTTTGGCGATGCATCGCTGGCGACGGTCGCCGGGCAAGGAGGTGCGGGTGCCCTGCAGGAGGTGACCGTGCGGGCCGGGACAATGGTCGTCAATGAGCCATCCCTGGCCGGGATGCCGTTCGCCGGGCCGCTGGGCGATACCACCCTGCCAGCGCTGGGGCGGCTGGGCGATGACCTGTGGGTCTACGTCCAGTTGCCGGATGGTCAGCGCGGCTGGGTGATGACGATGATGGTCACCAGCGACTTCCGGACGCTGCCCGTCGTTGACGCCACCGGCCAGGTGGTCGAGGGAGCGGGCGGCGCGGCAGGCGGCGCTTACGTGCTGACGACCGGGCTGGGCGAGCCGCCCTGCGCTCAGGCGCCGAACGGTCTGCTGTTACAAACGCCTGAAGGTGCGCCGGAGGTGGCGCTCACCTTCAACGGCGCGGAGCTGTTGCTTGGCTCCACCGTTTACATGACCGCGCAACCCAGCAGCGCCACCTTCAACGGCGAAATGACCATCGCCGTGCTGGAAGGGCAGGCCACCGTCACCGCCCTGGGGATGAGCGTGACCGTCCCCGCCGGGGCGCAGACGCGGCTGGTGCTGGCCCCGGATGGCATTGTTGCCTCGCCGCCCTTCCCGCCGGAGCCGTATGATTACACCCGGATGCTGAACCTGCCGCTGGCCCTGCTGGAGCGACCGATCATCCCGCCGCCGCCAGCGGAAGGGCTGGCGGGCGGAGGCGGCGCGACCGGCGGCGGGACCGCGGGCGGCGGTACAGCCGGAGGCGGCACCAGCGCCAACCTGATCTATAACGGCGATTTCAGCGCCGGGATGGCCGGCTGGACGATCAGCCAGGACTGCCAGAGCTGCGGCATGCAGACCAATATCGACCCCACCTTTGGCGACTACCTGGCCTGGTCGCGGGACAATAGCGGGGCCAGCGGCGCGTCGATCTGGGCGCGCCAGCCACTGGGCATCGACATGGCCACCTGCCGCGACTTGCACATCGAATTTGATGTGCGCGTGGACTGGCACACCCTGCCCAACAGCGGCTGGTGGACCGACGAGCATGGCGGCAACGGCGAATACCCTGTCCTGGTTCGCCTGGCCTTCATGCCCGCCTTCCAGGGGTCGCAGTTCGATTGGGCGCGTGGTTTCCTGATCACCCATGACGGTACGACCAGGGCCTCCAACTGGGTTCCGGTGCCGGGTAACACCTGGTGGCATTACGAGGCGGACGTGCTTTCGCCTTCGGAATGGGTAGACGCCTTCGGGAACGTGCTGACCACCCCCGGCGTGTTGACGGATATCTACGTTGGCGGCGCCGGCTGGGACTTCGTCGGCGCGATCGATAACATCGTCCTGACCGGCACGGGCTGTGTGGTCACCGCGCAGCGCTAACGCTATGGCCCCGGCGGCGCGTTGCAGGCGCCGCCGGGGCGTGGCCTGTGCAACATGCCGCAAAACAAGCTGTGCTATAATCACGATTGTCCGGCAACCCCGCCATCCGGGTGCGGCGGGCAACCCTTCCGAATCATCATCCAGGTGAGGAGAGGCAACATGAAGAAGCGTTTGGCGGTTTTGTTGCTGGTCGCATTACTGCTTTCGATCACGCCTGTTCTGGCCCAGGGCGGCGACACGCTGACCCTGCTCTGCACACCGCAGGAAGACTGGTGCGTGGCCATGACCCAGGCTTTCCAGGAGCAGACGGGGATCGCTACCTCCTACGTCCGCATGTCTTCCGGCGAGGCGTTGGCCCGCCTGCGGGCGACCGCCGGCAACCCGGAGTTCTCGGTCTGGTGGGGCGGCCCGGCGGATACCTTCTTTGCCGCGGCGGACGAAGGGCTGCTGGAGCCGTACGATTCCCCCAATGCGCAGCTGATCGACCCCAAGTACCGCGATGCGGAAGGCAAGACCTGGACGGGCGTTTACGTCGGCGTGCTGGGCTTCTGCTCCAACAAGCAGATCCTGGAAGAACTGGGGGTTGAACCGCCGACCTCCTGGCAGGACCTGCTCAACCCGGCCCTGCAGGGCAACGTCGCCATGGCTCACCCGGCCACTTCCGGCACGGCCTTCACCGCCTTCTGGACGAACGTGACCCTGGCCGCGGACGCGCTGGAACGCGCCGCCATGGAAGAGCAGGGCATGGATGAGGAAGCCATCGCCGAGGCCCTGGCCGCTGGCGAATACGTCGGCGCGGGCTACGACGAGACCGGCGCTCCCACCCAGGAGGCAATCGACAACGCCTTCGCTTACTTCGCCCAGCTGCACCAGAACATCCTGCAGTACACCCGTTCCGGCGCAGCGCCAGGCCGGATGGCTGGCGCGGGCGAGATCGCCGTCGCCATCATCTTCTCCCATGACTGCGTCAAGCTGCAGCAGGAAGGCTTCGCCGACATCCTGGTCACCACCTTCCCGGAGGAAGGCACCGGCTATGAGATCGGCGGCATGGCCATCATCAAGGGCGCTACAGAGCCAGAGGCTGCCCGCGCCTGGTATGAGTGGGCGCTGACGGCGGAAGCGCAGGCCATCGGCCCAACGGTCAACAGCCTGCAGCTGCCGACCAATCCTGAGGCCCCGGTCTCCGAGCTGTCGGTCAAGCTGGATGAGGTCAACCTGCTCAACTACAACTTTGTCGCGGCGGGCGCCAACCGTACGGCTATCGTCGAGCGCTTTGACGCCGAGAT
The DNA here is from genome assembly GCA_019873685.1 of Chloroflexota bacterium. GTDB lineage: Bacteria > Chloroflexota > Anaerolineae > Aggregatilineales > Ch27 > Ch27. The sequence goes on from JAIOAT010000038.1 coordinate 25,978, forward strand.
CGCGCCGGAGCCGGTTGAGTAAACCGGCCCACCGCCGGAAGTAGAGACTACGTTACAATGGGCCCCCGTCAGCCAGTATGGACGGGGGCCTTGCGTCCAGGGGGAGGTAGCCTTGACTATCCTACGCCGCTACGCCAGCCAGTTCCGCCGCATCTTTCAGGACCCCGTGCTCGCCCTGAGCCTGATCCTGATCACCCTCTTCCTGGTGCTGATGGTCGTCCTGCCCATCGGCGCTATGGTCGGGGAGAGCGCCTCCCCGGAGGGGTTGCCGCTGTTCGCCCATTACGTGACCAGCAGCACCTACCAGACGATCATCATCAATACGGTCGTCATGGGGCTGCTGGTGGCCACGGTGGGGACGGCGCTGGGCTTCCTATTCGCCTATGTTCAGGTCAAGGTGAAGGCCCCGCTCAAGCGCTTCATGCATGTGGTGGCCCTCGTGCCGATCATCTCGCCGCCGTTTGCTGTGGCCACGGCCACCCTGGTGCTCTTCGGGCGCAATGGGATCATCACGCGGGGCATCTTCGGCGTGCGTTACGACATCTATGGTCTGGACGGGTTGACGCTCGTCCTGGCGCTGTCCTATTTCACCGTGGCTTACCTCAACCTGAAGGGGATGATGCAGGCGCTGGACCCGGCGCTGGAAGAAGCCGCCACCAACCTGGGGGCCAGCAAGTGGCGCATCTTCCGCACGGTGACCGTGCCGATGCTGATCCCCGGCATCCTCGGCTCGTTCCTGCTGCTGTTCGTGGAAGCCATCGCCGACCTGGGCAACCCGCTGGTGCTGGGCGGCAATTACGAGGTGCTGGCAACGCGCATCTACATCTCGGTCATCGGTCTGTACGACACCACTGCCGCCGCCGTCCTGTCGATCATCCTGCTGGTGCCGTCGCTGGTGATCTTCGTCGTCCAGCGGTACTGGCTGAGCCGCCTTTCGGTGATCTCGGTCACCGGCAAGCCCAGCGGCACGCCGCAGTTGATCACCAATCCCTGGGTGCGCTGGCCACTCTTTGGGCTGACGATGTTCGTCACCCTGCTGATTGTCCTGCTATACGCCATGATCCTGTACGGCTCGTTCGTGATGGTGCCCGGAGTCAACAACACCTTCACGCTGGCCAACTTTGACTTCGTGATCAACGGCTATGGCTCCAAAGCGATGACCGATACCACCCTGCTTTCGGCCATCGCCACGCCGATCGCCGGCCTGCTGGGGATGCTGATCGCCTTTCTGGTCGTGCGCAAGGAATTTCCCGGTCGGGGGGCGCTGGACTTCGCCGGGATGCTGGGCATCGCCGTGCCCGGCACCATCCTGGGCATTGGCTTCCTGCTGATGTATAACGACCCGATCACGCTCACCCTGCCCTTTGGCGGCACGCCGGAGCAACCGCTGACGCTGACGCTGCTGCCCAAGCTCACCGGCGGACGGGCGATCTTCGGCGGCGCACTGGCGATCGTGATCGTGTTCGTGGTGCGCAGCATTCCGGCGGCCCTGCGGGCTGGCGTGGCCTCGCTCAGCCAGATCGACCCGTCCATTGAGGAAGCCTCGATCAGCCTGGGGGCGGATAACGCCCGCACCTTCCGCAAAATCACCCTGCCGCTGATCCGCCCGGCTTTCCTCTCCGGCCTGATCTACGCTTTCGCCCGGTCGATGACCGCGCTCTCGGCGATTGTCTTCCTGACCACGCCGCAGACTAAGATCATGACTCACCAGATTCTCAATGAAGTGGAAAACGGCCGCTATGGCAATGCGTTTGCGTATTGCGTGATTCTGATCGGGATCGTGCTGGTCGCGATCGGCATCCTCTACGCCACCGTCGGTTCCACCACCGGCGCGGAGCGTACCCTGGAAGGAGGCGCTTAACATGGCCATCAAAGGTTCGGGCGGGCAACGGGGCGGCGACCTGGTCCTTCAGGGAATTGCCAAGACTTTCCCGCAGCGCGATGGGCAGGGCGAGGTACGCGCCGTTGATGACATCTCCCTGACCATTCATAGCGGCGAATTTGTGACTCTGCTCGGCCCCTCCGGCTGTGGCAAGACAACCACCCTGCGCCTGATCGCTGGCTTTGAGCTGCCCACCGCCGGCAAAATCCTGCTCAACGGCAAGGACATCAGCAACCAGCCGCCCAATAAGCGCGACATGTCGATGGTCTTCCAGAGTTATGCGCTCTTCCCGCACATGCGCGTCTTTGACAACATCGCTTACGGCCTGCAAACGGCGGGAATGCCCAGGGAGCAGATCCGGGAGAAGGTGGAAAGTGCGCTGGCCCTGATGGACCTGAAAGGGCTGGGCGACCGGCGGCCCAACGAGCTATCCGGCGGGCAGCAACAGCGGGTAGCCCTGGCCCGTTCGCTGGTCATGGAGCCGAGCGTGCTGCTCTTTGACGAGCCGCTTTCCAACCTGGATGCCAAGCTGCGCGTACAGATGCGCGCTGAGATCCGCCGCCTGCAGCGCCGCCTGGGCATCACCAGCGTCTATGTGACCCACGACCAGATCGAGGCAATGTCGATGTCCGACCGGATCGTGGTCATGCACCAGGGCAGGATCGAGCAGATCGGCACGCCGCAGGAGATCTACCGCTACCCGCGCACCCGCTTTGTCGCGGATTTCATCGGGCGGGCTAATTTCGTGGAGACGCAGGTGGAAGCGGTCAATGGCGGCCAGGTGACCGTCCGCGTGCTGGGGCGAGCGGTCAACGTGCCGATGGCCGATCCACCCCGACCGGGCACGCGCCTGACCGCCGTGCTGCGCCCGGAATCGCTCAGTCTGGATGAGACTCCCGGCGTTTGCCCGGCCCGCATCGAGCAAATGATGTACCTGGGCGCCGAAACCGAGTACATCCTGGAGGCGGAAGGCCAGCGTCTGGTCGTCATTGAGGGCGGCACGCGAGCGCTGCGCGGCTTCACCGAGGGGCAGACGGTTGGCGTTGTCTATGAAGACGCCGCCGTGCATCTGCTGCCGCCGATTTGAGCCGACGCCGCGAATGGCAGCGGTGGCCGGGCGTAGGCCAGCCGTAGTGCGGGTGTCAAGCACAACCACGCCAGGTAGATTATGATGGCTCCTGGTTGCCCGGTATGCTGAGCGGGCAACCCATCGCAACACAACACTTCAGCACAAGAGGAGAAAAGCCCGATGAGTACCGTGGCAAAAAGTTCTGTGGTCCTGGCTTTGTTGAGCGCCCTCATCCTGGCGCTGCCTGCCCTGGCCCAGGGCGAAGCAACACCCATCGCCTATGGCGAAGCAGTGCGCGGCGAGATCACCGCGCAGACTTCGGAGGTCTTTTATACCTTCAGCGGCAAGCAGGGGGATACGATCACCATCACCATGACCGCGCTCCAGCAGGGTCTGGATAGTTACCTGGAACTGACCCTGCCCGATGGCACGCTGATCAGCGACGACGACAGCGCCGGCAACCTGAACAGCCTGATCGGGCCGCTGACGCTGCCCGCCGATGGTCAGTATCGCCTCCGCGCCACTCGCTTCGGTGGACCAGAAGGCGGCAGCGCTGGCCCCTTTGAGATCGTCATCCGCCCGGCGACCACCCTGCCGCTCACTCCGAACGAGACGGTGACCGTCACGCTTGGCCCGGATCAGCCCTTTGCTTTCCTGAAGCTGACGGCGCAGACGGGCACGGTGTACGCCCTGACCGGCCAGGGGCTGGGCGGCACGACCAGCTTCAGCATCAGCGTGCGCGACTCGCTGGGCAGCTATGTCAATCAGGCCTATTCCCCGGCTGACGGTCTGGCCCTGATCGACCCGTTGCTGGTGGCGACGGATGGCACGTATAACGTAACCGTCTTCCGCCAGCAGGATGGCCCCCAGCTTGACCCGGCGGCGAGCGTCCGCGTGGCGCTGACGCTGCGCATCCCGGAGACCCAGCCGATCGCCATCGGCCAGACGGTCAGCGGCACGCTGGATAACACCAGCCCGATCGCGCACTACGTCTTCGAGGGGCAGCTGGGCGAGTTGCTGCGCCTGGAAGGCCGTCATGAAGCGGGGACACAGCCGATCGACGTTCAGGTGGTCAACCCGGCGGGCTATATCAGCACCGGCATGGGCACGGCCTACGGGCCGGAGGAAGGCCGCTTTGTCCTGGACCCGTTCGTTCTGGAGATGGATGGCCGCTATGTGATCGCTGTCCGCCAGACGGCTACCGGCCCCGGCCCGATCACGACGCCCAGCGTCTTCAGCCTGACTCTGGCTGAAACCCAGACGCCGCTGCTGACGGTGGGGCAGGCTGTGACCGGCACAGTGGACATGGCCGCCACTTATGAAAAGGTGTACCGCTTCGAAGGACAGGCTGGCCAGCAGGTGAACATCGTCCTGGAGAGCGTGGACGAGACCTATGTCCCGGCCATGGATGTGCAGGGGCCGCCCGTACCCGCGCCAGCGGCCAGCGGCCCGGCGATGGGTGGCGGCGGAGTCGGCATGGGCTTCATCTTCAGCCTGAACGGCGCCGTGCCCGGCAGGGTGCAGTACATGCTGGCCCTGCCCGCCGATGGCCTGTATCTGTTCCGCGTGCGCCTCGGTTCGGCTTACGGCACACCGGTCATGTCCGGCCCGGAGGCCCAGCCAGAGTCGCCGACCGGCACGTTCAGTCTGCGCGTTGACCTGGCCGACTGATCACCCCCCGAATCAACAGACGCCCGCGCGGTTCCCGTGCGGGCGTTTGATTCTCGCCAGAGGCAGGTTGGTCAGTCCGGGCGACCGGCGTCGTCGTCGATGAAGATCGGCAGGTGCCCCAGGGCGATGATGTCCCCCCAGCGGGCGCGGTCGCCCTCAGTGAAGATGGCAACCTGGGCGGCCACATGGGCATTGACCTTGTCCATCAGGACGCGCATGCCCTGCAGGGTGCTGCCGGTGCTGATCACATCATCGACCAGGGCGACGTTGCGACCCGCCAGCATGGATCGATCTTTCTCATCCAGGTAGAGCTTCTGCGGCGCGCCGGTGGTGATGCTGACGGTATGCGCTTCCAGGGCATCGCCCATGTAGGGCTTGTAGACCTTGCGCAGCACGACATAGGGCATCCCCAGTTCGACCGACAGGGCATGAGCAAGGGGGATGCTCTTGGCTTCAGCGGTGACCAGCACCTCGGCGCTGGACTTGCTGATGCGTGGCGCCAGCTCACGGGCGACCGCCTGAACCAGCTCGGTATCGCCCAGGATGTTGATGATGGCGATGCGCACGCCGGGCGCGACTTCGAACAGGCGCAGGTCGCGCGTCAGCCCGGCGACGGTGACAGTGTAGACTTCGCGTTGTGGCGCGGACATGGTTACTCCTTCGTACCTGGCCGGCGAACGTAACCACCGGCAGAGGGCCTCAGCGCCCCCGGCGCGTAATCGTACCGCATCATCGCCAAAATCCCAACTGTGGCAATGGCACAAAAGAGGCCAGGTGACCAGGAGACCCGGGGGCAAAAGGCGGCAGGCAAAGCAGGGAGAGACAAGCGCCAGAGGCAAGCAGCAAGAGAAAGAGGCCAGGAGCAATGGCGCCCGGCAAGAAAACATCGCCGCGCGTCTGGCTGACGCGCGGCGGCTCGATTGTAATGTTGTTTGCCCGCGCTCAGGCTGGGCAGAAGGGGGAACTAGCCCTGCTGCTCAGGCGGGGTTTGACCGGGCTGGACGTGCTTGTGGCTGACGCCGAACATGCGGCGGTGAGCGACCAGATCACCCCGGATCAGGTTGCGGCAGTAAGCCCGCTGAGCGCGTAACCAGTAGCGCCGGGGAGAGCCAAGCAGGCGCTGGGTCTGCCGCCAGAACTGGGGCCGACGGCGCTGCAGCAGATCACGGACGGTCGTCGAAATGCTGTACGGGCGGGCAGCAGAGGCATGGACGTGTTTGCCCTTCTCAGACATAACTTAACCCTCCTTAGATGTTTCCCGCTTCCGGGTTCGAACAGGCTCCGAAGAAAGTCAGGGACAGCCCGGCCACAACCGCCCCTCCTCGATTCGCCATTGGCCGGGACAGGCCCTGAAGCCAGGGCCGGTTCGCTACCCGGGGAACGCAGGGATTGCGCTTCCCTGATCTCAGTATCGGACGATTCGGGGGAGGATTCAAGACGGCGCGGCTAACGATTGCCCTACGCTTGCCGCGTCGGTAGTGGCGCTACTGTTGACCCGGCGGGCAGCCTGCCCTTATTGCAGGTCAATGACGCCGCCGATGTTCAGGTTGAGCGTGATCTGCCGGTCGTAATCGTCAAACCGGCGGGAAAGGTAAGCGCCGCTGCTGGGATCAAAGAGGTATTCGCCTTCGGCAAAGCGCGGGGTCTTGCCATTGGCCATCACCGCCAGACCGATGTCATCCGGGACGAACACGCTGGCGTCGCCACGGGCCAGGTACACTTCGCCCGGTCGTTCCAGGCTACCCCGGGGCAGGCTGAGCAGCAGGTCGCCTTCCTGCATGATCACATCCAGCCGCGCCACCTGCAGGCCGAGCAGGTTCAGGCTGACCGTGCCGTTGCCGTTGGTGAAGTCCAGCGCGATCGGCACGCCCAGCGGCAGCTCGATGCGCAACCGCCCGCGCCCGATCGTCTCCAGGGCGGGGATGGCGCTGGGGCGTGTTTCCTCCAGACTGAAGGTAGCCACGCCCTCGGAGTCGGTCGTGAAGTCGGTAGTGACCACGCTCTCCGCGCTGCCAATGAACTCGGCAGTGATCAGCGTCTGGTCATCGGGTACGCGGGGGGAAATCTCGACAGTGGTGTCCAGGCTGCGCACCACCACACGCAGCAGGCTGACCGGCGCTTCCAGCGGCTGGCTGACCCGGACGACGTTATCGGTGCGTTCGGTAGCGGCGCGGGTGGAATAGGCAACCACCACCGTCACCCCCAGCACAATCGCGCTGACCACCATAGCGATCAGCGGGGCGAAGCGCCCCAGCGGCCCGGCCTGCCCCAGCAGCAGCGTCAGGCCGACGATCACCAGCACGATCGGCCAGGCCCGGTTGATCAGATCGGCTACCGTCGGCGGGAAGACGGCCAGCGCCTGGACCAGGGCCACCGCGCCCAGCGCAATCACCAGCAGCGGCCAGAAGAAGCGCCTGTTGCGGGCTGTCGTTTTCTGCACGTCTCGCTCACTCCCGTAAGGCAGCGGCCTAAGACCGCCACTCGCGCCAGAGCAGGGTCAGCCCCACGACCACAATCACGCCCGGCCAGAAGAGATCGGCACCCTGCGGGCCGCTGAGCAGGCCCAGCCGCGCGCCAGCGCTACCGCGCCGCCCAGGGCGATCAGCAGGCCAACCAGCAGCAACCGCCCCAGGTCGCGGCCCGGCGCTGATTCGCCGGGGGTCAGGTCGGGCGACAAAGTCCACCACAGGATCAGGTAGAGCAACGCCGCCACGCCGCCGGTCAGCACAGTCAGGATCACGGTCAGGGCGCGCGCCCACCAGGGATTGATCCCCAGGTACGCGCTCAGCCCACCGCACACCCCGCCCAGAACCCGATCGACCAGGCTGCGGGCAACCCGTGTTTGCCGTCCCATCCCGGAGTTTGCGCTCATACTCATTGCCTGCCCTGGCGGCTGGTATTCGCCGAGTGCCACCGCCGCCATCCAAGGATACCCCAGCCACCGCACAGCGCAACTCGCCACAGCGGGCGGCGCGCCCGCTGCCTCAGCGTTTCCGCGCCAGGAAGATCAGCTCGCCGGGATACTTGGAGCCGTACGGGCTGCGGTCGTAGTCCGCGTAGACGGCCTCCACAGTGAAGCCGGCCCGCACCAGCAGATGCTCCGCCTCGTAGCGGAACAGATAGCGCATCGGGAAGTGATCCAGGTGGCGCTCGGTGTGGCCGTCCGGGTAGGTGACATCGTAGATCATCTCGACATCCTGCACCTGGCGCAGGAGATCGCGGGAGAGGATGCGCGCCCGCCGGACGACGCGGCGCCCGTCCGGCATGGTAAACGCCGGCTCTTCGCCAAATTCGCCCAGCCGGCTTTCATCAACCAGGTAAGCCAGCGAGGGATTGAACAGATCCAGCACCAGTTGCCCGCCATCGACCAGGTGACGGCGCATACAGGCCAGGCTGACCAGCTGATCTTCGACGGTGATCATATGCTGGAAGGAGCGAAACGGTGTGGTGACCAGGCTGAACTGCTGGCCCAGGTCAAAGTCGCGCATGTCATACTGCACCAGCGTGACCCGCGCCTGCACGTCAGCGGCTTCGTTGGCCAGGCGGGTGCGGCAGACATCCAGCATGGGCCGGGAGACATCCAGGCCGGTGATGGTCACGCCAGCGCGGGCGGTTGGGATCAGCACGCGTCCCGTCCCGCAACCGACTTCCAGCACCGGGCCGCGCGTCTGCTGGGCCAGCTCCACAAAGAAGCTCACATCAGCGCGGGTGCGGTAGGGCACGACATAGTCGTAGAGTTCGGCGATGTAGGGGCTGGTCTGGTACTCCTCAGTTCCCGGCATGGCAGGCATCCTTATCTCTGTGCTGTGCGCGTTCCGCTGACCTGGGTATAACGATAACCCGCTGCCTGCCGGCGTGCAATCCGCCTGCACACGGAAGAAACCGGTCACCGTCCCCCGGCTGTGCCCGGCACGAATCGGCTCACAGGAATAGCAGGGCCGTCCCCGCAAAGGCGACCGCCGTCCCCAGGATGGCCCGCGCGGTGATCCGGTCGCCGAACAGGGCGCGGCTGGTCGGGATCAGCAGCACCGGGGCCAGGCTCATCAGCGTGGAGGCGATGCCCATCGGCGCGTGCTGGACGGCCAGCAGCGACAGCCACACCCCGATGAACGGCCCGAAGATAGCTCCCCCGATGACGAACTTGAGTGCATCCGGGCGCGCCCGCCAGGCCTGAACGCTGGCGCGTACCTGCCCGCGCGCCGCCGCCAGCAGCCACATCACCAGCGCGGCGGTGAGCAGCCGGATCAGGTTGCCGGAAAGCGCCGGGAAGTCCCCCACCAGCCCCATCCGCGAGGCGTACAGGCCCAGCGCCTGGCCCAGTGCGCCGCCCAGCCCGTACAGCACACCCACGATGTACTGGCGCGGCGACTCCACCGTCAGCGCCCGCGAGTCGCCGTTCTGCCGGTCGGCGACAACCAGCATCACCCCGCCAAGCGTCAGCGCGATACCCAGCAGTTCCAGCGCCGTCAGCGTTTCGCCCAGCAACACCCAGGCCAGCAGTGTGGAAAACACCGGCGAGAGCGCCATCAGCAACATCGACAGGCGCGGGCCGATCAGCACAAACGCCTGAAAAAGAAAGGTATCCCCCAGCACGAAACCGATCAGGCCGGAAAGCGCCAGCCAGCCCCAGCGGAAAGGCTCCGCGTCCAGCGGCAGGAAGCTGCCCAGGGTCAGGCGATGGGTGACGGCCACCAGCAGGATCGCCAGCAGCAGGCGGGTGCGGTTGACCACCGGCGATCCCACCCGCCGGCCCGCCAGCGTGAACAGGACAGAGGTGAAGCTCCAGGCGACAGAAGTACCCAGCGCGGCCAGATGGCCCAGATAGGCGACAAACACAGCCGGACGCTCTCCCGGGGAAGATAGGCGGATTAGCGGAACGGCGGCAAGTGTACCGGCAGGCAGCGGCAAAGAAAAGAGGCAGGAAGTCAGCAAAGCAGAAGGCCAGGAGACCCGGAGACCGGGACAAGCGGCTCAGAAGCGCAGCAGCGCCGCCCCGGAAGATGAAGCCAGGCCCGATGTGATGTCTCTGGCTATGTCGGGGACGCTGCCGCGCCGTCAGGCGGGCGGGCCGCTTCGGCGGAACCACCAGCTACCGCTAAACCACCAGCCGCGTCAGCCCGCCCGCCACGATGGGGGCCGCGCCAGAAGAGTCACCAGGACTCATCCGCAGCGCGGTAAAACAGGGGCGCGCGCTCCGGCGCGATGGGGAAGCGGCGGCCCACGCCCAGGGCCAGGCTTGCCTCCGCCGCCGGGAGCGCAGGCGGTGTTGACTCTGTTGCTGGCGCCCGTCCCGCGGGGAGGATCAGCCGCCCCAGCCAGCGCCATGCGGTTGCCAGCCAGTGGGGGTGGGAAAGGTCAATGGCGGTCATCCGTGCTGCTCCTTGTGGGCCATCCGCGAACGTATGTTCTGACGCCAGAATAGCACGAATGTTCTGTTTTGTCCAGCGGCAAAACCTTAAAATTGCCCCGCCTGCGCCCTAGCGCCGCCCCTCAAAAATGCGGCTCAGGCCGGTCAGCCCGGCGTACTCATAGGCGAACTGGATGGCCGTGGCGATCCCACGGTGGAACATGTGCAGCGGCACATATTCGTTGGGGCCGTGCGCCCCGCCGCCCTTGAAGCCGAACGGCATCAGCAACAGCGGCGCGCCGAGATGCTGGCGGAA
>JAIOAT010000039.1 GCA_019873685.1 Chloroflexota bacterium
GATGTCGCCCTGCGCGGCTGGAACCTGAGCCTCAAGCGGGCGCTGGACATCCTGGGCGCGTCGCTGGGGCTGGTGTTCCTCTCGCCGCTGATGATCGCCATCGGCCTGATCGTCAAATGGACTTCGCCGGGGCCGGTGTTCTTTCACCAGTACCGGATGGGCCTGGACGGGAAGACCTTCCCGGTCATCAAGTACCGCACGATGCGCCCGGACGCGGAAAAGGACGGGCCGGGTTGGACGGTGGAGAACGATCCGCGTATCACACCGATCGGGCGCGTGCTGCGCCGCTCCAACCTGGATGAGCTGCCGCAACTGATCAACGTCCTGCTGGGGCAGATGAGCCTGGTTGGCCCGCGCCCGGAGCAGGAAGCGTATGTCCAGCAATTCCGCCAGTACATCCCCCGCTACATGGAGCGCCACCGCATGAAAGCGGGGATGACCGGCTGGGCGCAGGTCAACGGCCTGCGCGGCGACACATCGGTTGAAGAGCGCACCAAGTACGATCTGTGGTATGTGGAAAACTGGTCGCTCTGGCTGGACATCAAGATCATCATTCGTACCCTGGCCCAGACCCTGCGAGGGCGTAACCCGAATGCCATCTGATCCCGCCGGTCCATCGATGACCCTGGCCGAACTGACGCAGGCTATGCATGCCTTTGTGGCCGCCAAGGGGTGGTACGCCCCGGAGTCGCGCCGCCCGCAGTCGCCGCGTAATATCGCTACCTCGCTGGTGATCGAGGCCGCTGAAGTGCTGGAGCATTTCCAGTGGGATGATCAGGTCAGCGACCGGGCGGCGCTGGCGGGTGAACTGGCCGATGTTGCCCTGTACCTGTTGCAGCTGGCCAGCCTGACGGAGATCGACCTGCAGGAAGCCATCCTGGCCAAGCTTGCCCGCAACTACGATCGCTCCTGGGATTGATCGGTGGTTGACCCGCAGCCTACCTCTGATTCCATCCAGCAAGCTCCCCGGCAGGACTGGCCGTTCAGCCGACCGACGCTGATGGCCGGTCTGCGTCGTTACCTGGTTGCTCCGCGCCTGCGCCTGCTGGATATCCAGCCGCTGGCGCTACCCGATCTGCGTCCCGGCGGCATTCCAGATACGCTCACCTCGGTGCGCGGGTTGTCGGTTGGCGTGGAGATCGATGGCGTACAACGGCGGCTGGCGCTGGTGCTCAAGGAAGCGCCGGTCAGCGAGGGCGGGCGGGTGCTCTCCACGGTTGGCTGGCGCGAATACGGCGTCTATCAGCGGCTGGCCCCGCATCTACCGTTGCTGGTTCCCGGCCTGGTCGCCGGCGATCCGGCGCGGGGGTGGATCGTGGTGGAAGCGCTGGCCGGTCTGCGCGGGCCGGAGGCGTGGACCCGCGAAGACTACGCGCAGGCGATCATCAATCTGGCGGCCATGCACGACCGCTTCTGGGGGCTAGGGGAAGACCTGGCCATCTTCCCCTGGCTGGGGCGCCCGCTGGAAGCCGACTATCAGGCGACAGTCATGGCTGCGGCGGAAGCTGTACAGACGCTCATCCAGGAGGAGCGCCTGTCGGCCCTGGTGACTCCGCGCAACTTCCAGGCATTCGGTGCACTGGTACAGCAGGCAGATGAGATCGCCGCGCCGCTGCGGGCAGAACCGGTGACATTGCTGCATGGTGACTACTGGCCGGGCAATATTGCTCAGCCGGTTGAGGGCCGCCAGATCGTGTTTGACTGGCAACGGGCGGCCATTGGCCCGGCCATCCTGGACCTGCAGCACTTCTGCCTGACAGTTGCCATGGTTCTGCAGCCACCCCTGCCGGTGGAGGAACTGGTGGCGTTGTACCGCCAGGAGATGGCCCGACGCGTGGCCCCGGCCTGGGATGATGAGCGTTTCGCGTTGCTGCAGGATCACGCGCTGCTGTGGCATTTCCTGAGCTACTGGCTGCGCCGTCTGGCGACCCTGGAGCCAGAAACGTACGCGGTGTATGCGGAGCGCTTTGAGCGCGTGTGGCTGGAACCGGTCATTGCCGCAATGGAGCGGCGATTGGGCCTCTGTCTGTCAACTTAGGTGCCAGCCGATGGACTGGTAAACCGGTCTTGTAACTGCGAGTGATTCTGTTATAATCGCTCCCGGTGCACCGCGGGGTGCAAATCGCATACCTGGACCGGCCCGCCTGCGTCCGGCGGACCTGGTGACAGAGACACAGGGGACGACAACCAGCAATGAGCCTAACACCAGCTGAAAAAGAAGCCATCATCCGTGAATTTGCCCTGCATGAGACCGACACCGGTTCGCCGCAGGTGCAGATTGCTGTGCTGACGGAGCAAATCCGCCAGCTCACGGAACATCTGAAGGTGCACACGCACGACGAACATTCGCGGCGCGGTCTGCTGAAGATGGTGGGTCTTCGTCGCCGCCATCTCAAGTACCTGAGCCGCACCAATCCCGAGGCTTACCAGGAGCTGATCCAGCGGCTGGGGCTGCGGCGCTAACGGCAGAGAGGGTACTGGGGGCGGTCGCCTGACTGCCCCTGTTATACTGCCTGGCGAATGCTTGGTGATCTTGGCCAGGGCGGGGCCTTAACCGCCTGTATCGGTCTGCAGTGCCCGGGGTGACAGGAATTGGAGCGTGAAGCCAAACCCAGTGCGCGCGTTGGCTTTATGCTCCAGTCCCTGACCTCCGGGCACTTGCTGCTATGGAGGAAAACATATGATTGGAAACATGGGTGAGATTCATCGATTCTCCGCGATGGTCGGCTCCAAGGAAGTGATCATCGAAACCGGTCGCTTTGCGGAGCAGGCTGGCGGCGCCGTGACTGTCCGCATGGGCGACACCATGGTGCTGGCGACGGCAACGATGAGCAAGGAGCCGCGCGAGGGCGTCGATTTCTTCCCGCTGAGCGTGGACTACGAAGAGCGCATGTACGCCGCCGGGCGCATTCCGGGCAGCTTCTTCCGCCGGGAGGGTCGGCCCAGTGAGACGGCCATCCTGATCTCGCGGGTGACTGATCGGCCCCTGCGGCCGCTCTTCCCCAAAGATCTCTTCAACGAGGTGCAGGTGATCGTGACTGCGCTCAGCCACGACCAGGAGAATCACTCCGATATGCTGAGCATCATTGGCGCCAGCGCAGCGCTGATGATCTCCGATATCCCCTTTGATGGGCCGGTAGGCGCCTGCCGCGTTGGTCTGATTGACGGCCAGTTTGTCGGCAACGCCACCATCTCCGAGATGGAAAACAGTGTGCTTGACCTGCGCGTGGCCGGCACCGCCGATTCGATCAACATGGTGGAAGCTTCGGCTAACGAGGTTGACGAAGAGACGATGCTCCGCGCGCTGGAGTTCGGGCATCAGGCCATCCAGGGCATCATCGCCGTGCAGCGGGAGATGGCGGCCAAGCTGGGCAAACCCAAAGCGGTGATCACTCCGGTGCCGGTGGATACGGCTCTGCGGGACGCTGTCTTTGCCCGCGCGATGCCGGAAATCAAGCGCATCGTGGCCGAGGTGCTCGACCGTGACGCTCGCAATGCGGCCATCGATGCCCTGCGTGAGGCGATCCTGGCGGAGTACGAGGCGCAGGCTACGGAAGGCAATCCGCCGGACTTCGTCGCTATCCGTGGCTTTCTGCAGGAAGCGCTCAAGGAAGAGGTGCGCCGTCGCATTCTGGAAGACGGCATCCGGCCTGATGGCCGCGACTACACCACCATCCGCCCGCTGGCGGTGGAGACGGGCGTGATCCCGCGCGTGCACGGTTCCGGCCTGTTCCGGCGCGGGCAGACTCAGGTCTTGAGCGTGGCTACGCTGGGGACGCCCCGCGACGCCCAGGAACTGGACAACCTCAATCCTGAGGACACCAAGCGCTACATGCATCACTACAACTTCCCGCCGTTCTCAACCGGCGAGACCTGGTTCTTGCGCGGCCCCAAGCGCCGCGAGATCGGGCACGGTGCGCTGGCGGAAGCGGCCCTGCGGCCCATGATCCCACCGGAAGACGAATTCCCGTATACGCTGCGCGTGGTCAGCGAGGTGATGAGCTCCAATGGCAGCACCAGCATGGCCAGCGTCTGCGGCAGCACTCTGGCGTTGATGGACGCCGGCGTACCGCTGGTACGCCCGGTCGCTGGCATTGCGATGGGTCTGATCTCCGACGGCCAGCGTTATGCCGTCCTGACCGATATTCAGGGCATGGAAGATCACCTCGGCGACATGGACTTCAAGGTGGCCGGGACAGCCAAGGGGATCACCGCGCTGCAGATGGACATCAAGATCAAGGGCATCCCGACTGATGTCATGCGGCGGGCGCTGGCCCAGGCGCGTGACGCCCGGCTGCAAATCCTGGATGTCATGCTGCAGGAAATCCCGGCGCCGCGTCCGGAGCTAAGCCCGTATGCGCCGCGCATCACTACCATCCAGATCGATCCGGAGAAGATCGGCGCGGTGATCGGGCCGGGCGGCAAGGTCGTCCGCGGCATTCAGGACAAGACTGGCGTCAAGATTGACATCGAGAATGATGGTACGGTGTACATTGCGGCGGCGGACGGCCCGGCGGCTGATATGGCGCTGGAGATGATCCTGGGCCTGGTGGAGGAGCCGGAGATCGGTCGCATCTATACCGGCAAGGTTGTGCGTATCGAGCCTTACGGCGCGTTTGTGGAATTCATGCCCGGTCGTGAGGGCATGGTGCACATCAGCCAGATCGCCGACTACCGCGTCGAGCGCATCGAAGATGAGGTGCGGCTGGGCGACGAGATCATGGTCATGGTGACCGATATCGACGCCAGCGGCAAGGTTCGGCTGAGCCGCCAGGCTGTGCTGGAGGGCTGGACCGCTGAGGAAGCGCAGGCCCGCGACAAAGGTGGTCGGGCGCGCAGCAGCGGTGGTGATCGTGGTCGGCGGCCCGGCGGTGACCGTGGCGGCGACCGCGGTGGTGACCGTGGTCGGCGTCCCGGCGGCGATCGCGATCGGCGCGGCGGACGCAGCTAGCCTGCAACCCCTCTCATGCAAAGCGAGCGATCCTGGCCCTGGCCGGGATCGTTTGCTTTGTGGCCGTGCCGGTCTTCTGTGGCGCGGGAATACGCAACCGGTTGGACTGCAGCGCACGTGTTCATGACATAAGAAGACCGGCGGAAGTGCCTTTGGTGATTGCTACCCCTCTTTCCATCGCGTACAATTGTCGGGTGTGCTGGACGCTGGTCAGCAATTGCCAGTTGTGAAAGTCATCTGAATGGACGCGCAGTTCATCACCTCGCCTGCCTGGTCGCCACGCACAAGGCGCACCGTCGCCCTGATTGCCCTGCTGGTGGTGGGCGTCTTTGCCTGGCGGCTGGGGGATATGTGGCCGCCGATCATTATCGCGCTGGTGCTGGCCTACCTGCTCAGCCCGATTGTCGGCCTGGCTGAGCGCTGGCTGCCGTTTGGCAACCGCCGGGCGCGGCGCATGATCGGCACGGTGCTGGGTTTTGTGACAGCCATCCTGGCCATTGTGATTGTGCTGCTGATCATTGTCCCGGCTATCGGGGCGCAGTTGCGCCAGTTCGGAGATGTGCTGCCGGCGCTGTATAACCAGATCGAGAGGCTGGTGAACGATCTGCTGGCTATGTCCATCACGATTGGCGGCCAGACCATCCGGTTGCAGGAAATCTTCGGCGGGTCTGTGGATGTCGAACGCGCTTTTACCCTGGCGGAGCGCGACCTGGCGACATTCATGCGCTCGTTGCTGGGGCCGCTGGCGACGCCTGTCCTGGGGGCGGTCGGCACGGCGCTGAGCGGCATTATCAGCGCGATCTTCGTGTTGACGATGGTCTTCTATCTGATGCGCGACGGCCCGCGCTTTATTGAGGAAATCCTGCGGATTGTTCCGGCGCCGTATCGCGACGATGTGCAGTATCTTCTCCATCGGCTGGGCCAGATCTGGAATGCATACCTGCGCGGTCAGTTGTTACTGTGCCTGACGATGGGCGTGGTGGTCTTTATGGCGGCGACCATCCTGGGCCTGCGCAACCCGGTGGTGCTGGGCCTGTTGAGCGGTGTGCTGGAATTCATCCCCAATCTTGGCCCGGCGCTGGCCCTGATCCCGGCAGCGTTATTCGCGCTGTTCTTCCCCAGCCAGACCATTCCCGGCCTGGAGGGGGTCTTCTTCATGCTGGTAGTGATCGTGGTGTGGACGGGGCTGCAGAACCTGGAAGCGATCTTCCTGGTGCCGCGCATCATGGGCAACAGCCTGGATCTGCATCCGTTTATCGTGATTGTGGCGGTGATTGGCGGGGCGACGCTGGCGGGGGCGCTGGGAGTCATCCTGGCGGCGCCGGTGGTTGCTTCGTTGCGACTGCTGGGGGGCTACCTGTATCTGAAGCTGATGCAGCCTGAGCCTGGCCCGCTTGCCGGACTCCAGACGATTGACGATGTCCGGATCGGCCAGCAGGAGGAACCCGTGTGACAACAGCGGTGAACAAAGCAGGAGTTCAATTTAGCCGCGCCGATTTTCACATCCGCCCGGTAACTGCCGCCGATCGAGCGGCCATCGAAGCGATCGCGGCCCAGATCTGGGATGGCGAAGACTATCTGCCCTTTGTGCTGGATGCGTGGCTGGCGGATGTCAGCGGCCTGTTCTGCGCCGGGGTGATCGGCGAGCGGGTAGTAGCGGTGGCCAAACTGACGCACATGGGCGGCGATCAATGGTGGCTGGAAGGGTTGCGGGTGGACCCGGCCTTTCAGGGGATGGGCCTGGGGCGGATCATGCACCACTATATGGTCAATTATAGCCGCCGTTACGCTCCCGGTACGTTGCGTTTCAGCACGGCATCGAGCAACAAGGCAGTTATCCGGATGGCCGCGGAAACGGCCTTTCAGCGGGTGGCGGCGTTTGTCGCGTATGGGGCGGAAGCCGATCCTGCCATCCCGACCGATCGGCTGGTGCGCCTGGAGTCTGGCGACATCGACCGGGCCTGGGCGCGGTTGATCAAGCTGCCATACTTTGAGGCGGCGCAGCGCACGCTGGAGGATAGCTGGCGCTTTCTGCCGCTAACCCCTGACCGGCTGCGCGAGCGGTTGGCCGCCGGGCAGGTCTACGGCTGGGTGCGCCCCGGCGATATACCGGGGCTGGCCGGGCTGGCGATCCTCAATGCGCCACGTGGGTCCACCGGTGAAGAGGAAGCCGCGCGGCTGTATGTGGGCTATGCCGACGCCCTGCCGGATGAGTTCGCGGCCCTGGCGATGGCGCTGCGCGGGCTGGCGGCGCGGCAGGGATTTGAGCGCGTATCGTGGAAGGTCCTGGATGACGCGGGATTGCTAACCCGGCTGAAGGCGGCTGGCTACCAGCAACGCTGGGATGAGCAGGTGCTACTCTTCGCCCGCGAGCTTTCCCTGACCGAACACGCGATGATCCGGACACAGACGGGCGCGTGACCGCGCCGGAGGAGTGCGATGACCGATCCATCTGATATTCCCACCGAAGTGATTGCCGAGACCGAGCATTACCAGGTGTGGGTTTCCGAGGAACCGGATGGCGAACTGGTTTACCATGTCGAGTTAGGTCTGGTGACTATTCACCTGTTTGCCGAGGAATTCGAGGAATTCGTCCAGTTGATCAAGCGTGTGAAAAAAGCGTGATCTCCCGCCCCGCCGGGCAGGCAGGCGCGCCTTCACCAGTCAGGATGATTCGTGGGTAAGTTGCTTCAGGTTGCGCCTTGCCCGGTGTGCAACTATTACATCGAAGGCGAACTCCATTACGGTGGCAGCAACCGCAGCCGCCTGTTCATCTACTTTCGCTACGTGCTGGCGATCTGCCACAGCTGCCGCCAGGTCGTCTCTGTGCTGATCGAAACGCCCGCCTACGATCTGCCGCAGGTGCTGGAAGCTGCGCAGCGCGACATCACGGTGCTGGAAGGGCGGGTGGAGCAGGGCGATCCGGTGGCGCGACGGCTGCTCTGGCTGCATCGCCAGGCGCTGGAAGAGGATGCCGGAGCGCTGGACGGTGTGGAAACCGCCGTCTGTACCGTTTGCGGCAGCCGCGACTTGGCGATCTACGACCATCTCGGCGGCGACGCTGGCGAGCACTTCGAGGATGGCTCTGCCTGGATCGACTGCCCGCGCTGCGACGAGGGGCGGCTGTGGATCTATGCGATGGGCAGCTGGGATGAAATCGACAACGGGCTATAGCGGGGACAATCAGCGGGGCAAAGCCCGCAGCCGCCGGTCAAGCGCATCCCAATCAACGTCATCTGGCGCCAGCACAGCCGCGCCATTCGCCAGCAGCGCCGTGTTGCCAGCGCTTCCGTTGTCTACCGCCAGGATAGGACGCCCCTGCTTGTAAGCGAAGCGGGCAGTATACAGACTGCCGCTCTGCTCCCCCGCTTCCACCACAATCACGGCCCGGCTCATCCCGGAAATGATACGATTGCGGGCGACCAGCGCTGGCGGGCTGGCTGGTGTATCTGGATGCCATTCACTGAGCAGGGCGCCGCTGGCGGCGATGCGGGCTGCCAGTGTGTGCTTGGCTGGCGGAATCTGGTTCAGGCCAGAGCCGAGAACGGCGATCGTGCGCCCGCCCCCCTGCAACGCCCCTGTGTGCGCCGCCAGATCGATCCCCCAGGCCAGGCCGCTGACGATCGTCCAGCCACGGGCAGCCAGCCCTTCAGCCAGGACTGTCGCATAGGCGCGCGCTGCGGGCGAGGGTTGGCGGGTGCCCACGATACCGACCGCCAGATCGTCGGATGGCTGTAAAGCGCCCCGGCAGAATAACAGCGGCGGCGCGTCGCGCAGGTTACGCAGGAGCGCCGGATAGCAATGGTGCGAAGCGGTCAACAGGGTGAAGCCAGCCTGCTCCCAGGCTGTGATCGCCGCAGCGACCTGTTGTACATCCACAGCTTTGATCGCCGCGGCCAGACGCGGCCCAATGCCCGGCACGCTCCGCAGGGCTGCCGGGCTGGCCGCATAGACGGCCTCGACATCGCCAAAGCGATCGAGCAGGTTGCGCAGGGTGACACCGCCAATGCCGGGGATCAGGCAAAGACCAACGAGAAAAGCCAGCTGACTCACCTGGTCTGCGGATCCTCCAGGGTGCGGGCCAGATCATGCAGGGAAAGGTCAAGCTCCTGGCGACGGCTGATCACTTCTGCCAGCGGGGTGGTGATGACCTGGTGCCCGGAAACGCCAACCATCACGCCGTGCGTGCCGCTGGCCAGGCAGTCTACCGCGGCGGCGCCCAGGCGTGTGGCCAGGATGCGCTCGTAGGCGGTGGGCTTGCCGCCGCGCTGAATGTAGCCCAGGATGGAGGAGCGCACGTCAAAACCCAGTTCCTGCTGGCGTTCCTGCAGGTACTTCTCGATGGTTTGCACGTTATATTGCGCCCCTTCCGCCACCACCACGATGCAGTGCGCCTTGCCGCGGATATAGGCGTGATCGAGGACGGCAGCGACATCCTCCAGTTCGAAGGGCTTTTCCGGGATGCAGATCATCTCCGCGCCGGCGGCGATGCCGGCCATCAGCGCCAGATAGCCGCAGTGATGGCCCATCACTTCGATCAGGAAGGCCCGCCGGTGCGAGGAGGCGGTGGCGCGGATCATGTCGATGCAGTCGATCACGGTATTGAGGGCTGTGTCCACGCCGATCGTGATCTCCGTGCCGTACAGGTCATTGTCGATGGTGCCGGGCGCGCCGACTACCCTGATACCGGACTCGTGAAGGGCCATGGCTCCGCGCATGGAACCGTCACCGCCGAGCACGACCAGCCCTTCGATCCCCTGTTCGTTAAGCGTGCGCAGCGCTTTGCGGTGGCCTTCCCGGGTCATGAATTCATCGCTGCGGGCGGTTTCCAGAATCGTCCCGGCGCGGTCCAGGATGCCACCGACCGAGCGGAGGGTCATCTCCCGCACATTGCTATCGCACAGACCCTGATACCCGGCGATGATGCCCACGACTTCCATGCCATAGCCCAGCCCGCGGCGCACTGCGGCCCGGATGAAGGGGTTCATACCGGGGGAATCGCCGCCGCTGGTGAGGATGCCAATCCGCTTCACGGGTGTCCTCCATAAGGGGCCAGAACCAGAGCGTGTCCGGGACAATGATAACACAGCGCCGGGAACGGGGCATGGGCGCGGCGGCTATTCCTCCGCCTGGAGCGGCGGCGGCACGCCAGCCGCCAGCAGGCGGTTGTACAGCGCCACCGCGCGTGGATCGATCGCCTCTCCCTTCCGGAGCAATCGGCGGAGCTGGTGCACCAGGGCAAAAAGCAGCGCCTCATCCAGATCACGTTCGACCAGCGGACGCAACCGGACGATCCACTCGGCAGTCCGCGATGGCTCAACCAGATCGGCCAGGTAGAACAATTTGTCGGCGCGGGTCATTGCCGGGTGGCCGGTGGTGTGATAAAGCACGGCGCTGGCCGTCACCGGGTCGTGAAAACCCAGTGCTATCTCGGCCTGGCGGAGGGCTATCGCCCCGTGGAGCAGCCCCGGGTTCTGCCGTTCAACAGGTCGGACCCGGCAGCCCAGCCGCTGCGCTTCAGCCAGCAGGTCATGGCCATCGTTCTCTTTAGCCGCGTCATGAATCCAGCCGGCCAGCCGCAGCGCGGGTAACTGCTCCGTCAGGCCGTGCAGGGGGGCCAGGCGGGTGACACATGCGACCACGCCGGTGGTATGGGCGAATCGCTCGTCTGAGAGTCGTTCCCGCGCCCAGGCGCACGCCCGCTGCTCCAGCGCAGTGGTGATCTCAGAATTAGATGGCAACAGGGAATGGGCAGTCATCAGCTTTCCGTCAGTAATATGTTGCCCGGTGGGTGGATGGCGGTCAGCTATCCATATCACCGGGCTGTGTTACAATGATATAAGTATACCATCAAACCTCTCTGTGGTATGGGACTGGTTCAGGGTCGGGAGGAGCGTGGCATGATGCGGTCGATGATGGTGCGCCTGGTGGTGGTCATGGTAGCGATGCTGGCGCTGAGCATGCTGGCGGCGGCTCAGGGGCCGACGATTCTGCGGCTGGGCCTGCTCGGTTCGGCGGATAGCCCGGCAGGGCGGGGGGCGCAGATGGCTATCGCCGAGATCAACGGGGCAGGGGGGCTGCTTGGCCCGGATGGCCGGGTTTACGCTTTCGAGTTGCTCTCGGTGCCGGTGACTACCGCAGACGAGGTGCGCTCCGGCCTGCAGGCGCTGGCCGAACGCGACGTGCTGGCCATCCTGGGGCCGGATGATACCGCGGTGACGCTGGCTGTGTTCAACGACCTGCGGGCGCTGGCCCGGCCTGTGCTGACGGCGGCAACGGGCGATTCGATCACCATCGCCGATACCGCCGATTTCATCTTCCGCTCCCGTGCGCCGGAGCAGGTTTACGCCCAGGCAGCGGCGACCTTTCTGCTGGAACGGCTGCGCGCCCAGAATGTGGTGATCATCCAGGCCGGGGAAGGCACCGCTGAGAGCGTCGCCACGTTCACGGCGGCGCTGGGCAGCCGCAACATCGTGCCGCGCTCAACGCTGCAATGGAATGACCCGGAGGCGCTGGATAGCCTGCTGGCCAACCTGCGCAGTTTGAATCCGGAGGTGGTGGCGGTGTGGGGCGGAGTGGAAGCGGCAGCCGATCTGCTTGTTGCCCTGCGCGGCGCAGGCTGGGAAGGGACATACTTCTACCGTGACGCTGATCAGTTACCCTTTCAGGAAGCGATCCGCAGCGCGCTTGGGCCGCGGCTGGGTTCAGTGGTTGGCGTGACCAACTGGACGCCGGGTGTGCGTTCCGCGCCCAGCGACCGCTTTCTGCGTCGCTATGTGACTACCTTCGGTGCAGTACCGGATGGCCTGAGCGCAGCTTTCTATGACGCTGTTTACCTGCTGGCGGCAGGTATTGAGGCGGCTGGCCCGGCGCCTGAACAGGTGCGCCAGGGGTTGCAGGGTCTGGAGAGCCGGGTGGGGGTGCAGGGTACGTTCACTCCGGGGCGCTTCGTCATCGGCGAGACGATCAACGCCGCCGCGGTGTTCGAGCTGAATGCCTACGCTATACCACAGGTGCTCAGCCTGGTGGTCAATAACCAGCTGGTTCCCAACCCTGGCGAGGATACGGTATCGCTGCAGACGCCTGTCGCTGCCACGCCGACTGTCTCGCCGACGCCATCGCCTACGGCCACGCCGGAAGGGGTGTACGGGATCGTGCAGAGCCAACGCCTCAACGTGCGGACTGGCCCCGGTCTGAATTATGAGGTTATCGGCCAGCTTCAGGGCGGGGAGACCATCTTCCCGGTTGGGGCTAACGCCGATTTCACGTGGCTGGTGGTGCCGTTCCGGGGGGCAACGGGCTGGGTGGCGGCCTACCTGGTAGACCTGCGCGGCGACCGTAACCTGCTACCGATCATTGTGCCGCCGCCGTCGCCTACGCCGGTCATCACGCCCACGCCATCGCCTGCTCCGCTGGCTGATCTGATCGTGATCTCGGCCAGCATCGAGCCGGTGCGTCCTATCTCCGGGCAGCAGTTCCTGGTCAGGGCCGTCGTCCGCAACCAGGGGGTCGTGAATTCGGTCGAAACGGCGCTGGCGGCGTCTTTCCAGCCCGGTGAGGTGTATACCTCGGCGCCGATCCTGCCCCTGGCTCCCGGCCAATCGATCGAAGTATTCCTGACGCCGACGGTCAATGGCTCCGGGACGTATACCGTGCAACTGGTCACTGACCTCAACAACCTGGTTAACGAGGGGCCGGTGGGCGAAGCCAACAACCTTTACCCGGTGACCTACACGCTGGATCGCGCTGTACTGCGGGCGGGCACAGCGGTGCTCGCGCCGGGGCAGGAACATGACATGATGGGCAGCGGGACGAGCATCCTGCGCTGGGACGGCGCGGCGCTCAGCGCCCTGAACGGCGCGCAGGTGACACTGCTGCCGGGCATGACCTGGGGCGGGCTGTATTACGACCTCTTGCTGGGTGTAGCCGGGGGGAGTGTGCCACGCGTCAACCTGCCGGCCGGAACAGTGGTCGGGCTGATCACCGCGCCGGAAGGATACCGCGGCGCGCTGCGCATCGATGGCTACGATGGCGATACATTGCGCTACACCTTCCGGGTATATGCGCCCTGATCCGGGTGGAAGTGCGGCGCGCTATTGAACCGGTACCAGATCAAACAGGCCCGCATGACATGACCATGCGGGCCTGTGGACAGCAGTGAACGATGCCCGACCGGCTTAATCTTCGTCTTCTTCCAGCCGGGAGCCAGGACGCTGTTTCTTATAGCGGTAGACGATCCGTCCACGCGTGGGGTCGTAGGGGCTGAGTTCCAGGCGCACCCGGTCGCCGAGCAGGATGCGGATGTAGTACTTGCGCATCTTGCCGGAAAGATAGGCCAGCACCTGGTGCCCGTTGTCCAGTTCAACGGTGAACTGGGTGTTGGGCAGGGCTTCAACCACGCGGCCCTCGACCTCGATCTTCTCTTCGCTCTTAGGCATAGGTCACTATGGACGCCAGTCTACCCATGGCCCACTTTGCCCAGGGCCTTCCGTTGACGGCGGCGTGAGCGGCGGATCGCCTTCTTCTTCTGGATACGGCGCAGTTCACTCTTGGAGACGTGCCACCGCTTGCGGCGGACGGTGCTCAACACACCGCTCTTGGCGACGCTCTTGCGGAATCGCTTCAGCAGTTGTTCCTGTGATTCGTTAGGGCGCAGCGTTACTGAAGGCAAACCAACCAACCTCCCTTAGTCTTCGATCTGACGTAACCTGTGATGTGTTAGCATGGATTATACCGTACAGGTAATTACCATGCCAGAGTCAGTTTACAGACCGCTTTAGGCCTCGGCGGCTTCAGCTTCTTCAACAGCTTCGGTCGTCTTGTTGGCGGCGCTTTCAGCAACTTCGCCGTTGCTGCCCTGAGCTTCACGCCGGGCGCGCCATTCGGCCTTTTCTTCCTCGGTGACTTCCTTGAGGCTCAGGCCCAGGCGCTGGCGATGGCTTTCAATGCTGATGACGCGCATGAGCAGCTTGTCGCCTTCCCGCACCAGTTCAGTCGGGTCTGCCGGGGCAGGATCGGCCATCTGGCTGGTGTGCAGCAGGGCCTCGATGCCCGGTTCCAGGCTGACAAACGCGCCGAACTGGGTAACCCGGGAGACCTCGCCCTCGACCAGCTGACCGACATGGTACATCTCATCGACCAGCGCCCAGGGGTTGGGCTGCAGGCGCTTGAGGCTCAGGCCAATCCGCTTGCCTTCGGCGTCCAGACGGAGCACATACACCTCGACCTCATCGCCGACGTTGAGCAGTTCGCGCGGATGACGCACGCGGTGCCAGGCCAGTTCGGAGATGTGGATCAGACCGTCAGCCCCGCCGAGATCGACGAACGCGCCGAAGTCGCGCAGGCCGCTGACGATACCCTTACGCACTTCGCCTTCCTTGAGTTCTTCCAGGAGGGCTTCCTTGCGCTGGGCGCGGCGGCCGCTCTGCGCTTCGCGCTGGCTCAGGACCAGGCGGCGGCGCTTGCGGTTGACCTCAATCACTTTGACGGAAATCTTGCGACCGATCAGGTCGGCCATGTGATTCTTGCGCTCGTTCTCGTCCAGACCGCGCGGCAGGTCCATGACATGGCTGGCGGGCACAAAACCGCGCAGATTGCCGAACGGCACGATCAGACCGCCACGATTGGCTTCGGTGATAATGCCTTCGAAGATCGTCTCGTTGGCCAGGGCTTCTTCCGCCTTGGTCCAGTCTTCGATCTGGCGGGCCTGAGCAACGGAAACGACCAGGTTGCCTTCGCTGTCTTCCGGGCGGATGACCATGACCGGGATTTCGTCGCCCACGGCGCAATGGAAGTCGTCGCCCAGCCGCTCCAGATCGCTGCGGGGCACGACGGCGTCGCGCTTTAGCCCGACATCGACAATCAGGCCCTGGTTATCCATGGCCAGCACGGTGCCGGTCAGGATATCCCCCCGTTCCGGCTGTTCGAGGTCGAACGAGGCTTCCAGCAGTGTAGCGAAGTCGACGCTGTCCTGAGCGTCCCAGGTTGTTACATCATTCATAGCTGTTTGTTATTCCCCCGAGGGTAGATTTTTGTTGATCCTCAGGCGAGACAAAACAAATACCCGGCGTTGAAGCGAACGCCGAGTGCGGAGAGGCAGCGCGCCAGTCGGTTATGCAGGGCTGGAAAACCAGGTAGGATGTCCGGCCAGGCCAAACTGCATCTGGGTTGCGTTCCGTCCCGCGCTCAGATCGTCCAGAGTATAACCGTTTGGATTTCAGTTTGTCAACCTTGAATAAGGTGTTTTCAGCAAGGAGTCCAGCCGGGGCGCCAGCCAGTCAGGCAGACGCCCCGACCCAGGGGCCGGGGCGCCTGTCAGCGTTGAGCAGTCTGTTGTGATCAGGTCGCATCAGATTCGGGGAGGTCTGGCTCGCCTTCCTCGTCATCTGGCGGGAGGTCTGGCTCCTCCTCCGGCTCTTCCGGCTGCGCCGGGGACTCGGCGGCGGGGAGGGGGGCTTCCGCCTCATCCGCACCCACACCCCAGCGCTGGGTGAAGCCCACCCGACGGCGTTCCGGCTCCAGATGGCTGATGCACAGTGTCAGACGGTCGCCCTTCTTGACGTAGGAGTATGGCTCCTTGAGCGTGCCATCGCCCATCTCGGAAAGGTGCAGCAGCCCTTCCAGGCCATCATCCAGGGCGATGAACGCGCCAAAGTCCACGACATTGGTGACCGTGCCTTCCACCTGCTGGCCCTCATGGTAGGTTTCCATGACGGATACCCAGGGGTCCGGCAGCAGGCGCTTGCGGCTGAGGGCGATGCGGTTGTTGCTGCGATCCAGGCTGAGGATATAGACGTCGATTTCCTCGCCAATGCGCAGGACATCGCGCGGGTGGTCAACGCGGTGCCAGGCCAGCTCACTGACGTGGATCAGCCCATCAGCCCCGCCCAGGTTCACAAACGCACCAAAGTCCCGCAGCCCGGTGACTGTACCACGCACGATCTGGCCCTCGGTCAGTTCGGAGAGCAGGCGGGCCTTTTGCTGAAGACGCCATTCCTTCTGCGCTTCACGCTCTGAGAAGATCAGGCGGCGGCGGTTCGGCTCCACTTCGATCACTTTGACGTGCAGAGTCTTGCCGATCAGGTCTTGGAGTGTCTCGCGGCGGTCGTTGCTGGCCAGACCGGGACTGACGGACACCATATGCGAGGTGGGGATAAACCCTTCCAGCCGACGCCAGCGCACCAGGACGCCGCCCCGGTTATGGCCGGAGACAGTGACATCGACCACTTCCTGCGATTCCAGCAGCGCCTGCGCCTCATCCCAGTCATGCTTTTGCAGGCCCATGTTGATGGAGACGATGACATTGCCGTCGGCGTCAGAAGGATTCATGATGTAGACCGGGACTTCCTGGCCGACGCGCAATTCAGCGCGGAGTTCAGGCTCCAGGCGCTCAAGGTCCTGGGCGGGCACAAGGCCGTCCTGCTTGACGCCCAGATCGACGATGATCTCGTTATTGCGGATTTGCTGGATGGTGCCAACCCGGATCTGCCCGCGTTCCAGCGGCGCGAAATCGGGCGAGGATTCCAGTAACTTTTCAAAATCGATTTCCGACGAATTCGGGTCTACATGAGCCTTTTTATTATCCATACGAACGATTTAACCTGCCTTTGACGTAGAGTTGAGGCGCCCAGAATAACCCGCCTGGCACATCAAGCCGTCCCCATCTGAGCCAAGGGGCAGCACTGCCAGTATTCACCACCACGCATCCCATGCTTGCTGTGTCGCTGACAGGCGGGGCTGAAGCCAGCGGCGACCGCCTGCCTGTGCCGTCAGTATTCTTCGTTCTGGTAGCCCCTCACGGGCATTTGGACTAACAGGCTTAATAGAGAATGGCGACGCAAGGTTGCACTGGCCTTTGTGGTAGCTCCTGCCACCCGTAGTATATCCCGGCGTTGCGTAATAAGCAAGATGAATGATTACAAAATTGGCGGCGCTTCCTGCCTGCCAGGGATGTTATGCCTGTGTGCCGCACCGGGGAGGAACCTGCGCGGACGTGGCTAACGCCCTCCCAGTTCAATGTTGTGCAACCCCCGCGCCATCTCCCAGGGGTAAACGATGAAGGCGTCGGTGACCGCGCCGTAGAAATCCGGCTCGACCCGCGTAAAGAGCGACCGGTAGGGATTGAAATGAAAGACGCACGTTGCCGCCTCGCCGCCAGCGGCTTCCACACGGCCCCGCACAGCGGTGCTGGTACGCCCGCTGCCCCAGACGTCATCCACGATGAGGACACGCCGGTCAGCCAGCAGCACATCGCTGGGGAACTGCAGGAACTTGGGGAGCGCCAGCAGCTTGGTGGAATCAGTCTCTTCCGGGAAGTACACGGCGGCTGTGAGCACATCACGGATGTCCAGCGCTTCGGCCAGCAGGCCGCCGGGGATGATCCCGCCCCGGGTAACCATGATCATCGCGTCGAAGTGAGCGACACTTTGAATCTGTGGCACAAGGACATCGACCAGTTTGTCCACGTCTGCCCAGGTCAATACTTCATGGCGTACAGGTCCTGTCGAGGTCATGCGTTTCTGTGTCCTTGCCGCCACTGTTTGCGGCCTGCGCCAGTCTGCCTGGCTCCAACTCCGCAGCGGGTAAGCACGAAGCAGGCGGCAGTGCGCCTGCTGGCTGCGCGCCGCCCGGCTATGTCCTCATGTTGGCCACCGAAGTGACCGTGTGGTGAGTGCGAAACAGGCTGTACTGACCGACCCGTCCCGGAACCGCATTCAGCACGTTTTCATCCTGCATGATCGATAACCAGAGCTGCAGCTGGTCATAGGGCAGGCCGGTTTCCGTGCGGACGGTCACCTCCGAGATCGCCTCATGGCGGTCGTAGAGGGCCAGCAGCGCCCGGACGAACTGATCGCGCTCTGCCAGGATTTCCGCCACCAGCGGCGACGATTCCACCAGGGAGATGCCCTTGGTGCGGAACTCGCTCTGCGGGTTCTCGTATTCCTGGACGCGCACAGCGTTCTGTTCCAGCAGGCGCTCGATGGCCTGCTGGAAGACCGTGCCGGGGTCGTGGATGCGCAGGCGGCGGTGCAGGCTGCCCAGCGGGCACCAGAGAAAACCGCGGAAGCTGGTGAACTGCTCCACGCTGACCACAATCCGCTTGATCATCGCCTGCAGCTGGGTCTCATCCACCTTGCTGAAGAGGAAGCTGTGCTCATCCGGGGCGGAATCAACGTGCTCCAGGCGGCGCATGGTGGCCTCGGAGAGCTTGATCACCGGCACGAGATCATCCGGGTTGTGCCGGTGTGGGACCAGTTCGCGGTGCAGGATGCCTTCCCGTACCAGGCAATCTACCCATTCGGAGCGCCACTGGTCGTTGAGGTTGAGACCGGGCCGGTCCAGTTCGCGGTCCATGGCGATGCCCTTGAGCAGGAAGCCGTAATTGACGTACTCCCAGCCGCGCACGTCCAGCGTGTTCGCTACACGGGCGACGATGCGGTCGCGGACCAGCCGTGTTTGTTCCACCAGGGGGTGGGCGTGATTCAGTTGCAGGAAGTCGGGGTTTTCCGCGCTGGCGCGGAGCAAGCCCATTGCCATCGCCTGGGTGATCAGGTTTTCCGCCCGATCCTCGTTAACGACGGCATTCACGTTGACCAGCTGGGCGACCAGGTCCTGGCGGTGGACGGCGTATTCGTGGCCTTCCATGTTGTCATACTGCAGGATGATGCTCACCCACTGCGATGGACGCACCTCAACTGCTGTAGTCGGGGCGAATTCCTGCGGGCCGGGGCCGGTGGCGCCGTACAGGCGGCCCAGCGCCTCATGCGGCTGCATCTGAGTGAAATCTTCGATGTACTCCACAAGCACGCCGGGGTTGCTTTCCACCTGGCGGCTGATGCTGCCGCGAACGCCCCACACGATCACCTGCTTGTTGTGGGCGCGCAGGGTGTTGATGATCTCGTTGAAGTCACGGTCGCCGCTGGCCAGGATGAATACATCCGGGCTTTCCGGATGCATCAGGTCGCCGAGCAGGTCGCGGGCGATGCGCATATCGGCGCTGTTCTTGCCGGGCAGGTTGAAGACGGGATCGATGTTGCTCATGGCCAGGCGACTGGGCGCTTCGTCGGTGATCTCCCGCCCCAGGTTGTCAACCAGCGGCGGCAGGCTGCCGCGCTGGCCCCAGGGGGCGTAGGCGGCCATCTTGACGACCTGGCCGTGGGCGCGCGCCTGGCTGACAAAACGCGAGATCAGGTGTTCCAGGTTGACCGTCAGCCCCTGTTTGTCCAGGCTGATGGCGATGTTTTCGAAGTCGATGTACAGCGCCACCTGTGTACCGGATACGCCGAGGATCGTTTCCAGCGGCTGGACGATCACGTTGGGCCTATCCGTCCTGAGCGTCCCCAGGTCTCCCCACAGGCGGACGCGCGCACCGGGGGTGAGTTGCAGCGCATCGAGCAGGCCAATCACCGCCGGATCATGGGTGACGATGATCAACTCATTGATCGCCGGATCGTGGCGCAGATACGTTTCCAGCAGCAGGGTGTTCAGGTTGGCGCGGCTGGTGAGGGTAGCAAGCTGGTAGCCGGAGGCGCGAAAGGCTTGCCGCGGGCTGACCGCGCCGCTGTGGACGCCATCCTGTAGCTCCCAGTCGGCAATGGCGACCGCGGTCAGTTCGTTGACGCTAGCCAACCCCGCGGCCAGGGCCGCACCATTGCGCAGCGTTGTGCCCAGCTCGTACAGGTCAACCGCCGGCCCGCGCTGGCGCAACCGTGTGAGGAGCGTGTCAACATCAACAAATAAGTAGGAACCCATGCCACAACCTGTTATTCGAAAAATAAACCCCGCACAGTGTGAGTGGGGTGTGAATAGGGACTCCAGTTCCGGGCGCAGGGAGATGTGGTCGATGCTGCCGCGCTTTCAACCGGCGCAGATCGGCCCAGTGTGGAGACACCGGGTCAGGCAGTTCGACCAAAGCCACTCTCATTGTGGCGACGGTACCGGTGATGACCGTCGCCCCTGAGCGAAGCACACAAAAGGTCGCCTCGCCAGGCCACTCCAGTCAGCAGGTCACCCAAAGTCTCTTTGTCACTCAAACCCACTTAAAAAGATTCTAACAAATCCGCTGTCCAACAGCAAGGCTGAGGTTCAGCGAGGCGGCATACCTGACTACTATCGCCGAACCTGCGGGGAGGGTGAGCCATCCAGACGCCGCAACAGGCGCGGGAGGCGAAAGAGAAAAGCGCCCGGCGGTGTAGCCAGCCGGGCGCTCTGCAGGCTAATACGCGCGGGCAAAATAGGCCATCGCTGTGGCCTGCTCGCCGCAGACGATACAGGGGCCATGCTCGCCGGGATGGGGCTGATCCAGCGGGAAGCAGCGCGAGACAAGTTGATGATCCTCTTTGATCTTCTCCTCGCAAGCCCTGTCGCCGCAGAACCAGGTTAATGCCCAGCCGCCGCTTTCTACGATCTCGCCAAAACGCCCGTAATCCCCCGCCACCTCGAACAGGTTGGAGTCGCGGAACTCGGTCGCCTGGCGGAGCATATTGGCCTGGATGTCTTCCAGCAGCGCCCGGATGGTCTCCACCAGACCAGCCTGGGGGACAAACTGCTTGCCCGCTTTGCCGGGCACATCGCGCCGGGCCAGGGCGACAGTTCCCTGTTGCACGTCGCGCGGGCCGACCTCCAGGCGGACGGGCACGCCGCGCATCTCCCAGTCGTTGAACTTGAAGCCGGGGGTCTGGTCGTCGCGGTCGTCCACGTGGACGCGGATGCCCGCATCCTTGAGGATAGCCTGGAGACGCCGGACGGTCTCCATCACCGGCTCGATCTCGGCGTCCTGGCGGTAGATCGGCACGATCACCACCTGGATCGGAGCCATGCGCGGCGGCAACCGCAGGCCCTTGTCGTCGCCATGCACCATGACGATCGCGCCGATCATGCGTGTGCTGACGCCCCAGCTGGTGGTCCAGCAGTACTGCAATTCGTTGTTGACATCCAGATACTGAATGTTGAACGCCTTGGCGAAGTTCTGGCCCAGGTTATGGCTGGTGCCGGCCTGCAGGGCGCGCTTGTCGCCCATCATCGCTTCGATGGCGTAACTATGCAGGGCGCCAGCGAACTTCTCCTGGTTGCTCTTACGGCCTTTGATCACCGGGATAGCGGCATCGTTGACGGCGAAATCGGCGTAGAGATCGAGGATGCGCCGGGTTTCCTCTTCCGCTTCCTCATAAGTCGCATGGGCGGTATGGCCTTCCTGCCACAGAAACTCCATCGTGCGCAGGAAGAGCCGCGTGCGCATCTCCCAGCGGACGACGTTGGCCCACTGGTTGATCAGCACAGGCAGGTCGCGGTAGGACTGGATCCATTTGGCGTAGGCCCAGCCGATGATCGTCTCCGAGGTCGGGCGCACGATCAGCGGTTCTTCCAGCTCTTTGCCGCCGCCGATGGTGACTACGGCCAGTTCCGGCGAGAAGCCTTCCACATGTTCGGCTTCTTTCTTCAGGAAGCTTTCCGGGATGAACAGAGGGAAGTAAGCGTTCTGATGGCCAGTTTCTTTGAAACGGCGATCCAGCCCACTGCGGACGGCTTCCCAGAGTTCATAGCCGTAAGGCAGGATGATCATGCAACCCCGCACCGGGGCGTAATCAGCCAGGCGGGCCATTTGCACCACATCGGTGTACCAGCGGCTGTAATCCTCGCTGCGGGGGGTAACGCCTTTCTCGGATGCCATAAAGACGGAAACTCCTTTGATGTACGGTGATGGGCAGGATGGCGACAGGCGGCCCCTCATTAGCGCCGCCCGGCGGCCTGGGCCGAATAGCGGGCGTAGGCTTGCCGGAAGGCCGCGTCAAGTTGCTGATGGTAAACCTGGATCAGCAATTTTGCCAGGGGTAGCTCGGTCTGTTCGCGGACGAATGCCAGTTGCGTGGCCTGGTCCCACTGCTCCCACATTTCACGGAAGGATGGCTGGCGCAGCAGGGGGATGATCAGGGGCACGACCACGCTCTTCTGGAGTCGGGCCAGGTCAGCAGGATCGAGCGAGCGCTTGAACCACAGGTAGGCTGGCACGAAGACGGTGTCAACGAGGTGGCCGAGATCGGCCAGGCTGACCCCCAGGCGGTGGAAATGCTCGCGGAAGCCATCGTCCTGCCAGAGCGTATCCAGGATGAAGCTTGCTGCTTTGGTGTAGGCGCTCATGGGCCGCTGCCTGCCCGTCCACGGCAATGCTGTCACAGGGCGGGACCACGCGCTGGCGTGCGCTCCGCCGCCTTTATTGTGCCACATTTCACGGCGGGCTGCCCGCGAGCCGGCCTGCCCTGCCTCAGGGGCGCCCCTGAACCTGCGGTAGCACCGTAGCCGCGAACGCTTCCAGCCGGTCGATGTCATCCTGGTCGAGCCACTGGAGCATCACACGCTGGACGCCCGCCTCCGCCAGGCGGCCAAGCTGCTCAACGACCGCGCCCGGCGTGCCCACGATAATCCCGCGCGCGATGAGGTCGTCGACGTCGCGGTTCTGGAGCGCGGGCAGGGCGCGAAGCTCGGTCTCATTCCGGCCAAACTGGATGTTCGTCATCAGTGAGCGGCGCACTTCGCCCGGCGCTCGTCCGGCGGCCTGCAGCAATTCGTCCAGCCGGGCGTTGAGTTCCGCAAAGCGCCCGGCGGGGATGTAGACCCCGTTCCACTCGTCCGCATAGCGGGCGACCAGAGGCAGCGTCCGCTGTGGGCCGTTGCCGCCAATGAGGATCGGCGGGCCGCCGGGGCGGGCCGGACGTGGCAGCAGGATCGCCTCCTGCAGGCGGTAGTAGGTTCCGGAGAAGGTGAACCGTTCCTCGCTGCGTAGCAGGCCGGTGATCACGCGCAGCCCCTCTTCAAAGCGGGCGAAACGTGCCTCCACATCGAGCAGGTCATAGCCGAACATTGTATGCTCGCGCTCCTGCCAGCCCGCGCCGACGCCCAGCGTCAACCGGCCGCCGCTCAGGTCATCGACCTGGGCGGCAATCCGCGCGGTGAAGACCGGATCGCGGAAGGAGACCGGCGTGACCAGCGGGCCAAAGACGATCCGGCTGGTGTGGCTGGCCAGCCAGGTCAGGGAGACCCACAGTTCCAGCGAGTCTTTCTCCGGCGGGCTGGCGTTTGTGAAGTGGTCGGAACGGTACAGGCCAACAAAGCCCAGATCTTCCGCGGCGCGGGCCAGGCGCTTCCAGCGCGGCCAGTTCAGGTCGTCCTGCCCCTCGATCATGATCGCCAGTTCAAGCATGGTCTGACTCCTGTTCTGTCCCGGCGTGGCCGTTCAGAGCTGCAACTGCTGCTTCCGGCCCGTCCACGCATTGCCAGAGGTGCATATCCTGATCGCGGATGTACTCACCGTTGCCGTAGAACTGACGCAGCAGCGCTCCCCAGCTTGCCCCGACCAGGATCAGCGGGCGGACAGCGATCTCACCGACCTGCATCAGGCTCCAGGCCAGCGAGACCTCGCTCAGTGTGCCGATCCCGCCGCGCAGGGCGATCAGGGCGTCGCTGAAGGTGATCAGGTGGATCAGCCGCTCGCGCAGGGTGGGGAAGCGAATCTCCTCCCGCACCCAGGGGTTGGCGCGGATGGCGCGCGCCTCCCAGCGGTTGAGCCGGTCGGTAGTCACGCCGATGACATGCCCGCCGGCCTCCGCCGCGCCCCGGCTGACGGCCTCCATTGTGCCGCTGTAGCCGCCGCTGGCGACGGTGTAACCGGCTTCCGCCAGCAACCGTCCGAGGGTGTAGGCTTCCTGGTAGGCCGGGGAGCCGGGCATGGGCGCCGATCCCCCCAGCACGCTGACGATACCTGCCTGCCTCATACGACTGTCTGTCCTTCCTGTGCGATGATAGCGCGGATTACGTTTGTCTGGCGGGTTAGCCGCCCGTCTGCACCGGCACAGCAGCGCGAATGGCCTGCGCCAGCAGCGCGACGACCTGCTGCATCTCCGTTTCCGTGATGATAGCCGGCGGGCCGATCATCACACAGTCGCCGCTGGCGCCGTCGTAAGCGCCCTGCGCCGGGTAGAGCATCAGCCCCAGCTCGCGGGCGGCATCGAAGACGCGCCCGGCGACGCCCAGTCTGGCCGGGAAGGGTGCGCGTGTAGCTTGGTCCGCCACGAATTCCACGCCCCACATCAGGCCCAGGCCACGCACGTCGCCGACTCCGGGCAGGTCGTCCAGCGCCTCATGCAGCATCCTGCCGAGCAGGGCGCCTTTGTGCGCTGCGGCAGCCACCAGATCGTGTTCCTGCAGGTAGCGCAGGGTGGCCAGACCGGCGGCGGCGCCAACCGGGTGGTGGGAGAACGTCCCCGCATGGGCGATGTCCTGCCGGGCGGCGACCAGCTCCTCAACCAGCGCACCGCTGACGGCCAGCATCGCCAGCGGGAAGACCCCGCCAGCCAACCCTTTGCCCATGGTCAGGATGTCCGGGGTGAAGCCGAAGTGCTCAAACGCGCACCAGCGGCCCGTCCGCCCGAAGCCGCACATCACTTCGTCGGCGATGAGCAGGATGCCGTAGCGGTCGCAAATCGCGCGGATGCGCGGCCAGTATTCCGGCGGCGGGACGGCAGCGCCCAGCGCCGCGCCGGAGACTGGCTCGGCAATGAACGCGGCGACTCGCTCCGGCCCATGTTCCATGATGGCAGCTTCCAGCAGGTCGGCGCAGGCGATCCCGCAGGCAGGGTAGACCTTGCCCAGCGGGCAGCGGTAGCAGGTCGGCGGCTCGATGTGCGGCATATCCGGCATCATGGGGCGGAAGCGCTCCCGCGCGGCCAGCCGCCCGCCAACGGCCAGTGTGGCCAGCGTAGTGCCGTGGTAAGAGCGCCAGCGGCCAATGATGAGATGGCGATCCGGGTGGCCGCGGATGATCTGGAGCTGGCGGGCCAGCTTGATTGCGCCCTCATTGGCTTCGCTGCCGGTGGTCAGCGGGAAGAAGCGCACACCGGGCAGGGGGATGACTTCGGCCAAGGCGGCGGCGTATTCCTCCAGCACGGGGGTGGTGAATTTCTCGGCGTGGACATAGGCGATCTGCGCCGCCTGCTCGGCGATGGCGCGGGCGATTGATTGCACGCCGTGCCCGGCATTGACCACGATCGCCCCACCAGCCGCATCAAGGTAGCGGCGGCCAGTATCATCGATCAGGGTGATGCCTTCGCCGCGTACGATGGTTGGATAGGTATGCCACATGCGGCGGTAAAAGACGTGTCCGTCAGGGTGTTGTGGACTCATGGGCGGTTCAGCGTCCTGCCAAACCAAGAGGGGACGCCGTACTCCTTTCCTGGCATTAGAGCATACACCTGTTGCACAGGTCTGGCCGGTGATTCCTGGTGGCGGCCTGCAATCAAGGACTCTGATCAGCGCTCGCGGCGGGCAGGGTCAGCAGGAGTTGCTCCTCGGAGGGCACATAGCCGCCCGTGCCGCGCGCCAGACCCGACCCGGCGGCGAGCACATCCAGGTACGGCATCAGGTGGTCGCCTGGGCACTCCGTTTCCGGGTTGAACTCGCTATGCCCGGCCAGATGAGTCAGGCCGAGCGTCTCCGCCAGCCACTGCACCAGCAGCAGCGTGTTGGCCAGCTGCGACAAGGTTGGCTCAGTCTCCTCAAAGTTGCCCAGCAGGCACACGCCGACGCTGCCTGTGTTATACCCCGCGACATGCGTGCCGCGCACATCCAGCGGACGCCCGGCGTATATCACGCCCTCCCGACCGACAAAGAAGTGATAGGCTACGTCAGCCCAGCCGCGTTCCTCGCGGTGGCGGCGCTGGATGTACAGCAGTGTGTCGATGTCGTCGCGACCATAGTTGGCCGAATGATGGATGACCACTGTGCGGTATATCGTGCGCAGATCGCCCTCATAGACCCGCCAGCCCTCAGGATTGTCCAGGCTGTAGAAGCCTGGCTCGTTGGGGGCATTGTGATCCGGTGGCAGCGCGCCCCACTCGGCGCGGGAGACAATCGGCGGCGGGATCGGGGTCGGCAGCGGTGTTGGCGAGGCGGGCAGCGCCACTGGCTGGCGGGCAGCGCGTAACAGAAGCAGCAGCAAGGCCCCGCCAGCGCCACCGGCGACTGTTAGCCCGCCGAGGCCCAGCAGGGCCAGCAGCGCCCGCCGTGAAAGTCCCGTCTGTTGCTGCGGCATGGTTGTCCCGTTGCAGGGGGGCTGCGTCTAGGCGCGGTAAAGGCCGGTTGGGTCCAGCTCTTCGCGCATGATGCGCAGTTCCTCCGGCGTAGGCGGTTCCACCGTTGCCAGTTCCGGGGCGACGCGCAGGTCCCAGCCCACCCCGGCGCGGACATCGTCCACCGTCACGCCGGGGTACAGCCCGGCCAGGCGCATCTCGCCGGTCTCCGGGTCAAAGTCGAGCACGGCTTTGTCGGTGATCACAGCCTGCGGGCCGTCGCCGGGCATGCCCAGCGCTTCGCGCTCAGCACGCCCACTCAAGAACCCGGGGCTGGTCAGAAAATCCACCTTCTCCACAAACGTGCGTTTGCTCAGGCGGGTGATGTTCAGGATGCGACGGGCGTTAATGGCGATCTCGCACGCGCCGCCGCTGCCGGGCAGACGCACCTTGGGATGGGCGTAGTCCGTGCCAACGATAGTGCTATTCAGGTTGCCAAAGCGGTCGATCTGGGCCGCGCCAAGCATAGCTACATCAACCAGGCCGCCCTGCAGGTAATACATGAACAGGTCGGCCATGGGCATCACCGCTGCCGCGCCGCTGACCAGCGTCGGGTCGCCGATGGAAAGCGGCAGGCGAGCCGGTTGCGCACCGTAGACGCCCGATTCGTAGATCAGGGCCAGGTTGGGGTTGGTGGTGCGGATGGCCAGGTTGCAGGCGATGTTGGGGATGCCCACCCCGACAAAGGCCGTCTGTGCGCCGGCCAGATGGCGGGCAGCGACGGCAATCATCATCTCAGAAGCAGTATAGGCATGGTCAGTCATTGGTTACGATCCTCAGCCAGGGCTGGCCCGCCCGAGAGGGGGCGGGGTTATTCGCCGCGCAGGCGGGAATTCAGGTCCTCGGCATCCTCCGGGGAGAACTTCAGCGTCTCCTGCTCATCCACGCTGAAACGTAGCTCAATCTCCGTCCGGGGCGGCTGTTCGATTGTGGCAAACAGCTCGCGCCCCTGCTCATCGGATACACTCACCCACAGGTAGCGTCCGTTGGCCAACGCCGCCAGAAACTCGGCGGTAGCGTCTGTTTCCGCCGGGAGCCAGCGCCCGCGCCAGACAACCGGCCAGCGCGTCGGGTTTTGCACGTAACCTACCAGGCGATTTTGCCAGGTGATGGGGTAACGGTTGGTGGTCATGGCCCCTGGCTCCTTTTGGTCAGGCGTATACGCCGTAGTTGACCGGCTCGCTGGGCGCCTGGCCGGGGCGTAGCCTGGCCAGGGTTTCTTCACCCAGTTTCTTCAGGTAGGCGGCCCGGTCCGGCACGCCGTAGACCCATTCTTCCAGCCAGCGGTTGGTGGCCTCGATATCCTTGGAAAGCTCGCCCCATTCCAGGTAAAAGGCGTTGTCGCGGTCGTAGTAGCCCTGCACGTAGGAGGGGTGAGCGCCGTACGGCTCGACAACAATCGCATCGACGATCAGGCCGGGAATCAGCGTCCGGTTGGGGTCGGAGCGG
Organism: Chloroflexota bacterium; assembly: GCA_019873685.1. Lineage (GTDB taxonomy): Bacteria > Chloroflexota > Anaerolineae > Aggregatilineales > Ch27 > Ch27. The sequence continues at coordinate 27,520 of JAIOAT010000039.1, forward strand.
ATAATGCGCTCGTCCACGACCTCCTCAACCACAACGATCACCTTATCGGCGGCAAAGGCGACCTCCTTTTGCATCCCTACCAGACCCCAGACCTGGGTATTGCCGCTGGCGTCGCAACGCGGCGCGTGAAGGATGGCGACGTCCGGGTTGAGCGGCGGCACAACCGAGATCACCTCGCCGTCGGCGTAGGGACTCTGAACCGTCCTGATGGCCGGGTTGTGGGCGGGCAAGTCGCTGCCCGTGTTGCTGCGCAGCGGGAAGAACGGCAGCCGCGCTGCCCCGGCAATGTAACGTCCGATCATGCCGAAATGGGTGTACTCCTCGATCTCCAGCGGGGCGGGGATGCCCTGTTCTACGGCGCGGCGGATGGCGTACAGGGAGCCAACGCCGGGGTTGCCCAGATAGCTGAAGATTAGCTTACGAGCCGTGCCCGCAGCGACCATCTGGTCGTAGATCAGGTCAGGCGTCATGCGGCAGAGGGTCAGGTCGCGGCGGCCCTGGCGGATGATCTCATGGGCGGCGGCGAAACAGATCAGCCCGGTGAAGCCCTCGATTGCCAGCGTTGCGCCATCACGGACAAATTCCTGGATGGCTTCCTTCATGCTGATGATCTTGTTCATGGCGGTTCCTTGCGAGCCGGTGCTGGAGGGCGGCCACCAGCCCGGCTATGACCCATGCAGCGTACACTTATGCTTTAGCACAAAAATCGCCTGTCCGGAAGGGCTTTGACCGCGCATCCGGCGGGCTGGCGCGGGGAAAGACAGCGGGCCGGGGCGCCCCGGCCCGCCGCCAGAATTGCCGCCTTACCCGATGATGCGCGTGCGGCTCTGCTCCCGCCCGTACTGCGGGACGGTGTAGTAGGAGCCGATAGCCTTGCCAGTGGAGCCGCTGGCCTTCCAGCCGCCAAAAGCCTGAATGCCCGGCCAGGCGCCGGTGGTCGCCCCGGCGGCGCGGTTGACGTATACAACGCCGGCCTCGATATGGTCAAAGAAGTACTGGATCTCGGCTTCGTCCCGGCTGAAGAAACCGGCAGTCAGACCGTATTCAGTATCGTTGGCTTTGCGCAGGGCTTCTTCCAGGGTCTTGAAGGTGCCAACGTACAGGATCGGCAGGAACATCTCATGCTTGACCAGCTCGTGATCTTCCGGCACGCCGGTGAAGATGGCTGGTTCCACGTAGTAGCCTTTGGCGAAGGGGCCATCGGTCAGGACATTGCCGCCGTAGAGGATCTGGCCATCGGCGCGGGCCTTGGCGATATAGCGCTTGTAGTCTTCGTAGGCGTTGCTGTTGACGACTGGCCCCATGAATGTGCGGCGGTCGCGCGGATCACCCACGACGACGACCCGCTGCGTGGTTTCCAGCAACTTGGCGATGAAGGCATCCTTGACCTCTTCCTGGACATAGACCCGCGAGCAGGCCGAGCACTTCTGCCCGTCCAGGCCAAAGGCGGCGCGGACAACGCCCATGGCTGCGACGTCCAGGTCCGCCGAGGCGGTGACGATGGCCGGGTTCTTGCCGCCCATCTCCACAATGACCGGCTTGGGGTAGGTCTTGGCGAACTTCTTGTAGACCATGTTGTAGCCGACATCGTAGCTGCCGGTGAAGGTGATGCCGTCAACGCCGGGGTTCTCGATCAGTTCCGCGCCGACAGAGCCGCCGCCGCCGGTCACATAGTTGAGAGCGCCCACCGGGAGGCCGCCTTCCAGGAACAACTCGGTGACCTTGACGCCGACCAGCGGGGTGTCGGAGGAGTACTTCCACACGACCGTGTTGCCCATCAGCAGGGCCGCCGCCGCCGGGTTGACTGCCAGCGCCATCGGGAAGTTGAAGGGCGAGATCACGGCCCAGACGCCATACGGGCGCAGTACGCTGAAGTTGACATCCTTCTTGGGGTCGTAGGAGCCAAGCGGCTTGACATAGCCGTTGTTCTCCCGCATCTGCTTGACATTCCAGCGGATCAGGTCAGCCGACTCTTCGACCTCGCCCAGCGCCTCGATGCGGCTCTTGCCCATCTCCATGACCATCACCGCCGCCAGATCGTAAACGCGGGCGCTGATCAGTTCGGCGATCCGTTCCAGGATGGCGCAGCGTTCTTCCCAGGGTGTGGCGCTCCAGGCGGGGTAAGCGGCGCGGGCAGCGGCGATGGCGTCCTGGGCGTCTTCGCGGGTGCCGCGCTGGAAGTGGCCAACGACAATATCGGTGTCGATCGGGCTGCGCGATTCGAAGGTGGGACGGCCTGTCCGCCGTTCAGCCCCGATGAACTGCGGATGTACCTTGCCGAACTCGGCGCTCAGGCGCTCGACAGCCTTTTCGAACTCGATGTGCAACTCTTCGTTGTCGGCGGAAAGGGTCGTGTAGGTGATCTTCTGCCTGGCCATAAATCTCTTCTCCTTGGTAGACGGACGGGACTCGAGCCATATGGCCGGCGGAGAGGCGCGGTGCGCCGTTTCATCCGCCCGCCCGGTGAACAGGATCATGGTTCTGACCATGCCTGATTATGCAACATACACAAGCGTATTGCAATCAAAGTCGCCGGAATCGCACCGCAGAAAACCCTGTACCGGCGCACGGCTTTGTGCTATAGTGGGGGCGCATGGGCGCGTAGCTCAACGGCAGAGCAGGGGCCTTTTAAGCCTTTGGTTGGGGGTTCGAATCCCTCCGCGCTCATCATCATGACCAGCCAACTGGCTGGTTTTTTGTTCGGTGGTCACTGAGGAGCAGGGAGCGGTGATGAGCGAACAGGTAACCTGCCCGGAATGTGGAGCGCGCTGGCAGGATAGCATCACCTGCCGGGAGCACTTCGAGCGGATGCTGGCGTGGGAATTCGAGGACCCGGCTGGAGCCGAGAGGGTACACCACCTGACCGTGCTGTGCTATGGCATCCAGCATCCAAGCCTGTATTCTTTACATGGGCTGGCAGAGGCAAAAGCATTGCTGGTTGCCTTTGTGGAGCGCGGCGAAAGCCCGGCCAGCGTGCGCCGCCGCAATCGGCAGCGCCTGGATTCAGGGCGGCGTACCTGGAAGATCGCGGGGACTGCTGCGCTATCGCAGCGTCCGGTACGCTGGCCGGTGACTGTCGCCGCGGTGGCTCCCGGTGATCCGACTGGCTACTGCGCCAGAGTCGAAGCGTGGGCGCGCTCGATCTGCCAGATGCTGGGCGAGCAGGACTAGACTCGGACAGAGAGAAGACCGCAGCGCCCCGGCAGCCCGATCTATGGTCCACCGACCGGCTCAGCAACGACAACCAGACGCGTATTGTACTCCTGTCGCGCCAGGTCCCAGTCATCACAGGTGATCAGCGTCAGGCGCGGGACGCCGTCCTGAGCTACGTATTCGATGGCATCCGGCGGCACCCGCTCAATAGCGGTGACACGGTAGAGGTATTCCTGGTCGCCATCATGCAGAATTATCTCGTCGCCGACCTGAGCCTCGAACAGGTAGGCGAAGGGTCCCGGTTCGCCGCGCTCATTCGTCACATGCCCGGCCAGGACGATGTTGCCGCCCGGCTCGCCGATCCAGCTGGTGCCCTGCAGATGCCCGACTGAGTCGCCCAGGTAGCGCGTTTCCCAGCTCTGGGCCGTGCGCGCAGCATGAATGATCCGGGAAGTGACCAGCGCCCCCGGGAACGTGATCGCTCGCGGTATTGCTGCTGGATCGACCGTTGGCGTGGGCAGGACGTCAGCGCGGGTCAGCCGCTCCGGCATGGTTGGGGTGAGGCCGGGGGCTAGCTCCGGCGGCAGGGTGGGCGTTGAGTCCGGTTGCAGGCCGGGCAACGGCGCGCCAAGACGCTCCCAGATGATCACGATCAGCACGACGATCAGGGTCATCAGGGTGAGTTGCCACCAGGGGATTCGGCGAGGTCTTCTTCGCTGGTAAGGGGAGTACATGGCCGGTTTCCTGAGACTCATCGCAGCGCGTGATGGTGATTGTAGATCAGGAAGGCCGAAACACAACGGGCGGCTGGTCGGAATCCCGGCCTGCCACTATACTGAGGAGCAGCGCTGTACAGTCACACCCTCGACCGAAACGTAGCGGGGAGTCTGAGCCGTGGCCCTGAAAGATCTCACCCTGACCGACGTGATCGCCGCCGCTGAGACGGTGGAAGAGCTGGACATCCCGGTTGTCATCGTTAGCGATCTCCTGCTGCGGCTGTTGTACAACGAGGGACAGGTCAGCCTGAGCCGGGCGACCGAAGTCATCCGTGTGCACGGGCATGTGCTGGATTCGCTGCTGCAACAGATGCAGTACGAGCACATCGTGGAGGTTGCTTCGGCGGGCGTCGTTGGCCGCATGAGCTACGTTTACTCGTTGACCGATGAAGGTCGCGCCCGCGCCCGCGAGTCGTTTGAGCGCAGCGCTTATGTCGGCCCGGCCCCCATCTCCCTGGAGCGCTACAGCCAGGCCATCCTGATGCAGACGGAACAGGCGGAAGTCGTCCGACCGGAAACCGTCCGGCAGGCCCTGAGCGAGCTGGTGTTGCCCGACAACTTCCACCGCCGGATCGGGCCGGCGATCAATGCCGGGCACTCGTTGTTTCTGTATGGCCCGCCGGGCAACGGTAAGTCGACCATTGCTGCCTCTATTGCCCGCCTGCTCAGCGGCGAAAGCCCGATCTGGCTGCCTTACGCCGTCACCGTCGCCGGCCAGATTATCACCATCTTCGATCCGCTCGTTCACCGTCCGGCCTCTTTGCCGCCGGAGCGGGCCGCGCTGGTGAACGCTGACCGGCGCTGGGGGCTGTTCCATCGCCCGGCGGTGACGGTGGGCGGCGAACTGACGCTGGACGCGCTGGAATTGCGCTACGACGAGGTGGCCAAGTTCTACGAAGCGCCGCTGCAGATGAAGGCCAACGGCGGCATGTTCCTGATCGACGACTTCGGGCGGCAACGGATCAGCCCGGCGGCGCTGCTCAACCGCTGGATTGTGCCGCTGGAATCGCGGGTGGATTACCTGCGGCTGCGCACCGGCCAGACGATGCAGGTGCCCTTCCGCCAGTTCCTGGTGTTCAGCACCAACCTCGACCCCCAGGACCTGGTCGATGACGCCTTCCTGCGCCGTATCCAGGTCAAGGTGGCGGTGACCCGGCCCGATGAGCGGATGTTTTACCAGATCTTCACTCGCGTCTGTGAGCAGTTGAACCTGCCCTTTGACCGCGATTCATTTGTTCACTTGCTGCAGCGCTGGTATCGCGAGCCGCAACGCAAACTGCAGGCTGTTCATCCGCGGGATATCCTGAGCATCGTCGCGGCGATGTGCGAGTACGAAGGTCAGCCGCGCCATATGACGCCCGAATTGATCGACGACGCCTGCGAGAGCTACTTCGTCAAAGAAGCCAGCGCCATGTAGCGGCTGAAAGTTTACCGGGGGGTACCCTGGGTCTACTCCGGCTCACGACCTGGGCGCCTTACGCAGCTTATCCAGCGCTACGCGCCCTGTTTGCCCGTTGACCAATACCAGCTGGGTATCGCCGTCGACTTCGACCAGCTGTCCCACCCAGACCGGCAGCAGCGCCAGCCGGTAGGTCATGAACTGGGTGTAGGCGCTCATTTGCAGTGAGCCGGGATCGTCGTTGTGGCCGGTGCCGCGCGGGCGGCGCAGACGCAAACTCGACCCGGCGCGGTGCAGGGCTTCCCGCGTCAGGTGCGGGCGGACATCCAGCGAGGCCTGAGTCATGTCGGTGGCGTAAATCTGAGCCGGGAAGTCGGCCAGCAGGCGCGGATCGTAGTCCACGCCGCGGCGCAGATTGTACGGCTCCAGCTGCCTTAACAGGGCAGGGGGCGGAGTCGGTACGGCAGCATGCAGTATGTCGCTGAGCAGCACGGGGTGCTGGCCGCGCGCCGCCGCCCGTGTCCAGGACCAGTTGACGATCATGTCCGCGTCGAAGACCCAGAAGGGTAAGTAGCTCCCCTGCAGGTCAATCCGGGCCACGTCGTCGGCGAAGAAGCGGGTGATCCGTCGCAACCCGCTACGCAGGTATTCCTCGACTGCCTGTCGCGCCTCCGCCTGGCCGAGCGCGAACGGCACGATCACGTCCGGCTGTTCGAACGTGTGGCTGACGCTCTCCTGCACCAGGTGCTGCGATTGGCAGAACCGGCAGGTGGTGGTCAGGGTGGTGGGGGCCAGGGTCGTGACTGCCCCGCAGGACTGGCAGCGCAGCCAGCGCGGGCCAATGTGCCACTCGCGCGCGGCGGTCTTGCGCCGGAGGTTGCCTTCCAGGACGGTCTCATGGCGGTCGGTGCGGCCCAGATCGTCAGCGTCGACAATCCGGTAACCACAGAAGCGGCAGTAGACCAGGCGCTCAGCCTCGTTGTAGCTCAATTGCCCGCCGCACTGCGGGCAGACCAGGCGCTCGGTCGGAAGCTGGCCGGGGGCCAGATTGGCGGCGGGGCGCAGCGGCTCCTCCGGTTGCAGCGCGCCGTCCAGTTCGGCCAGTAAGCGCATGGCCAGCGGATGGCCGGGCTTGAGGGCGATGACCTGCTCCAGGCAGCGGCGTTGCTCGTCCGCGTCAGCGGCCAGTGCGGCCAGGTGCAGCCAGGTGTCGGCGTGCTCGTCGCTGATCTCCAGGACAGCTTCCAGCTTGCGGCGGATCTCGTCCCGGTTGCCGCGCGCCAGCGCCCACATGACATCCTGCAGCCGCCCGCGCAGACGCACGCGGGTGAAGTCGTCCAGGGTAGCGGGCAAATCGTCCAGATCAAGGCCGGGCGGCGGTGGGAAGACAAGCGGCGGGCGGGGCGGCGCGTCAGCAGGGTATTCAGTGCCGTTCGCCGTGTCAGGGCGGAAGCCGCAGGCCGGGCAGCGCATCGTCCCGATGCTCCAGTCAAAGGCCAGATCAGCGGCATGACAGCGGGGGCAGTTCATCAAACAACCCCTTTCGCGATCAGTGCGGATGCTACTGTCATTGTAGCACGGCGCGAGGCGCGTCAGACGGGTGTCAAACGTCTGTCGGCCCGGTTTCAGGATCGGCGCGGCAGAGCACAATGGGGGTATTTTTGCCTCTATGCGCCAGATGTGTGATGATCGATTATGAGCCGGTCATCCGACATGAAAAAATCAGACGCAGGGGGAACCATGCAGACGCTTGTGCTTGACGGCGAGAGCCTGAAGATAGAGGATGTCTGGGCAGTGGCGATGGAAGGGGCGGACGCCGTCCTCAGCCCGCAGGCACGAGAGCGCGTCCAGGCCTGCCATGAAGCCGTACAGCGGCTGGTGGCGGCGGGCGAGATCGCCTATGGCATCACAACCGGCTTCGGCGCGTTCAAGAAGAAGCTGATCCGCCCGGAACAGACAGCGGCGCTACAGGTAAACCTGCTGCGCAGCCATGCGGCGGGCGTCGGCCCGCTGGCTGACGAGGCGACGGTGCGGGCCATGCTGGTTGTCCGCGCCAACACGCTGGCCAAAGGCTTCTCCGGCGTCCGCCCGGTGATCATTGACACCTTGCTGGAAATGCTGCGCAGGGGCGTCTACCCGGTTGTGCCGCAGCAGGGATCGCTGGGCGCATCCGGTGACCTGGCTCCACTGGCTCACCTGGCGCTTGTCCTGATCGGCGAGGGCGAGGCCGTGTACCGGGGCGAGCGGCTGCCCGGCGGGGAGGCGCTGCGCCGGGCCGGCATCGCGCCGGTGACGCTGCAGGCCAAGGAAGGGCTGGCCTTGCTCAACGGGACGGCGTTCATGACCGCTCTGGGCGCGCTGACCACGTATCGCGCCGAGCGGCTGGTATGTCTGGCGGATGTGGCCGGGGCGATGTCGCTGGAGGCGATGCGCGGCACGCCGGCGGCCTTTGACGCGCGGTTGATGATGGCCCGCCCGCATCCCCGCGCTATCGACGCGGCGGCCCACCTGCGCAAGATCATCGCCGGTAGCACCTTCCTGCGTCCGCACGACCCGACTGACATACAGGACGCCTATTCGTTGCGCTGCATGCCGCAGGTGCATGGCGCCGTGCGCGATGCCGTGGCTTACGCCAGCTGGGTGCTGAATATCGAATTGAATTCCGCTAACGATAACCCGCTGGTGTTTGTTGGGGAGGACGGTCGGGCGGAGGTGATCAGCGGCGGCAACTTCCACGGCGCGCCGGTGGCGATGGCAATGGACTATCTGGGCATGGCCCTGACCGATCTGGCCAGCATCAGTGAGCGGCGGCAGGCCCGGCTGGTCGATCCCTCCAAGCATGACGGCGCGTTGCCGTTGTTCTTGACCGAGCACGGCGGGCTGGAAAACGGTCTGATGATCGCTCAGTATACGTCAGCGGCGCTCGTGGCGGAGAACAAGGTGCTGGCCCATCCGGCGGTGGTGGATAACGCCTCAACCTCGGCTGATGTAGAGGATCACGTCAGCATGGGGGCGACCGCTGCCCGTCAGGCTCACGAAATCCTGATCAACGCCGAGACCGTCGTCGCCATTGAGTTGTTATGCGCGGCGCAGGCGATCGACTTCCGGCGGCGGACGCTGCCGGAGGACGCGAAGCTAGGGCGGGGCACGCAGGCGGCCTATGATCTGGTGCGGAGAGCTGTGCGCTTCTGGGATCACGATCATGTGCTGGCGCCGGATATTGAAGCCGTGCGGCG
>JAIOAT010000040.1 GCA_019873685.1 Chloroflexota bacterium
GCGACCTGGCCGTGAGCACCTATGCGCTGGGGCACTGCATCCCCGGTTGGGACGCAGCCAACGACGGCGGCGCGATCATGGCCATCAACTCGCGCGGCTGCAGCTGCCAGAATGCCTGCTCCGTCACCGTCTCAGATAACGACATCTTCGGCAATATGCGCTGCAATGGCGAAGTCCAGTCGCAGGGGTCGGATCACGATCTGCAGGGCTACATCGACTACATGTGCAACTATAACGCCAACAACATGGTCCTCGACCCATCCACCAATAACCCCAACCTGCTCTCGGAGCGGTTTGAAGTACCGGAGTTCTACCACATCGAGGATTACCGGCCCGGCGGCCTGTACTTCCAGAAAGCGCAGGCTGATGGGATGCTGTGGTACTTCCCGGGCACTGGCAACCATCAGATCAACCTGAACAAGGCTGCCCAGCGTACACGCTTTGCCCAGGGTGGCCTGATCTATTCGGAAGGCAACCTGCAAATCCTGGGCAGCGGCACTCACACCGCTACAGTCACCATCGTCTCCGAAGGCAGCATCAACATCAGCGCCAACACTAACCTGACTGCCCACCCCGCCTATTCGACGCCCGGCTCGCAGCCGACGCCGGTGGGCGGCCTGTTGATGTTCACCGCTGTTGATGGGGGCGGCTGTAACGATAGCAGCAACTACAGCATCACCTACAGCAGCACCAGCACCGTCTGGCAGGGTGTCATCTATGCCCCCAAGGCCAACGTAAACTTCTCAAACTCGCGCTCGTTCGGGCGCGGCGCGATCATTGCCGACACCGTCTCGATCTCCGGCAGCGATAACGAGATTCACTACGACCCGTCACTCCTGCCGCCCATGCCGCCCTCCATCCAGCTGGAGGAATAAGACGGCTGCCCAACACCAGACACCCGCTGGCAGAGGGAGCACCCCTTCCCCTGCCACGCCGGGCCTTTACGGGAGGATATCTATGCTCAAGCGCAGCCTGAGAAAAGCCCTGCATGAGGGGCAGCGCGGCCAGAGTCTGGTTGAGTTTTCGCTCACCGCCATTATCATCCTGCTCATCCTGTCGGGCTTGCTCGACCTGGGACGACTCTATTTCATCTATGTGGCCCTGGAAGACAGCGCCGGCGAAGCAGCGCTGTTCCTTTCCATCAATCCGCTGTGCCGCACCGCGGCGGATAGCGACCTCAATGTAGGCAGAGACTGCAGCGACCCCAACAATGCCGAGTGGCGGGCGCGTAATGCGGTTGGCGGCGTCCTGAACTGGGACACGGCGACAGTCAACATCTACGCGCCGCCGGAATACATGGGCGCCGGCGCGACCGTCCGGGTGCAGATCGTTTATCCCTACCGTATCCTGACACCCCTGATCGCCCAGATTGCCAACCAGATCAATCTGACCGTGGAGGCCACCCAGACCGTTTTCAACGATCCAGCATGATCGATCTACAGTCAACCCGCCGTACCGTAAACAGAGCCGGGAGAAGCGGCCTTATGGACACTAAGCCTTTATCCAACCGCAGACAGGGCCAGGCGCTGGTGGAATTCGCCCTGATTCTGCCTATCGTGCTCTTCATCATCTTTGGCATCTTCGATTTCGGGCGGGTGCTGATCGCCTACACCTCCGCGTCAGGCAAGCTGCGCGAAGCGTCACGTTTCGCTACGGTTGTGGGCCTGGTTGGCACGCGGCGCTACCTGGACTGCGCCGGGATGGAAGCCACAGCGCGCAACGTGTTCTTCGTCGACGCGCAGACGGTGACGATCAACTACATCAAAGCAAACACTGGCGTAACCATCCCCTGTGCTTCGATCTCCGACGCCATGCTGGAGAACGGCGACATTCTACAGATCAACAGCACCAACACCGTCAGGTTGATCACGCCATTCCTCAACAGCATCTGGCCGAACATCACCCTCAACTTCACGGCCCGACGCACCATCGTCAAAGACATCACGCTGCTGGCCACCATCAGCGACACCGAGCCAGACGGTCTGGAAGACGCCTGGGAAACGCTCTGGTTCGGTCATCTGAACTACTCCTCCACCGATGATCCCGATGGCGATGGGTTGAACAACGGTCTGGAGGAAATCCTGGGCACCAATCCGACCAACCCCGACACCGATGGGGATTCGGCTGCCGCCGAATCCTGCGGGCTACGATTGTGGGATGGCGAAGAGGTGTTCGTCTACGGCACCAGCCCCACCAACGCGGACACCGATGGTGACGGTATTCCTGATGGCGAAGAACTGTGCGACGGTACCGACCCCCTCTCCTGGGAGCCGGAGGCCGTCGATGATATCGATAGTGTGACCAATAGTGGTTGGGTCAGAATCGTTGATGTCATGGCGAACGACCGCGCCCAGCAGACGGACAACCTCTACATTGTCAGGTTCGACGCCGTAACCACCCAGGGCGGTCAGGTCAGGCTGATCACCAATGGCTCGACCGGGGTTGGCGCTGGCCGCGACGACTACTTCGAATACCTGGCGCCGCTCTTCTTTGTCGGTGAGGATACCTTCACCTACACCATCACCGACGCCAGTGGCGTCCAATCCACGGCGACGGTGACTCTCCAAGTGAATGCGAGCGCGGCAACCCCGGTGCCCACCCCCGTTCCGGCTGATTTCGCCTTCGAAGCTCCCTTCTGGGACCCCGTCGTTGAAGCCAACCGCGACTGGTGGCGGCTCAATGACGGCGCCGTCTTCATGGGCTACGAGGACTGGCAGGTGGAATGGTGGGCCTGGAGCGGTTCGTCTATCGACGACGTCGAGGCCGCGCTGGGTACCACGGCGGCCTGCAACGTCAGCCAGAGCTACAGCACACCCCTGGCCTTCAACTGGGGCAGCGGCGGCCCCGCGCCGGGCGGCGACTGTGGCGCGGCCAACCCCTGGCGTACCGATAACTTCGTCGCCCGCTGGACGCGCTCCTTCGGCGTGGCCAACGACTTCACTGCCACCTTCAAGATCATGGCCGATGACGCCATCCGCGTCTTCATCGACGGCTCGCCGGTGGTCAACCAGTGGGTGCTGGGCGCCGGGCGTTACGAGACAACCATCAACTACACCTTTGCTGGCGGCGTCGAACACACCATCGTGGTCGAATACGCCGAATACACCGGCAACGCGCTGGTGATCTTCTCGCCGCATGACGGGACCAACGAGGATCGCGGCCTGTGCGGCTGGGCCATGACCACCGATAGCGCCTACCAGGATAGCATCCCCTCCTGGACCGACCTCCCGAATATCAACTACTATCCCGATACCCGCTGCCACCTGGAACTGCGCGGCACGGTCAACCTGGCCACGCTGACCACCCCGCCGCAGATGACCTTCTGGAACCGCTGGGCGCTGGCTGACGCCAGCGATGTGGCCTGGATTCAGTTCCGCGAGGCAGGAACGACGACCTGGTATGGACAGCGATTGCACCAGGGGCCGGAAACACAACTGGATTGGACGCGCGAGGTTATCGATCTTGCCGCTTTCACCGGCCTGAATATGACTAACGGCACGCCGACCACGCTGAACTTCACCGGCAAGACCATCGAGTTCCGCTTCATGATGCAGGGCGGCGATGACCCCGGCACGGAACAGGGCTGGTGGATCGACGAAATCCTGATCGACGAAAGCTCTCCGAAGGTTTACACCATCGGATTCTTCGACGACATGGAAAGCGGCAACCGCTACTGGCTGCCGGGCAGCCAGTGGGCGATTACCACTGAGCGAGCCTACAGCGGCATCAGCGCCTGGTCGGACAGCCCGTACAGCAACTACAGCGGTAACGCCAGCTATATCCTGCAACTCAACGGCGTAGTGGACGTCACCGATACCACCGTCGCCACCAGCCCGGAACTGGTCTTCTACCACGCCTGGCGGCTGGGCCTGGGTGATAGCCTTTTCGTCGACATCTCCTACGATGGGGTGACCTGGACTCCGTTGACCGGCGGTCCGCTCGCCACCGGCGATACCAACACCGCCTTCACCCGTCAGGAGATTCCGCTGAGCAACTACCAGACCCAGCCATTCTACCTGCGCTTCCGGTTGACCTCTGACGCCGTCAACGAATCGAGCGGCTGGTGGATCGACGATGTCGCCATCCGGAATCACGACAACAGCTTCTTCACCTACCCGTTCTTTGACGACATGGAACTGGGCGGCGGCAACTGGCTCCCGGGCGGCACGTGGACTGTCTCCCCGGAGAGCGCCTACAGCGGTTTCTCCGCCTGGTCGGACTCGCCCGGACGGACTTACGTGCACGGCAGCAACAGTAGCCTGCAGACGGCCAAACGCTTCAACCTGGCGGGCGTTGCGACCCAGCCGGAGCTAAGCTTCTGGTACCGGCGCGACCTTGCCGCCACGGACGGCTTCTACGCCGAAATCTCGACTGACATGGGCGCGACCTGGCAGACGATCTGGTCGTACCAGTACCGTCCCAACGACGGCTCGACCAACCCTGAGGCGCCCGACTCAACCGGCACTTCCGGCATCGCCTGGGTGGAATTCAACCGCCAGCTGGCCTGGGAGCGTGTCTCGGTGGATATGACGCCATACATCGCCACGCCGTTCTACCTGCGCTTCCGGCTGGACGCGCGGGCCGACACCGCCGTGGGCGACGGCATCTGGCTGGACGATGTCCGCCTGGCCGAGTACACCGATCTGACTGGCCCGCATACGTTGCCCTTCAGTGACAACATGGAAGGCACCTCCAACTGGCGGATGGGAGGCACCTGGAACCTGAGCAATGAGAGTCGGCACGGTGGCACCTATGCCGTTACCGACAGCCCGAACATCAACTACACCCATGATACCTGGTCGGTGCTGGAGCTGATCAAGCCGATCGATCTGCGCGGGCTGGGCGCCAACGACTTCCCCATCCTGTACTGGTGGGATCGCTTCGCCCTGGGTCAGTATGACTACGCCCGCGTGCAGGTCTCCGTATGGAATGGGCCGGGATGGAGCAACTGGTCAGCCTGGACGGAAGTTTCCCAGCACTACTTCAACACGATCCTCTCCTGGGATCGTCGCCAGGCGGACCTGCGGCCCTTCAAGGGCAAGCTGGTGCGCATCCGCTTCGTCCTGGATGCGCTGCAGCAGGACCCCACCGCTGACGGCTGGTGGATCGACGATGTGTCTGTGCAGCTGTACAACCCGACCATCACCCCGTACACCAGCTTCTATGAAGATGCCGACAGCCTGGCCGGCTGGGTGCCCGATGGCACCTGGGGCGTCAGCGCGATCACCCGCAGCGCGGGCAGCGGTAGCGGCGCGTTTGGCCCCGGCAGCTGGAGCGCCTACTTCTACGATCTGGAGCAGTATGGGACATGCGGCGGCGCTACCGACGCCCAGCGCGCGGAGAACGCCATGCTGGGTCAAACCTTCCCAACGGGCGTCGGCTGCAGCCAGAACCTCGGGGCAACCTATACGCCTTATGGCGGCGGGCCGGTGCCCCTCAGCGCCGTCAATTTCAACTGCGGCGTGGGAGCCATCCCTCACCCGGACGGCACCTGCAGCGCCACCTCGTGGAAGACTGGCTACGACCACTTCGCCATCAAGTTTGTGCGAACCTTTACCGTCCCGGCGACACGGCAGTACGACTTCAGCGTGACTCACAATGATGGCGCGCGGCTCTACCTCTATCCGGCTGGCTCGTACACCAACCCGATACTCAACCGCTGGCTGGATACCGAGCCGCTCACACCAACAGATGCGGTCAGCGTGACCCTCGGCGCTGGCACCTACACGCTCGAACTGTGGTACTACGACAATACCGGCCCGGCGGCCATCCGGCTCGATGCCTCTGTGCCCAGCTTCTCCTTCCACGACAGCCCGCTGGGGAACTACGCCTACCGGGACGATGTATCCCTGACGCTGGACGGCCTGATTGACCTGACCGGAGCCACCCAGCCAGTACTGTCCTGGTACGAGAGCTACGACCTGGCTGATGAGACGACCTGTGTCGTGCCGGAGATTTCGCTGCCATACGTGAGCTTCAACCGTTGGGTCGCTGTGGCTACTGAAGTATGTGGTCCGGCCACCAGCGCCACCTGGCAATTGCGGGAAGCTCCCCTGCAAACGCTGATCCAGAGCAGGTTTGGCGTGGCGCCGCCCTACACCGGCAACAATGCCCTGCTGGCCCTGCGCTTCCGCCTCTCGGCGCTCGGCGCGGCGACGGCTGACGGTTGGTGGGTGGACGACATCAGCCTGCGCACGAACACCGCCCCGACCGCCGTCAATGACAGCTACACCACCGCCGAGGACACACCGCTGATCAGAATTGCGCCTGGCGTGCTGGGCAACGACAGCGATCCAGACGGTGACGCGCTTACCTCTGCCGTCGCCACCAACCCATCGCGGGGCACGCTGACGCTCAACGCCAACGGCGCCTTCACCTACACACCGCAGCTCAACTATAACGGCTCGGACAGCTTCACCTATACGGCCAGCGACGGCAAGGGTGGTACAGCTACAGCGACAGTCTCGATCACCATCACGCCGGTCAACGACCCGCCGGTAGCCGTCAATGACAGCTACACCACCGCCGAGGACACACCGCTGATTAGAATTGCGCCCGGCGTGCTGGGCAACGACAGCGACCCGGACGGCGACACACTGACCGCTGCTGTCGCGACTAACCCATCGCGGGGCATGCTGACGCTCAACGCCAACGGCGCCTTCACCTACACACCGCAGCTCAACTATAACGGCTCGGACAGCTTCACCTATACGGTCAGCGACGGCAGGGGTGGTACAGCTACAGCGACAGTCTCGATCACCATCACGCCGGTCAACGACCCACCGGTAGCCAACAACGACTCGTACACCGTCAAAAAGAACAGCACGCTCAGCGTTGCTGCGCCTGGCGTGCTGGGCAACGATACCGATGTGGAAGGCAGCCCGCTGACCGCGATCCTGGTTACTGGGCCGGTCAATGGTACGCTAACCCTGAACGCCAACGGCTCATTCACCTATTCGCCGAACAGCAGTTACACCGGCACGGACTCGTTCACCTACCGCGCCAGCGACGGGGCGGCAACTTCGAATGTGGCGACCGTGACAATCACGGTCAACTAGTAAGACTGGAAATCGCCCTGGCTGGGGGGAGGCTGTCCCCTCAGCCAGGGCCAATCAGGACGTCAAGGCCACCGGCGCAGGCGGCCCAACGCATGCGCCGGGACTTACCGTGACATTGCCGCGGCGAGAGCGGTATAAAGGTATAAAGGCTGGAGGCAATCCAGCCGCCTGATGAGATGGACAGGACAAAGGCCATGAAACAACTGACCATAGCGGTAAGGTTGTCAGTGATTACCGTCCTGCTGATTCTCTGCCCCCCCGCAACCCTGCAAGCGCAATCAGGAGGGGCCGCCACCGGCGCGTGTCCCCAGATCGTAGAAGTCGCCCTGGCCACCACCCACCAGCTCTGTGAGCGCATCGGCGAAAACCAGGCCTGCTATGGGCATGTGCTGGTGGATGCGCTGCCGCAGGATCATGTGGAGGAGTTCGCGTTCAGCCAGGAAGGCGATATCGCCGAACTGGTCGACCTGAAGACTCTCCGCCTCAGCCCGATGGACCTGGAAAGCGGGCTGTGGGGCGTGGCGCTGATGAACCTGCGCGCCTACATGCAGTATGCCAGCCCGCAGCCGGTCACTTTCCTGCTGTTCGGCGATGTGGAGATCAATAACAGGGTCGCGCCGGCTCCCACTATCGAGGTCACCGTGGCGTCCCGCACAGCGGTGAACGTGCGGCTGGCGCCGACGCCCAGCGCCGGTGTGATCGGGGTGCTCCAGCCCGGCCAGACGGTGACCGCCAAAGCCCGCCTGGCTGACAACTCCTGGCTGCGGGTGGCCCTGCCGGATAACGACCGGGTGGGTTGGACCTTTGCCGCCAACCTGACCAGCGAGGAAGACATCAACACGTTGAACGTGGTCGACGCCTGGGCGCCGTACTATGGCCCGATGCAGGCCTTCTACTTCCGCAGCGGCATCGATGACGCCGCCTGTGTGGAAAGCCCGCCCAGCGGCCTGCTGATCCAGACTCCAGAGGGGGTGGCAGAAGTTACTCTGCTGGTCAACGAGGTCAACATCCAGATGAGCGCTACCGCCTACCTGCAGGCGGCGCCAGGGGAGCAGATGACCATCGGCGTGCTCAGCGGCTGGGCCATCGTCGAGGCCGCCGGGCGGCAACAGCCAGTCTTTGCCGGGACGCAGGTCAGCATCCCGCTGAGCGCCGACCTGACTCCCAGCGCCCCACCCGGTACGCCTGAGCCATACGACCTGGCCGGGTTCCAGGCCCTGCCGCTAAACCTGCTCAGCAGCCCGGTGACCGTCGCCAGTCCACTTCAGACCACTCAGATCACGCAGATGCTGGAAGCAGTGGCAGAGGCAGGCGGCGTGATCAGCAGCGCCAGTATCACATCAGTTGTAGAATCCTCGACGTCTGGAGACAGCTCTTCCGGCGCCCTGCCGCCAGGACTGGGAGGGGTAGCTCCGCCCGGTCAGGGCGGCACAGCCCCCGGCCAGGGCGGCACCCCGCCCGGCCAGACCAAGAAGTAGCCTTTGCGCGGTGTGCCCCGCCGGCGGTCCGCCGGTAGAGAAGTATGGGCTGATGATCACCGTCAAGATCTGCCCGACCTGCAAGCACGAGAACGCCGAAGACGCGGCCTACTGCGTTCATTGCGGGGCGCTGCTGGTCAGCGGGCGCAGCGATACCACCACCCGACCGGTCAGCGAGACGGAAATCCTCAAGCTGGCCGCCGAAGCTGCGCCCCCGCCAGGGGCCAAAGCGCCGCCCGCTGCTGCGTCGCTGGCGCTGTTTGTCGTGGGGCAGGAACACCCCATCCTGGTCGGCCAGGAACAGACGATTATGCTGGGGCGCGGTGGGAGCGGGGACAGCGGCCCGGCGTTGATCGATCCGCAACTGGCCAGCCGGGCCGGGGTATCCCGCAACCATGCCAGCATCAGCTATGCGGATGGCGTCTACACCATCAAAGACCTGGGCAGCACCAACGGCACCTGGGTCAACAACAAGCGCCTGCTGGCCCAGATGCCGTATGTCCTGCAGAGCGGCGACCAGATCCGGCTGGGGGCGCTGGTGATCTACGTCTACTTCCAGGGGTAGCCGCGCCGGGCGGCGGAACTCCCAGGTATCGTGCTTTATCGGCGGGATGGTCTTCCTGGAACCCGGCAACATCTGCACACTGAGGCGGGCAGCCCATATGCAGCTACAGGATGTCAGGGTCATCAAAGGCTATCTGTTGACCGACCTGATCGGCGTTGGCGGCTTTGGCGCGGTCTACCGCGCCCAGCAGCCCATTGTCGACCGCGAAGTCGCCATCAAGGCCATCCTGCCCGAATACGCCAACCACCCGGAATTCATCCGCCGCTTTGAGGCCGAAGCGCAGCTCATTGCCCGCTTGGAACACCCTCACATCGTGCCTTTGTACGACTACTGGCGCGAACCGGATGGGGCTTACCTGGTCATGCGCCTGTTGCGTGGCGGCAACCTGCACGACCGTCTGGCCCTGGAAGGCGCCTGGTCACTGGAAGCTACGGCGCGTATGCTGGATCAGGTGGCCGCGGCGCTGGACGCCGCCCATCGCCGTGGCATCGTCCACCAGGATATCAAACCCGGCAACATCCTCCTGGACGAAGACGGCAACTGCTACCTGGCCGATTTTGGCATCGCCAAGAATCTGCTGGATGCCCAGGAAATGCTACGCAAGGGGCCGCGCATCGGCACGCCGCTGTTCATGGCTCCGGAGCAATTCAGCCCGGAAGGGGCGGTCACCCCGCAGACGGATATCTACAGCCTGGGTATCGTGCTCTATGCCACCCTGACCGGGCGCGTGCCTTTCGCCCACGCTGAAACGACCATGATCATCCGCAGCCACCTCAACGATCCCCTGCCGCCGGTGCAGTTTGCTCGCCCGGAACTGCCGCACGAGATCAACGCCGTGTTGCGCTGCGCCACCGCCAAAGAGCCGGAAGCCCGCTACGAAAGCGCGCTGGCTATGGCCGCCGACTTTCGGCAGGTCATCCCCGGTCTGGCGACCGTGCCTGTACCGCCCGCCAGCATGCTGGCGCCAGCCGCCGACATGCCCACTGACGCCTCAACGATTGTGCTGCAGGGGCGCGCCCTGGAGCTGCAGAATCCGTACAAGGGTCTGCGGGCCTTTCAGGAGGCCGACGCCAGCGACTTCTTTGGCCGGGAGGCGCTGACAGCGCGGCTGCTCCGGCGGTTGCAGGACCCCGATCGCGCCGGGCGGTTCCTGGCGGTGGTCGGCCCCAGCGGCAGCGGCAAGTCCAGCGTGGTGCAGGCGGGCGTCATCCCCATGCTGCGCCAGGGCTATGTCAGCGGGTCAGCGCGCTGGTTCATCGTCCGCATGCAACCGGGCGCCGATCCGTTCGCTGAACTGGAAACCGCCCTGCTGCGCATCGCGCTGGCCCCGCCGCCGGATATGCCTGCCCGGTTGCGCGGCAGCGTGGAGGGTCTGGCCAGCATCGTCCCCCAGATTTTGCCGGATGACGATTCGGATTTACTGCTGGTCATCGACCAGTTTGAAGAGATCTTCACCCAGACCGGCGACGAGGCTCTGCGCACGCGCTTCCTCAAGAGCCTGCACCACGCTGTCACCGCCCCGGATTGCCGCCTGCATGCCATCATCACCCTGCGCGCCGATTTTTATGACCGCCCGCTGCTCTACCCTGACTTTGGCAACCTGATCCGCGAGCAAACCGAGGTGGTCCTGCCAATGAACGCCAAAGAACTGGAGCAGGCCATCCTCCGCCCGGCGGAGCGCGCCGGGTTGACCATCGAGCCGGTGCTGGCCCGCGCCCTGGTGGATGACGTGATCGAGCAGCCCGGCGCCCTGCCCCTGCTCCAGTACACCCTGACCGACCTGTTCGAGCGCCGGCAGGATTCAACCCTGACTTACGCAGCCTACCAGGAAGCTGGCGGCGTTTCCGGAACGCTGGCCCGCCGCGCTGATGAGCTGTATGAGCACCTGCCGCCGCCACGCCAGAAGCTTGCCCGTCAACTTCTGCTGCGTCTGGTGGCCGTCAGCGAAGGTACGGAAGCCACGCGCCAGCGCGTCAAGTGGGGCGCGTTGCTCTCCCTGGCCCCGGAACAGGATCGCCAGGCCATCCGCGACATCCTCGACCTGTTTGGCCGCAACCGCCTGCTGACCTTTGACCACGACCCACAAACCCGCGAGCCAACGGTTGAGGTCGCGCACGAGGCCCTGATCCGCGAGTGGGATCGGCTACAGAGCTGGCTGGAAGAGAACCGCGCCGATCTGCTGACTCAGCGCCGCCTGGCTACCGCCATTCTGGAGTGGAACAACGCGGGGCGCGATCCCAGTTACCTGGCTACCGGCAACCGCCTGGCCCAGTTTGAGGCCTGGCGTGCCAGCACCACCCTGACGCTCAACGCGGACGAGATCGCCTATCTGGACGCCAGTGTGGCCCTGCGGCGGCGCGCCGCCAACCGTCTGCGCCTGTTCATCGCCTCCCTGATCCTGTTCGCCCTGATCTCGCTGGGGCTGGCCAAATTCGCCTTCGATCAACAGGCCGCCACTGCGCTACAGGCGCGCATCTCGCGCTCGCGGGAACTGGCGGCCACCGCCATCACTAACCGCGCCGCGCTTGACCTCTCCCTGCTGCTCAGCCTGGAAGCCCTGCGCAGCGCGGATACGTTTGAGGCGCGCAGCAGCCTGCTGACCGGCCTGCAGGCCCAGCCGCAACTGATCACCTTCCTCCACGGCCACACCGACTGGGTGCGGGATGTGGCTTTTTCCCCGGACGGGCGGGTACTGGCCAGCGCCGGACGTGATGGAGCCATTCGCCGCTGGGATGTGGCCGCCCGCCAGCCCATCGACCCGCCGTTGACCGGCCACACGGACTGGATCAACAGCCTGGCCTTCAGCCCGGATGGATCGCGCCTGGCCTCGGCCAGCCGTGATGGAACCATCCGCCTGTGGGATGCAGCCTCCGGAGAGCCGATCGGCGAGCCGCTGACCGGGCACGCGGCGGAAGTCTGGGCTGTCGCCTTCAGCCCGGACGGTGCGACGCTGGTTTCCGGGGATGCGGAAGGCGGGCTGCTCCTGTGGAACCTGTCCGGCAACCCCGCCATCGCCCGGCGGCTGGAAGGCCACACCGGCGCCATCTATGCCGTCGCTTTTAGCCCGGATGGCCGCCTGATCGCTTCCGCCGGCGAGGAGCAGACCATCCACCTGTGGGACGCCGCCACCGGGGAGCCGCTTGGCGATCCGCTGGCCGCTCATGCCAACTGGGTGCTGGCCCTGGCCTTCAGCCCGGATGGGGCACGCCTGGCTTCAGTCGGTGTAGACGCCAGCATAGTCCTGTGGGATGTACCGACCCGCCGTGCGCTGGGCCGTCTGCAGAACGCCCACGGCGGCTGGATCCGGGATGTCGCCTTCAGCCCGGATGGGGCGCGTCTGGCTACCGCCAGCATGGACGGCACACTGCGCCTGTGGGATGCCGCCAGCGGCCTGCTCACCGCCACCCTGAGCGGCCACCGTGACGCTGTGTGGAGTGTTGCCTTCAGCCCGGATGGATCGTTGCTGGCTTCCGGCGGGCAGGATAATGCCGTCGTGCTGTGGGCCAGCGAGCCGGGCCAGCGGCTGGCCCATCCAGTCGCCCCCGATCTGCCCCCGGCGGCGAGCATCGCCTTCAGCCCGGATGGGGCGCTCGCGGCGACAGCCACCGGCCAGTACCTCGGCCCGAACCAGAGCAGCGCCATCACCCTCTGGTCACTCGCTGACGCCAGCCCCGGCAGTCCGCCGTCCTCGGTCACGCTGCAGGGTCACGCGGAAGTGGTCACCGTGGTCGCCTTCAGCCCGGATGGCACTCGGCTGGCTTCCGGCAGCGTCGACCAGGCCGTGCGCCTGTGGGCTGTGACGCCGGATGGCGCGGCGGCGCCGGTCGGCGAACCGATGCCGGGCCATGCCAGCGCCGTGATCAGCCTGGCCTTCAGCCCGGATGGCTCGCGGCTGGCTTCCGGCGACGACGACGGCATGATCCTGCTATGGGACGCCGCGACCGGAGCCGCCACCGGCGATCCGCTGCAGGGGCACAGCGACAGTGTGACGGCGCTGGCCTTCAGCCCGGACGGGCAGCGGCTGGCTTCCGGCAGCCGGGATGGGCAGATCGTGCTCTGGGACATGACCGATCGTCGCCAGATCGCGGCCTTCCCGGCCCACGATTCCGCGGTGATGACCCTGGCTTTCAGCCCGGACGGGCAACTGCTGGCTTCCGGCGGGCGGGATAACCTGATCAGGCTGTGGGATGCCGCCAGCGGGCAGGCAATCCGTCCGCCGCTGGCCGGGCACGCACACTGGGTGCTCAGCGCCGCCTTCAGCCCGGACGGCTCCACGCTGGCGACCGGCAGCCGCGACGGGAGCATCCTGCTGTGGGATGTCGGGACGGGGCGACCGCTTGGCGCAGCGCTGGCGGGGGAAGGCGGCTGGATCACCGCCCTGGCCTATGCCGCTGACGGCCAGACCCTGCTGACCGGCAGCACAACCACGGCCATCACCCGCTGGGATGTCGGCACGGCTGTCTGGGCGCAGCACGCCTGCCAGATCGCCGGGCGCAACCTGAGCGCGGAGGAGTGGGCGCAATACCTGCCCGGCGCGGATTACCGGGCAACCTGCGCAGAAGCGGAGTCCCAACAGGCAGGATAGCCTAGCGGCACGCGCTGACCGCCTCTCGAATCGCGTCGCGCAGGGCGCGGGCCGCCGCCGCCGGATCGGAATCGAAGATCACGGCGCGGGAAGCGTTGATAATCAGCCCTCGCCCGTCAGGGGCCAACCCGGCGCGGACGGTCGCCGCCACTTCCCCGCCCTGCGTCCCCACCCCCGGCACCAGCAGCGGCATCGCGCCTACCAGGGCGCGGATGCGGGCCAGTTCGTCGGGGTAGGTTGCCCCGGCCACCAGCATACAGTTGCCGTGCGTGTTCCAGCTATCGCGCACCTGCTCCGCCACTATCTGCCACAGCGGGCGGCCATCGACAAGCCGATCCTGCAGCTCGCCCGCGCCGGGGTTAGAGGTCCGGCACAGGATGATGCAGCCCCTGTCCGCCCGCTCCAGGAAGGGCATCAGCGCTTCCCGCCCCAGATACGGGTTGAGCGTGACCGCGTCAAAGCCAAGCCGGTCGAAGATCGCCGTGACATAGCCCTCATTGGTTGAGCCGATATCGGCCCGCTTGGCGTCACAAATGGTCAGGATGTCGGGGTGGGCGTCGCGCAGGTACGCCATCGTCAGGGCGAGGTCGGTCAGGCCTGCCGCACCACGCGCCTCGTAGAAAGCCATGTTGGGCTTGTAAGCGCTGACGTAAGGATAGGTCTGGTCAATGATCCAGCGGTTGAAGGCAAACTGCGGGTGCGGGTCGGCCTGGAAACGCGGCGGCAGCCGGTCGAACTGGCTATCCAGCCCGACGCACAGCAACGAATCGACCGCCTCCACCCGCCGGTAGTACTTGACAATCGCGCTGTTCATCCTTCCGCCCCCTCCTGCGTTGGCCCCCGCCAGCCGTGCGGGTCGCGCAGCCACGCCTCCACCAGCGCCAGTTCCTCCGGGCGGAAGTAGCCCAGCGCCGCCGCCTCCGCCGCGATCGTGGTAAAGGGCGTCAGCGGGTGCAACCGCACCCCTGCCGCCTCGAATGCGGCCCACGCTTCCGGGAAGCCGTAGGTCGTGATGCACAGGCAGTCAGTCACCGTCGCCCCTGCCGCCCGCAGCGCCTCAACCCCGGCCAGGCTGCTGCCGCCTGTGGTGACCAGATCCTCTACCAGCAGCACGCGCCGCCCGGCGACATCGCCGCCCTCGATCTGGCTGCGCAGACCGTGATCTTTGGCCTCCTTGCGGACAAACACTGACGGCGTCATCAGGCGATAGGCCAGGGCCGCACTGTGCGGGATGCCCGCCGCAGCGATCCCGGCGATCACGTCGAAGGTCAGGCGTTGCGCGGCGATCAGCTGGCAAAAGCCTTCGATCACCAGCCGCCACTGCGCCGGCCAGAAAGGCAACCGCCGGTTATCCACATAGACCGGCGAGAGGATGCCGGACTTGAACGTGACCGGCGCGCGCGGCGAAAAGACCACCGCCCGGATTTCCAGCAGAGCGCGGGCGATCGCCTGCGGCGAAACGTCAACAGATGCGGCCATTGTCCTTACTCCCCAAACCCAGGCGCACGGCTACCCGCAGGGCGTCGGCTGCCGCCGATCGACGCCGGGCCTGCAGCCAGCACATGCTCCGCACCAACGCGCCCTGCTCTCCACTATTCCCCATGTTCTCCTGCCATCTCCGCCTGGATCAACGCCGCGGCATACGGCCCCCGGTAGACCAGCGCCGACCAGTACTGCGCCGCCCGGACGCCCAGCGCGGCAAAATCGCGGTAGGTTGCGCCGTCCTGCACACCCCCGCAGGCAATCACATCAACCGGCCAACCGCCCGCCGTCCGCTCTTCCACCAGGGCGCGCACCGCCGCCAGCGCCGGAGCGTGCAACCGCCCGCCGCCCACGCCCGCCATCAGCGCCCCATCGCCCGGCGCAGGCAGGCCGAGTGTGTTGGTGGCGATCACAGCCCGCACGCCCACCGCTGCGAACACGCGCAGCAGGGCGTGGTACTGGGCAGTGCTCAGGTCCGGCCCCACTTTGACCCACAGCGGGATCGTCCGACCGGCTGCCGTCTCGGCCTCGCGCAGGCACGCCACCGCCGCGCTGCACAACTGCTCAGCCAGGTCGGCGGTCTGGTTGCCGCCCGGATCGTCTTCGGTATTGGGGCAGCTCAGGTTGAGCGTGAACCAGGTCGGGTATACCCCGCGCTCCAGAAAGGCATGCAGGGAAGTCAGCACTTCCTCCGTCTGGCGGTCCGGATCGTCCACGCCGGGGCTGACAGCGATGTTGATCCCATATTGTGCGGGCAACTCGCGCTTACGCGCGGCCAGGAAAGCCGCCGCTGCCAGCACGCCGGGGTTGCGCAGACCGACGCGATTCTGCGTCGAGGCGGTAGCCGGCTCGCGCCACAGGACAGTGCCGGGGTTGCCGGAACGCGGCCAGCGGGTGTAGGAGCCGAACTCAACCGGCCCGGCCAGCGCCGGGATCGTCCGCCAGCCGGGGATGATATTCCGCCCGGTATGCACGGCGTCCAGCGCCGCCGCTTCATCGGCGAAGCCCTCGCCTTTGACCAGCCCCGCCGCCAGAATCAACGGATGTTCCAGCTGCACGCCGCCCACCGCGACCGGCGCGGGCGGCATCATCGCCCGCCGCAACGCCCCCAGCAGCCCGGCCAGCCAGGGCTGGCCATCGGCGAAGCGCAGCAGGTGCAGCATATGCGCGTGAGCCTGCTGCGCTGATGACGTGCGGAAGATCAGCGGGCGCAGCAGACCGGCATAGCCCGCGCGGTTGAGCCACAGCAGGAAACGCCTCACCCCGCCGCCCCCTCCCCACCGAACAGGTTCCGCCCGGAACCCGGCTCAGCCAGAACCTGCGTCCCGTCGAAGACCAGCCGCCCGCGAATCCAGACCTCGCGCACCCGCCCGTAGACGCGCATCCCGGCGAAGGGGGACCAGCCGGGCGCTGTGCGCAGGTTGGCGGGGATGATCACGAACGAATCGGCCAGGTCGACGCGCGTGTACGTCCCCTCCGGCGGGTGCAGACCAAAGATACGCTGCGGGTTGAGCGCCACCAGTTCCACCAGACGCGCCTCGCTCAGACGCCCCTCGTGCACCGCCAGCCCCAGCAGCGGCAGGGTTGTTTCCAGCCCCGGCACGCCAAAGGCCGGTTGCGGCGCGGTTTTCTCCGCCACCGTATGCGGCGCGTGATCCGACTCGATCACGTCAACGAGGCCATCTGCCACCGCCGCCCACAGCGCCTCCACGTCCATCCGCGTCTTCAGTTCCGGCTTCATCCACCCGAAGCCGCCCAGCCGGGGGAGATCATCCTCAGTCAGGTAGAGGTGATGCGGGGTGACGCCGATGCTGATCGGCAGGCCCTCAGCCCGCGCCGCCCGCAGGTAGCCGATCTCCTCGGCGGTGCTGACGTGGCAAAAGTGGGTATGCTTGCCGGTGCGGCGAACCAGCTCCAGGATACGGGGGATGGTCTCGCCTTCGGCATGGACGGCGATCACCCGTCCGGCAGGCCAGGCGGCGTAGATTCGCTCCCGCAGCGCCTGATCCTCCACCAGCAGCGTGCCGGTCGTGGCGTTGTTGTAGATCTTCAGCCCGCAGACCGTCCCGCTCACCGCCGCGAACTCAGCCGTGTTATCCGCCTGACTGGCGCCAAAGTAGACGCC
Organism: Chloroflexota bacterium; assembly: GCA_019873685.1. Taxonomy (GTDB): domain Bacteria; phylum Chloroflexota; class Anaerolineae; order Aggregatilineales; family Ch27; genus Ch27. Next base: position 17,294 of record JAIOAT010000040.1, read on the forward strand.
CCAGTCGCAGACTGCTTCCTCGCCCAGGGCAGCCAGCTTACGCGCCAGGGCAGGGCGATCGATGGTCGGCGGGGGCGTGTTGGGCATATCCAGTACGGCCCAGTACCCTCCGGCCAGCGCAGCAGCTGTCTCACTGGCGAACGTCGCCTTGTGTGACCAGTCCAGCCCGCGCAGGTGCACATGCGGATCGACCATGCCGGGGATGGTGAGCAGAGTCATGGCGCGTTTCCCTTCCCTCACAACCGGTCTGGCGGGCCAGGCAGGTGGCCCGGCCCGCCCTCAGGCAGCTAGACCCACAGCCCGCCCAGCACTTTGGCCAGCAGGGCCATCCGCACAAACATACCGTTTTCCATCTGGCGGAAGTACACCGCCCGCGGATCGGCGTCCAGCGCGTCGTGATCCTCCGGCGTGCCCATCTCGTTCTTGCGGGGCAGCGGGTGCATCAGGATGGCATCCGCCTTGGCCTGGGACAGCACCGGCAGCGTCATGATGAAACGATCCTTGATCGCCTCGTAGTCTTCCGGCGCAATGAACCGTTCTTCCTGGACACGCGTCCAGTAGATCACGTCGGTATGGCCGAGCACATCATAGAGGTTGTCCGTCTCGTAGACCGTGATCCCCATGCTCTTGACCAGGCTGACAACCGATTCGGGCATACGCAGCACATCCGGCGCAACAAGGTTGAGCGTGACGCCCTGCGCGCCATAGAAAGCCAGCAGCTTGGCCAGCGAATGGACGGTGCGCCCGTGCTTGAGGTCGCCTACCAGCGTGATGTTCAGGCCGTCGATTGTCTTCTTGAAGTCGTAAATGGTGAACAGGTCCAGCAGGGCCTGGGTGGGATGCTCGCCCACACCGTCGCCGCCGCTGATCACCACCGGCTGGCGAACGATGCCCTGATCGCGGAGCGTATCCAGGTAATGGGCGGCCTCGTAGGAAGAGCCAACTTCCGGGTGACGCAAGACGATCACGTCCGCGTAGCAGCCAACCGCACGCACCGTATCGGCCAGATTCTCGCCCTTGTAGATCGACGAGAAGTGCACGCCGTTGCTGGCCGTGATCACCTGCCCGCCCAGATGACTCATCGCCGCCTGGAAGGACATATCGGTACGGGTACTGGCCTCGTAGAACAGGGTCGCCATCACCCGCCCTGCGCCAAGCTGAAGCAGACCGCGGTCGTTCTGCTTCATGCGCCTGCGGATCGACAGCGTGGCATCAAACAGGATTTGCAGGTCCTGGCGGCCAAACTGATCGACGGAGATGATGTGCTTGCCCGTGAAGTCGCCTTCGATCCGCGGCGGTTTGTACACGTCGATGAAGCGGATGGACTGGCGCAGATCAGCACCTTTGAGCGTTACCTGGGACATGGAACCTGGTGACCTCCCATAAAAAAGCCACCCCGTGGGTGGCTTGATCACGAACAAGAGCTTGAAAGTCTGGCGGTGGACGCCGGTCCGGCGATCAACGGCAAAGCGCGGCGCTGGCGCCCCTCCACGCTGGCCTGGAGCGCCGCCGGATGCACCCGCGTGCGCAACACCGTTAACCCTGACCGAACCTTCATCCTGCTGGCATCCCTGCACTGATGAACCGTTGCTGTGGGGGTACCGCTCTGGCCTGCCCGCTGGCTGGCAGGCACAAAAAACCAGAGCCGCTGGCCCTGGACTTTCAGGGTACACAGGACGGGCCGCTTTGTCAAGAGAAATTTCTCCGCGCCTGCGCCCCGTCCCACCCCCCACTGCGCTGCGCACAGATTCCCCCCTCTCCATTCATGGAGAGGGGGCAGGGGGTGAGACCAGGCGGACGACCTCCCCCCCAGTTTCAACCGACATGGACACACTGCACCCCCGCTCAAGCGTATGCGGATAAGCAGGCCAGGGCGTGATACAATCATCCCCGTTGTCAGATCTCCACCTATTGCATACACCGAGGGAAGAAATCATGCCCTGCTCAGCCCGTCATGCGCAGCATGTCCCCGACTGGGAGAATCCACAGATCACGGCGATCAACCGCCTGCCTGCCCGTGCGCCGTTGATCCCGCTCCCGGATGAAGCGACCGCCCTCAACTACCAGCGGCGCGAGGATTCCCCCTACTTTCAGTCCCTCAACGGGCGCTGGCGCTTTCATCTGGCGCCCAATCCACAATCCGCGCCGGAAGGGTTCTGCCAGCCCGGCTACGACGCCAGCCCCTGGGGCATGATTGACGTCCCCGCCAACTGGACGATGCAGGGCTATGACAAGCCGATCTACACCAACGTCAAGATGCCCATCCCCAACGATCCGCCGCGCGTCCCACACGACGACAACCCGACCGGCCTCTACCGCACGAGCTTCACACTCCCGGCGGGATGGGCCGGGCGGCGGGTGATCCTGGCCTTTGAGGGCGTAGAAAGCGCCTTTTACGTCTGGATCAACGGCCATCAGGTCGGCTACAGCCAGGACTCGCGCCTGACCGCTGAATTCGACATCACGCCCTTCCTCCTGCCGGGCGAGAACACTCTGGCCGCCATGGTCATCCGCTGGTCGGATGGCAGTTACCTGGAAGATCAGGATCACTGGTGGATGGCTGGCATCTACCGCGACGTATACCTGTACAGCGTGCCGAACGTTCATCTGGCCGACGTCTTTGCCCGGCCAGAGCTGGATGATGACCTGCGCGATGGACTGCTGCGCGTCCGCGCCCGGATCGGCGCAGCGACGGGAGCCAGCGCAGCAGGTTGCCGCGTCAGCATGGCGCTCTACGATCCGGATGGCGCGCCGGTATTTGATGGCCCGGTCAGCGCCCCGGTTGTGCCGGACGATAACACGATCCTCAAGGTCGATCTAACGGCGGCTGTCCCCGCTCCGCGCCAGTGGTCTGCTGAGACGCCGCACCTCTACACGCTGGTTGTCGCCCTGCAGGACGCCGAAGGGCGAACGGTGGATGCCCGGCGGCTGCGTATCGGCTTCCGGCGCGTCGAGGTACGTGGACGCACGCTGCTGATCAACGGCCAGCCGGTGCTGATCAGGGGCGTCAACCGCCATGAGCATGACGACCGGCGGGGCAAAGCCGTCACCCTGGAAAGCATGATCGCCGACATCCGGCTGATGAAACAGTTCAACTTCAACGCCGTACGCACCAGCCACTACCCCAACGATTCGCGCTGGTACGACCTGTGTGACGAGTACGGCCTGTATATCATCGACGAGGCGAATATCGAGTGCCATGCCCTGTACAACCGCCTGGCCCACGAGCCGGAATGGCTGGACGCCATCGTCGAGCGCGGCGTGCGCATGGTCGAGCGCGACAAGAACCACCCCTGTATCATCCTGTGGTCGCTGGGCAACGAAAGCGGCTACGGCCCGGCCCACGATGCTCTGGCTGGCTGGATTCGCGGCTACGATCCCTCCCGCCCGCTGCACTACGAAGGCGCGATCAACCGGGACTGGTACGGCGGCCAGCTGGCGACGGATATCGTCTGCCCGATGTATCCGACCATCGAGCGCATTGTGGCCTACGCCGAAGACCCACGCGGCGACCGCCCGCTGATCATGTGCGAATACGCCCATTCGATGGGCAACAGCACCGGCAACCTCAAGGAATACTGGGAAGCCATCGAGAGCCATCCCGGCCTGCAGGGCGGCTTTATCTGGGACTGGGTGGATCAGGGTCTGCTCAAGACTGACGCGCAGGGGCGTAGCTACTGGGCCTATGGCGGCGACTTCGGCGACACCATCAACGACCGCAACTTCTGCATCAACGGCCTGATCTGGCCTGACCGCACCCCGCACCCGGCCATGTGGGAATGCAAGAAGTTGTTCCAGCCGATCCGGGTCGAGGCGGTTGACCTGGCCGCCGGGATCATCCGCGTCACCAACCGCGCGTATTTCAGCGGCCTGCAAGGGGTGCGCGGCACATGGGAGATCGCCGCCGATGGTGAGACGCTGGCCACCGGCGCGTTGCCGGCGCTGGACATCCCGCCGCAGGAGAGCCGCGAAGTCCACCTGCCCTACACGCCGCCCGTCCTCAAACCCGGCGCGGAAGCCTTCCTGACCGTGCGCTTCACCCTGGCGGAAGATACGCCCTGGGCCGCCGCCGGGCATGAGATCGCCTGGGAGCAGTTCGCGCTGCCGTTGGCCGCGCCCGGCCCGACCCGCCTGGTGCTGGAGCGGCTGCCTGCCCTGCGCCTGACGCAGGAGGCCGGGCAGGCCGTGATCGAGGGCGGCGACTTCCGCCTGGCCTTTGACACCACCGCCGGGACAATCGCGGCGCTGAGCTTCCGGGATACCGCGCTGATCGCCGCCGGGCCGGTGCTCAATGTATGGCGCGCCGCGACCGACAACGATGGCTTCAAGGCCGAGCCGGCGCTGGCTGTCTCGTCGGCCCAGCCGCCCAAGCTGCTCAAGCTCTGGCTTGACGCCGGGCTGGATCGCCTGGAGCGACGGGTAGAGGCGGTGGATGTGGCTCAGCCTGCGCCAGGTCTGGTCACGATCACCGTCCGGGCGGTGGCGCAGGCTGCCGGGACGACCACCCGCCTGCACCACACGCTGACGTATAACGTCTATGGCAGCGGCGATCTGGTCATCAATGCCGCGATCCACGTGCCGCTTGACCTCCCGCCCCTGCCACGGCTGGGCCTGACGCTGCAGCTCCCCGGCGGGTTCGAGCAGGTGGCCTGGTTCGGGCGTGGCCCGCACGAGAACTACATCGACCGCAAAGCCGGCGCGCCGGTTGGCCTCTACCGGGGCACGGTAGACGAGCAGTACGTGCCTTACATCCTGCCGCAGGAGAACGGCAACAAGACCGATGTGCGCTGGCTGCTGCTGACCAACGAGGCCGGGATGGGTCTGCTGGCGGTAGCCCAGCCGACCATGGAAGCCAGCGTCAGCCACTACACCGCCGCCGACCTGTACGCCGCCTTCCACACCAACGAACTGACCCGCCGCAACGAGGTGATCCTCAACCTGGATCTGATGCAGTGCGGTCTGGGCGGGGCCAGCTGCGGCCCCGGCACGCTGCCGCAATACCTGCTGCTGCCGGGCAGCTACACCTTCCGCGTGCGGCTGCGTCCGATCACGCGATGAGGTGATCCTCAACCTGGACCTGATGCAGTGCGGGCTGGGCGGGGCCAGCTGCGGCCCCGGCACGCTGCCGCAATACCTGCTGCTGCCGGGCAGCTACACCTTCCGCGTGCGGCTGCGTCCGATCAGCGCGGGTGACGACGTGCAGAGTCTCGCCCGGCTGCTGATGCCGCTGGCCGCCGGGTGATCCGGTAGGGGAACGACTGACTCAAAAGGGCGCACCCTCTGCGGCGTGCGCCCTTTTTTGACTTCCAGCGGAAAGCAGTTCAGCGATTCTCCAGCCGCTTGGTGTACATATCGACGGCGACCGCCAGGACGAGCACGATGCCCTGAATCACCTGTTGCGGGTAGGAAGCCACGCGCAACAGGTTCATGCCGTTGCCCAGCACGCCGACGATCAGCGCGCCGACCACCGCGCCCAGCACGCTCCCCACCCCGCCGAACAGGCTGACCCCGCCCAGCACCGCCGCCGCAATCGCGTTCAACTCAAAGCCAACCGCCACCTGGGGCTGGGCCGACCAGAGCCGCGCCGTCAGCAGCAGTCCCGCCAGCCCGGCCAACAACCCGCTGATCCCGTAGGTCAGCAGCTTGACGCGGTTGACCGCCACACCGGCCAGCCGCGCCGTCTCTTCACCGCCGCCAATGGCGTAAACATGCAGGCCAAAGCGCGTCTGGGTCAGCAGCAAATAGGCAAGCGCCACAATCACCAGCCAGACGATCACCGGGACCGGCACTTCCGCCACCACCCCCGACCCCCAGAAGGTGTAAGCGTCGCCCATGCCGGAAATCGGGCGGCCTTCGGTATAGACCAGCGTCAGACCGCGGGCAATACCCATCGTCGCCAGCGTAGCCACGAACGGCGGCAGTTTGCCGTAAACCACCAGCACGCCGTTGAGCAGCCCGATGGCCAGACCCACCACCAGCCCGATCGCCATGCTGGTGTAGACCGGCAGGCCGTCGCGCACGATCAGCCCGGCGGAGATGGCCCCGGCCAGCGCCGCCACCGACCCCACTGACAGATCGATCCCGCCGACCAGCATGGCCATGGTCATGCCGACCGCCATGATAATCACCGGTGCGTTCTGCACCAGGATGTTGACCAGATTGCGCGACTGCAAGAATCGATCCGACGCCAGCGAGAAGAATACCACCAGCGTCAGTAGGATGATGAACACCGTCCCGCGCCGCAGCCAGCTGGCAAAGATGGCCCGCCGAGCCTGGACACCTGTCACTGTGGTCATAGGCCCTTCCCCCCGCCGTTGGCGTTATTCCCGGCGGCGCTGCCGGTTGCCGCGCTCATGATGTCATCCTGGGTGGCCGTGCGTGGGTCAAACTCCCCCGTCAGCCGCCCTTCGTGCATGACCAGCACCCGGTCGCTGACGCCCAGTACTTCCGGCAATTCGGACGAGATCATCAGGATGCCCACCCCCTGCGCAGCCAGATCGTTCATCAGGTGGTAGATCTCCGCCTTGGCGCCCACGTCAATGCCGCGCGTCGGCTCGTCCAGGATCAACACCCGCGGCTTGAGCGTCAGCCATTTAGCGATGACCACCTTCTGCTGGTTGCCGCCGCTCAGGTTGCGCACCCGCTGCTGGATGGACGGCGTGCGGATGTCCAGCCGGGCCACGAAATCGCGGGCGATGCTCTCCGCTCGCGCGCCCTGGATCAGGCCCAGGCGTGTCAACCGCCGCAGGACGGCCATCACAATATTCTCACCAACGCTCATGCGCAGGAATAACCCCTGCGCCTTGCGATCTTCCGGCACAAAGCCAATACCCTGGGCGATCGCCTGCGCCGGACGCCGGATCGTCACCGGCTGGCCGTCCAGGCGGATAACGCCGGCGTGCGCAGGGCGCAGGCCGAAGATCGTCTCGGCCAGTTCCGTCCGGCCCGCCCCGACCAGCCCGGCCACCCCCAGGATTTCGCCGCGGTGCAGCTTGAAGCTGATGTCCTCAATCGCGCCATGGGAGGTCAGCCCCTCCACTTCAAGCACCGGCTCTCTGCTGTCTGTACGCCCGCTGCGCTCGTAGATGTCGGTCAGCTCACGCCCGACCATCATGCGGATGACCTTTTCCTCGGTCAGGCCGGCCACTGGCTCCGTCCCCACCAGCTCGCCATCTCGCAGGACGGTCACCCGGTCAGCGATGACGAAGATTTCCTCCAGCCGGTGGGAGATGAAGATGACCGAAACCCCCTGCGCCTTCAGCGCGCGCATCTGGTCAAAGAGCGTTTCGACCTCGCGGTCGGTCAGCGACGAAGTCGGCTCGTCCATGACGATCAGGCGGGCGTCCAGGGAAAGCGCCTTGGCCACCTCGACCATCTGGCGCTGCGCCAGCGGCAAAAAGCGCACCTCGGTACGCGGGTCGATCGGCAGGCCCAGGCGGTCAAGCTGTTCCCGCGCCTGCGCGTATAGCCGTTGCCAGTCGATCGTGCCCGGCACAGCACCGGCCGGTTCCCGCCCCAGGTAAATGTTCTTGCCCACGTCCAAATACGGGATCAGGGCGAGTTCCTGGTGAATCATGCTGATGCCCAGGCGCTGGGCGTCGTGCGGCGAATGAATGGTCACCGCCCGGCCATTCCAGAGAATCTGTCCCGAATCGGCGTCAGGCAGGAAAACACCGTTCAGGATGCGCATCAGGGTGCTCTTGCCCGCCCCATTTTCCCCCACCAGGGCCAGGATTTCCCCGGGGTAGACTGTCAGGTCAACCTGCTTGAGGGCCTGCACGCCGGGGAATGTCTTGGAAATCCGCTGCATCTGCAACAGCGGTTGCGCCTCGCTCATGGCTGCCCGTCCGTTACCTTACCATCCGGATAATCGATTCGGCGGGGGCGGCCCGCAGACCGCCCCCGCGCGCTAACGTTCGGGACGACTGGCTACTCCGCCGTCACCAGGCTGAGCGCCACCGGGATCGACGCCGGGACTTCCTCGCCGCCCAGGTAAGCCGCCGCGGTCATCACACCCAGCTCGCCCATCAGCGCGGGCTGCTGAGCGATAGTCGCCGCCAGCGTACCGGCCTGGACTGCCGCCACCGCGTCGTCGATGGCGTCGAAGCCGACGAAGACGATGCCCTCGCGCCCGGCAGCCTTGGCCGCCTCAATCGCGCCCAGGATCATCTCGTCGTTGTGGGCGAAGACGCCATCGATCTCGGCCTCAGCCTGCAGGATGTTCTCAAACACGCTCAGGCCCTCAGCACGGTTGAAGTTGGCCGTCTGCCGCGCCACGACCTGGAGACCGGGGCACGATTCGCTCAGGTAAGCGTTGAAGCCCGCGCCACGATCCCGCGCCGCCGACGTCCCGGCGATGCCTTCCAGCTCCACCACCTTGCCCTGGCCGCCGAGGGCGTTGCACAGGAACTCGCCCGCCAGCCGGCCACCGGCCACGTTATCGGAAGCGATATGGCTGACCACCTCGCCGCCAGATGCACCACGGTCAATCGTGAAGACCGGGATGCCCGCCTCGTTGGCCGCCAGGATCGACGGCACAATCGCGTCCGCATCAGTCGGGTTGACCAGGATCGCGTCCACGCCCTGGGCGATCAGGTCTTCCATGTTGGCTGCTTCAGTCGCCGGGTCATCCTGCGAATCGACAACCACCAGCTCAACCGTGCCCAGCGCGTCCGCCGCCGCCTGCGCACCATCGCGCAGCGTGACGAAGAACGGATTGTTCAGCGTCGAGAGCGACAGCCCCAGCGTCAGCTTCTGCACCAGCCGCAACGCCACCGGGATGTACGCCTCGACCGTCTCGCCGTTCAGATGGGCCACCGCGGTCCGCACGCCCAGTTCGCCCATCAGCGCGGGCTGCTGGGCTACTGTCGCCGCCAGCGTACCGGCCTTGACCGCCGCCACCGCGTCGTCGATGGCGTCGAAGCCAACAAACTTGATGTCCGCAGCGCGGCCCGCCGCCGTCGCGGCCTCGATCGCGCCCAGGATCATCTCGTCATTGTGGGCGAAGACGCCATCAATTTCCGGCTCGGCCTGCAGGATGTTCTCAAACACGCTCAGGCCCTCAGCACGGTTGAAGTTGGCCGTCTGCCGCGCCACCACTTCCAGACCGGGGCACGATTCGCTCAGGTAAGCGTTGAAGCCCGCGCCACGATCCCGCGCCGCCGACGTCCCGGCGATGCCTTCCAGCTCCACCACCTTGCCCTGGCCGCCGAGCAGCTTGCACAGGAAGCGCCCGGCCATGGTGCCGCCAGCGACGTTATCGGAGGCAATGTGGCTGACCACCTCACCGCCAGATGCGCCACGGTCAATCGTGAAGACCGGGATGCCCGCTTCATTGGCCGCCAGGATCGACGGCACAATCGCGTCCGCGTCGGTCGGGTTGACCAGGATCGCGTCCACGCCCTGGGCGATCAGGTCTTCCATGTTGGCCGCCTCGGTCGCCGGGTCATCCTGCGAATCGACAACCACCAGCTCGACGCCGAGGGCGTCCGCCGCCGCCTGCGCACCGTCGCGCAGCGTGACGAAGAACGGATTGTTCAGCGTCGAGAGCGACAGCCCCAGGGTGTACCCCTCCTGGCCGGAAACTACGGCCAGCGGGGCGACCAGCAACGCGAAAACCAGCATTACTGCAGCAATTCGGCGTGTCATCATGCTACTCCTTTTGAACCTATTTTGAGGTGAAGAACAGGCCTGAAAACCGTCAACGCATACAGGCGCCAGGCACCTCCTTTTCCCGGCAAACGGGCAACATCGCATTACCGGATGAGGCGGTGCAGCAGCAGGGCCAGCGCAATGACCGCACCCTGCACCACCCCCTGATAGAAAGACGGGACGTTCAGCAGGTTGAGGCCGTTGTTCAGCACACCGATGATCAGGACGCCCAGCAACGTGCCGGGCACCGTGCCCTCGCCGCCGTCGAAGCTGGTGCCGCCCACGACCACAGCGGCGATCGCGTCAAACTCAAATCCCATGCCGGCCGTCGGTTGCGCGGAGTTCAGCCGGGCGACCAGGATCGCGCCTGCCAGCGCGGAAAGCACGCCGGATAGCATGTAGACAAAGGCTGTGATCCGCCGGGTAGACAAACCAGAGACATAGGCAGCGCGTTCGTTGTCGCCCAGGGCAAAGATGTGGCGGCCCAGGGTGGTGTGGTTGAGCAACAGGTATCCCCCGACAAAGACCACCGCCGCCACCACAACCGGCATCGGGATCGGGCCGATGAATCCGGTCCCGATCTGGCGGAAGCCATCCCCCAGCCCGGTGATCGGCTGGCCGCCGGAATAGACCAGGGCCAGCCCACGGGCGAAGGTCATCATGCCCAGCGTGGCGATGAACGGCGGGATGCGCACCACGCTGACCAGCAACCCGGTGATCAGCCCCAGCGCCCCGCCCACAACCAGGCAGACCAGCAGTCCCAGCGCCGGTTCTGCGCCGCCCTGCACCATGCTGGCTGTGATCAGCGTCGCCAGGGCCAGGATCGACCCCACCGACAGATCGATGCCGCGCGTCAGGATGACCATCATCATCCCAACCGAGATGATGCCGTTAATGGCCGACTGGCGCAGGATGTTCAGCAGGTTGTCAACAGTGAGAAAGCGGTCTGAAGCCAGCGTCAGCGCCAGGCAGAGCAGCAGAAACACCACAAACAGCCCGTAACGCTGAGAGAACAGCCGCCAGTCCATTCGCCGCCGGGTGCCCGGCATGGTTGTCGCCGTCATCAGAAGACCACTCCCGCGATCAGGATCACGTTGGCGTAGGGCGTGAACTCGCCCGTGCGGACGATGGCGCGCGCCTCCCGCGTCCGGGCTTTGAAGACTTCGTGCGGCACGACTTCGACCGGAATATCGCCCAGGATGTCGCGGAGCGCAGCGTGCATGGCCGGGCTAACGCTGGCCATCTCCGCAGCGACGACCGCGCCCTGAACGGCCATCTCCCCCAGCACGGCGCGCACCACATCCAGAAAAGGCGGGACGCCCGCGCTGACGGCCAGATCAATGCGCTGCGGCCCGGCGGGAATGGGCAGTCCGGCGTCGCCGATAACCAGCATGTCGGTGTGTCCCAGACCGGCGATGACAGCTGAAAGCGGCTGGTTAAGCAAACCTGTCTTCTTCACAACAGCTCTCTCCCTTTGTAGCGCTGGCAGGAATCGCGCTCCACCAGGTGGACCGGCAGGCGTTCATGGCGGGCAGGCAACTGGCGATCCTTCAGGCGGGAAACGAGCAGCGCCACCGCCCGCGCCCCGAGCTGCCGGGCGGGCTGGGCGACCGTGGTCAGGCGCGGCACGCTGAACGACGCCAGCGGAATATCGTCAAAGCCCACAATGGAGATGTCTTCCGGGACGCGCAGACCAGCCTCGTGCGCGGCGCACAGCGCCCCGACGGCCATCAGATCGTTGCAGACAAACAGGGCCGTGGGCGGCGACGGGCGAGCCAGCAACTCGCGGCAGGCCCGGTAGCCGCTTTCGTGCTGAAAGTCGCCGGCGACAATTAGCGTTTCGTCCACGCCCACCCCGGCCTCGATCAGCGCCTGCCGGTAGCCGATCACCCGCTCCGCGCTGGAGGTCAGCAGCGACGGTCCGCTGATGCAGCCGATGGCGCGGTGCCCCAGCCGCAACAGGTACTCGGTCGCCAGCACACCCCCGCGCGTATTTTCTACAAATACCGTATCGATCTGGAAGGAGTCGTAAGCTTCGCCGGGGGAGCGATCGACCATCACCACCGGCGCATCATGGGCCATCAGGAAGTCCAGCGCCGCGCCGTAGGCCCCGGTGGAGACCAGCACCACCCCATCCACCTGCTTGGAGAGCAGGATGTCCAGGTAGGCCAGTTCACGGCGAGGATCGTCGTTAGCGTTGCCCAGGATGACGTTGTAGCCGTGGTCGTACCCCGCCGCCTCGATCCCCAGCAACACCTGGGCGAAGAACGGGTTGGCGCTGTTGGGCAGCAATACGCCCAGCGTCTGTGTACGGCGGCTGCGCAGGCTGCGGGCCAGGCGGTTGGGCTGGTAATGCAGGGCCGTCATGGCCGCCTGCACGCGCTCCTGCGTCTCCCGGCTCACCCGGCGGGTGCCGTTGATCACGTGTGATACCGTTGAGACCGATACCCCGGCCCGCTCGGCCACGTCCCGGATGGTTGCCACGGACGCCGCTCCCGCTGACCTGATCGTGACAGAATGCACAAGAGAAGCGGATAGACCTGCACGGAAAAACGTTTGCGCAATCGTTTTTCAGCGTAGCACAAATCCCGTGCCAAGTCAAGCAGGGTGCAATCTGCGGCAGCGGCAGTATCTCTCAGCGGGCATCCCGCCTCCCGATCTGCCGGCGTCCAGGCCCCCTGGTTTCCCGACTTCCCGGCCCCCAGCACCGGCCTCCTGCCTCTTTTTTCTCGTCCCCGGGCGCGGTATAGTTCCCGCTATGAACCGTTACCTGCTGATTCTGCTACTTGCCGCCGCGTTTGTCCTTCACATTCCTGCGCCCGCCGCCAGCGCCCAGTCCCCCGCCGGTGAGATCATCCGCCTGGTCAACGAACTGCGCGCCGCACGCGGCCTGCCGCCTTTCAGTCCCGACGGGGCGCTGATGGCCGCCGCTCAGAGTCACGCCGAATGGATGGCCGCCAACATGAGCTACACCCATACCGGCGCGGGCGGCAGCACGCCCCAGCAGCGGGCCACCGCCGCCGGTTACCGCGGCTATGTGGCCGAGAACATCGTCGGTGGGACGAATCTCTCTCCCGGCCAGGGCGTCGTCTGGTGGGAAAACAGCGCCATTCACTACGCTACAATGACCTCCACACGGCACATTCATGTGGGGGCGGGCTTTGCCAGCGCCGGCGGCCAGAACATGTATGTGCTGCTCGTGGGCGTGCCCTCGGATTACGCTCCGGCTCCCGGCAGCCCGCCCGTCCGCCAGGCCCCCGCGCCGCCGGTGGTTGTGCCGGTCACCCGCGCCGCCCCGCGCGAAGATGGCTCGATCGTCCACGTGGTGCAGATCGGCCAGACGGCCTGGGATATTGCCGCCGTTTACGGCGTGGACCTGGCCACCCTGTTACGGCTCAACAATCTGCCGGACGATCCGATCCTGCTGCCGGGTGACGAAATCCTCGTCCAGCCAGCGGAAGGGGCAACGCCGCTCCCGCCGGGACCATTGACCCACAAAGTCCAGCCGGGTCAGAGCGCCTGGGCCATCGCCGCACGCTACCGCATAACGCTGGATGAATTGCTCTACCTCAACGGTCTGGGGCCGAACCCCGTGCTGCAGCCGGGCGACACGCTGATCATCCGCCTGGCTCCCGGCCAGACACCGCCGCCCACCTGGACGCCCACCACGCCGCCCACCACCTACACCGTTCGCAGCGGCGACACGCTGTGGAGCATCGCCGCCCGCCACGGTCTGAGCCTGGACGACCTGCTGGCCCTCAATGGCCTGAGCATGGACAGCGTGATCCTGCCCGGCGAGGAACTGCGCATCCGCCCGGAAGCGCCGCCCGCGCCTTCGCCCACACCTGCGCCGACGGACACCCCCACCCCTGCCAGCGGGATCGCCGTCGCCGCCGGGCCGACGGCCACGCCATCCTCAACGGTGACCCTGCCGCCTTCCCCGGCCCCGGCGACGGCCACGCCTCGCCCGACCCTGGCCCTACCGACGCCAACGCCGGTCATGGTGGCGCCGGGGGGACGCCCCGGCAATACCCTGATTGGCGTGGCGGTGATCAGTCTGGGACTGTTATTGCTGGGGGGCATGGCCGCTGTCGAGCTAGTCGAGCGCCGCAGACGGCGTGAGGGGAACCGCTAACACACGGCGGCGGGCCGCCATGCCCGCCGCCGAAAGACCCTATGCACTTGCCAGCTGGCTCCTGCCGCTTTTTTCCGCCAGCCGTCTACTGGCTGCTCCAGACGACCACCGGCTCGTCCGTGTCCGGCTGCTGATCGTCGTCAGCGGCAGCACGCCCGTTTTCAGCCGGGATCAGGTGTGGAGCAGCCCCTTCCCGCCGGTGGAAGACAATGCCTTCGCCATCAACATCGACGATTACCAGGTCGCCGGCCTTGAATTCGCCTTTGAGCAACCGGACGCTGAGCGGGCTTTCCACATGGCGTTGCAACGCCCGGCGCAGCGGACGCGCCCCGAACTGCGGATCGTAGCCCTGCCGGGCCAGCCACTCGCGGGCCGGTTCGGTCAGTTCCACGGCCAGACCCTGCTCCTCCAGCCGTGCAGCGATGTCCTTCATCTGCAGGTTGACGATCTGCTTGACATCATCCAGCGACAGGGAGTCGAAGATGATGATCTCGTCGATGCGGTTGAGGAACTCCGGGCGGAAGTGCTTGCGCAGCGCTTCCTGAATCTTGCGGTGATCAGCCACCTGCTCCGGATTGCTATCCGGGACAAAGCCCAGCGCCCCGCCCTGGCGGGCGAACTCCGTGCCCAGGTTGCTGGTCATGATGATCACGGTATTGCGGAAGTCCACCACGCGCCCCTGACCATCGGTCAGGCGGCCATCTTCCAGAATCTGCAGCAGGGCGTTCCACACATCCGGATGAGCCTTCTCGATCTCGTCAAAGAGCACCACCCGGTACGGACGACGGCGGACCGCCTCCGTGAGCTGGCCGCCCTCCTCATAACCCACATAGCCGGGCGGCGCGCCGAACAGGCGGCTGACCGTATGCGGCTCGCGGTATTCGCTCATATCGATGCGCACCAGCGCATCCTCATCATCGAACAGGAAGGCCGCCAGTGCCTTGGCCAGCTCGGTCTTGCCTACCCCAGAGGAACCGAGGAAGATGAACGAGCCAATCGGACGGCGCGGGTCCTTGAGGCCGGAGCGCGCGCGGCGGATGGCATCGGAGATAGCGCCGATGGCCGCTTGCTGGCCGATGATCCGCTGCTGGAGCACTTCTTCCATGCGCAGCAACTTCTGCGCTTCGGTTTCCAGCATCTGGTTGACCGGGATGCCAGTCCACTGGGCGACTACGTCGGCGATGTCGTCGGCGTCGACCATTTCGTCCAGAGAGTTCTTCTCCTGCCATTCCTCGCGCTGGGCGGCATACTGGGCTTCCAGGCGCAGCCGCTGCGACTTGAGCATGGCCGCCCGTTCGTAGTCGCGGGCCAGGCTGGCCGCATCTTCTTCCGCGCGCAGGCGGTCGATCTCCGCCTTCATCTCCTTCAATTCCGGCGGCATCGAATAGAGGGCCACGCGCAATTTGGCGGCGGCTTCGTCCATCAGGTCGATGGCCTTATCCGGCAGGCGGCGATCCGTGACATAGCGGTGGGAGAGCCGCGCTGCGGCTTCCAGGGCGTCATCGGAGAAGCGCACCTTGTGGTGGGCCTCGTAGCGGTCGCGCAGGCCGCGTAGCATGGCAATCGTATCTTCGACGCTCGGCTCCTCGACATACACCGGAGCGAAGCGGCGGTCCAGCGCGGCATCCTTCTCGATGTACTGGCGGTACTCGTCCAGCGTGGTTGCGCCGATGGCGTGCAGTTCACCACGGGCCAGGGCCGGTTTGAGCATATTGCTGGCGTCCAGCGCGCCCTGGGCCGCCCCAGCGCCCACCACCTGGTGCAGCTCGTCGATGAAGAGGATGATCTCCCCTTCCGAGCGCTGAATCTCCTCAATGACCGCCTTGAGTCGCTCTTCAAACTCACCGCGGAAGCGGCTACCGGCGATCATCGCGCCCAGGTCCAGGGCGACCACCCGCTTGCCGAGCAGGATTTCCGGCACGTCATTGGCGGCAATCTTCTGGGCCAGGCCCTCGACAATGGCCGTCTTGCCCACGCCAGCTTCGCCGATGAGCACCGGGTTATTCTTGGTGCGGCGACTGAGGATCTGGATCACGCGCAGGATTTCATCATCGCGCCCGATGACCGGGTCCAGCTTGCCCTCCACGGCCATCCGCGTCAGGTCGCGTGAATACTTCTCCAGCATCCGGTAGCGGCTCTCCGCCTGCGGGTCGGTCACCCGCTGCCCGCCGCGGATGTCGTTGATCGCGTCAAGCACCCGATCCTTGGTCACCCCGGCGTCAGCCAGGATGCGGGCCACCGCCGTCCCATGCTCATCCAGAATGGCCAGGAAGACATGCTCCGTGCTGATGTATTCATCACGCAGGCGGTTGGCCTCGTTGTTGGCCTGGTCGATGATCCGCTTGACGCGGGGGGTGATGAACACCTGGCCCGCTCCGCCGCCATAGATCGCGGCCTTAGGCGACGCCCGCAGCACCTCATCCAGCCGGGAGCGAATCGCCTCCACATCGACGTTCATCCGCTCCAGCACCTGCGGAATCACCCCATCCGGCTGCTCGATCAGCGCCAGCAGGAAGTGCTCAACATCGATCTGGTTGTGGCCGTAGCGCATCAGGATTTCGTTGGCGCGCGCGGCTGCATCCTGCAGTCGTTCGGTGAAACGGTCAAAACGCATCATCGCTGGTCAATCCGTCTCTCTGAGGGCAGGCTACGGGTCGCCTGCCCCTCGCGATTCCATTAATGCACCCAACTCTGTCTTAAGTATAGCATGCAAGGCAGCGGGCGCGGCGCTTCTGACACAGCTCTGATGCATTTCTGAGGGATTTCTTATGAGGGGCTTATCCTGACGGATGGCCGACCTCGTCGGGTTCGGCGTGGCGCTCCAGGGTGCAATCGCGGTAGGAGACCGGGTCTTCCAGCGGTTCCAGGTGGGTGGTGACCATGACGCCGGGCAGCGCGGCGCGGATTTCCGCCTCGATGCATTCCAGCATGTCATGGCCCTGCTTGACCGTCCAGTGACCGGGGACGAGCACATGCATGCTGGCAAATCGCCGGGAGGCCGCTTGCCGCGTCCGCACGGCATGGAACTCCAGCCCATCCTGACGGTAACCCTCCAGGATGGTCTCCAGGCGGGAATATTCCTCCGGCGGCAGGGCGGTATCCAGCAGCCCCAGCACCGAGCGCTGGATCAGGCGCCCGCCCTCGCGGATGATATTGGCCGCCACCAGCAGGGCGACCACCGGGTCCAGCCAGTTAAGGCCGGTTACGGATACCACCAGGACGCCCAGCACCACCCCGGCGGAGGTCCACACGTCGGTCATCAGATGCTTGGCGTCCGCTTCCAGCGTGATCGAGTCATAACGCCGCCCGGCGGAGAGCAACACCCGCGACGCGCCCAGGTTGATCAGCGACGCAACCACCGAGACGATCAGACCGGCGCCTACCTGTTCCAGCGGCTGGGGATTCAGCAGGCGCGTAATGGCGGCGTAGGCAATGCTGCCCGCCGCCACCAGAATTAACATCCCTTCCGCTCCGCTGGAGAAATACTCGATCTTGCCGTGACCATATGTGTGCTCGTCATCCGGCGGGCGGGCGGCCAGCGTCAGCGCCACCAGCGCCATGATCGCCGCCGCCAGGTTGACCAGCGACTCCAGGGCATCGGAGAGCAAACCCACCGAGCCGGTCAGCCAGTAGGCCAGACTCTTCAGGCTGATGGTCAGCACCGCGGCCCCGATAGAGAGCCAGGCAAAGCGTCTGAGCGAAGCCCGATCAACGACCACGTCCAGCATCCTTTCCCCCGGCCCCTGCTCCCTGGAGCAAAGGAGAGCAGTCCGGGCAAAAAGATAGTATAGCACTGCTGCCGCGCTCTGGAAGGGGCACTTGCGACGCAGGCAATCGCCCGGCGATCCTGGCGGCAAGCTGGAGGAGAAACCGGAGGCCGCCCTGAATAGGAAGCCCACTTGCGCTGGCACAGCTTACGACCATAATCAAAAACAGATTTCGCCCGTCCAAATCGGCATCGCGGCTGCCAGCGTGCGTCCGGCCAGTCCCACGCGCTGGAGGACGCGGCCCTGCGGATTGCCCCAAGGAGGCTCCTGTGGATATTGCACGTGCCTTTACTTATGTGACCGAAGATGACAACTGGCAGAACAAGACCGTGATCACGCTGGTGATTGGCGTGATCCCGCTGATCAACCTGGCCGCTATCGGCTGGATGCTCGATCTGATCAACAACATGCTGGACGGGCGGCAGAAGCCGATGCCCGACTGGGACGACCTGAGCAATCAGTTCGTCGACCGCTGGTCGCGGGGCCTGATGGTGGCCATCGCCGCCGTTATCTACATCATCCCGCTGATTGTGATCATGATCTGCCTGGGCATCCTGGTCGCTGCGCTGGGCGGGGGGCTGCTGCGTGTGCTGATCTCGCTGGTCGCCACCGCTTATGTCGCCCTGATGTGGCTACCCCTTTCGATCGGTATGATGCGCTACGCCCGCACCCGTGACTTCAACCACTTCCTGCAGTTCGGGCGTAACATCGCCCTGGCGCAGGAGCATCTCTCGACGCTGATCGTGCTGGC
>JAIOAT010000041.1 GCA_019873685.1 Chloroflexota bacterium
GATGTAGTTCGGCAAATACGCGCCTCAACTCTGGCGTAATAAACGTGGTCTCCCGGCCCGGCCCTGGCGTTGCACAACCCTCCTGAACACCACCAAAGTCAGTATCGAAGCGAATACTGAAGTGATTATTTTTCAGGTAGGAGCGCATCCGCTTGGGAATGTGGACGGCATCCAGCGGCATGATGGCTCGTGGGTCCGGGCTATGCCAGCGCATCGGACCTGAATGCATAGGCGAAGGGAAACATCCCAGCATGTAACCCTGAATCACTGTCTCCGGTGTGAGGGGGCGGGCTTCCAGCAGCGTTGTGATCACATCAGTATGGCCCCCTGGCGCAAAACGCAGGGCACGGAAAATAGATCGATAAATGTGCTGGCGAACTGTTCGTTCTGTGCTGCGCACCAGGTGACGTGCTTGTCTTGGAATCAAGGCCTTGATCAGCTTTTTCATGCTGGGTAACCTCTTGCTGGCGTGGAATGCCATCATTGTAGTCGCAATTGGCAGCCTTCACCACGATCCTACCCCTGTCCGGCGGAGCAGGAGTCGGTATAATGTTGCCCGGACGTCCACTGCTGGCGTCATCCGAACTGATGCGGGGTAGCGCTGTTGTGCCGATTCTGAAACCCGGAACACTCGAATTCATCAGCCATAACGCCGAGCAAACCATCCGCCTGGGCCAGCGCCTGGGGGAGATGCTCCGGCCAGGAGACATCCTGTGCCTCTATGGCGCGCTGGGGGCGGGCAAGACTGCTTTCGCGCGCGGGGTGGGGCGCGGCTGGGGCGCGATCCCCGGCGTGACCAGCCCGACTTTCGTCCTGGTGCATGAGCACACCCGCCAGGCCGACGATCTCCGTCTGATCCATGTGGACGCCTACCGTCTGGCCGGGCCAGAGGATGCGTTGACATTCGGGCTGGACGAACTGCTGGCCGACCGCCACCCGGTGCTGATCGAATGGCCGGAGCGCGTGGCGGAACTGCTCCCGGCTGAACGGCTCAATATTACCTTCAATTTCTTGGATTCCGAGCGCCGCCAGATCTTCTTTGAGGCGCTGGGCAAGTCCTATGAAGACCTGCTGGAAGCTTTCCGCCGCCGCACCTTCGGGGCGTAGGCGGTGCGCAAGAAATGAGATGATCGACCATGCTACTGGCCATTGACACCGCCACACGGGTGATCAGCCTGGCGCTGCACGACGGCGAACGTGTGCTGGCCGAAACGTCCTGGGAGACCGCCAACCATCACACCGTGGAACTGGCCCCCGCAGTGCAGGAGATGCTGGGCCGCGCCGGGCTAACCCCTGCCCGGCTCAAAGCAGTTGCCGTGGCGCTCGGCCCTGGCTCGTTCACCGGCCTGCGGATCGGGCTGGGGCTGGCCAAAGGGCTGGCCGCGGCCTGCCAGATTCCGCTGATCGGCGTTCCTACGCTGGAGATTCTGGCCGCTGCACAACCCCGCTTTGACGGTGAGTTGATCGCTGTCCTGGCCGCCGGGCGGGGGCGCATCTGCGCCCAGCGCTTCGGCTGGACGGTGAACGCCTGGGAGCCGCTGGAAGAACCGGCCATTATGGACTGGGAGACGCTGCTCGGTCAGCTTGGCCAGACCCCGGCGCTGCTCAGCGGCGAGGTCAGCGCCGCGGCTATCCAAAAGGTAGTTGCTGCGGCGGCAAGCGGGCAGGCGTTGACGCTGGCCCCGGCGGCGGCGCGTCTGCGGCGGGCTGCGTACCTGGCCGATCGAGCCTGGCAACGGTTGTGGCGTAACGAGACCGACAATCCCGATACGCTTGTGCCCATCTACCTGCACCAGCCCGGAGTGCCCCACCCGTGAATCATACACCCCGTTATGTCCTGCGCCGGATGCGCTACGAGGACATCCCGCAGGTGGTGGTCATCGACCGGCAGTCCTTCCCCATGCCCTGGTCGGCCAGCGTGTACCGCTACGAGATCGGGCAGAACAGTTACAGCACAATGGTGGTGGTTTGCCGCTATGAGCCATCCCAGGCCGACCGCGAGCCGACCGGCCTGACCCGCCTGCTGGATCGGCTGATGGGCCGCAACCATGAGTCCCCTCACCGCATTGTCCTGGGTTACGGCGGCTTCTGGCTCAACCAGGGGGAAGCGCATATCAGCACAATTGCCTCTCACCCGGCCTACCGCCGCCAGGGGCTGGGCGAACTGCTGCTGGCCGGGATGATCCGGCGCAGCCTGAATCTGGACGCGAGCCGGATTTCGCTGGAAGTGCGCGTCAGTAATGCAGCGGCCATCAGCCTGTACCGCAAGTACGGCTTCGTGCAGGTTGGCGTCAAGCCGCACTACTACCGTGATAACATGGAAGACGCGCTGGATATGCGGGTCGACCCGATCGATGGCCGCTACCGGGCCTTCGTGGCGGAGCGCTGGGAGGCTCTGGCGGCCCGCCTGGCTTTTCTGGATGCCTTCACCAGCGATGACCGGGCGACGGGCAAGATCGGGCCGCTGGACAGTCGCCTGAGCGGGCGGAATCGCGCATAATCGATGCCAGCCGCGGCCTTCGATGGCAGGCCGGGAAATTTCCTGAGGGGTGCATATGGACGCTCAGAGCAAACAGGAAAAACAGGCGCAACTTGCCGCCATTGCCAGAGAGATCGCAGCGTGCAGGAAGTGTGCCCTGTGTCACAGCCGCAGCCGGACCGTCCCCGGCGCGGGGCCGGCGGACGCTAAGATCATGTTCATCGGGGAGGCGCCGGGCTTTCATGAAGATCAGCAGGGCCTGCCCTTTGTCGGGCGCAGCGGGCAATACCTCAACCACCTGCTGGCTACGGTCGGGCTGCGCCGTGAAGATGTCTTCATCGCCAATGTGGTCAAGTGCCGCCCGCCGGAAAACCGCGATCCCCTGCCGGAAGAGCTGGCCGCCTGCCAGGACTATCTGGATCGCCAGATAGCCGTGATCAACCCGGAGGTGATCATCACGCTGGGGCGCTTCAGCATGGCCCGCTACTTCCCCGGAGCGCGCATCACGCAGATTCACGGCCAGGGCCGCCGCAAAGACGGCCGCCTGTACTTCCCTATGTACCATCCCGCTGCTGCCCTGCGCAACCCGGCCATGCAGCCAGAGATGGAAGCGGACATCAAGCGGGTGATCGCCCTGATGAACACCGCCGCGGCCACCGATGACGACGAGGAGAACGACCAGCCGCCCGTGCAACTCCGGCTGTTCTAAGCGTGGGGAAAGCTCAGGCGGCGCAAGGGGGGGAATGTGGGAACACAGGTAGAGGCTCCAGCGGCGCTGGCAACTGGTGAGGAGTTGCCGCTGGCAGTGCAACGGCGCAGCATGGTCGGCTTCATCGCCGACTATGTGCTGTTTGCCATGGCGCTGGCGATTCTCAACCCCGGCGTGTTGCCCCCGGACTTCGTCACCCAGCTGGGCGGCAGCCCGGTGCTGGCCGGGTTAGCCGGTCTGATCTTCCGCGCCTTCTGGCTGGTCCCCCAGATGTTCTTCGCGGCGTGGATCAACCGCATGCCACACAAGAAGCGTTACATCATCCTGCCGGCCATTCCTGGCCGCACACTCCTCCTGGTGGCCGCCGGACTGATGGTAGCCGTTGGGCCGGATCACCCCGATGTGTTGATTGTGCTGTTGCTGAGCGGCCTGGCAACGCTGGGCTTCTGCGATGGCATGTCGGCGGTGGCCTGGATGGATGTGCTCGGTAGCAGCCTGAGTGTCTCCCAGCGGAGCTGGATGATCAGCCTGTCGCAGGCGCTGGGCGGCGCCATGGTCGCGGTACTGGTGACGCCGCTGGTGCGCCAAGTGCTGGGGCCAACGGGGCCGCTTTTCCCCGCCAACTACGCCCTGCTGCTGGCAATCTCGTCGGTGCTGCTGGTGCTGGGCATCTCCGCTTATGTGCTGGTGCGGGAGGGTCATTCCCCGCCCCCGGCGGACTCGCCGTCGCTGCGGCAATACCGTGCCTTTGTGTGGCGCAGCCTGCGGCAGGATCACGGCTTCCGGCGCTACCTGCTGACGCGGTTTGTCTTCGACCTGGGCAACGCCGGTCTGCCGTTTTACATCGTTTTCGCGACCAGGGTGCTGGGACAGGCCAGCGCCGTCGCCCTGAGCGATCAGATTCTGCTGACGACGATAACCGGCATCGCCGCAGCGTTCCTGCTGGGCCGGGTCAACCTACGTTATGGCCCGCGCCGGGTGATGATCCTGGCCGGGGTCGCCGCTATGAGCGGGCCGCTGCTGGTGCTCAGCGCCCGGCTCCTGGGGCCAACCGGCCTTCATCTGGCCTGGATCACTGTTGCGGTAATTAACACGGCCTTCGTGCCGGGCTTCCTCAACTGGGTGGTCGAGTACGCGCCGGAAGGCTACCGACCGATCTACAGCGGCCTGGCCAACACCCTGGGCATGGTGGCCCTGGCGGCACCGCTGATCGGTGGCGTGATTGTGCAGACGCTTTCATACGAAGCGCTTTTTGCAGCGGCGAGCGCGCTGGGCGTTCTGGCAGTCGTGTTGATCCTGCGCCTGCCGGATCCGCGCCAGTCCCGTCAGGCGGTCGTCAGGGAAGCAGTGTAGCACCGCCGTTGAAGCGACTTTGACCGGCGCGGTATACTGGCCGCCGCGGGGCGGGGAGGATGCATGATGCTCCCCGCGCGTGATGAGAAGGATACAGACTTATGCAATTCGTCCCGATCATGGTGGCTGGCTTTGTGGGGGCGCTGCTGCTGACGCCGCTGGCGCGGCGGCTCGCCTGGCGCTTCAACGTCATCGATCAGCCCAGCGGGCGCAAGGTGCATACCACGGCCACACCGCTGCTGGGCGGGCTGGCGATCTACGCGGGGATGATCCTGGCGCTGCTGTTCTTCAGCCCGCGCGCCTACCAGGTGGAGACGCTGGCCATCGGCGCGGGCGCGTCATGGATGGCTCTGATCGGCCTGATCGATGACCGGCAGGGCATGGGCTTCCGCACCAAGTTGCTGGCGCAGGTGGTGGCCGCGCTGGTCGTGATCCTGGCCGGGATTCGCATCACCCTGTTCCGCGTTCCCGTCATCGACTCCGCCCTGACGCTGATCTGGATTGTGGCCCTGACCAACGCCCTGAACTTTCTGGACAACATGGATGGCCTGGCCGCCGGGCTGACCGGGATCGCGGCGGCCTTTTTCTTTATCCTGTCGGCAGGCGAGGGACAGGGGCTGGTCTCCAGTCTGGCGGCGGCGATCACCGGGGCAGCGCTGGGCTTCCTGATCTTCAACTTCAACCCGGCCAGTATCTTCATGGGTGACATGGGCAGCCAGGTGCTGGGATTCGTGCTGGCCATCCTGGCGATCAAGCTGCGCTTTAGCACCCCGCCCAGCATCGCCACCTGGTCAGTGCCGGTGCTGGTGCTGGGACTGCCGATCTTCGATATCACGCTGGTCGTCTTCACCCGCCTGCGGGAGGGGCGTTCCCCGGCCCAGGCGGGTAAAGATCACACCTCGCACCGGCTGGTGCAGATGGGCCTGACCACCCGCCGCGCCGTGCTGATCCTGTATGGCGTCTGTTTGCTCCTGGGGATCGACGCCATCCTCGTCAGCCGTTCGACGCCGGAGACGGCGCTGATCCTGGTCGGCGTGACGCTGATCCTGGCGCTGGCGGCGTTCATCAGGCTGGAAACGTTCCGGATTCGACAGCGGAGGGCGGGCAAGCTATGAACGCGACGTACCTGGTGACAGGCGGAGCAGGGTTCATCGGATCGCATCTCGTCGAGGCGCTGGTCGCCGCCGGGCAGACCGTCCGGGTGATCGACAACTTTGCCACTGGCCGCCCGGAAAACCTGGCCCCCTTCCGGGAGCGGATCACGTTCTACGAGATCGACATCACCGATCGTCCGGCGCTGGACGAGCCGTTCCGCGGGGTCGATTACGTCCTGCATCAGGCGGCGATCCCGTCCGTGCCGCGCAGCGTCGATGACCCGCTGGGCACCCATGACGCCAATGTCACCGGCACGATTAATGTGCTGGACGCGGCGCGGCAGGCGGGGGTCCGCCGCGTGGTTTACGCCGCGTCATCGTCTGCCTACGGCGAGATCGCGGGAGAGTACAAACGGGAGGATATGCCTCCCCAGCCGCTTTCCCCGTACGCCGCGGCCAAGCTGGCCGGGGAATACTACTGCCAGGCCTTCTACCACGTCTACGGGCTGGAGACGGTCGCCCTGCGCTACTTCAATGTGTTTGGCCCGCGCCAGGACCCCACCAGCCAGTACGCGGCGGTCATCCCGCTGTTCATCACGGCCATGCTGCAGGGCCGCCAGCCGACGATCTTCGGCGACGGCCTGCAGAGCCGCGACTTCACCTATGTGGCTAATGTGGTGCATGGCAACCTGCTGGCCTGCACTGCTCCGGATGCCGCCGGGCAGGTGATCAACCTGGCCTGTGGGGAGAGCATCTCCCTGCTGGAACTGGTTGACGCGATCAACGAAATCCTGGGGACGGCCATCCGCCCACGTCACGCCGCCCCGCGCCCCGGCGATATCAAGCATTCGCGGGCGGATATCTCCCGCGCCCGCCAGCTGCTGGGCTATGCGCCGCAGGTCTCCTTCCAGGACGGCCTGGCCCGAACGGTGGACTTCTTCCGCGCTGGCGGCTAGAGGCACCGGCAATGAGCGGTCCCGCGCTGACCTTTTCCAGCGGCTCGCTGTACCTCTACAGCCTGGATCGCTGCTTTGCGCTGGCGGCAACGCATGGTTTCGATGGCGTCGAAGTGCTGATCGACGAACGCTACGACACGCGCCAGCCGGAAAACCTGCAGCGGCTGATGGACACCTACGGTCTGCCGGTGCGCAGCCTGCACGCGCCGTTCGTCGGCCACGCGCTCCCTGGCTGGCCGGCGGACCCAGTCGAGTCCGTCCGGCAGACTGTGCACCTGGCGGAGGCGATTGGCGCGGCACACGTGGTCATCCATCTGCCCGATCGCGTGGGCTACATCATGGTGATTGGCGGCGGACGGCAGGTCTTGCTGCCCTGGTTCCCGGCCAGCCGACCGCTCCGGGACTGGATCGCCAGCGGCGGGCTGTCCCGCTTTCAGGCAGAAACGGATGTCCGCATTTGCGTGGAAAACCTGCCAGCCAAAAGTCCCACCCTGCAGCGCCTGCTGCCCGGCTTCGATCAGCGCCGCCTGACGTGGTGGAACACACTGGAGGACTGGCCGCGTGTGCATCCGTACCTGACGCTGGATACCACGCACTGGGCCACGCATGGCGTAGCTCCGCTGGAAGCCTACCGCGCCGCTGACGGGCGCGTCCGCCACATCCATCTGAGCAATTACCGCGCCGGTGCGCAGCACCTGCCGCCGCAGGCAGGCGATCTGGACCTTGCCGGATTCCTGGCCCACCTGGCCGTGACGGGCTTTGACGGCCAGATCGTGCTGGAGCTGAACCCGAAGACTCTGGAAGCCAGCGATCCTGCCCGCACCGCAGCGCTACTGGCCCGGGCGGCGGCCTTCTGCCGGGCGGCGCTGGCCGGGGAACCGACGCCCCAGTGAGCGCTTCCCCGGCAGGGATGATGCTGCGGAGCAATGGTCGGACGATCCGCGCTAGCGCGGGAGCCTGTCCAGGATATCCTGCAGGCTGGCGGGCAGCGGGGCGTGGAAGGTCAGCGGCTGGCCGGTAGAGGGTGAGCGGACGGTCATCTCCGCTGCGTGCAGAAAGTGCCGTTCGAGCTTGATCCGCTGTTTGCGGTAGCCATAGACGGTATCGCCAACTACCGGATGGCCGATGAAAGCCAGGTGAACGCGAATCTGGTGCGTCCGTCCGGTATGGATGTGCACTTCCAGCAGGGCGTGCTCGGCGTAATACTGCAGTACCCGGAACTCGGTCACAGCCTCGCGGCCGCCACGGACGGCGGCCATGCGCTTGCGCTGCTGCGGGTCGCGCCCGATTGGCGCTTCGATCCGCCCGCTGGCGCTATCCGGCAGCCCCTCCACCAGCGCCAGATATTTCTTCTCGATGGTGCGCGTCGCAAACTGCTCCGCCAGGGCGCGGTGGGCGCGGGGCGTGCGGGCGATCACAATCACGCCGGAGGTATCTTTGTCCAGGCGGTGGACGATCCCGGCCCGGTGCTCATCGCCAACCTCACGCAACTCCGGCCAGCGGTACAACACCGCGTTAACCAGCGTGCCGGATTCGTGGCCATGCGCGGGATGGACAACCATGCCCGCTGGCTTGTTGATCGCGATCAGATCGGCGTCCTCGTAGAGCACGTCAAGCGGGATCGGTTCCGGCAGCACGTCGCTGGTCACCGCCGGAGGCAGGACAATAGCGACCCGTTCGCCGCCTTCGATGCGGTAAGCGGGTTTGCTTGGTGCGCCGTCCACGGTCACCCGGCCCTCTTTGATCAGGGCTTGGATGCGCGTGCGGGAAAGATCGGGTACCTGCCCAGCGATCAGGCGGTCGAGTCGTTCGCCGATGGCTTCCGCCACGAATTCGTAATCCGGTTCTTCGCCTTCAATGAAGTCGCCCAGCGTCATACGCGCTCCCTTACAGCTTCGGGTGGCCTGGCGGATCAAGAGCAAATGGTTCGGCCCCCCACCCGGTTACCCACCACTCACCCTTTGACACTTTCCAGATAGGCCAGCGGGACGGTCAGCCGCAATTCCCCTTCGCGGGCGGCCAGGCGGTTGAGCGCCGCTTCCAGCCGCCGCAGGATCGCCACAGCCTCCCCCGGCGGCAGGAACTCCCGCCAGCCCTCCAGAAAGGCCATACGGATGAAACTATGGCGCAGCAGGGCGCTGCCATCCACATAACGCAGGCTGAACGTCTGCTCGTACACATCGGTCACGCGCAGCCCCGCTTCTTCCAGCAGGGCGCAGGCGGCAGCGACCGTCGTGCGGCCCGCGATATGCGCCTCCAGGGCGGGCAACAGATCGGCGCGTCCGGCTTCCTGCAGCACATCAGCGTACACCGTGTAGAACTCGCTCATATGCCCGCGCAGGTTGGTGG
The DNA here is from genome assembly GCA_019873685.1 of Chloroflexota bacterium. GTDB lineage: Bacteria > Chloroflexota > Anaerolineae > Aggregatilineales > Ch27 > Ch27. The sequence goes on from JAIOAT010000041.1 coordinate 8,941, forward strand.
TCAGGGCCAGCCGCCCGCCGGGCCGTAGGACACGGGCGCATTCCCGCAATACGCTGTGTGCGTCGGCGAAGTTGTTGATCCCCAGATTGGAAACGATCAGATCGAACGATCCAGCGGCAAAGGGCATGGCTGCGCCATCCCCGCCGATCAGCGCCACCTGCTTGATACCCAGCGCGACCTGCTTAAAGCGGGCACGCCACAGGCCGTTCAGCCAGGTATCCAGGCCGCAGGCGCGGCAATCCGGCCCCAGGCGCTGGGCCAGGTCCAGCAGCGGGAAGCCCGCGCCGCAGGCCAGATCAAGCACAGTCAGGCCGGGGGCCAGCGGGACGTGCTCCAGCAGCACCTGCCCGAAAATAGCCGACCACAGCGGCGCTTCATCGAAAACGGTCATCAGGGCCGGATCATTCCAGTCAAAGACGGCGGCGAATTCGTCGGTCATGGCGCGCTCCGGAGGCGCAGGCTGGCGGGTCACCCGGAGGGGTATTGTAGCCCTTCCGGAGGGGGGCGGCCAGGAAACAAAGGGGCAGGTGGCCAGCTGGTCGGGTGTGCCGACTGTCCATTGCCTGCTCCCGACCTCCCTTTGCCTGCACCCGCCAGAACAAATGCGCCGGGGGTAGCCCGGCGCAGGCGCAACAGACAGGCTGTGGCAGGCGGTCAATCCAGGTCAACGTATTCCAGTTCCATTGAGACCGGCTCGGTTGGTGTTGGCTCCGGGCGGCTTTCGATGGGGCGAGCGGGCGCGCCTGAAGCCGGGCCAATCGTGCGCGTGGTGCTGGCCCGGCTGGATGGGCCGTTGAAAGCGTCCGGGCGGGCAGTGCGCGGAGAAGCAGCGTTCTCTGAACGGTTGGCTGTCCAGCGTGGCCGATCACCTGCCGTCGACCCGCTGCTCGTCAGCGGCCCGCTGCTGGTCAGCGGCCCGCTGCCTGTCAGCGACCCGCTGCTCGCCAGTGACCCGCCGCTGGCAGGCAGATCGGCGGGAGCGGGTTGAGCAGCTTCCATGCGCGGCGCAGCCGGGCTGGCGGATGGCATGGAGAGCGGTTCGCTGCTCCGCGCGACCGGCTCCGCAGCCTGACCGACCGGAGAGCCGCTGGTGGCGGGCCGGTTGATTGTGCCGCCGACGCTCGCGGTGGCGTGGTTGCCGCCATACGCGCCGCCTCCTACACCGCTGCCGAAGAAGCTGCGCTGGGCCTCATAGTGGCGGCGCGGGCCGGAGTCGTTGTAGGCGGAAGCGCCCAGGGCCGTGCTCCGTTCCGGCAGGCTGCGGGCTGTCCCGCCGGGCATCGCGCGCGGTTCCGCCGGGCTGAAGCTCGTCCGGCTCCCACCGCCAAGTGGCCGCGCCGGGCTGTCGACCATTCGCCCGGCGAGGTGAGAGGTGCTGAACAGGTGATCCCCGGCGAAGGCGAACGTGCCGATGATCAGGACGCGGGTCAGCCAGGTCAGGCCAGCGATGAACGGCGGGCCATAGGCCAGCATATCGGCGCGGCTGAACAGCTCGTTGCCCAGGCGCGGGTTGGCGGAGAAGGCCGTAACGACCGCCCACCAGGTCATGACGGCGTTCATCCCGGCGCCCAGCAACCAGGCCCCGGTCAACAGCCAGACTTCCTTTGGCTCCTTACGCCCGGTCTCCGGCGTGAATAGCCGCGCCAGTCCAGCGAAATCAATGGCGCAAAAGGCCACGGCCAGGATGCGCGCCCAGGTGGCGATCCCCAGCGCGTCATGTTCACCCAGCAGGGATGCCAGGGCGTATTCGGTCGTGGCAAAGTTGAACACCTCAAAGGCGATCAGCGCAGCCAGCAGGATCAGCCCAAGCCACAGGCCGCGCGCGGTGACCTGCCGCCGCCAGTGACGGAAACGCTCCGCCAGCGCAAAGTTGAGTTCGAAGGTCGTTGTCGCCACAGCCCCGTCCTCCTTGTGAACACATGTTCTGATTCATGATAGCATCAGAACATACGTTCGTCAACAGGGATTCGGCGGCATCAGGTCGGGCGATCTTGCCCGCCCGCAGCAGCGCAGAGGAGGGCCACTAGCGCGGCGCGATCAGCGCGGTGCGATCTGAGAGGGTTCGTCTTCAAGCGGGGGGGCAGGCGGCTGCGGATCATTGGCGCGGCGTTCCACCCACCACAGCGCGCCCAGCAACAGACACACGCCGATAACAATGGAGGCGTCCGCCACGTTGAAAACCGGCCAGAATTTGAAGTCAAAGAAATCGACCACGTACCCCAGGCGCAGGCGGTCGATCAGGTTGCCGCTTGCCCCGCCCAGCTGGAGGCCCAGCGCCAGGCGGATCAGCCAGCCCTGGTCAGGCATCTGACGGTAAAAGTACAGGATCATCCCTACGACGACAAAAGCCACCAGGGCAAAAAACAGCCCGCCATCCGGCAGGATGCCGAAGGCCGCCCCCGTATTCTGTACATACGTGAAGGTGAAGTACGGGCGCAGCGCCTCCACCGGCGCCCACTGCTCGTACAGGCTGAGGTTAGCGACGACAAGCGCTTTGCTGGTCTGATCAAGGGCGATCACAGCCAGGGCAACCCCGATCAGAAACAGCCATCTGGTGAGGCGCATGACGGCTTCCTTTGTTGTGGCGGCGGCTAGCGCCGGAGGTATTCGCGCGCCTCGGCGCAGGCCATGCACAGCGGCGTATACGGGATCGCTTCCAGGCGAGCCAGGTCGATCTCCTGCCCGCAGTTGTCACAGCGGCCATAGGTGCCCGCCTCGAACTTGGCCAGGGCGTCCTCCACCAGTTGCAGGCGCTTCTCGCTGCTGGTGCGAATGGCCAGGTCCTTGGCCTGGTCAAAGGCCTGGGTGGCGTCGTCGGCCTGGTGGTTGGTGTACCCGGTGCCATCCAGAGCCAGGGTATCCTTCAGGCTCTCCACGTTCTCCAGCAGATCGGCGCGCAGGGCTTCCAGGACAGGCTTCAGTTCTTCGGGGGACCGGATCATCAACCCCTCTCCTTGTTGCGATGTCAGCGCGATGCACTGCAAGGACGGCAGGGCGCTCCCCGCCGCAACGGTTTGTTGCGGTGCGATTTTACCGCCCGCCGGGGAGAGCGCAAACTGCGCTTTTTTGGCGGTTGACACATCGGACATCCCGGAGGAAAATCGTAGCATCGCATCGCTGTTAGAGGATGTGTCTGGATGGACGAAGGACCTGCCACGTCCGGTCTGGATGCTGGACCCAGACGCGGCGCAACAGACGATAACTTCATAACCAGGCCCCTGGCAGGCCGTCCCTCCGCCCGCGCTTAAACCTCCTCATCTAGCGGCTCCGGGATGTCTCCAGGGGCAAGTGAACATCCCTGGAGGTGTGACATGGAGCCGCGAATCCTTGATTCCGTTCTCGATCAGGTTCGCCGCGCCCTGGAACAGGACGATGTGACCGGCGCCGTCAACATCATTGAGGCGCTGCGTCCTTCCGACCAGGCCGAGGTCTTTGCCGAGCTGGACGACGCGACCCAGATCGCGCTCCTGCCGCGGCTGGACCCGGACGATTCGGCGGATATCCTGGAAAAGCTGGACGACGAAGAAGTCGCCGAACTGGCCACGGCGCTGCCCAGCGAGGCGTTGATCCGTATCGTCGACGAGATGGAGCCGGACGAGGCCGCCGACCTGCTGGGCGACATCCCTCAGGATAAGGCCCAGCGTGTGCTGGCCGGGCTGGAAGACCCGGAGGAAATCCATCCCCTGCTGCTGCACCCGGATGACAGCGCCGGCGGCCTGATGACCTCGGAATTCCTGGCCCTGCGCCGGCGGATGACCGCTGCCGAGGCCCTGGAGGCGCTGCGCGTCTGGAAGCCGGAGGCGGAGACGATCTACTACATGTTCGTGGTCGATGCAGTTGGACGCCTGTGCGGAGTCGTCGACCTGCGCCAGCTGGTGATGGCCGATCCAGGGACCCCCCTTGCTGACATCATGGACCCTGATGTGATCTCAGTCACGGTCGGGGCCGATCAGGAGGAGTGCGCCCGCCTGATGTCGCACTACGACCTGTTGGCCCTGCCCGTGATTGACCATGACCGTCGCCTGCTGGGCGTGGTCACGATCGATGATGTGGTTGATGTACTGGAAGACGAGGCCACCGAGGACATCCAGCGGCTGGGCGGTTCGCAGCCGCTGGGGCGCTCCTACCTGGAAAGCAGCGTCTGGCTGGTCATGCGCAAGCGCATTGGCTGGCTGCTGCTGCTCTTCCTGACGGAAAGCCTGACTGGCACGGTGCTACGCCACTTCGAACAGGAACTGGAAGCAGCGGTGGCGCTGGCGTTCTTCGTCCCGCTGCTGATCGGCACCGGCGGCAATGCCGGTTCCCAGACTACCAGCACGATCATCCGCGCTCTGGCGGTAGGCGATATTGAACTGAAAGATGCGCTCAAGTCGCTGTGGCACGAGCTGCGCGTCGGCCTGCTGCTGGGCCTGGGCATGGCCACGGCAGCCTACCTGAGGGCGCTGAGCTGGAACTCCACACCCGATCTGGCGGCGACTGTCGCTCTGGCTATCATGACGATCGTGATCTGGGCTAACGCGCTGGGGGCGGTCCTGCCGCTGCTGGCAACGCGCCTGCGCATCGATCCGACCGTGGTCTCCGGCCCGGTCATGAGCACCCTGGTTGACGCTACCGGCCTGTTCATTTACTTCACCATCGCCCGGTTGCTGATGGGCCTGTGACCCGGTCACGATCGCCTGAGCGGCGGGAGAACTACTGATGTTGAGTCTTTTCTCCGGGATCTTCAAAGTTCAACAACCCACCGAGCGCGGCTTTGGCTGGGCCGATGTCATCGTGCTGGCGATCGTAATCAGCCTGATCTACGCAGGCGTCCGGCTGGCAATCGACACTCCCGACCAGATCGCGGGGCCGACAATCTCCCTGGCTCCGGAGGCGCTGCCCTACTACGCCATCCGCTCGGTAGGACGGATGGCGGCGGCTTATGCGCTCTCGCTGATCTTTGCGCTGGTGTACGGGCGCGTCGCCGCCTACCACCATCGAGCCGAGCAAATCCTGATGCCGCTGCTGGATGTCCTGCAAAGCGTGCCCATTCTATCCTTCCTGCCGGTGGTATTGCTCAGCCTGAGCGCTGTGCTGCCGCAGGCCGCTGCCGCTGAACTGGCCTCGATCGTCCTGATCTTTACCAGCCAGGCCTGGAACCTGGTGTTCGTCTGGTATCAGTCGCTGACCACCATCCCGAACGAACTGAACGAAGCTTCAACCACCTTCCGCTTTGGCACCTGGCTGCGCTTTAGAACGCTGGAATTACCCTTTGCAGCGATCGGCCTGCTGTGGAACAGCATGATGAGCTGGGCGGGCGGCTGGTTCTTCCTGATGGCCGCGGAAATCTTCACCGTTGGCGAGAAGGACTTCCGGCTGCCGGGGCTGGGAGCTTACCTGCAGGAAGCGGCCAACCAGCAGGACTACCGCGCCATCGCCTGGGGTGTCGCGACCCTGCTGCTGGTGATCATTCTGCTGGATCAACTGGTCTGGCGCCCCCTGCTGGCCTGGGCCGACCGCTTCAAGCTGGAGATGGTGGAAAGCGACAACCCGCCAACCTCGTGGTTCTACAACTTGCTGCAATCGACGCGGATTACCACCTGGCTGGGGCAGCGCGTCTACCGCCCGATCAGCGAGGCGCTGGATATGGCGCTGGGGCGCTTTGGCCAGCCGGCCACAAACCCGGAGGCAACTGTCCGCCAGCGACGACCCTGGCCCGCCTATTTGCTGGCGCTGGCCCTGGGCCTGGCGGTGGTCTATGGCCTGGAACAGGCCGGGGAGCTACTGGCGCAGGTTCCTGCCAGCCAGTGGATGGAGATTGCTCTGGGGGTAGCAACCACCCTGGCGCGGGTCCTGATCGCGCTCGGCATCGCCCTGGCGTGGACGATCCCCGTCGGCGTGCTGATCGGCACCAAGCCACGTGCAGCGGCGGTACTGCAACCAATCGTCCAGATCGCGGCGTCCGTGCCCGCTACGGCGCTGTTCCCGGTGCTGTTGCTCTTCCTGCTCCAGCAGCCGGGTGGGCTGAACATCGCCGCTGTTATGCTGATGCTTATGGGCACTCAGTGGTACCTGCTATTCAATATTATCGCCGGGGCCACAGCCATCCCGCAGGACCTCAAGTTCACCACCACCTTGCTGGGGCTGCATCGCCTGGAGCGCTGGCGCACACTGATCCTGCCCGCGTTGTTCCCGTATATCATCACCGGGGCGATCACAGCCAGCGGCGGGGCGTGGAACGCCAGCATTGTGGCGGAGCACTTCCACTTCGGTGGGGAGACCCACCACGTCACCGGCATCGGCGCGTTGATTGCCGCTGCTACCGCCAGCGGCGACTTCCCCCTTCTGCTGGCAGCGACTCTGAGCATGATCCTGGTTGTCGTGTTGATCAATCGCCTGTTCTGGCGTCGGCTCTATCGCCGCGCTGAAGAGCAGTTCCGAATGGAGTAAGCCATGAAGAACGCACACCTGCTGGAACTCAGGGGAGTCACCCAGAAGTATGGCCGGGGCGAACGGCGCTTTACCGCGGTCGAAAAGGTCAATCTGACCATCGATGAGGGCGAGTTTGTGGCTCTGCTCGGCCCCTCAGGGTGCGGCAAGAGCACCCTGCTGCGCATCATCACCGGCCTGAATCAGCCCACCGAAGGTCTGGTGATCTACCGCGGCCAGCCGTTGACCGGCGTCAACCCGCACGCGACAATCGTCTTCCAGACCTTCGCCCTGTTCCCCTGGCTGACCGTCCAGCAGAATGTCGAGGTAGCCCTCAAAGCGCGGGGGATGCCCGCGCAGCTGCGCACAGTGCGGGCGATCGAATTGCTGGATCTGGTCGGTCTGGATGGCTTCGAAACTGCCTTCCCGCGCGAGCTTTCCGGCGGGATGCGGCAGAAGGTCGGCTTTGCGCGGGCGATGGCCGTGGAGCCGGAACTGCTGTGCCTGGATGAAGCTTTCTCCGCACTGGATGTGCTCAGCGCCGAATCCCTGCGCGGCGAATTGCTGGAGTTGTGGACCAGCGGATCCATCCCGACCAAAGCGATCCTGATGGTCACCCATAATATTGAAGAAGCCGTACTGATGGCCGACCGGGTGGTGGTGATGGACAAACAGCCAGGCCGCGTCATCGCCGACCAGAAGATCACGCTGCCCCATCCCCGCCAGCGCAAGTCGCCCCAGTTCCTGGAACTGCTCGATCGGGTCTACGCGCAGCTGGCCGGGCAAACCCAGCCGGAGTACATCGAGCTGGGCAGCGCGCCGGGCGAAGCCGGGCGCACCCGCGCCCTGCCGGATGTGTCGGTGAGCGAGCTGGCCGGGCTGCTGGAATTCCTGGACGAGATGCCCGGCAACCGTACCGACGTGTACCGGCTGGAACAGGAACTGAACCTGGGCACGGATCCGGTGCTCGCGCTGACCGAGGCCGCCGAACTGCTGGGCTTTGCCACCATCGCCAAAGGCGATATTGCCCTGACGCCACTGGGCGAAACCTTTGCCGAAGCCAGCATCCTGGCCCGCAAGGAAATCCTGGCCACGCGCATCCGTCGTTTGCCCATGTTCAGGTGGCTGCTGGCCATGCTGGACGCCGCCGATAAGGGGCAGCTTGACCGTGACGTTGTCCGGTTGGCGCTGGAACTGGAATTCTCGCCGGAGGAAGCCGCCCGTCAGGTTGACCTGGCGATTCAGTGGGGCCGTTACGCCGAACTGCTGGCCTACGACGACAACACCGAGACGATCTTCCGCGAACCCGCGGAGGTTGCCGCTGGCTAAACCTTCTGCTATTGCGAAAAGGGGGAGAACTGGCGATAATCAGCATGGTACATTTGTTCGCTTGCCGGAGGAACAATCCCCATGACTGCCCGCCAGCTCCCCCTCCTGCCCACCTCAGACGGGCTGAATCCGCCCCTGACGCGGGAAAGCCCGTTGCACGAGGCCGTCACGCCCTTCCAGCAGTACCTGCGCCGCCAGGGCAAGACCCGCAACACCATCATCGCCTTCACCTCTGACCTCAACCTGCTTATGGAGTTCGCCGGGCGGGAGGCGCCGCTCAAGTCCCTGACGACCGATACGCTTAACCGCTTCCTGCACTGGATCGAATACGGGCGCGGCATTCCCTGTAGCCAGAAGAGCTACGCCCGTCGGGTGACCACGCTCAAGGTGTTCTTCGGTTACCTGTACACCGTCGAGGTGCTCAACGCCAATCCGGCGGCGGCGCTTGTGCAGCGCTCCGGGAGCGCCCCGCTGCCGCATGTCCTGACCCCAGCCCAGATCGACGCTGTGCTGGAGGTCACCGGACGCCAGCGCTTTGCGGAAAAACCCGACGCCCGGCCTGATCTGCTCGTCCGCCTGCTGCTGGATACCGGCCTCAAGAAGGGTGAGGTGATGGCCCTCACCCCCGCCGACATTGACCGGACGACTACCCCACCGATCGTCAAAGTGCGTCACGACTCACCGCGCAATCGCTACCGTGAGCGTGACATCCCGCTTGATCCGGAATGGCCGTCCCTGCTGGACGAGTACCTGGGACAGTACACGCCGAAGGAAGTCATCTTCGATTGCACCGCGCGCAACCTGGAATACGTGCTCAAGGACATCGGCATCGCGGCGGGGATCACGGACTTTCTGCTGTCGTTTGTGGTGCTGCGCTGGACGAGCGCCCTGCAGGACTTGCGGCGCGGCATGGACCCCGACCTGCTGCGGGAAAAGCAGGGCCTCAGCCGCATCAGCTGGTACGAGACGTACGCCAAGCTTCAGGCGCTGCTGGCCCGACAGGCCAACCTGGACGCCGCGCCGGGGTAGCCCGCCCCGGCGCGCCCCTCCGCCGCCATCAACCCACCTGACGCTTGACACATGTCCCCTGGCCTCCCGGCCTGTGACGCGTCCGCCAGTTGCCCCTCTAGAACATTTGTGCTATTCTATATAGTGATCGTCCGTCCGATTCTGCGGAGAAAAAGCGATGATTGACGCAATGGAGGCTTACTGCGGACGGGATTGTTCCGCGTGCCCGGCCTATGCGGCCACACAGGCTGGAGATGAAATGCGCCTGCAAGCGCTGGCTCAGGACTGGTACGGGGAAGCTGAGGCCGCCCTGACCCGCTGCGAGGGCTGCCAGGCAGCCAGCAACAGGCAACTCAACCGCTGGTGCCGTTCATGCCCGGTGCGCGCCTGCGCCCGCATGATGGGCATCCAGAGCTGCGCGCTCTGCATCGACTACCCGGATTGCCGCCACCTCCGGGCCGTGTTCGCCCGTGCGCCGGAGGCCAGGATCCGCCTGGAGGCGCTCCGGGCTATGCTGCGCTCAGAGCATACGGGGTAGGGGCGCAGCATACTGCGCCTGGTATAATCAGGGCCGGGCGGGTTATCGGTCCCGTATCCTGTTACCGGTTCTCCGCGGCGGCGTGATTACCGACGCCGGGCGCAAGGGAATGCTATGACTGCCGAATCTCCTGAGGCACGGCGTGACTCTGTTCGCCGCGCCTATGCCACCGACGAAAAGCTGGAAGTGCGCCGCCGCACGCATGAGCAGTATACCGTGCCCCGGATCGACTTCGCGCAGTGGGTGCTGGATTGCATTGCCTGGCGCGGCGATGAGCGCGTGCTCGACCTGGGGGCGGGTACGGGGAGCTATTTTGCTCCCGTCCGCGCGCGCATCCCGGCGGGGCAGCTGGTCGCCGGCGATCTGTCGCTGGGCATGATCCGCCGCCAGCAGGCCGACATTGCTTCTCGCGGGGCGCTGCTGGTCAACCTGGATGCGCAGGCGTTGCCTTTTCCGGCGGCGAGCTTTGATGTGGTGCTGGCCAATCACGTGCTCTACCATCTGCCTGACCCTGAGGTCGCTCTGAGCGAGATCCAGCGCGTGCTGAAGCCGGAGGGGCAGCTCCTGGCGGCGACCAATAGCACGCACAATATGCCGGAGCTTGGCACGCTCTGCCGCCGCGCCCTGCTGCTCCTGACGGATTTCAGCAGCGATGCGGGTGTACTGGCGGGCGCGCCGGACAACTTCTCGCTGGAAAACGGCCAGCGAATCTTGAGCCGTCATTTCTATGCAGTGGCCCGCTATGACCTGCCATCGACGCTGGTGTTTCCTGAACCGGAGCCGGTGCTGGCTTACCTGGAGAGCATGCGCGACCTGCAGGAGCCGTCATTGCCGGAGGGTATTGCCTGGGACGATTTCATGGGCGTGATGCGTGAGCAGGTCACCCGCCTGATCGCCCATACGGGTAAGATGATCGTCCACAAGCTGTCCGGCGCACTGGTAGCAACGCAGGAAGGCGGCTTCATTGCCGAGTACGTCCACCTGCTGCGGGCCGGAAATCCGGTGTAAGGGGCGGATTTGCGGAGGAGCGCGGACAATCAGACGATGTAGAGAGCGACTATGCGCATGCTGGGGTTGTTGATCGGCGCTGTACTGGGCTGGCGGGCGCTTCGGCTTGCCGCCCGCCAGGCCGTTGTACCATTGCGGGGCCGTGCGGTGATCATCAGCGGCGCGGACACCGCCCTCCGGCGGGCCATGGCCGCGGCTTTCGCTGCCAGCGGGGCGCGGGTGCTGGTCGCGGAACCGGACGCGCCGCCGGAACAGGTGGTGCGGGAGGCGCTGGCGCGCTTCCGGAGGCTGGATGTGCTGGTCAATATTGCCGGACGCGGCCCCGGTGGGCTGGCAGTTGACGTGAATGCAGCGGCGCTGCGAGCGACGGCGGAGGCTGGCCTTTACCGCACCGCCCGCCTGACGCAGGAAAGCCTGCCCGTGCTGATCCGCCAGGGGCGCGGGCACATTGTCAACGTAGGCAGCGTGGCGGGCAGCTTCCCCGTGCCGGGGCTGGCTATCGCCAGCGGGCTGGGCGCGGGGATGGCCGTTTACACCGACGCTCTGCGCCGCGAGGTGGATGATCGCGGTGTTCGTGTCTCGCTGGTGCTGGCGGGGGAGGATGGCGCGCCCGGCAATCTGGCTGACCCCGCGCCGGAGGCCGTGGCCAGGGCTGCTGTCGAGGCGGTGCGCTACGGGCGACGGACGGTTGTCGCCGGTGGCGGGGCGAGGGAGGCGCGGCTGGCGGCGGCGCAGTGGCTGGAGCGGCTGGCCCCGGGGTTGGCTGACCTGTACTGGCGCTGGACGCTCACGCCGGAGGTCATCGCCCGGCTGGATGACCGGCTAAGGGGCTGATCGGGTGGGCGGCGGCGGTTCGCCCACGATGACGATCCTGAAGCCGCGCGAAGGCCCCCACGCATTGGGCGTATGCCGGGCGCGATAGGTGGCCCGCAGGCGATCCGCCGATTCTCCCCAGGCCCCGCCGCGCAGGACGCGGAGCTGGCCCTCCCCCGGCCCTTTCGGGTCAATTTCACCATCGTCATAATCCACATAGGATCGGGCGCCGAACCAGTCGCTTGTCCATTCCCAGACGTTGCCGCCCATGTCCAGCGCACCGACCCACGAGGCCCCTGCCGGGCGCTGATTGGGGCCAACGGCCTGGGTCTGCCCGGCGCAGTCGGCGTAGTTGACCCGCCCGCAGTCCGGCTCGGCGAAGCCCCAGGGGTAAGGATAGCCCTGCGGCCCACGGGCGGCGTATTCCCACTGGGCTTCGGTTGGCAGCGTACCGCCACGCCAGGCCGCATAGGCTGCCGCCTGCTCCCAGGTCACGTTGACTACCGGATGATCAGCCAGGGCGGGATTATCGAACAGGGCCGGATCGGCGGGCAGGGTGCAGGCTTCGGCTTCCACACAGGCTGCGTACTGGGCGTTGGTGACTTCGGTCTGGCCGATCCAGAAGGCGGTCAGACAGACCCGCCGCGCCGGGGATTCTTCGGTGGGGCCATCATTGCGACCCATGACGAAGCACCCCGCTGGCACCCGGACCATCGGCAGGCCAGCGAAGTCGGCATATTGCGGCGCCCAGTCAGCATTGCGCGTCCCGGCGGCGATGAACGTTGGCGCCTGCTGGCAACTCGCCAGGGTGATCAGCAGAAGCAGCCCGACTCCGCGTAGCGCGCCTAGCCGGAATCTCTGTATAGCCTGCATCGCGCCCCTCCTGCATAGGGTTGACCTCTATTTTCTAGCAGGCATTGTAGTGGCGAAACGCTTCCGGCAACAAGTCGCCGCGCGGCAATACTCCGCTTTGGCACCAGTACGGGAGTCGCGCCGAAACCATCCGGCGGTACAATACGGAACAAGTTATCACTCCAGCTGCTCACCCAGGGAGGACGGGCCATGCTGCAGGTGGCGGGTTACGCCGCGATCGTCATTGTTGCCGCTGTGGTTGCGCTGTGGCTGTTCGGGGAGCGGGGCCGCCTGTTGCGCCCCTCCACGCGGGCGTACCTGCAGGCCCTCGGCGGCTGGCGGCGGATCTTTAGCAAGCGGTTCTGGGAAGGCTACGCCTATATGCGCTGGTCGGAGCAGTACATCAACTGGTCGCGGCGCTGGCTCTTCCCCCGTGTGCGGGATGCCGGGCCAGCGAATCCGCTGTGGGCGACAGTCTACCACGGCAAGGTCATACCGGTTGAGGCCGCCAAAGCGTTGATCAGCGTCGAGCAGCCCGTCCCGTTGCAGCCGCTGGAGCAGATCGTCCCCTACACCACGGCGCGGGATATCGTCCTCAGCGGCCCGCCGGAGGTTGCCGTCTACGAGTGCCCATGCCGCGCCGGGGTGGAGAATCCCTGCCAGCCGACGCAGGTATGTATGGTGGTCGGCCAGCCGTTTGTCGACTTCGTCCTGGAGCACAACCCGGCCAGCAGCCGCCGGATCACGACCGCCGAGGCGCTGGCCCTGCTGGATGCCGAGCACGCCCGCGGTCACATCCATGCTGCCTACTTCAAAGATGTCATGCTGGAACGCTTCTATGCCATCTGCAATTGCTGCTCGTGCTGCTGCGGCGGCATCCAGGCCATGCGCGAGCGCGGCGTGCCGATGGTCATCCCCTCCGGCTATGTCGCCCGCGTCAACACCGAAGCCTGCCTGGGCTGTGGCATCTGTGAGGCCAGCTGCCCCTTCGACGCCATCGTCGTCAACGCCCATGCCGAAGTCAACTGGTCCGCGTGCATGGGTTGCGGCGTTTGCGAAGGGAAGTGCCCGGAAGGCGCGATCGCGCTTGTCCTGGATGCGGGCAAGGGCCAGCCGCTGGACGTTCGCCGCCTGCGCCGGGAGGCCGGGCAATCCGCATGAGGCCAGATAGTTGTCATCGTTGCTAGCAAAGGAGTAACCACTATGGCCGACTATGTCTGCATCGGGGTACCGCATTTTATCGGCAAGCTGGTAGCGGGTCGTACGGAAGTCGACCAGGTCAAAGCCAGCGGGTTCGCGGCGGAAATCGGCGCGCCCTGGGTGGATGTGACTCCGGATTTCAGCCCTGACCTCGATCCGGTTGCCGCTGTCAACCGCGCTCTGGCGGAGGCGGTCAGCGCCCATGCCGGGCGCATACCGTTGATCTTCGCCGCTGACTGTGTCAGTTGCCTGGGAGCGATGAAGGGCCTGGAGCGTCACACGCCGGCGATCGTCTGGTTCGACGCACACGGCGACTTCAATACGCCGCAGACTACGCCGAGCGGCTTCCTGGGCGGGATGCCGCTGGCCATGCTGGTGGGGCGCGGCGATCTGCAGCTGCTGCAGGCGCTCGATCTGCAGCCTGTCGCCGAGCAGGACGTCATCCTGACCGACGCACGTGATCTTGACCCGCTGGAGAGCATTGCCCTGCGTGGCAGCCGGGTCAGGCATCTGCTGAAGGTCAGGGAGCTGCTGACGGCTCCCCTGCCGGTGAGGCCGCTGTATGTGCATCTGGATACGGATGTGATTGATCCGGCGGAGATGCCCGGCCTGGGTTATCCGGCTCCGGCTGGCCCGTCAGCGGAGACGGTGGAGGCGGCGCTGCGCCGGGTGGCCCGCGACGGCCAGCCGGTCGGAATCCTGTTCAGCCTGTGGAACGCGACGCTGACCGATGATCCGCGCCCGCTGGCGACGACCCTGCGCCTGGCGCGGGCCTTTGTGGACGAGGTCGATCGCCGGGCGGGGTAGGGCCTAGGGGCGCAGCATGCTGCGCCCCTGTCCTACCTTCTGCACTTAACTGCCCAGCGCGGCGCTGATCTGGGCGCTGAGATCAGCCACCGGTACGTACATCAGACCGCCGTTTTCCGCTGCGCCATAGTCGCGGATCCAGGCGATCTTGCCTTCAGCGTCCACCAGGATAAAGGTATGGCCCGGTTCGCCGGTGCGGACGGCCCACTGCAACACGTTGTAAGCTTCTGACACGCGGTGATCGGCGTCCACCAGCAGCGGCACATCGGTGATGCCCAGTTCCGCTGCGCCGGCGGCCTGCTCTTCCGCGCTGTCAAAGGCGATGCTCAGGACGGCCACTCCCAGGGATTGAAACGCTGCATCGTTTTGCAGGTCCACGACCTGCTGCATGCAGGGCGGTCAGCCGATGGCCATATGGAAAAACAACAGGACAGGCTGGCCCCGGTAATCGGCCAGCGCAATCTGCCGCCCGTCGGCGGCGGGCAGCGTAAAGTCAGGCGCCGCTGCGCCGACGGCGATTCCCTCAGGCGTTGAGGCGCAACTCGCCAGGAGGATGCCCATCAGGATGCTGAACGCGGCGACCAGCCGCGCCCGGAGAGGAATGCTCAAGGTCGTCTCCTCCACAACAGAATCGGATAGATAAGGGCGTTTATACCGCAATATCGTCGGCTGACAAAATCGGGGTAAGGTCATGGGGAATGGGGCGTGGGCAGTGGACAGTCGGGAAAAGGTCTTCCTGCCTCCTGGCTTCTTGGCCTCCTGGCCTCCCGGCCTCCTGCCTTTCTGGCCTGCCGCCGGGGAGCGCAGGTTGCGTTTGCCCGTCCCCGATTCTATAATCCGCGGCATACAGCTATCGCCATCCAACAGAAATGCCCCCTCGTGTGGAGATGCCGGCGATCCGCAAGAATGCCCAAGATCACCGGCCGGTGGGGTAGAGTCCCGGGCTAAGAGGGTTGAACTATGGTTGAAGTTGTCATTGATAGCATCCGTGTCAGCTTGATGTCCCAGCACCGGGTTGTGGTTCTCAAGGACACCACCGGCGAACGCTACCTGACCATTTTCATTGGCCCGTGCGAGGCAGACGCCATCACCATCCATCTGCAGTCGTTGCAGGGCGGCAGCCGCATTGCCCGCCCGATGACCCATGACTTGCTCAAGACGGTCATGGAAACGCTGGGCGGTCAGCTCAAGCACATCGTCATCAACGATCTGCGCGAAGAGGTGTACTACGCTGAGTTGCATGTGGAGGTCGACGGCACCGAGTTGCGCATTGACAGCCGCCCCAGCGACGCGATCGCCCTGGCTGTCCGGGCCGAGGTGCCGATCTACGTCTCGGAGAGCGTGATGGAGCGCGCCGCCAGCACCCCTGACGAGGAGATTCCGGAGACGGAAGAAAAGGCTGAACCGCCTCATCAGGAGGAGCGCGGCGATGATGACCTGGATATCTTCGCCGACTTTGTGGACACGCTTGACCTCGACGATCTGGATGAGGATTGATCTGGCGGTTGGCCGGGCGGCGGCGCGGATGGCCACGAATCGCCGCTGCCGGCCCCGGACCTCGCACTAGCATCTGCACGGGGCATTCGCCGCAGCGCCTGCTACAGGGAGAAGGCCCCGTTTTTGCCCGCTCGCTGGGACCACAGGATTATCTATGACTGACCGGGATGCTGCTTACCCACCTGCTGCAGCCGATTCTTCCGCCGACTCTGCGGCGTTGCGGGCCTTCCGCGACGCCGACGCGCTTGATCTGGCCCCTCACAGCGTTGAGGCGGAGGAGGCCGTCCTCGGCTCAATCCTGATGAATCCGGAAGCCCTGCACGAGGTCCGCACCTTCCTCACGCCGGAGGACTTCTTCATCCTCCGCCATGGCTGGATCTATGAGGCGATGCTGCGGCTGAGCGACCGCGACGACGCGATTGACGTGCGCACGCTGGCGGAAGAATTGCGCGCCCTGGGCCGCCTGGAAGATGTTGGCGGGGAAGCCTACCTGAACTACCTGCCGACGACCATGCCGACCGCCCTGCACGCCGAGGTCTACGGTCACATCGTCGAGCGCGCTGCGATTCGTCGCCGCCTGCTGAGCGCCGCCGGAGAGATCGCTAACCTGGCTCAGGATACCGAGCGCGACATCAACGAGGTCATCGACCAGTCGGAATCGGCGCTGTTCACCGTCACCGAGCGGCGGCTGCGCCAGGAACTGGTACCCATGCAGGTGGCGATCAGCCAGTACTTCGACCGCATCGAGCACCTGCGCGAAAGCGAAACTGAGTCCCTGGGGGTCCCCACTGGCTTCTACGACCTGGATAAGCTGCTGGGCGGGCTGCAGAAAAGCGACCTGATCATTGTGGCGGGGCGGCCCGGTATGGGCAAGACATCCTTCCTGCTGACGCTGGCCCTCAACGCCGCCCGGCAGGGTTCGGCGCGGGTGGCCATCTTCAGCATGGAGATGAGCAACGAGCAGCTCGTCCAGCGCATGATCGCTACGGAAACGGGCATCAGCTCTCAGGACCTGCGCCTGGGCAAGATCGGTGACGCGGAGTGGGCGCGTTTCGTCGAGGCGACCGGCAACATGAGCGCCCTGCGCATCTACCTGGACGATTCGCCCGCCCTCAGCGCCATGCAGCTGCGCACCAAGTGCCGCCGCCTCTACCGCGAGCACGGCCTCGACCTGATCATCGTCGATTACCTGCAACTGATGAACGCCGGGCGCTCCCTGGGCCGCGACACCAACCGCGTGCAGGAGATCACCTATATCAGCCGCGCCCTCAAGGAACTGGCCCGCGAATTGAACGTCCCGCTACTGTCGGCGGCGCAGCTCAGCCGCGCGGTGGAACAGCGGCAGGACAAGCGTCCCCAGCTCTCCGACCTGCGTGAATCGGGTTGCCTGAGCGGGGAAACGCCGGTGATCCTGGCCGCCAGCGGTGAGGTCGTCCCGATCGCGGCGCTGGCGGGACGCTCCGGGGTTGCTGTGCTGGCCCTCAACGAGGCGACGATGGCCCTGGAGCCGGCGACCGTTAGCCGGGCCTTTTGCACCGGCGTCAAGCCGGTCTACCGGCTGACCACCGGGCAGGGGCGCAATATCCGGGCGACGGCCAACCATCGCTTCCGCACGCCAGCGGGCTGGCAGCGGCTGGATGCGCTGCGCGTGGGGGAGCGGCTGGCTGTGCCGGTGCGGGAGGCCGCGCCTGTACTGGCGGGCGCGGCGCCGGTCTGCGCCGATGTAGCCTGGGACGTGATCAGCGCCATTGAGCCGGACGGCCAGGCCGAGGTCTTTGACCTGACTGTACCCGGCCACCATAGCTTTGTCGCCGGGGACTTCATCGTCCACAACTCGATCGAGCAGGATGCCGATATCGTCATGTTCATCTACCGCGACGAGGTTTATCATGAAGATACCGAGCATCCCGGCGAAGCGGATGTGATCGTTGCCAAGCACCGCAACGGCCCGACCGGGACGATCACCCTGCTGTTCCGTAAGGAGCTGACCAAGTTCGTGAATATCCGCAAGCAGAACGTCAACCTGAAGGATATTTAACCCTGGACGGCCCCGAAGACGCCATGACCACCGAGAAGTTCACCGGCTTCCCGCCCGGCAAGACCCGCCTGATTCGGCTCCCGGCGGCTTTCTTCACCGACCTGCTTCCCAAGATCGACACCGCCGCCGAACTGAAGCTGATCCTGTTTTGCTTCTGGGCGCTGGAGCAACGCGAGGGGCGCTACCGCTATCTGCGCCGCGCCGATTTCGAAGTCCCGGAGGTCCCGGCCCCGCTGGACGACCCGGAGATGCTGGCTCTGGCCCTGGCCCGCGCCATCAAGCGCGAAGTGCTGCTGACGGCTATTGTCGAAGGCGCCAGCGGCCCGGAGACGATCTACTTCCTGAACACAGCCAACGGGCGGGCCGCCATGAAACTGATCGCCGCCGGTCACTGGCGGCCCGGCGACGCCGACCGCCCGCTGGAATTGCTGCCGGAGCCGCCCAGCATCTACGCGCTGTACGAAGCCAACATCGGCCTGCTGACCCCGCTGATCGCCGATGAGCTGCGTGACGCCGAACAGACCTTCCCCGCCGAATGGATCGCCGAGGCGATGCGCATTGCCGTCGCCCGCAACGCCCGCAACTGGCGCTATATCCGTGCGATCCTGGAACGGTGGCAGAAAGAGGGCAAAGATGACGGATCAGGAACGGGGGCCACGGCCCCTCGCGGAGATTCTGAAGCAAGCCGTAAGCGGTTTGTCTCCGGCAAATACGCCGACATCATCGAAAGCTGACGCCAGTGACCAGCTCTCGCTGGGGCTGGACGTCGACGATCCGGCGGCCTGCCCGTTGTGTGGTGGCTACGGCGTGATCAGCTACGATGTCCCGATCGGCGATCCCCGCTTCGGCAAGGCTTATCCCTGTCCGCGCTGCGGGGAGCAGACCCGGCTGGAACAGCGGCGGAGTCAGTTGCGGCGCCTGAGTAACCTGGACGCCTATACTGACAAAACCTTTGGCAGCTTCCTGGTTGATTTGCCCGGTCTGACGCCGGAACAGGCCGGCAGCCTGCGGGCAGCCCTGGACGTTTGCCAGCGCTTCGCCGCCGAGCCGCAGGGCTGGCTGTTGCTGCAGGGCGGCTATGGCTGTGGCAAGACGCACCTGGCCGCCGCCGTCGCCAACCGGTGCGTCGATTCCGGAGTTGCCACCCTGTTCATGACCACGCCCGACCTGCTTGACCACCTGCGCAGCACCTTCGGGCCTTCCAGTGAGATTGAGTATGACGAGCTATTCGCGCGGGTCTGTAACATCCCGCTGCTCGTCCTGGATGATCTGGGCAGCGAAAGCCCCACCCCCTGGGCGCTGGAGAAGCTCTACCAGATCATCAACCACCGCTACAGCTACCGGCTGCCGACGGTCATCACCACCAACATCGATCTGGAACAGATCGAGCCGCGCATCCGCAGCCGGCTGGTCGACCAGGAATTGACGCGCAGTATCAAGATTCAGGCGCCGGATTACCGCCGTGCGGACAAGGCTGAGGCGGAAAGCAGCCTGAGCAACCTGCTGCTGTACAGCGACATGCGCTTCGATACCTGGGACCCGCGCCCGGAATTGCCCAAGAAGGATCATGAGAATCTGCGCCGGGCCTACGAGTGGGCGCGCCGTTACGCGGAGAATCCGCAGGGCTGGCTGGTCCTGACCGGCACGTATGGTTGCGGCAAGACGCACCTGGCCGCCGCCATCGCCAACCACCGCCAGTCGAACGGCGAAAGTGTGGTCTTCGTCACCGTGCCGGATCTGCTTGATCATCTGCGGGCGACCTTTAGCCCCAGCAGCACGGTCAGCTATGACCGGCTGTTCCAGGATGTGCGCAATGCTGGCCTGCTCGTCCTGGACGATCTGGGGGTGGAGAATGCTTCCCCCTGGGCGCGGGAGAAGCTCTTCCAGATCATCGATTACCGCTACCGGGCGCGGCTGGCAACGGTGATCACCATGTCTCGCCCGCTGGACGAGATCGATGAGCGCCTGGCCAGCCGCATCGGCGATCCCTCCCGCGGGGTGGTCTTTGCCATCACCGCCACCAGCTACCGGGGCCGCAAACCGGCGGGCGGCGGTCGCAGCGGCCGGGGTCGCGCCAGCGCCAGCTGAGGTCAAGCATGATTCCCCTGCGCCGTTTGTGGCCGGTGGTGGCCTTGCTGCTGGCCCTGTGGGGGACACGGATCGCCGCGCTGGAGGCGCTGCCCCTGCACAACGATGAGGGCCTGCACCTGACCCGGGCTATCGCCGTGTGGGACGGCCACCCCTTCTGGGACATCACCGACGGCAAGATCGTCAACCACTGGCTGATCGCCCTGTTCTATCCGCAACACGCGCCGGTTTTTGCCGCGCGGATCGCTACCGTGCTGGTCGCCCTGCCGGGGCTGGCCGCCGCGTATGCGCTGGCCCGCCGCCTGGCTGGGGAAAGCGGCGGGCTACTGGCGGGGGCGTGGTGGCTGTTGACGCCGCACCTGTTCTTCTATGAACGGCTGGCGCAGAGCGATGTGCAGGCCGGGGCGCTGGCGCTGGTTGCGCTGTGGGGCGCGTACCGCCTGAACGTGACCAGGCGTCCCCGCGATGCCGTCCTGACCGGGCTGGCGCTGGCCGCCGCCGGGCTGTTCAAGATCAGCGCCGCACCATTTGCCCTGTCGGTCGCCATCGTCATCCTGCTGGGGGAGCGTTTGCCGCTGCGCCGGCGAATCAGCAGCCTGCTGATTATTGCTGCTATCGGGGCGGCCTGTCTGGCTGTTCCCCTGCTGTATCTGGTCTTGCGGCGCGGGGCGGGATTCGGCGTCGCGCTCGGCTGGGTGGGCGGGTCCGGAGCACTCTTCAGCGGCGCGGGGGCGAACCTGGCCGCGCTCGCCGCACTGGTCGCCGGGGAAAAGGCCGTGATCGCCGGGCCGCTTGCCGCGATCGGCTGGGCTGGCCTGCTGGCTGTCCGGGCGGGGAGGCGTCGCCGCGCTGCGCTGCTGCTGGCGGCGGGCCTGTTGCCGCTGGCGGCCATCCTGCTGCTGGCCCGGATGGTGGAAGCGCGTCACTTCGGCGTGGTTGTCCCGACGGCGCTGGCGCAGGCCGGGGCGGGCTGGGGGGCGCTGCTGGGCCGCCTGCCGGTGCGGGTTGCGGGCCTGCGCTGGGTCGCTGGTGCACTGCTGATCGGCCTGCTTGCCGCCAGTTTCGTCCCGTTTGCGGCAACTGCTTACCGCGATGCGGGGAGTTTGCCGCTGCCGCCAGCGATGGCCCGCCAGTACCTGACCGATCACAGCGCCGGGTTTGGCCTGCGGGAGGCGGTGCAGGCCCTGCCGCAGACGGTTGGCGCGCCCGACGCGCCGATCATCGCCGCCATGTTCGGTGATAGCTGTCGCCGGGCCAACTTCTATGCTGCGCCGGGCTACGCCCTGCAATGCCCGGATTATCCTGGCACCGCGGCGGTGCAGGCGGCACTGGCGGCAGGCGGGCCGGTTTACGTGCTGGAAGACGCCCTCCTGCCCGGCTTCAATCCGCTGGAACTGGGCGGCGGCCTGATGCTGGTAGCCCGCTACACCCGTCCCGGCGAACCGGCGGATGGCGGCTCGGTCATCCTCTGGCGGCTGGATGACGAGGTGATCCCCTCGCCGATCTGCCTCCCCTGTGAGATGCCCCGCTGAGCGTGCCCGGCTACAAACCTTCAGCGGCCTCCACCAGCGCGGCCAGTAACGCTTCGGCGTCTTCCTGGCTGAGTGACGGCCGTCCCAGAGCCTGGTCAAGCGCCGGGATGATCAGCAACTGGATCAGGGCGTCATCCGTCAGTACCAGGTAGCGCGTGGTTGTGGCAACCGCACCGGCGGGCGCGGGCGTTTCCCCGGCAGCGGGCGTGACACTCAGGTCGATGACTGGCTCGGCGATGGTGGCGCGGATGGCGCGCCGCCCCAGCGCCAGCGGTGCGATCGTCACCGTCGCCTGTTCGGAGATATCGCCCTGGCGCAGGTAGGCTTCCTCGGCGATGCAGTCGCTGTAGTAGTCCAGCAGGTCGCCAACCATGGCCGTGACCAGGATCAGTGCCTCGGCTTCACCGCGCCGATAGCGCAGGCTGCCCAGCGGCAGGGCGTCAGCGGAAAACGTCCCGGCCAGCGGGTCCGTTTCGTTGACCAGCGTCCAGCCGCCGATCTCCCGCGCTGTGGTTCGCAGGTGAGCCAGATAGACCTCGTGCTCCGCGCTGAGCGCGACCCTGTCCAGCGCGTTCAGCCGGGCTTCCAGCGCTGCCGCGCTGCAGGGGAAGGGCGTTGCCCTGCTCGCGCTGTCGGGTGAGAGTGCATCCGGCGTCGGGGTAGCGGGCGGCGGCTCGTCTGATCGCCCGGCTTCTTCAACCGGCGTCGGGGTGAAGAACTGCTCCCCGGTTCGGGCGGCAGGCAGCGGCGACGCGGTCGGCGGCGCTGGCGTCGCCGATTCCTCTGGCAGCGGAGTCACGGTCGGCAGCCGGGCTACAGTCGGGATGACCGGCGGCTGCTGGCTGGCGCATCCAGCCAGCAACAGGCCGCTGACCAGCAGGAGGCGGATCATGCGCCTCATAGCGATTCTCCCTGGTAAAGGCCGTGCGGCGGGCGACGCCAGCCGCAGCTGGCGGAAAATACCTTCATCGTACACACCCTGCCGCGCTGCGCAACTTTCCTTGCGGAGCAGCGTAAAACACTCCAGACAGAGGTTCACATCCTGACAGAAAGTAGGTAGCTCACCTATGGACAACGGACGACTCACCAAAGAACGCGCTGACCAGATCGCTGGCGGCGTCTTCCTGATCGGTCTTGCCATCCTCTTCACTACCAGCATCGGCTTCTGGCCGGGCATCCTGTTTGTGATTGGAGCCAGCAGCCTGGCGCGGGGCATGGCCGAGGGCCGGGAGTGGTACAGCGTGCAGGGCGCGCTGTGGATGATCGGTCTGGGTCTGTTCTTTGCGGTGGGGTTCAGCCTGCCGCTGCTGCTGATCGTGATCGGCCTGAGCATGTTGTTTGGCTGGCGCTTCCGCCCGCCGTTCATCGAAGGGCATGACGAGGACGAAGCGGCGGCTGATCTGCGGCTGAGCGAGGAAAAGCCCAAGCGCAAGCTCAAGCGCGCCGAAGGACTGGCCTACTACGAAGAAGAGATGTCTTCCGACGATGCCGCTGACGAGGATGAGGAGACGCGCTGAAGCGCCCGAGCCGGTCACCCCTATGGAGCTTTCTCACTGGCAAAGGGGCCATGGCCGGGCGCAGGCCTGTTCTCTCTCCCGATGGCGGGGGAGCGCGCCGTTGTTGACATGACCCGCTAAAATGGGTATGCTGCCCGGCGATAAGGTGTGTTGGCAGGAGAAGAAGCCATGTCGTTTTTTGGTGGACGCAGGCAACAGGAAGACAGCGAAAGCAAATCCGCGACACCCAGCAAACCCGCCGCCCCGCCGCCCCGCCAGCCCATCGGCTTCGAGACTGTCCTGGGGTCGAGCACCCGGATCAGCGGCGACTTCACCGGCTCTGGCAATGCCCGCTTTGACGGCGTCCTGGAAGGCTCGCTGGAGATCGATGGCAACATCCTGATTGGCGAGACGGCCAAGATCACCGCGGATATTCACGCCCGCAACATCTCCATCGCGGGGGCGGTGCGTGGCAACGTGCACGGCAACAAGGTGCAGATTCTGCGCACTGGCCGCGTCTGGGGTGATATCCATGCCGCCGCGATCACGACAGAAGAAGGCGCTTTCATCGATGGCAAGATCAGCATGATCGGCCACGAAGCAACCATGCAGCGCCTGGAAGCGCCGGAGACTCCACCCCTGCCGGAGCCAGCCATGGCGCTGGAGGAGCCGGACTTTATGGCGGAGGTTGACGCCGAGCGCGAACGCGAGGCCGCTGCTGCCGGCGCGACTGAAGAAGAGGAAACGCCTACCCTGATCCTGGGCGAGGCGGAAGCTGCAGCTGAAGCTGCAGCTGAAGCTGTGGAAGAACCGGCTGAAGAACAGGAAGAAGGCCGCCGGGAAGACCTGCCGGTTGACGATGAGGGGGCCGTTGGCTGAGCCAGCCGCCCGTCATCCCGCGCTACTCTGGCCTCCAGCCGTCCTGGCTGGAGGCTTTTGATTCGCGCCGGGCCGTCGCCAGCCGGGTCAGGGCGTAGCCGCTGAACAGGAAAACCGCCGGGTCTGCAGGCATCCGGTAGCGGGTGGAGGGGTGGAAGATCAGGTAGGCGATCGTGATCGCCAGCAGCACGGCGATCAGCGGCCCGATCACCTCCCGCCTTCGCGCCGCCAGCGCCAGCCCGGCGATTCCCAGCAGGAGCAGGGGGGTGTAGTAGAGGACATGCACCGTTCGCGCCAGCTGAAAGGCTGGCGTCTCATACAGGTATACGGCCTCGTCCACAAAGGCGGCCTCGCTGGTCGCTTCCAGCGGCGGGACGCTATAGGGCGTGATCTGGGGGTTCCACAGCGTCAGCAGCTTCTGGCCGAAGTGTCGCGGCCAGGCCGCCGGATTCTCCCGCAGCCAGCGCAGGGCCTGCTCGCGGTGCCAGGCTGCCTGTTCCAGTTCGTTCAGCCCTTCCGGCATCCCTTCCAGGCCCAGCCACTGCACATCCCAGCCCCGGGCCAGGTAGTCGGCGGCCAGCGGATTGTTGCCCTGGTGCAGGTTGCTGCCGTCGTTGGTGCTGATCAGCACCAGTTGCCCGTGCAGGCGGGTATTGCGGATGACCCAGGGGGCGACCACGGCGGCCAGCGTCAGCGCGGCAACGCCGCCAATCAGCAGCGCCCGCCGCAGGCCAAGCCGCCGCCACCACCATACCCCCAGCAGCGGCAGCATCAGCACCACCAGCGTCTTGGTCAGCGCGGCCAGCCCGTAGACGACGCCGATCCACAGCGGCCAGCGCAGGCGTGTCCATACCCCCGCCGCGGTGGTATCTTCCGCCGCGCGGTAAGCGCCGTAGACTCCCGCCAGCAGCAACAGGGTGAATAGCGCCGTGTCGTTGGTGCTCAGGTCCTGAAAGAGCATGTACGGGTAGAAGGCGGTAAAGGCCGTCCCCAGCAGCGCGGAGAGCGCTCCCCGGCGCGGGAAGGCCCGCCGCCCGATGGCGTAGACCAGCGCAATTGTCGCCAGGTCAAGCGGAATCTGGGCCAGCGCTACAGCGACCGCGCTGCGACCCAGGGTGCTGTAGATGGCGACCAGCGTGAACACGTACAGCGGCGGCAGGTCGGAATCCGCCGGGCGGTCATCAAAGCGGGTGTAGCCGTGCCCGCTGAGGACGTTGACAGCGTAAGCATCATAACCGCTGGTCTGCAGGGATAGCGTATGGCCGAAGAGGACTACAAAGGCCAGCCGGGCCAGCAACGCACCGGCCAGGATGATCGCCAGCCAGCGCCGGGCAGACCAGCCGCCAGCGCGATCGCGCAGCCAGCGAAGGAGGCCAGGGCGGTTCATCGATCCTGCCCGTTTCCCGGCGGCGGCCCGGTCAGAGCGAAGAGCACCACGCCCAGCGAGGCAATCAGGAAGCCGCCGATCAGACCCAGCGCCTGCCAGTAGCCCAGGAACGGGCCGTCGGTGATCTGCGGTGGATGCGAGCCGAAGCCGAGCAGGTCGCCCAGCGCAGCGATGGCGGAGAACAACAGGCCGGTGGCGCTCAGGCGCACCGCGATCTTCTGGGCCAGGTTGTGCCTGACGCCGGGGTAAAACGCGCCCTGGACATACAGCAGTGCGCCGACGATCAGCAGGATGAAACCGGTCAGGATCGCCACGATCTGCAACACGCCAATGCCGGGAGTGGCGTCCAGCCCGCTTACG
>JAIOAT010000042.1:0-12875 GCA_019873685.1 Chloroflexota bacterium
CACGCCGGGCTACAGCTTCAGCGCTGGCGGCAGCCTGACCCGCAGCACGATCCATCCCGGCTGCAGCTGGTTCGGGATCGCCGGGCAGGTCTTCAACAGCGACGGCAGCCCCCGCCCGGCCACGCTGGTGCGCGTCTACGGGCCGGGGCTGGATCGCTACGTGCTCAGCGGCAGCGATCCGCGCTATGGCGCCGCCGGGTTTGAGGTGCCGGTGCGCCCGGATGCGGCGCAGCTCAACACGTGGTATGCGCGGATTGTGGACGGCTACGGCAACCCGCTCTCGCCGGAAGTGCCGATCACGTTCAGCGGCGGCTGCGAGATGAACGTGGCCCTGCTGACATTTACGCAGTATCGGTGAGGCGAATTACCCAAGCGCTTTCTTTCTATGGAGAAGTCAGTATGTAGCGGTTAGCTACTCATCAATTACCCTACAAATCTCGACTGATACACCAACAATATCACGCAAATAGCGCATCCACGCATATTGGTGCTCGGCGACTTTTTCCTTTTCCGACTTGACTTCGACAAACAGAGGTTTCTGATCCTTCGCCAAGAAAAGATCCGGCAAACCTCGGCGGAATTCATCGAAATTCTCGAGGAGGTGCAACAATATCGCAAGTAGCTGCTGACTATTGAGAACTCTGGTTGCCGTCAACAAGTGCTCAAGTTGAAAGCGTCGGTCAAGCGAATCCCAGTCAATTAGGCGGCATGGGATTCTGTATCTCTTACGATATTGCATTCTAAGCTCCGCCTCAATATTGGGCTTTTTAAGCCCAAACAAACGCGGCTGAGACAATTCCGAGACTCGTCTCTCAATTAGTTCCCTACGCCTTGCATAGAATTCGCTAGTGAACAAGTCATGCGGCATGTCTTGTTGCTTGCTTGGAAATTCAAACAGAGGGCTGAAAACGCCGGGAATCCGAGCAAAGATCTCGTCCCAGAAAAGTAAAGCCATTAGCGCCCACCAATACTCGTTTTCGGTCCAATATCCTGCAAAACCATTTTTGCGATAATGCTCGAGTGCAAACTGTTCTATAGAGAGCGTTGTTCCCTCAAATCCTTCATAAAGCGCTTTCCCACTGTTTGTCAGTTTGTGACCAGTGATCCACTTAACAGCTATCCCGTGTTCCTTGTCTGGATACGCAGTCTCTGTTTGTTCGCTTGCATGAACAGCTAGTTGCTGTCCAGGCGGGAGTTGGCTAGTCTGTGACACCTCTTGTATACGAAGATAAATCACATGACCAGCAACAACGACTACAGTATCGCCAATACAGGAGACCCCAGAGATTCGCTTGGCAAACTCAATCTGCGAGAGAATTACCCCAGACAAGCGTGTTATGTAGAGACTCTGATTGTACCAAGCAGTGATGCGCTTTTCCTCGCTATGGACACCAAGTATTGGTCCAAACTCAATAGCGAAGTCACCTAACTTTCTACGATCTTTGAATATTGAAACGTCCCTGCCCGAGCTCACCGCAATCACTTTACCCAGCCGATCTGTTGCCAGACTAGTCAATGCATATTCCCTTGGAGGAAACGCAAACACTGTCTTTCCGCTCAACACCTCGTAGAGAACTCGCCCCGCGATTACCAGAACGCGATTGTCAGAAGTCACGCAAAGTCCATTGATTGGCTCGTCACCTGTAGATGTGGTGATTATGATCGAACCTAATTTTCTACTGCTGGTACTTGAGGGTGTTGACCAACTCCAGAGTAGTTTGCCATCCAAGTCCAACGCATAGAGGTTATTGAAACTTGAGAAAGCCACCATCTCACTAGAGGCACCAACATAGTATGGGCAGGGTTTGGCAAATCCCTCTACCTCATCATCCGATGTGAGTTCATATTCCCAAGTCTTTGCGCCTTTTTCAGTAAAGGCGTAAAGCTTACCATTACGACATCCCGCAAATACGTGGTTGTCTGTAGCTACAATCTGCGAAAACACATCTGGTAGATTCTGAATATTCAGGTGCTCTCCTAAGAAATCGAAAAAATGAAGCTCAGTCTTCCCGTCGCCGATCTTTCCTTGTCTTGAGAACACAACAATTGAGTTTGAAGTAGTGATCAGCCCGGTAGCCGTAATCCCCAAAGATTTAACCCACACAGGGCGTCGGTCGGCCAAGTTCCAAGCTGTGAGTTTGGGTTGTTTTCCTGCGGAAGTTGTAAATAAGGATGTCTGGGTGAAAGCTGCGTTTGTGGCAAGTGGAGAGCACATAACTTGCTGGATTAGCTGTGTGATTTTGGTCCCCTTGCGTACAGAGAAATACGGAATTTCGTTTTGTTGGACCCCAGCAACGGTCTTTCCGGATTTCTTCTCAATGCGTATACGCCTCTTTTTCAGTTCCGTTTCCCAAGCAGCGTCATTCTGGACCTTCAAGCCAATGTCCACTGTCCGTAATGCTTCTTCAAACTGACCCTGTCGCTCAAGATATGTCAGAAAACGAGTGTACGTCTGACGATCTCTACTACCTGATTTGATGGCTTCAGCATAGATAGATACTGCTTTGTCTAAGTTTCCGGATCTTTCATATGCGTATCCCAGACTCCCCACAGCTCTCCAGTAATCATCGAGAGACTCTGTCTTCTTCAGCGCATTGGCAGCTCGTTCAAGGACATTGATCGCCTTGTCAAATTGGCTCTCCCGGATAAGTCGGTTGCCTATCGTGATGAAAAGCACATAGGGGGATTCAGAGATATGTCGGGCACCATAGGATTGCCACTTCTCAGCAACGGCAAATGCCTCATCGATCAGATCTTGCCTGACCAGCAAATTGATGTAGCCTGAATACGTCGCTGGAATATCTGTCCTGAACTCGAATATAGCTTGTCTGTATACCTTGAGGGCGTCATCAAAACGTCCGATCTCCTCAAGGAAATTCGCCATCGTGCCTAGGGCAAAGACAAGCCCAAATTCATCGCGCTCGCGTTTGTATGCGGCAATCGCCGCCGAAAATTCTTTCTCAGCTTCCTTCTGTTTACCGTCCAGGAAATACTCTTCCGCTTTTTGAATATGCTCAATACCATACATTTTCTGGCTCCTAGACAGTATAAGCATTCCATCATTAGTATCGATCAATACCAGATAGGATGCAACATTGCCGAACTCGCGAAAAAACAACAAAACTGCTAAAACTCACATAGAAGCAGATTCCTGTTTCGTTAGGCAATTGCGCCAGTGGTTAGGGCTTTAGGTGGCAGAAAGCAGGACGATGTTCAAACACAGGTTCTTTGCTAGTTTATTCACCAAGCTCTTGGCCGCCCTCCTGCTGGCGGGGGCGATCCTCGTCCCGGCGCTGAGCGGGCGCGCCCAGGATTTCGGCGTGACCGTCACCCCCGACCGCGACCGGATCAACGTCCGCATCGCTCCGGCCCTCGGTCATGAGGTGATCGGCGTGCTGGAGCGCGGGCAGGTGGTCAACGCCACCGGGCGCAGCGGCAACGGCCGCTGGTACCGCATCGACTTCTTCGGGCAGGAAGGCTGGGTGGAGCGCACCGTGGTGATCGTCACGGGCGATGTCAGCGTCCTGCCGCTGGGCGACCCGCCGATCGCCCCCTTTGACCTGGGCGACGGCCCCCGCGCCGGACCGAGCAATGCCGCCGGCAACGCCACCATCCGCCTGCCGGAAAGCGGCATCCGCCTGCGGGCTGGCCCCAGCGAAGCCTACTTCATGATCACCAACGTACCGCGCTATGAGATGCTGGCCGTCACCGGTCGCTCGCCCACTGGCGGCTGGCTGCAGGTCAACTTCCGGGGCACGCTGGGCTGGATCGCCAACCTGGGGCCGAAATTCATCGAATGGTGGAGCGGCAGCCTGGAGAGCGTGCCAGTGTGGGGCGTGGTGGCCGATGGCCCGCCTGTCAACCAGCCGGAAACCGGCCCTTCCGCCACCCGCGACGCGCTGATGACGGCCATGCTGCTGCACATCGACATCAGCACCCGCAACCTCGACCTGATCACCGGCGTCTGGAATACGATCGCCCTGACCGGCCAGCAGTCCTGTATCCTCAATATCGCCCGCCCGCAGCCTTACATCCCCCGCGAGGGCGACCTGATGGAATACCCGGAGCTGGCCCCGCTGGTGGCCGCGCTCAACGAAGGGCTGGAAGAGACCGGGCGGGCCATTGATCTGTGGCACGAATGGTGCCGCCTGCGCCAGCTGGATTACCCCGGCGCGCAAGCGCTGCTCCAGACCGCGCTGCCAACGCTGCAAAACGCCCGGCGCGGCTTTGAGGACGCGCGGGCGCAAATCCTGGCCCTGGGCCTGCTGCCCACGCCGACCCCGCTGCCGCCGGAGATCACGCCCGCCGCGCCCGGCGCGACGGTCACGCCGGAGTTCCCCCTGCTGCCGGACCTGATGGCCTTCGGGCTGGAGGGTAACCGGGTGGTTTTTGTCCCGCAGTTCACCCATCCGGAACTGGGTTGCGGCTGGCAGGGGCTGGGCGGGCAGGTCGTTGGCATGAGCGGCGAGCCGCTGATCGGCTTCACGGTGCGCCTGGAAGGGGTGACCGATCCTACGGTGCGGCTGGAGACCGTTACCGGCACGGCGACGGCCTACGGGCCTTCCGGCTGGGAGATCAAGGTGGCTGACGGCCCCAACAGCCATGTCTTCCGTGTGACGATCTTCCAGGGGACACGCCGCGTTTCCGATCCGAAGCTGGTGGCCTTCCCCAACGACTGCCAGCGCAACCTGGGGATCATGAACTTCGTGCAACTGACGCCACTGCGCTAGGCGGGCGGAGCCGGGAGAGCTTGCAGGAAGCGCCCTGACTCCGTATCATAGCCTCGCCCGATGGTAGAACTTGACCGGCGCCCGGCCCGGCGCGTGCAGGGGCCGGGCGCTGTTTGCCCCGGCGGGATGCCCCGCCCGCAAGGAGAAGCCTATGACCGAGCAGACGCGCATCATTCTGATGCTGGTCCTGGTGATGAGCGGCTACCTGCTGGGCGCCCTGGCGCTGGCCGGGCGCCTGCTACGCCCGGCGGCGCGCCGCCTGCTGGCCGCCTTCCTGCTGATCGCCATCTTCATCGTCAGCATGCACCTGCCCACCCGCGATCAGCCGGGCTTCTGGCGCTGGTTCTTTCATCCCAGTTCGGAACTGGCCGCCGGGGCGATCTTCTCCTCGCTCCAGTATGTGCTGGCCCTGCTAACCGCCCTGCTGATCGGATTGCTGGGGCGCTGGCCGCGTCTCTGGCATCGTTTCTACTGGCTGATCCTGGCCGGGCTGTTCGCCTTCCTGTGCGCGGATGAGTACTTTGCCCTGCATGAGTCGGTGTTGCTGTGGCGCTACCTGTACCCACTGGCCGGGGCCGCCGCCGTCAGCCTGACCGTCGAGGCCTGGGCGCTGACCTTCCGTCGCGACTGGTGGGTGGTCGTCCTGATGGTGATCGGCTTCGGGATCATGGGCTTTTCCGGCGTGGCCCTGGACGCCTTTTCCAACGAGCAATTGTTGCGCTTCGGCTCCTATGAGGTCACCTGGTTTGCCTGCAACGATCACTTCCTGGGTCTGCCCTGCCAGAGTTACGGCTTCGCCGAGGAATTCCTGGAGATGGCCGGGGTAACGCTCATCCTGGCGACGCTGCTCTCCTACCTGCTGGTCAAAGCGCCGCCGGAGGCTGGCCGACGCATCCGGCGGGTGCTGGTGGTCGGGGCCGCGCTCTGGCTGGCCTGGACGGTCGCCAACCCCTGGCTGATTCCATCGGTTGAGGCGCTCCTGCCGGGGACGCAGCGCGTTGCGCTCACCTACGCCGACGATGGCCTGCGTCTGCTCGGCTACTGGCAATCAACGGACTCCATCGCCCCCGGTGGGGCGGTGGATATTGCGATCTACTTCCGCGCTGACCGCCCCCTGACCCAGGATTACCACCTCTCTATCCACGCCCTGACCCGGCCTGACGCCGAGTCCGTCGCTCAGGCGGATATCCAGCTGGGCGAGTGGCAGTACCCCAGCTCGGCCTGGATACCGGGACTGGCTGTGCGCAACCGCGTGCGGCTGGAATTCCCCGCTGATCTGCCGGCTGATCCGTCCAGTTACCGCATCGCTCTGCGCGTCTGGTATCCTGACGCGCCGCGCAAAACGCTGACCATGGACGAACTGAACGGCCTGCTGATCGTCGATTCTGCCCGCCCGCTGGTCACACCGGACACGGTGGATCTGTTCGGGTTAGCCGTCCTGACGCCCACCACGCTGCCGGAGCCGCCCACCCCTGCCGATTACCGCTTTACCGGGGGTCTGACGCTGGCCGGTTACGACCTGCCGCAGACGGCCACGCCGGGCGGAACGCTGCCGCTGGCCTTCTGGTGGCGCACCGGGGACCGCCTGGCTCTTAACGCCGACATGGTGCAGTTCATCCACCTGTTCCACAGCAACGGGCAGGACTACTGGGTCTACGACCGGCCCCCGTTCGGCGACCGCTTCCCGACCAGCGACTGGCCCGGCGGTGTGACGCTGCGGGATAGCGTCAGCGTTCCCCTCCCGGCAGATCTGCCCCCTGGCGAGTACACCGTCCGCACCGGCCTGTACGAGCCGGTCAACCGCGATCGGCTGGTGGTCACTGACAGCGGGGGGACCGTCGTGACCGATTACTCGATCATCCTGGGGAAGGTGACGCTGGCAGGACCGCCGGAATCGGACGGTGGTTAAGCGCGGGCGCGTTTCACTCCAGAGGTAGCGGCGGCGGAGTGTGAGCGTGGTCGTGGTGTTCTTCGGCCACGAACTCGTCATAGATCGCGTCCAGCCCGGCGCGGATGCGCCGCTCGACATCATCGGCCTCGCCGGGCGGGATTTCCAGCAGGGCCAGTACTTCCGGCAGCAGATTGAGCAGTTCAGCGCGCCCCCGCCCGGCGCGGTAGAGGTTCTGCACCCGGCGGCGTACATAGCGCAGAAATTCTGAAAGCGGCTGGGTGGCCTCTTTGGTGGTCAGCGGGCCGCGCCCAGGCACGATCACATCCGCCGCGAAGCGGGGCCGCCGCAACAGGGTCAGGCTTTCGAGCCAGGCTTTGCTCTGCGGGCGGGCCATGTAAGGCGGCGTCCCGACGACCACACTGTCCCCGGTGAAGACCACCCGCTGATCTGGCAGGTGGATCCAGACATTGCCGGGCGTCGGGCCGGGCATGGCCATGATCGGGATGGCCGCCGCCCCGCAGTGCAGGGTCAGGCGCGTGCTGAAGGTCACGCGGGGGTAGACGAGCCGCACGCCGAGGAAGGAGAAGCGCTCATCGCTATCGGTTGCCAGCAGATCGGCTGACTGATCGATGAAGCCCTGCGGTAACTGGCGCATCGCGGTCATCGCCGCGTCATGGGCGACGATGATCGCTTCCTCGAACCAGTGCAGGCCCAGCAACCGGTCGCGCTGGGCATCGGTCAGGACGACGGCGTAGATCGGCTGTTTAAAATGCTCCAGCAGCTTGGAATGCCAGCGGCGGGCATCCGCCGGGAAAGGCGGCACATCCACGCAGATCACGCCGCTCCCCGTGGCGATCGCGCCGACTGTGATCCGGCGAAACTCGCTGGAGACTACAATCCCCTCGGCGATCTCCTGCATGGCGCGCTTTCTCCCTCCGCTTCAGGTCAACAAGGATCGCGCCGCCTGTTCCAGCGCCGCCTGCAGCGCGGCCAGATCGGCCCGTAGCCCGCCCCCCTGGGCGAAATCCGGTCGCCCGCCGCCGCGCCGCGCGGCTTCTTCCCCGGCCAGCGCGGCCAGCGTCCTGCGCAGCAGGGCCAGCATATCGTGGCCGAGATCGGCGGAACGGGCCATGATCACCTGCGCCGTTTCCCCGGCTACGCCCAGCAGGCAGATCGTCGCTGCCTGCCCGGCCAGGCGGCTGGCCAGCGCCCGCACCTCCGTCGGGTCACGGCCTTCCCAGGCCGCGGTGATCACCCGCAGCCCGCCCGCTGGCTCCACCCCTGCCCATAGCGCATCCGCCTCCGCCGCCAGCAGGGCCTGACGCGCCGCCCGCAGATCAGCGCGGAGAGCCTTGTTTTCCGCCTGCAGGCGTTCGACGGAAGCAGGGACATCAGCGTAGCCGGTGGAAAGCGCCGCCGCCAGGTCGAGCAGGATGGCGTTCTTAGCGCGGTAATCGCGCAGCGCCCGCCAGCCACAGCGGAATTCAACGCGGGTCATGGCCTTGTACTTTTCGGTACGGATGACCTTGATCAGGCCGATCTCGCCCGTATGGGCGACATGCGTGCCGCCGCAGGCGGTGCTATCGAAGTCGCCCACGCTGACCACCCGCAGCCGCCCGTTGGCGATTTCCGGCGTTTTGCGCAGGGGCAGGCTATCCAGCTCTTCCGGCGCCGGGAACCAGGCCCGCACCGGCAGGTTCTGCGTCACAATCCGGTTGGCCAGGTCTTCGGCGGCGTCGATCGCGCTCGCCCCCAGGTCGACGCGATCCAGATCGATAGTGGCGCTTTCCGCGCCCAGATGGAAGCTGACTGTCTGCGCCCCGGCGACCTCGCTGAAGGCGCGGGTCAGGATGTGCTGGCCGGTGTGGTTCTGCATATGGTCAAAGCGGCGCGCCCAGTCTACGACGCCGCTGACCGCCTCGCCGGGGATGTCAGCGGCCAGCACGTGCAGGACAGCGCCGTCCGCCTCCCGCACCAGCACATCGATCACCGCCACGCCGTTGATCTGACCGCTGTCGGGCGGCTGGCCGCCGCTGGCCGGGTAAAAACAGGTGCGGTCCAGGATCACGGCTGGCCGCCCTTCGTGGGTAGTGCGTTCGCGGATGTAGGCGTCAAAGTGAGTGGCGTAAGCGTCGGTGTAGTAGAGCCGTTCGGTCATGGGCATGGTCGCGGCGGGCTGCGCCGGAGGAATCGCCGCCGGGATCGCGGCTGGCCGTGCTGTGTTTTATTATGGGCGAATCCGGCAAATGCACAAAATCCGGCCTGCCGGCGCATCGCTGCAGCGCTCCTTGCCGCGCTGGCGGGGCAAGGGGGACGGGGGCCGTATTTACTAGCCCTGCTCAAGCCCAGCCCGCCGGTCGGCGTGGCGCTGGGTCAGGATGAATACCCCGGCCCCGGCCAGGGCGATCAGCGCGGCCCAGCGGAAAGCCTGGGATGCGCCCAGTCCATCGTACAGGGATGCGCCCAGCAGCGCCCCGATCGCGCGGCCCAGTCCCATCAGCGCCACCGTGAACAGCGATTGTGCGCTGGCTCCCAGCCCCGGCGGGGCGATCTGGCTGACGTACAGCACGCCCGCCGTCCATAGCGCTGAAAACGACAGGCCGTGCAACAATTGCACCGCCAGGCCCCATTCCGGCGTGGTCACCAGCGACCACGCCAGCCCGCGCACGGCGAAGGCCAGCAGCGCCATCAGGATCATCCCGCGCAGGGTCAGGCGGCGGATGAGCACGGGCGAAAAGAAGAAGATTGGCACCTCGCTAACCGTGGAGAGCAGGAACGCCAGGCCCAGCAGGTCCGGCGCGGCCCCCAGATCGCGCAGGTAGATGGCCGCAAAATTGTCGTAGATCGCGTAGCCGATTCCCACCAGCAGCACCGCGATCATGAAGCTGCGCCAGTGAACATTGGCCGCCAGCTGGCGCAGGCGGGTGAAGTACGCCTCGGTTGGCAGGGTGCTCACCGCCGGCAAGCGCGAGGCCACCAGAACCGCTACCAGCGCCAGGGCGCTGTAGATGAAGAAGTTGACGCGGAAGCCCCAGGCTGCCGCCGCGTAGCCGGTCGCCAGCGAAGAAATGCCGAAGCCAACCGCCCCCCACAACCGCACTGAGCCATATACATTCCGGTCGCGGTTGAGCATGGTCACAATCGCGTTTTCCGCCAGGGGGATGACCGGCGCGAGCAGGAACATGTACAGCAGCACCAGGGCAGCCAGGGCGGCGAAAGTCTGTGCGCCGGTCAGCAGCAGCGCCGGGACGGTCGTCGCCAGCAACAGGCCGGGCAGCAGGATGTGATGCAGCCCCAGACGGTCGGCCAGCCCGCTCCACAGGGGAGAGGCGAACAGACTCATCACCGTGGGCAGGGCGGCCAGCAAGCCGATTTCCTGGTTGGTCATGCCCACGCTCTGGTAGTAAACGTTGAAATACGGGTAAATGGCGCCACCGGCGGCGAAGTAGGTCAGGTAGTACAGGGCGGCCAGCAGACGCGGACGGGCGGGGGTAGAAGCAGCGCTCATGCCAGATGCTCCGGACGGAAGCCACGCGGCAACAGATCGGTCAGCGGCCCCTCATAGGCCACTTGGCCAGCCTCGTCCACCAGAATCACGGTGATCTCCGGCGCGAACTCATACAGCACCTGACGGCAGATGCCGCACGGCGATCCGGCGTTGCGCGTGGCAACGGCAATAGCCGTGAACTTCCGCGCGCCCTCGCTGACGGCCTTGACAACGGCTGTCCGTTCCGCGCAGATTGTTGCGCCGTAGCTGGCGTTCTCCACATTGCAGCCAGTGAAAAGCGCCCCTTCCGCTGTCAGCAGGGCAGCGCCAACGCTGTAGTGGGAATAGGGCGCGTAAGCCCGTTGCCGGGCCTGCAACGCAGCGGCAATCAACCGCTGCCGGGTCGCGTCATCGAGCATGGCTCATCACTTTCCTGGATGAATCACCGGAACAGGGTTGCCAGATTGTAGCGCCGGGCGGGGAAGCGAACAACCGGCGGCCAGGGGACAAGTCCAGCGGCAAGCCAGGTGGCGGGGAGACTGACTGCTCCGTCACTCCGGCAGTCTACCAGCGCCCTGGTGCAAACCCTGCTGGCTGAGCACCACTTGCGGGTCAGCATGAGCGGGGCGGGCGACTGCTACGACAACACGTGGCGTCCCATAGACTGACTGTCTCGACGCCCCCTGTGTCACCCGACCGAGGCTCACCGAAAGATCTTCACCTGCGTTGAAGCCGGACATAAGCGCCAGCGCCTGCGTTTGTCCCCGGGCTATCTCAACCCTGTTGCCTTCGAATAGCAGGATGTTGCCAAAATCAGAATTATCCGCTAAATCGAAACAGGGCCATAATATCCCAGCAATTGATCATCAAGAACGCCATATGCCGTTACAATATAGGTATTGTTCATGCCGTCTCCCGTCCGAAAGTTGTTGAGTAAGTTTCACGCCGGGGAGTGCAGTATGAACGCCTTCACCTAGCAAGGTACACCCTTCAAATAACAGCTATGCTCAAATACATTACCCTCCGCTTAGTCATGCTCCCTTTCTTGCTCATCGGCGTCGCCACGGTGGTATTTATCCTGTTCCAGTTTACGCCGGGCGATCCCATTTCCGCGCGTTTTGGCCTGCGCATCAGCGATTTCAGCCCGGCGCAACTCGAACGTATGCGCGAGGACCTGGGCTTGAATGACCCCGTACCTGTGCAATACTTCCGCTACATTGGCAACCTCTTGCGGGGGGACCTGGGCATTTCCATCACGTCCCGTCGCCCGGTGATGGAGGAAATCCTATCCCGCATGCCGGCTACCCTCGAACTGGCGCTGACCTCCATCCTGCTGGTGACCCTATTGTCCGTTCCCCTGGGGTTTATGGCGGCCACCTGGCGCGGCTCCATCCTGGATAACGCCACAACGAGCCTCGCTCTGGTGGGCTTCTCCATGCCAAGCTTCTGGCTGGGGATCATGTTCATTCTGTTGTTCTCCATCCAGTTTAACGTGCTGCCCACCTCTGGCCGGGGGGAAGGGATCATCCTTAACCGTTTGAATTATCTGGTTCTGCCAACGCTGACCCTTTCGCTGGGGTTGATCGGCTACAACGCCCGTATTGTGCGCTCTGCCGTGCTGGAAGTACAGAACATGGACTACGTGATGACGGCGCGCAGTAAGGGGCTTAGAGAGCGCCAGGTGCTGTTCCGTCATATCCTGCCCAATGTCTTGATCCCCATTGTGACGGTGCTTGGCCTGCAGTTTGCCGGTCTGCTGGGCGGGGCAGTGATCATCGAGATGATTTTCGCCTGGCCGGGCATCGGCCGCCTGGCCGTCAACGCTGTTTTCCGGCGGGATTACCCCATCATCCTGGGCACCACCATTTTCTTTTCGGCAATCTACATCGTTGTCAATTTGATCATCGACATCCTGTATTCGGTGATCGATCCGCGCATCCGGCTGGAGTAAATTGACCGTGGCTATTGACCAATCTGCTCCTCTGGAGCACAACCAACCGCTGCCAAACTGGGCAGGCGAACTGCGAGAGCCTTCACGGGGGTTGTTCGCCTCCATCGTGTTCCAGCTTGCTCGCAATCCTCTCGCCCTGGTGGGCTTTGGGTTGCTGGTCGTGATGGGGCTGGCGGCGCTGTTTGCACCGCAGATCAGCCCCTACGATCCGTATGCGGTAGACTTCTCGGCCTCATTGCTCCCGCCCAACACCAACGGCCATCTCCTGGGGACAGATGACCTGGGCCGGGACACGTTCTCACGGTTGATTTACGGCGGGCGCATCTCGATGGTGGTGGGCCTGATCGTTGTCGGCATCTCCGGCTCGATCGGCGTCACGCTGGGCGTGCTGGCCGGCTATTTTGGCGGCGTGGTGGACATGGTGATCATGCGCGTCGTCGATCTGTTGTATGCCTTCCCCTTCATCATTCTCGCCATTGCCATTGTGGGCATCCTGGGCGCAAGTTTGATCAATGTCATGCTGGTGCTGGCATCCATCGCCTGGATCGAGTACGCCAGAGTGGTGCGCGGCCTGGTCCTGCAACTCAAGCAACAGGAATATGTCACGGCCTGCCGGGCGCTGGGAGCAGGCAACCTGCACATTATCGTGCACCATATCGTGCCCAACTTCGTGAACATCGTGGTGGTACAGGCCACGTTTGGGGTGGCGGGCGCCATCCTTTCCGCCGCAGCGTTGAGCTTCCTCGGCTTAGGGGCGCAGCCGCCTACGCCCGAATGGGGGGCGATGCTTAGCGACGGAAAGCGGTTCATGCGCGA
>JAIOAT010000042.1:13347-34044 GCA_019873685.1 Chloroflexota bacterium
TCTTCCACCTGCGTCGTGGCGTGATGTTCCACGATGGCAACGAGGTCTTCCCGGAAGGTCAGAGCCGGGAAGTGGTCGCTGATGATGTGGTGTACTCGATCGAGCGTTTCGTGAATACTGAGGGCGCCGCCGTCCCCAGCGACTTTATCGCCGTCTATAAATCGGTCGAAGCCATCGATGATTACACCGTGCAACTGAATCTAAGCGCGCCGGATGGGCTGCTCTTTGCCGGCGGACGCGGCATTTCCTCAGCCGCAATCTACCCGCGTGAGGCGGTGGAACAGCTGGGCGCGGAGTTCTCCAATCATCCCATCGGTACCGGCCCCTTTGAATTCGTCGAGTTCGTGCCCGATGATCGCGTAGTCCTGCGCCGTAACGAGGACTACTACATCACGCCTTACCTGGACGAGGTCATCTTCCAGATCATCCCGGATACTTCCGTAGAGGCGCTGGCCCTGGAAGCCGGTGAAGTGGACATGATCCATACGGTGTCTGATCTGGACATCCCTCGTTTCCGCGATAATCCGGAATTCACACTCTACGATCAACAGATCTACTGGAGCGCCGCGTTCCTGGTCTTCGATCTGAATGTTGAACTGTTCCAGAATCAGGACCTGCGGAAGGCCGTTGCTCTGGCGATTGACGGCAACAACATCATTCGCGCCGTATACCCGCAGACGGCAGTTGACGGCTGTGGCATGGCGGGGCCGGGCTGGCCGGGCTATGACCCTGAGCTGTGCAGCAAGTACTTCTACTACGATCCGGAAGAGTCCAGAGCCATCCTGGAAGGACTGGGCTACACCGATAGCAATAACAACGGCATCTATGACAAGGACGGGGAAGACCTGATCATCCCGATCGAGGGCTGGAACCTGCCGGAGATGCCACGTGTGCTGGAAGCGGTGGTCTCCCAGTTGAATGCAGCCGGGATCGGCACCGACCTGGAGATCGTGGAATTCGGCACCTGGATCGACGATTACACCAGAGGGCCGAAGAAGCTCATGGCCTCCAGCGGCTTTGGCGGCTACGGCGGTATGGTCAGCTACTGGGGTCCCGGTGGTTATGGTGAGGGCTTCGGCATCGTTCTGGAGGATGCGCAAGCGTTGCTGGCTGAGGCCGCCACCCTGGTGAACCCGGAAGATACCGACCCGCTGATCTACCAGGCGCAGCAGATCGTCTTCGGCGGCTATTACGCGATTCCGCTCGGCTTCCAGACGGGCTACGCAGCGTATAGCAGCCGGGTTCATGACTTCGGTGGCATGTACTGGTGGATGAACCTGGTCACTGACCGCAATAACACATGGGTTAGCGACTAACCCGCAGCTCGCGCGTTGTGTGCCGCCCGGGAGCACGGGCGGCACACCGCTTTCTCTGTTACCCCCGCCGCGCTCCTCAGCAGTCCGGTGCGCTTTGACTGGAATCCGGCTGCGACTTGCGCAGACAGGTCAGAGTCCCAGGAAGGGAAGCCCGTGACCGGTACGTATATCTCCGCCCTATACATCTACCCGGTGAAGTCATGCGCCGGCATTCGCGTCGAACACGTTGAGCTGGACAGGCGCGGGCCAAAGTTCGACCGCCTGTGGATGGTGGTCGATCACACCAACAGGTTCGTGACGCAGCGGGAAACTCCGCGGCTTGCCCTGGTGAAAACCGCCCTGTCCGAGGAAAACCTGACTCTCACTGCTCCCGGTATGCCGCCGCTATCGGTGCCGCTGGCGGAACACGAGGGCGAGCTGAGCGAGGTGGTGATCTGGCGGGATACCTGCCTGGCGATTGATGAAGGGGATGCAGCGGCGGCCTGGTTCTCGGACTTGCTCAAGACCCGCGTTCGCCTGGTGCGCATGCCAGACCAGTTTGAGCGGTTGACGAGCACCGAGTATACCGCTGAACCCGGCACATTGAGCTTTGCGGATGGGTATCCCCTGCTGTTCATTTCGGAAGCCAGCCTGGATGACCTGAACAGGCGGCTCCTGGCACGCGGCCAGATGCCTGTAGCCATGGATCGCTTCCGCCCTAACGTGGTCCTGGCCGGTTGCCCGCCCTATGCCGAGGACACGTGGCAGTACGTCACCATTGCTGGCATCCGCTTTGACATTGTCAAACCGTGTGCCCGCTGTGTGATCACCACCGTTGACCAGTCCTCCGGCGCTGTCCCGGTTGTGGGTGAGCCTCTGGCGACCCTGGCCACGTACCGCCGAGGGAAAAACGGAGGGGCGATGTTCGGCCAGAACGCCCTGCATCGCAGCCGTGGGGTTCTCCGGGTAGGTGATGTCGTGGAGACCCCCGGCTGACATTTCAGTGTAACCAGAATCTTTTTCCATTTGGTTGGTTACCAGCCAGTCTTATCGGCTTCATGAGGCGTGACTCTCCACCTATTTCGTCAAATACCAAAGGAACCCAGGTGATGAAGCTTCAACTGTCCATGTCATCGGTGCGACGTCGTATCCTCAGTCCATATCTGCTACTGGGTGGAACTCTGTTCGCATTCTGGGTTGCCCTGTGGATGCGGGGATTTGACCTTGGCGTGTGGGGCGACGTACTGGCCTACGAATATCACTATTCGGCGCTTGGCGTTAGGGGTGGGATAAGCTGGCTGGTCAATACCCACTGGCACCGTCATCTACTTGCTGGATTATGGTCTGCTCCCTTGCATGTTCTTTTTCCTGGCCAGGGAGCGGCATGGTGGGCTTCGTTGTTTGGGTTGCATTTTCTTGGGGCATTTGTTGCTTTTGCGCTTTTTGATCGCGTTCTACAACACCGCTGGCGGGTAGTCTCTTTTGGGGCTTCGCTACTATTTGCCCTGGATTCCCTTCATATCTGGGATCATTTTGAGTTTGGCACAAACGGAGTCCGTAATGGCGCCCTGGTATTGGCTTTGCTCTCAATGATTGCCTACTTTGAGTATGTGAAGGGTGATCGCAGGCGGTTTGCATGGTTAGGGCTGTCGCTCTTATTCTTTCTGATTTCGATGATGTCATACGAGCAGAACCAACTATTCTTTCTGGCATATCCTTTGCTGGCCCTATTTGCTGGGCAACCATCAAGAAGAACGGTTTGGGACTGGAAGATTCTCGAGGATTTGTTCCTGTTTCCCGTTTTGGTGGCGTTGTATGTGTTCTTGCTCTGG
The DNA here is from genome assembly GCA_019873685.1 of Chloroflexota bacterium. Lineage (GTDB taxonomy): Bacteria > Chloroflexota > Anaerolineae > Aggregatilineales > Ch27 > Ch27. Next base: position 16,475 of record JAIOAT010000042.1, read on the forward strand.
ATTCTGTACCCGACAGAGCGAGGATTAGCATTTACGACGAGCCAGCTACTGAATCAGGTTACCGACGGATTACGGTTGTTACTGGATCCGGGGTTGTGGTTGGAGCGAATCTCCCCCACACTCCAAGCGGACATGCTACTCCTGACCTTGTCTCTAGTCAGTCTGTTCTTCCTGCTTCTGGCAGGTATAGCCAGGTTGCCAGCGGCGTTGCCGACAGAAGACGATTCCCGTGCGCTCCTGTGGAGAGCTGTGCTTTTTGGCGCCCTGTTGGCTCTTCTGACCATTCTCGGCGTCGCGCCTACCAGCTGGCCCCTGCGTCAGAATCCGCGCCTGATATATGCGGCAAGTCTGGGTCTCTCCTTTGCCGGAATGGCCTTGCTCATGTGGGCAATGATTCGCCTGTCGCGCCGCTTTGTATTTATCGCATTGATCCTCCCTGCTATTGTGGCAGGGGCCGGGGCTAGTCTGGGAATTCACGAACACACGACTCGGTTGTCCTGCCAGGCCGCTCGGGAAGCGGTCATGACAGCGATCAAGGAAACCATACCATCGTTCACAGGAGAAACGCCGCCGTATCTACTCCTTATCTCAGACGCCCATCCTTCCGACGATCTGTGTTTGAATGCCCAGGACATCAACTACCCTTATATGTTCGCGCTACTGTACAACCTCAGCGCTGTTTCAGGTGATGCGATTTATGCTGATGCGTTGTATTTTGATGTTCCAGAGACTCAACGCCCAGCTCCAGAAATCTCTGGAGCCGAATACAGCGGACAGTATATTGTCGTAGAGTCAGAGGGTATCTACTCGCCATTACGGCCTGGAGTGCCCATCGACCCAGAATCGCTTGTCATCGTGCGTTATGATGCCGCTACGCAAACCGCGAGTATCGTAGACCAACTACCGGATGATGTGGTAGCTCACGCCAATATCGAAGAGCGTGTTCCGATTGCCTGGACAACGAATTATGCGTTAATCGGCAGGTAGTCCGAAGTCGACAACACGCCAGTAGTGCTCTGAGGTATTGTTCCATTCCTCTCATATTTAGTTCGAATCCCGTTCTTGCCTGAACGATGGATCGACAGATGACGGACGCACGGACGGCCATTACCCCGCCGGGGAATTCCGCGGTAGACTCCCGCCAGCCTCCAGTGCGGTTACGCCCGGACGGGCGTAAGCCCCTTATCGGCAGCACCGGCGCCTTGCCGTCGCCCTCAGGAGACGGTCACAAGTGAGGAAGAAGTATGCCCAAACTGAACATCAGCCTGGCCCAGATGACCGTGGTCACCGGCAACGAACACCGCAATGTGGAGACCATGCGGGCGATGGTGGCGGAAGCCGCCCGGCGTGGTTCCCAGCTGGTGATCCTGCCGGAGCTGTGGTCATGCGGCTACCGTTACGACAACCTGAGCGCCTTTGCCGCCGCCACCAATGCCGGCGCTTTCAGCGAGATGGCGGCTGCCGCCCGCGCTAACAAGACTTGCGTGGTCGGGTCGGCGCCGGAAAAGCGGGGAGCGGGCATCAATAACTCGGCGGCGTTCTTCGGCCCTGGCGGGCAGATTCTGGGGGTCTACCGCAAGATCCATCTTTTCGGGCCAATGGGGGAAGACCGCGCCTTTGCCGGCGGGCTGGCCCCGCTGAATCTGGACCTGCCCTGGGGCAAGACCGGGCTGGCCATCTGCTACGACCTGCGCTTCCCGGAGATGTTCCGGCGCTACGGGATCGAGGGCGCGCGGCTGGTGTTGCTGCCAGCGGCCTGGCCGCAGCAACGCCTGGATCACTGGGGGGCGCTGATCCGCGCCCGCGCCATTGAGAACCAGTACTTCCTCGCCGCCTGCAACAGTGTCGGCGAGGCCCAGACCGCCGAAGGCCCGACCCGCTTCGGCGGGCACTCGATGATCATCGATCCCTGGGGGGAGACGGTGATCGAGGCTGGCGGGATGCCGGGCCTCTACACCGCCGAGATTGCCCTGGAACGGGTGGATGAGGTGCGTGGACGCATCCCGGTCTTTCAGGATCGGCGGCCAGAAACCTACGGGCTGGATGACATTGTCTCCCGGCTGGAGCTATAAGAACGGCCTCACCCCAACGCAACAAAAGGCCCCGCGAGGGTTCCCCTCACAGGGCCAGCGAGCAGCAGACAAGGCAAGGGCAAGCGATATTGCGATCGGCTCTGCTATAGCTGGAAGCTCTCGTTGAAGGGCACGATCTTACGATCGTAGTTGATCACGTACTCCTGCAGGCGATCCTCCAGGCGGCGGAAGACATCACTGGAAAGCGCCTTGCGAATGGTGGCCAGGTCTTCGGCCACGAATTCAGACTGGCGCAGGGGGTAGTCGCCGTAGGCCGTGTGCCAGGCGCGGGCCAGGTACAGGCCCAGCTCCTGCAGACCCGGCACAAATTCGCCGAGCGCAAAGCGGTAGTACTCCTCTTCCTGCTCAGGCATCACGTCGTAGGTAAGCACCACGTTGTATCTCGGCCTGATGAACTGTCCCATGGTTGCTTCTCCTTCCCCCGGCTGATCTTCCAGTACATCCAACCTGACGCAACTTCACCATACCAGCCATCGGGCAACTGCCGCCGGTCAGGCCCAGATGCCGGGGATAGCCGTCCCGCATTCCGGGCACCGGCCGCCCGTGGCGGCCAGCCGATTGGACAGCACGCGGAAGCCGTAGCGGCGGATCAGCGGCGTGCTGCAGGTCGGACAGCGCGTGTCCTCCCATTCGCCGACGACGCCGGGCAGGTTGCCGGCATACACGTAGTGCAGTCCCGCCTCCGTGCCGATCTCGGCGGCGCGCTGCAGCGTCTCGATGCTTGTTCGCGGCGGTTCGAGCATGTGGTAGTCGGGGTGAAAGGCGGTGACATGCCAGGGGATATCCGGCGACACCCCGGCCAGGAAGCGGGCGGCATCCCACAGTTCCTCGGTGCTGTCATTGAAGCCGGGCACGATCAGGGTCACCACCTCCAGCCACAGCCCGCGCTGATGCACCGCCACAATCGTATCCAGCACGTGCTGGAGGACCGTGCCCAGTTGCCGGTAGGGCTTATCCCGCATGGACTTGAGATCGATCTTGTAGGCGTCCAGGTGAGGGGCCAGGTAATCGAGCACCTCTGGCGTGGCGTTGCCGTTGGAGACATAGACGGTTTTCATCCCGGCAGCCCTGGCCAGCTTGAAGACGCTGACCGCCCATTCGGTGGTGATCAGCGGCTCGTTGTAGGTGCTGGCGACCACCCTGGCCCGGCGCTCGCGGCCCAGGCGGATCAGCTCTTCGGCGGAGATGATCAGCGGTTCGCGCCCGGCCAGATCGTCCCGCCCGAACTGCGAGATGTCCCAGTTCTGGCAATACGCGCAATGCAGGTCGCAGCCGAGCATTCCGAAGCTCAGAGCAGCGCTGCCGGGCAGCACATGGTAAAACGGCTTCTTCTCCGTCGGGTCAACCTGCAACGCGCTGACATAGCCGTGTGGCACGCGCAGCACCTCGCCGTCATGGTAGCGCACCTGGCAGATGCCGCGCCGTCCGGGTTTGAGCAGGCAGCGGTGTGCGCAGGCCGTGCAGCGGAGCGTCTTTTCGTTTTCGTCCACCACCTCCACCAGATCGGCGGGGATGGTCAGGGTGTCCAGGTAATCCAGCAGGGTGGCCATGATGATCGCCTTCTACTCGATGTCCTGCGGACAGGCGAGAAGCCTGTTCTGACTCAAGCGTAGCAACAAGCGCAGGGCGCGTCAATCCGGCAGGGCAAAGCTACGCCGCTTCAGCGCACCTGCCAGCAGGGCAGGGAGCAGGGAGTAGGCAGCAGACAGCGACGCGATGGATGGCTGGGAGTGCTAGCAACCTGGCCGCCTGGCATCCGCTTTTCTTCACCCGCCTTCCCCTTGACAGTGACTGCTGTTTGCCCATACACTACAGGTAGTTCTGGGAGCGCTCCCAATCCGATCGGGCGGCGCTGCCAGCTGTTCCGGTGGCCCTGTACGCCGCTTGAGATGGTGGGTCAGGCCGGGGGCAGTCGCGTTCCGGGTGGTGGGCGGAGGTCGACAGGATGAACCTGGAAGACATCGCCAGACGCGCCGGGGTATCCCGCTCGACCGTCTCGCGGGTGATCAACAACGAGCCATACGTCAGCGACCGGACACGGGCTAAGGTCATGGCCGTGATCCAGGAAGTGGGCTACGCGCCCAACCCGGCCGCCCGTATGCTGGTCACGCGCCGCACCCACGTGATCGGCGTCGTCATCCCCCGCGAACTGATCACCGTTTTTGAGGACCCCTACTACTTCCCCACGCTGCTTCAGGGCATCGCCGAAGCTGCCCAGGAACGCGATTACGCCACCCTGCTGTGGGTGGGCAGTTCCAGCGAGGACGAAGATCGCCTCTATGAGCGGGTCCTGCAGAACCGCCTGATGGACGGCCTGTTGATCGCTTCCGCCACCCGGCAGATGGGCATCACCCGCCGGCTGGTGGAGCATCACATCCCCTTTGTCATGGTTGAACGCCCGGCGGCCCTGGAAGATCAGATCAACTACGTCAGCATCGACAACATCGCCGCGGCGCAGGATGCCGTCAACCACCTGATCGACGCCGGGCGGCGGCGGATCGGGCATATCACTGGCTCGCTCAACAACTCCGATGGTCTGGAGCGGGTCGAAGGTTACCGGCTGGCCCTGCGGCGGGCGCGGTTGCCCTACGACCCCGATCTCGTGGTGGAAGGGCATTTCACTTCCCGCTCCGGCTACCTGGGGATGAAGGCGTTGCTGAAGCAGGGGGTGGACGCCGTCTTTGCTGCCAGCGATACGACGGCTTACGGCGCGCTGCAGGCGCTGCACGAGGCCGGGGTGCGCGTGCCGGAGGATGTCGCGCTGGTCGGTTTTGATGACCTGCCCCGCGCTGTGGAAGCCAACCCGCCGCTGACCACCATCCGCCAGCCGATTCACCAGAAAGGCTACCAGGCTGCTCACCTGTTGCTCGACCTGCTTGATGGGAAAGTCCGCGGGCCGCGCCACATTCTGCTACCCACCCAGCTGGTCATCCGCGCTTCCAGCGGGGCCAACACCTTCTAGGCGCCGGACGTGAGGGCGGAAAGGATGGCAGCAGATGCGATACGGCGCATTTGATGACGCCCGGCGCGAATATGTGATCACGCGCCCGGATACACCCCTGCCCTGGATCAACTACCTCGGCTGCCAGGCCTACTTTGGCCTGATCAGCAACACCGCTGGCGGCTATTCCTTTTACCGCGATGCCCGTCTGCGCCGCCTGACCCGCTATCGCTACAATAACGTCCCCCTAGACTGCGGGGGGCGCTACCTGTACCTGCGCGACGACGCCAGCGGCGTGTACTGGTCGCCTACGTGGCAGCCGGTGCGCCGCCCACTGGAAGCGTATACCTGCCGCCACGGGCTGGGCTATACCATCATCGAATCCACTTTCGGCGGTATTGAAGCCGCCGTTCGCTACTTTGTCCCCCTGGATGAGACGCTGGAGATCTGGCAACTCACGCTGACCAACCGCCGCCAGACTGCCGCCGCGCTTTCGCTGTTCTCGCTGGTGGAATTCGCCCTGTGGGATGCCCAGGATGACGCCACCAACTTCCAGCGCAACTTCAACACCGGCGAGGTGGAGGTCGAGAACGGCGTGATCTATCACAAGACCGAGTACCGTGAGCGCCGCGATCACTTCGCCTACTTCGCCTGTTCGGAATCACTGGCCGGTTTTGATACGCAGCGGGAAGCCTTCCTTGGCCCTTACCGGGGCTTTGACGCGCCGCTGGCCGTGGAACGCGGGGAGGCGGGGAACAGCATCGCCCACGGCTGGGCGCCCATCGGCTCGCACCACGTCCGGCTGTCCCTGGCGCCGGGCGAACACCGGCAGATCGTCTTCCTGCTGGGCTACCACGAGAATCCCCGCGACCGCAAGTTTGACCCGCCGGAATCGTCCACCCTCAACAAAGCGACGGTCAAGCCGCTGATCGCTCGCTATTTGAATCCGGCGGCAGGCGACGCCGCTTTTGACCGGCTGCGGGCTTACTGGGACGATCTGCTCGGCACCCTGCAGGTCAACACGCCGGATACGCACACGAACCGCATGGTCAACATCTGGAACGCCTACCAGTGCATGGTGACGTTCAACATGTCGCGTTCGGCCTCGTTCTACGAATCCGGCGTGGGGCGGGGGATGGGCTTCCGGGATTCCAGCCAGGACCTGCTGGGCTTTGTCCACATGGTTCCCGCCCGCGCCCGCGAGCGCATTCTGGACATCGCCGCCACGCAGCTGCCGAACGGCGGCGCCTACCACCAGTACCAGCCCCTGACCAAACGCGGCAACGACGCCATCGGCGCCAACTTCAATGACGATCCGCTCTGGCTGGTGCTGGCGACGGCGGCCTACCTCAAGGAAACCGGCGACTGGGCCATCCTGGATGAAGCGGTGCCCTTCGACAACGATCCGGCGCTGGCCGCCCCGCTGTACGAGCATTTGCAGCGCAGTATGGCCTACACGCTGGAACGGCTGGGGCCGCATGGCCTGCCGCTGATTGGCCGCGCTGACTGGAACGACTGCCTGAACCTGAACACCTTCTCCGCTGAGCCGGGTGAATCCTTCCAGACGACGACCAACATGGACGGCAAGACCGCTGAATCGGTCTTCATTGCCGGGCTATTCACGCTGGCAACGGCGCAGATGATCCCGCTGGCCGAACGACGCGGGGATGCCGCCGCTGCTGCTCGCTACCGTGAAGCCGCCGCGCAGATGGAGGCCGCCGTCCGGGTGCATGGCTGGGATGGGGCCTGGTTCCGCCGCGCTTACGATCACTTTGGCCAGCCGGTGGGGTCGCGAGAATGCGACGAGGGCAAGATCTACATCGAGCCGCAGGGGATGTGCGTAATGGGCGGCATGGGCCTGGACGATGGCCGCGCCGTCCGGGCGCTCGATTCCGTGCGGGAGTGGCTGGCGACGCCGCACGGCATCGTCCTGCTCCAGCCTGCTTACACGCGCTACTACCTCCATCTGGGCGAGATCAGCTCCTACCCGCCCGGCTACAAAGAGAACGCGGGCGTCTTCTGCCACAACAACCCCTGGATCATGATCGCGGAGGCGATGGTCGGGCGCGGCGACCGGGCCTTCGACTACTACACCCGGATCAACCCCTCCGCACGGGAAGCGATCAGCGAGGTGCACCGTTGCGAGCCGTACGTTTACGCCCAGATGATCGCCGGGCGGGATGCGCCCACGCACGGCGAGGCCAAGAACTCCTGGCTGACCGGCACCGCCGCCTGGAACTACGTGGCGATCACCCAGTGGATCCTGGGCATCCGGCCTGAGTACGACGGCCTGCGGATCGACCCGTGCATCCCCACCGCCTGGGAGGGCTTCACAGCGACCCGCCGCTTCCGGGGCGCCACCTACCGGATCACCGTCAGTAACCCCGAACATGTGAGCGCAGGCGTGCGGCGCATGACCGTTGACGGTGCGCCGGTGCCGGGCAACATCATCCCCGCTTTCGCTGCCGGCGAGCATTCGGTGGAAGTCCTGCTGGGCTGAGCAAAGTACCACCTGAAAATTTATAAAGATTTCACAAACTGCGCGGTAGGGATCGAATACAATTAACCGTGGCTTAGCGGTTTGCCTGACATAGACTTGACAGCGCAGACAACAATAACGCGGTTGGAGCACCATCGTCGATCTGTCTGTCCCTCAGTCCGACCTATACCGCTCATCTGACAGCTGATAGAGTGCAACGCCGCTAACCTCACGTGGTTTTCCACGGAGTCACGTATCTCTGGCCCTGCACCAGGAGTAGAAAAGGTTTATGCGTCGCAGGCAAATACTGCTCGGCCCTGTAGTATTTATTCTTGTAACACTCGCCGTTATCATCCGTCCACAAATCCGTGCTACAGCAGCGCCGGTTCTGACCATCAGGCGGATTACCTGGAATGTGCTCGGTCTGGACAGCAACAATGTCAATGCCGGGCCAAACGACTACCCCGTTGGCGTACGGGTCTGTAACCAGGGCGATGCGCCAAGCGCTCCACTGACGGCCACCTTTGCCTTCACAACCACCAATGCGCTGATCTCGCTGGTCAACAGCAGCCCGACACAGACATTTCCCGCGCTGGCAGCGGGAGCCTGCCAGGATATTTATTACTCGGTACGGGTCACCCGCAGTTCCGCTGCTTACACGACCAGCCGGAATGCCACCATCACAGTGACCGATGGTAGCCTGACAGTCAGTCACAGTGTCCGCCTGTATGTGGAATTGCTGGTTTCTCAGAATCGCAACAGCACGCTGAGCATCACCGGGCCGACCACCGTCGTGGTTGGCCGGAGCTACACATGGACGGTGAACGCCTTCACGGCAACCAATGGCTACCCGGAGTTGCAGCATTTCCTGACCTTCTGCCCGGATGTCTACCGTCTGGACAGAGTCACCACGACTTATAGCGCCCCACCAGCCTACACCGACAATAAGTTCTGGGCTGACGGTTGCGCCTGGAGCGATACCCTCCATGCCTGCACGTTATCCAACGCTCAGACGGTCAACTATGGCGGCACGATCACTTACCAGTATCACGTCAGCATTATCGGGGCGGGAAGCTGCACGCTCTATGACATGGTCTATGACTATTCCGGCAGCAGCTTCCACTACAACAGCGATTATCAGGATGTTTCGTTGAATGTGGTCGCCAGCCTGCCAACCTCGACCCCGGCGTTTACAGCAACCAGCACGCCGACAGCAACGAGCACGGCAACTCGTACACCTACGGCGACTGCTACGCCGACCCATACGCCCACCAATACGCCAACTAACACACCGACCAACACGCCTACGAACACGCCCACGGCGACCGCCACGCCGAGCGAGACGCCGACTAACACACCGACCAACACGCCTACGAACACGCCCACGGTGACTGCTACGCCGACCAACACACCTACGAGCACGCCCACGGCGACTGCTACGCCGACCCATACGCCTACCAACACACCTACGAACACACCCACGGAGACTGCTACACCTACCAACACACCTACAGCGACCGCCACGCTGACCAATACGGCCACCAACACGCCGACTGAGACGCCCACGAATACACCCACGGCGACCGCTACGCTGACCGAGACGCCAACGGATACACCCACGGCGACCGCTACGCCGACCGAGACGCCGACGGACACGCCTACGGCGACCGCTACGCTGACCGAGACACCGACCAATGCGCCCACGGCCACCCTGACCGAGACGCCATCGAATACTCCTGCGCCAGGCGCGACACTCACGGCTACGGCGATAGGGTCATCCGTCACTGCGACACTGATGAGCGCCATGCCACAGGTTGGCCTGGTCGATCCGGCAATCAGCAAGATCGGCATTCTTGGGCCTGGCGGTCTGGGTTTGCCGGGCGAGCAACTGACCTGGCTGGTGAGCATCACCAATCGGGGGACCGTGGCCGCAACCGATCTGGTGCTGACGGACACAATCCAGCCGGAACTGCGCATCACCGGTGCGACAATCGACCGCGGCACGGTCACAATCAGCGGGCAGACGGTCACCTTCTCGCTGGCGGCTTTGAATCCTGCCGAGGTGATTGAGGCCCGAATTGTGACAACCGTGGTGACCAGTCCGCACGCGCCGGGCCAGTTTGAGAACACGGCTGTCCTCGTGGGCAGGGACAACCGCGGGGCAACCTTCCGTATCAGCGCGGCAGCAGTTGTGCCTGCCACGACCCGCCTGCCTGCTACCGGTTATCCGCCCGCAACGGCCGGGGCAGAACCAATTGCCGGACTTCTGCTGGTCGCGGTGCTGGGCATCGGCGGCGCGGGGGTAGCCCTGTGGCGGCGCCGGTGGGCTGGCCGGCGGCGCTAGCACCTGTCTTCAGGAATGGCAACCGGGGTGATCGCCAATGATCACCCCGGTTTGATTCCTCCATCGGGCAGGTAGGTGCGATCTATTCCGCGCTGGCAAATATCACGCCGGACTGTTGCCGCCAGTCGGCCAGAATCTCGTCGATGACGCGGCTGGTGCGGGCGGCGCTCTCGCCGGTACTGGGGCAGGCCCCCCGCCCGTTGAGGGCGTCGACAATGGTCTGGATCAGCGGCTGCTGAATATGCGGCGGGTTGGGGATCGGCAGCGCGGTCGTGCCCTCCGGTGTGGTCAGCCGCAGCGGGTCATCGCGGAAGCAGGGGAAGGCCAGCCGTCCGCGGCTGCCAACGATCAGGATTTCGTCCTCGCGGCGGTCGGCGGTGAAGCACCATACCCCCGTGCCCTGGACGCCGGATTCGTGCCGCCATGTCGCGGTGACGATGTCCTCGGCGGGGTATAGCCCGGCCTGGTTGGCGGCCAGCCCGTGCGCAGCCACGATCGGCCCCAGGGCATAGTCCAGCCAGTCCAGCACATGCGATCCCAGGTCGACGAACAGCCCGCCCCCGGCGATGGCCGGGAGGAAACGCCAGGGCAAGCGGGCCGGCTCCAGGTTGGCGGGAGGCGGCTGGTGCATGGTCACATGGACGGCCCGCACCTCGCCGAGCGCCCCGCTGGCGATCAGCTCGCGGGCCTTGAGGAAGCGCGGCAGGGCGCGGCGGTAGTAAGCCACAAAAAGCGGCACCCCGGCCTCGCGGCAGGCGTGGATCATCGCCTGGCATTCGTCATGGGTACGGGCCATCGGCTTTTCCACGTAGACCGGTTTGCCCGCCGCAGCCGCCCGCAGCGTGTAGGCCAGATGGGTATCCGGCGGCGTAGCGATGTAGACCGCATCGACTTCCGGATCGTGGATCAGGGCGTCGGCGTCGTCCGTCCAGCGCGGGACGCCATGCCGCCGGGCGTAGTCCTCCGCCAGGTGAGCTGTACGGCGCATCACGGCGACCAGCGCCGAATGATCAGCCTTTTGCAGGGCGGGGCCGCTCTTGACCTCGCACACATTCCCGACGCCGATAATCCCCCAGCGGATGGTCTTCATGGCAGCGTTCCTCCTGCAGACAGGCTCCAACAGCACGATTGTACCGCGCCCGCCCCTGGTCGCGCGGGTGCGCCAGATCAGGCCGGGTATGATCAAGAACACTTCCAAAGGATGCAAGTAATCACTTGCTTGCATAATCGTGCTGTCTTATAACTTGAGATGCAAGTGTACACTTGCATTTAGGAGGCAGCTGATGACCACCGATACTGGCGTGGAGGAAACCCGGCAGCGCATCATCAGGGCTGCGCTGAAGCTATTCGGCGAGGTCGGCTATACGCGGGCTACCACGCGAGCCATCGCTGACCGGGCCGGGATCAACGAGGTGACGTTGTTCCGTCACTTTGGCAGCAAGCGAGAGTTGCTGCTGGCCTGTCTGCGGGCGGGCAACCAGACCGGCTTTGCCCGGACATTCCGGGAGCACCTGACGGGGGATTATCCATCTGATATTCGCGTGATGGCCCGCCTGCAGATCGCCGATACACAGCAGAATCTGGGCATTCTACGTCTGTTGCTGTGCGATGCGCAGGCCGTCCCCGATCTGCAGGAAGTTCTGGCGCTGGGCGCGGCGGGCAACCGCCAGCAGCTGGCAGCTTACTTCGCGGAGCAGATCGCCGCTGGAGTTGTGCGGGCCGATCTCAATCCGCTGCTGCTGGCCCAGGCGTTTGACAGCCTGTTTTCGTCTCATGTGCTCTTCGAACACTTTATGGGGAGCACGCCACTCCCTGCACTGCCTGCTGAGGATGTTGTGGAGTCGCTGGCCGGCTTGTTCATCCGGGGCACGCTGGTCGAATAGAACAAGGAGAAGCAAGAACGATGTCGATGTCAAAGTCGGTCACTACCGGGCTGGTCATCCTGCTGGTGCTGCACGGATTGGTTCACCTGATGGGTTTTGTCGCCTACTGGCCGCTACAGGAAGTGCCTGAACTGGCCTACAAGACGGTGTTTCTGGGCGGCGCGCTGGAACTGGGGGAAACCGGCACGCGCCTGTACAGCGTGCTGTGGGTGCTGGCTGCTGCCGGTTTTGTGGCAGCGGGTGTCGCCGTGCTGGCAGGACGGACATGGGGACGCGCTCTGCTGCTGGCTGTGACCCTGCTATCACTGGCGCTCACCGTCCTGGACTGGTCAGCGGCCTTCCGCGGTGTGATCATCAATATAGTCATCTTGGCGATCCTGCTGTTTGGCCCGCAGCTCTCCAGGCGGTTCCGGCAGACTGGTAGATGACAAGCGTTATCCAGCCGCCTGGCGCTGTGTGAAAGGGATGTCGCCGTTCATGGTTATCCCGCTTCTTCTGGTACTCGTAGCGCTCATCATCGTGTTGTTGGCGGGCGGCTGGCTGGGCCTGCAGGTCAGGGCGCCGCGTTTTCCCCCAGTATCCCCCGGCCCTGCGCCGCGCCTGCTCCCCCTGCCCGCTGATCTACCCGCGCCGGTGCAGCGCTTCGCCAGCGCCGTGTTTGGCGCCCGGTTGCCTGAGGTACGTTCCGCCCTGGTCATCGGGCGGGCGCGTCTGGCGCCAACCGGTCTGCCCCTGCCAAGCCGCTTCCGCTTCTACTACGATGCGGGCCGCAGCAGCCATTACCACGAGATTCAGGCCACCTGGTTTAGCCTGCCCATCCTGCATATCCATGAGCGCAATCTGGAGGGTCACGCAACGCTTGACCTGGCTATGATGGGACGGGTGGATAACACGCCGCGCACCAACCGAGCGGCCATCCAGGGCTACTGGGCGGAAGTGCTGGCCTGGCTGCCAGCCATTCCCCTGACCGATCCCCGCGTGCGCTGGGAAGCTGTTGACGCAGCCACTGCGCGGCTGCACCTGCCCGGTTTGGAGGATGCGGAGGCGTTCACCGTGCGCTTTGACCCGGGCACCGGTCTGCTGAGCGAGATCGAGACCATGCGCTACCGGGACGAGTCCCTGCCTGAGCGCCGGCGCTGGCGGAATCGTTTCCTGGCCTGGGATGTGGTGAACGGCTTGCATGTGCCGGTGCGCGTCCAGACTCAGTGGGACGACGACACGCCCTGGGCTACCTGGGAGATAGAGCAGATCGCGTTGAACGTAGATGTCACGGCCCGGCTGGCCCGGGTTGGGGGGCATATCCTCTGAGGCGCGGGGCGCGGCTCCCCCGCGCGGGCAACCGCACCCCCGCCGATCCTCAGTAGATCACCCGCGTAGTCTGCCCCACCTCCCCGGCGCCCGGCATACCCAGCCGCCAGTAGACCAGCGGGGAGGCCGGGCGCAGCGTCCAGGTGACCGTGTGGCAGGCGCCACCCACCGTCAGCGCATGGCGTTCCCCGACGAGGTGATACACGCTGTCGTGCCCGGTAGATGGATCAGCCAGGCGGATGGCGTCGCCGATGGTCAGGCGCAGTACAGCGTCCAGCAGGGTAGGGCTGGTTTCGCCACGCACTGTGACCGCCGCTGCCAGGCCACGCGGGGCGCTCCCCTCGTTGACCAGATGGCGGGCGAGGCTGGCCGCCGCGTCGGGATTGCCGATCAGCGGCAGGTCCAGCCGCCGGACGCGCCGCCCGTAGCGCAGGATGCTGGCCCCGTCCTCAGCGGCAGCGGTGATCCGGCCCCGATCGCGGATGGCAATCCCGCGCAGGCGCGCCCCCGGCAACACGTAGACCGCCGCCGGATGGCTGTTGTAGAAGGTCAGCCGCGCGCTGCCCGCTCCGGCTTCCACCGTGACGGTCACGGCGGCAGTGCGATCCTGGCCGGAGCCATCGCGCAGATCATTGGCGCTGTAATCCGCCCCGGCGACGGGCGTCTCCAGCGAGAGCGCGCCGAGCGGCGCCCCGGATTCGTCCGTGTAACGGGCGCGGATCGTCCAGGCTTCGCCCGGCGGCAGGCGCAGGGGAGTGTGCAGCGTCCACAGCGTTTCCGGGCTGCCGCCGACCTCGCGCGGGTGGCAGGTAACTTCCGCCCGGTTGATCATCCCCGCCCCCGCCACCGACGACGTGAAGGCAGCTTCCCGCCTGTCGAGCATCAGGATGGGCGTCACCGGCCCCACCAGGTGGTGGCGGTTCCAGAAGATCAGCCGCCCCTCCCGGCTGACAAAGCACAGCCCGCGCTCCGCCTCGACCGCCGCGCGGATCACTTCCCAGGCGCTCAGACCGGCGGCCCAGGAATCGCCTGTGTACGGGAAGACCGTACAACCCGGTTCCAGATCGGCGCCGGTGGTCAGGTCGGGCAGGCGGGTGTCGACGCCCAGCCGGGCCAGCCCCAGCCGCCAGTAGCCGATCAGCGCCGGAGGATGGTCAACCTGCGCCAGCGCGGCGGCGATCAGCCCGTCGGCGGTGCAATCGGTCGCTGGCGGCAGAAAGACCTCCGCGCGGCGCAGCAGGTCTTCCACGCCGGAGCAGGCGATCACTGCGGTGCGGTCACGCCCCGGTGTGATGGACTCGATCCAGCCGGTGAAGTGCACCCGCGTTACGCCGCCCGCCACGCTGCTGATCACCACCTTTTTGCGCGGGACAAGCGCACCGTAAAGCGGCCCGGCGGCATCCTCCGGGCGGTAGCGCCCGCCCGGATCGCGCACTGTGATCGTTGCCTGCGAAGGCGCGGCCAGGCAGTCGTCCGGCGCGTCAAGGCCCAGCGCCCACTCCGCGCTGATCACGTCCCCGTCGAGCGTTTCATCGGGCCGGTCAAAGTCGCCGTCGTCGTCCCAGTCCACCCGGATGTGGTACTTCACGCGCATCTGCCTCCTGATTCCGTCTGGATGCTCTGCCGTCCGCCCCCCTGGCCCCTCTCCAGCCGGGGAGAAGGGAAAAGGGGCCGGGGGTTAAGGGGTGAGACCGCTCAGGCCACGCGGACGTACCGCAGCGGCGCGGCCAGGCGGCGCAGATCGTCGGGCAGATCGGGCGGGTAGAGCCAGTCCGCCCCCGCTCCGATGGCGGCGTCAGCCTGCTGATAGAGCCAGGCCGCCCAGCGCAGGCACAGCGCCGTCACGTCCTCCGGCGGCAGGTAGACCTCCAGCAGCGCACCTGCCGTATGGCTGGCGGCGGTCGTGCCACGCACGCCCCGGATGATGCTCAGCATATCGGTCGTTGCGTCAACAGCGGTGACGTGCAGGTATTCGTCGTCCAGGCGCAACAGTTGCCCGGCCTGAAAGCGGGGAGCCACACCCGCCGCGTCAGGGCCGTCCGCGTCGCTGACGGCGATCTGGCCTGTTTCCGCGTCCAGCGTGGCGGCCAGGGCCTCCCCGGAGGCGCGCCAGGCTTCCGACCAGGCGTCATGCGTGCCCCAGATGCCGCGCACAGCGATGGCCGCCGCTACGTTCTCCCCCGGCACGAACCACACTCCGGCCGTCGGCTGGAGCAGGATGGCGTGCCTGGGGCCGTCGCCTTCCGGCAGGAGCAGGGCCGCCTCCGGCGGGATGGCCTGGCCGTCGCCGTTGGTGATCGCCAGCAGTTCCAGCAGGTCAAGGTCCAGGCGCAGGCTGCGCGGGTCATGGAAGGCGTAGCGCCGCGTCTGGACAACCGGGGCGAAGCGGCGGGCGGTGAAGCGATCGATCTGGGCGGTGGCCTGGCGCAGGGCGACGAGCAGCCGGGCGTCTGTTTCGTCGTCGCCGGCGGGCAGGCCCAGCCGCGCGCGGAACTGGGTCAGGGTCGCGTAGGTGATCATGGCGCATCTCCCGCTAGCAGGTGGAAGAGACAGGTGGCAGGCAGCAAATCCGGTCAGGGCGTTGCAGGGGTGCAGTATGCTGCGCCCCTGCAAGGGGGTGGGCCGCCTAGACCGTGATGTTGTACAGCACGGCGGCGACATCGGCATCCAGCCGGGCCAGCCCCAGCCGGACGGTGGCCGTCATCTGGTAAGCGTCGTAGTACGGCAGATAGTCTACCGAGGCGGCGATCCGGCGGCGGTAGCCCACGATCCAGCCGGGGCGGTAGACGCACAGCGCCTGACCCTTGCTGTTGCCGGTGGTATCCGCCTTGCCGTCGGCCATGGTGAGCGGCATTTCCGCCGAGACCAGCACCGGAATGCCATCCACGAAGCCGATCTGGCCGGTCAGGGCGGTAGCCCCCGGCCCGGCCTTGTCCATGGTCAGGAATTCGCTCAGGCCAAGCAGCTTGGCGTATGTCCCGCCGTCGACGATCCAGGCCAGCTGGCGCGGGTTGACGCTGTAGCGGTGGGCCATGGTAAAGCGCGCCTGCCGCAACAGGGCCAGCGTGGGGTCTCCCCCGGCGCTGATGGCGTTGGCCGTGGTCGTCACCAGCGGCAGCTTGCGCAGGCCGTCAAAGGCCAGGTAGGTGGACCCGGCGGGCGGCGCGGCGTTATCGCTGTTGATGTTGCCCGTCGCGGCGGTTGTCGTGTCGCCGTTGAGGATCACGCTGTCGATGGCGGCGGCCAGGGCGCGCATGGCCTGCTCGCGGTACATGCTCAGCACGGGCACCAGGCTATCCTCCGCCAGTTCCGCGCTGAAGCCCACCCGCAGGGCCAGTTTCTTCGCCGCCAGCGTGACCCTGGCGGAGCCGATCTTGCTATCGGGGATCGGGTTGCCGCTGCCCAGCGTCAGCTCAGCCTCGTCGGTAGTCTCCGGGACATAGTAGACGGTCGGGTCCGCGCCCTCGATCGGCAGTTCGTAGGGATTGGAGGGCATCTCCACCGCCCGCAGCAGGGGCAGGATCACGTTGTCCAGGCGGGCCTGCCGCCACAGTTCGGCGCTCCACAGGTCGGGCACCCATTCGTCGCCGTAGCCGGACTGGGTGCTGTAGCTCAGCTCATCGGCTTTGATCGCGCTCAGCCCGGCCCGGCGCACCTTGTACGCCAGGGCGTTGGCGTAACGCTCGGAAACGCCGCGGAACCCCTTGACCGCCCGCAGCATGACGTAGCCGTGAGCCAGGTCCAGCGCGCTCAGGCCGTCGTAGGGGCTGCCGACCTCGATCGCGGCCAGCGCCTTGCTCGCCTCGGCGGGATCGCCGGTCGGCAGGCGCTTGAGCGCCCGGCGTCCGGCGGAGGGGGAGTCCTGGTCATCGAGAGCGGCCCGCTCATTGTGAGCGGCTCGTTCATCCAGAGCGGCGTTGACCGCCGCCAGAATGTCGTCGTGGTTCATCGTCTCGCGGTTCACAGGGGGATGCTCCTTTCGGGTCAGAGTCAGGTCAGCACGGGGATCAGCGGACGCGCCGCCGGGCGCCAGCCGTTCCAGGCTGAGGCCCAGGGCCGCGTAAGCGTCCTTGATCGCCCGCACGGAGGTGCGGCGCGGCTCAGCGGGCGTCGGAGTCAGGCTGCCCTCGACGATGGGCCAGCGCAGGATGCGCCCATCGGCAGCGACTTCGACCAGGTGGGGCAGGCTGCCGCTGCTCCAGCCCAGGATTCCGCGCGCGATCAGAGCGCGGAGGGCCTCGCCCAGCCCTTCCCGGTGCGGCGTCAGCTGCGCCTCCGCCCACAGCCCGGTTGCATCAGCCCGCAGGGTATCGATGACGCCGACCAGCGCCGGCCCGACCGCGCCATCCAGCCCGTGCTGGTACAGCACCGGGCGGCGCGGATACCAGTCCAGCGCCAGGTCGGTCTCCGGCGTGAAGTATTCGCCGTGCAGGTCGGGATGGGCGGCGTCGCCCCAGACAATCAGGTAGCCGCCGATGCGATCCCCGTCGATCGCCTTGACGGCGGCGGTGCTGGCGGTGTA
>JAIOAT010000043.1 GCA_019873685.1 Chloroflexota bacterium
ACAGAAAATACATGACTGGCAGTATCTGGACTGGTCAGATCTCCACGAGAGCGCTCATCGTTTCCTTAAGGAGGATGGAATCCCCCCTATTTATGACGTGATTCTTGTCGATGAAGCACAGCACTTTGCACCTGCATGGATAAGAACGTTGCGGCATCTCCTGAAACCAGATGGACACTTGTTTCTCTGCGACGATCCCACGCAGGGAATCTATCGAGCATATAGCTGGAAAGATCGGGGTGTGGACGGTGTTGTTGGCCATACACGTTGGCTCAGAATTCCCTATCGAAATACGCGCCAGATATCGCAGGCTGTGTTCTCACTGCTACAAGATCAGCCTGAATTGGTCGAAATACTCAGAGAATCTGGTGAGTACTTATCAGTTGATCTCTCTGATCCGCGCCTACGCGACGGGCAATTGCCGGAGGTTCACCTTTTTGAGACAAATACGGAACAGCACGAGTACTTCGCGGCTGTGATACAGAAACTGGTTGAACAAGGGATTATGCCTAGTGAGATTGCGGTGCTGAATCCGAGAAAACATGTGATTGACAAGTACGAGAAACATAAACGGCATACTGTAAGACAAGTTGTCGCATTGGCAACCAACAACCAGACAGGAGTGGAATACCGGGCTGTGATTATACCTTGTGTAGAGGAGTACTTCAGTCGTGATACTTCCGTCTCCTTTGCGCAAAGCACCCTACGAAATTTGCAGCGGTTCTTTGTAGCGGCTACCCGTGCGCGAGACATCCTGATTATCGGCGCACAGATTGACCGCTTTCCAAGGGAGTTACTTGCACTGAAAGGCAAGGTGAAGTGCATCGAGCACAGACAGTTGTCAGAAACTGTCTGCTCTGAACAGTAAGCATTCTTGAGAGACGTTCCGGCTACTGGAGGCGTGGGACAGGGGGGTAGGGAGTGGGGAGTAGGCAGTCGGGGTCGAGCGCCCGCTGCCCGGCGGTTGGCCCCGGCAGTGTGGGATAGCGCGGCAGAGAAAGAGACTCGGATCGTTTGGAAGCGCCTCTGTCGTCCTCAAGTCGGCAGGGGTGTATGGCAGGGCAGAAGATCACGGTAACGCGCGTTTCAGAGGAGACACGGGCTATGGCCACCAAACCGAGTGTTCATGTGCTGCACTATCCGACCTATCGCAGCGCGCGTATGTTCCTGTCGTTGATGGAAGGGCAATCGCGCCGCACCCTGTTCGATATGCGCGCCACGATCGACAGCCAGCGGGGGACGCCCCAGGATACGCGAACCTGGGCGAACCCGGACGAATGGATACCTGAGGTTCTGGAGGGTGAGGAGCGCCGGCTGGCCGAACATCTGTGGCGTGGCTCCCGCGGCCTGGTTAATCCGCGTCACCTGACGGGGGTCTGGTCGCTCTGTTCGTCCTACGAGCTGCTGGTTCAAGACGATAGCGGTCGGCTGCAGATCACGAGTGCAGGACGGGACTTCCTGGAAAACCCGTTTGGCGAGACGGAGCGGCAGCTGGATTACGGCGAGGGGCTGCTGCATCTGCTGGCGATCGTCGCCGAGCATGGCCCCGGCAGGCGCGCGGATCTGCTGCCGCCCTTCACCGAATTCCTGGCCCGCTGTTCCCGTGTGCTGGCCCAGAGCGCCATCAGAGGGGCCTGGTACGAGCGCATCATCAACCTTGTGAACCGGCAGCTGGTCATGCGGGAAGCCGTCACGTATCAAATCACCGAAGCAGGGCTTGACTACCTGGAAGCGGTGGCTCCCCTGCTTGAGGAGAAAGAGCTTCCGCCCGTGAGCAGGACGACAACCGCCCTGCGCAGGCTGCTGGACGAGCAACAAAAGGAAGTGCGCGACCGAATCGCCGAGACCCTCCGCACGATCGACCCCTATCAGCTGGAGAATGTGATCAGTACCCTGCTGGAAGCGATGGGTTATGAGAACGTGGTGGTCACCAAACGGAGCGGCGATGGCGGCATTGACGTTGTTGGGGACATTCGGGTCGGCATCACTTACGTGCGCGAAGTCGTCCAGGTCAAGCGTCATCACGGGACAATTCAACGGCCGGTTCTTGATCAGCTACGCGGATCGCTGCATCGCTTCAATGCCAACCGGGGCACGATCATCACCACAGGCGGCTTCAGCAAGGGCGCAAAAGATGCCGCTTTTGAGGAGCGGGCTGCGCCAATCACACTGATCGATGGCGATACACTGATCACGTTGCTCATCGAGCACGAGATCGGCGCCCGCAAAGAGACGATTTCGGTGACCAGGTTTGAGCCGGATGATTTCAAGCCGGAAGAGGAACCGGCTGACGCGGAGTCCTGACTGCTGAGGGGTATAACGTGGACGCATTTCGCCTGCATCGGAAAGTACTGGAAGACTATCACGACTACGTGACCAGCTTCATCCACATCCGCGATGAGCGCATCCGGGAGGCGGTGCGGGCGCAGATCGCGGGGGGCAAGCTGTGGCCGGAGCCGCTGCTCCAGCTTAACCCGGCCTACGAACGCGGCGGGACGGTTGAAGATCTGGTGCGGCAGGGCCACCTGCATGAGGCTATGCGGCTCATCTTCCGCGATCGGGATGGACGCCCGTTCCACCTGTACCACCACCAGGCACAGGCCATCGAAGCCGCCCGGCAGCGCCAGCCCTACATCCTCACCACCGGCACGGGTTCCGGCAAGAGCCTGGCCTACTTCATCCCGATCGTCGACTATGTGCTGAAGCACGAGCCGAAACGTCACCGCGTGCAGGCCATCATCGTCTATCCGATGAACGCCCTGATCAACTCCCAGCTGGATTCGATCACCCGTCTGCTGAAGCAGATGCCGGACTGCCCGGTGCGTGCGGCGCGGTATACGGGTCAGGAGGATGATGACACCAAGAATAGCCTCCAGAGCGACCCGCCGCACATCCTGCTGACCAACTATGTGATGCTGGAGTTGTTGCTCACGCGTCCGCATGAGCGCGTGTTTGTAGAGCGGACGCTGGCTGACATTCAGTTCCTGGTGCTGGACGAACTGCACACGTACACCGGTCGGCAGGGTGCAGACGTAGCCATGCTGATCCGGCGGTTGCGCCAGCGCTGCGGCAACCCGGAGCTGCTATGCATTGGCACCAGCGCCACGATGGTCGCCGGGGAAGCGACCCGCGATCAACAGCGGCGGAAGGTCGCCGAAGTGGCCCGCACGTTGTTCGGCGTGACGGTAGACCCGCGCAACGTGATCGATGAGACCTTGCGGCCCGCTACAGAGATCGATCTTGTCTTCACTGCTGAAGCCCTGCGGGAGGTGGTGCAGAATGGCCTCCCGGCGGAAATCAGCCGCGCGGAATTCATCCGCAATCCGTTGGCCGTGTGGGTGGAGCGCACCTTTGGTATTGAGCGCGACGAAAGCGGCTTCCTGCGCCGCCGCAAGCCCATTGCGCTGCGGGAAGGCGCGCTCCGGCTGAGTGAATACATCGGCCTGCCGGTCGCCAGGTGCCAGGCGGCGCTCCAGGATGTCCTGCAACTGGGCAACCGCATCCG
Organism: Chloroflexota bacterium; assembly: GCA_019873685.1. Lineage (GTDB taxonomy): Bacteria > Chloroflexota > Anaerolineae > Aggregatilineales > Ch27 > Ch27. Next base: position 3,506 of record JAIOAT010000043.1, read on the forward strand.
CGATGAAGAGGGCAACCCGGTCTTCGCCTTCAAGCTGCACCAGTTCATCTCCCAGGGGGAAGCTGTCTATGCCACTCTGGAAGATCGGGCGGTGCGCCACATCACCCTGGAGGGCAGGAGCTTCGCCGCCGAAGGGCGGATGCTCGCACCGCTGGAGTTCTGCCGGATGTGTGGTCAGGAGTACTACCGGGTGCGCTGGGATCAGGAGGCTGGCAGGTTCGAGCCGTGGACGCCGGGCATCCCCGACGCGGATGGGGACGAGGCGATTGCGGAAGGTTACCTGCTGCTGGACGATCCAGAAGCGCCGATCTGGACGTACGAGCGCGAGTCCGAGCTGCCGGACAGCTGGTTCAACATCAGCCAGAAGACCGGCGAGCGGACGAGCATCAAGCAGGAGTTTCGGGACGCCATCCCGCGTCGGGTTTTCGTCCGACCGGATGGCACGGCGGTATCCCCTGCAGAGGATGGTTCCCTGCCGCCGGGGGCGCAACCGTACTGGTTTGTGCCCAGGCCGTTCCTGACATGCCTGGCATGCGGGGTGGTCTACACTCGCCGCGAGCGCGAATTCCGTAAGCTTGCCCGGCTTTCCAGCGAAGGCCGGTCGACTGCGACCACGCTGCTCAGTATTTCCACCGTCTCGGAGTTGCGTCGGCAGCCTGGCGTGGAGCGGCAGGCAGCCAAACTGCTCTCTTTTACCGACAATCGCCAGGATGCTTCTCTTCAGGCAGGGCACTTCAACGATTTTGTGCAGGTGGCGCGGCTACGGGCGGCGATCGCCCGCGCCCTGGAGACTCACGAGCGTATTGATCATGCGCACATCGCCGAGTATGTGGTTGATGCGCTGGCGCTCCCGGAGGAGGAGTATGCCAAGGAAGTCGGGGGGACGCCGCGGCTCAAGCAGGCCAACCGCCATAACCTGATGCGGTACATCGAGTACCAGGTGTACAACGATCTGCGGCGCGGTTGGCGCGTCGTCCAGCCCAATCTGGAACAGGCCGGGCTGATGCGCATCGAGTATGATGGCCTTGCCGAGACTTGCGCCGAAGAATCCCTGTGGGAGGGGCATCCGGTGCTGGCGGCGGCCAAACCGGAAGAGCGCCTGGAAGCGACGCACGCCTTCCTGGATTACCTGCGCAAAGCACTGGCGATCCATGTGGATTGCCTGAATCCTGAGTTTCAGCGTAAGCTGAAACAATATGTTCGGGCTGGCCTCAAAGAGTTGTGGTCGTTTGATGAGGATGAACGCCTGACCGAATTCACCTGGTTCGTTTTGCCGGATGCGCCGCAGATGCGCAAAGGCACAAGCGTCTTCAGCCTGTCTCCGGCCACTGCGCTGGGGCGCTACCTGCGGTCGCGGTTCACGTGGTCCGCGCTGCACGAGGACCTGCCCACTACGGAATACGCCGCGCTGCTTGACTCTTTTGTGCAGGCCTTGCGGGCAGGGGGATACCTGGAGTACGACGAAGAACTCAAAGGCATCCAGGTGCGGGCGGATGCGCTGGTCTGGGTGCGCGGAGATGGTACACCGCCGCCGCCGGATCCGGTGCATTCGCGCTGGATGCGCGATGCCAGAAGTAGATCGGCAAGGGCAGAAAGTAATGCCTTCTTCAGGCGGCTGTATGGCGAGAAGGCTCACCACTTCGGCCAGTTTGAGGGGCGCGAACATACCGCCCAGGTATCCATGGTCGATCGTCTCGATCGAGAGAACCGCTTCCGCAGCGGTGAACTGGCCTGTCTGTTCTGTTCCCCCACCATGGAACTGGGCATCGATATTTCCGATCTGAATGCCGTGCACATGCGGAACGTACCGCCAACGCCTGCCAACTATGCCCAGCGATCAGGACGTGCCGGGCGCAGCAACCAGCCTGCCGTTGTGACCACCTACTGCGCTATGGGCAACGGTCACGATCAGTATTTCTTCCGTCGTCCCCAGCAGATGGTTGCCGGTGTTGTCGCGCCTCCTCAGATGGATCTTGCCAATGAGGAACTTATCCGGGCGCATATTCACGCCATGTGGCTGGCACAGGTTGGGCTGTCACTGGGGAATTCCATTTCGGAAATACTGGATGTCGACGGCAAGGGCTACCCGCTCAATGACAACGCTGCCCATCAGATCCAGCTATCCGAGAGACGGCTGGAAGAGCTTTTGGGCTATTGCAGGCAGGTATTGGATGACTGTGCACCGGCTATCGACCGGCAGCGATATTCAGATGAATGGCTGCGCCAGGTTCTCAGAGGTGCGCCGAACGCATTCGACCGTGCTTTTGACCGCTGGCGCGAGATGTATGAGCGCGCTGAACATCAGATACGACAAGGCGAGACCGCCAGTCAGCGTGCGACCAATCAGAAAGAACGTGATGCTGCTGAGCGATTGCGTAGCGAAGCTGTGCGGCAGCGCGATCTGTTGCGCAATCTGGAAGGCAGCAATCAAACAGATTTCTATCCCTATCGCTACCTGGCCAGCGAGGGTTTCCTGCCGGGCTACAACTTTCCGCGGTTGCCGATCCGGGCCTATGTGTCCGCCAGAGGCAAGGGGGAATACGTCTCCCGGTCACGTTTCATGGCTATCCGGGAGTTTGCTCCCCGCAATATCCTCTACCATGAAGGTCGCAAGCATCGGGTGGTGCGCAGTCAATCAACGAGTGGTGGCCTGGGGGAACGCTTGCGTTCAGCCAAGTTCTGCCTGGCATGTGGCTACTTCCACGAAGGAGAAGACCTGTACACTGATGTCTGCCAGAACTGCGGAACGACGCTTTCTGGCAACAATTCCTTATTCGTCCGCAATCTTCTGGAAATGCAGGATGTGATTACGCACCAGGTAGAGCGCATCACCTGCGACGAAGAGGAGCGGTTGCGTGAAGGTTACAACATTGACACGTATTTTCGCTTCAAACCGTCCGGGGTCGATAATACCGGCCGGGTAGAGGCGACGGTTCAGCAGGTGGAGGGCGAGTGCCTGCTTCATCTCACCTATGGCGCAGCGGCTACACTGTGGCAGGTGAACACAGGCTGGAGGCAGAACAGCAACGGCAAAGGCTTCGCTCTTAATGTGCGCACTGGAGAGTGGGTGGGAGGCAGGAATTCGGAAGAGTCTGAGCCAGAAGCCGATGAGGTGATGCGTGGCATTCAACTCATGGTCTGGGATACTCGCAACATTCTGCTGGTCCGTCCGGGTGAATCGCTTCTCAAACAGATTCCCCCGGATACCCTTGAAGCCTTTCTGGCCAGCCTTCAGGCGGCTCTACTCCAGGGTATTCGAGCGGTGTTCCAGGTCGGCGAACGTGAGATCAATGCAGGCCGGATTGGCCACGGGGATGGACTGGCCATTCTGATCTTTGAGGATGCTGAGGGCGGTCTGGGGGTGCTGGAGAATCTCGTCACCGATCCTCAGGCAATCGCGGTCGTCGCAGAAGCGGCGCTGGATGTCTGCCATTTCAACCTGGCTGGTGATGATCTGAGGCCGGCTGATGATATCGAAAATGGTTGCGCCCGGGCGTGCTATGATTGCCTGATGTCCTATGCCAACCAACGGGATCACCTGATCCTCAACCGGCACTTGTTGCTGGCGCCATTGCAGGCACTGCGGCAGGCCGCGTCTCTGCGGCGTTCCTCCGAGCGTGACTACACCCAGCAGTATGAATGGCTGCGCGAGCAGACAGATCCTGCTTCCGAGCTTGAGCGCCGTTTCCTGGACTTTCTGTTTCGGCATCAGCTGCGTCTGCCCACCTATGCTCAGTATAGAATGTCCGATTTCAGTGTCCAGGCCGATTTCATTTATCGGGATGGGAACGGTGTCACCTGCGTTTTCTGTGACGGCAGCGCCCACGATGACCCTCGCGTGAAAGAACGGGACAATGTCATCCGCGAGCGACTTCGCAATGCTGGTTTTGCGGTGATTGTCATCCGTTACGATCGCCCATTTGGCGAACAGGTTTCCCAGTATCAGGATGTGTTCGGAAAATACAATGAATGACTATCAACCTGGCTCAATAGTCTCGCTACGCGACCGTGACTGGATTGTGCAGCCTTCTGCCTCGCCGGATGTGATTGAACTACGCCCTTTGATCGGCGGCGACCAAGAGAAGCTCAAAATCTATCGACGGCTGGCACTGGAAATGCCTGAACCGGCAACCTTTCCGTTGCCAGATTCCCACTATCCGGGTGACTTCTCATCGGCCCGGTTGCTCATGGATGCAGTGCGGCTGAGTCTCCGCAGCGGAGCCGGTCCTTTCCGGTCCCTGGGTCAGATTTCTGTCCGCCCCAGGCCATATCAGTTTGTCCCCCTGATGATGGCTCTGCGTCATGAGCCAGCCGTCCGTATCCTGATTGCAGACGACGTGGGGATTGGCAAAACGATCGAAGCGGGCCTGATCGCTCGTGAACTCTATGACCGGGGTGAAATCCAACGCCTTGCTGTGCTTTGCCCACCTTATCTGTGTGAGCAATGGCAACAGGAACTCCAGGAGAAGTTCCACCTGCCGGCGGTGATTGTGCGTTCCGGGACGATTTCGCGACTTGAGCGCGAGCTTCCTCGCCAGGATATGAGTATCTTCCAGTACTTCACCTGCATGGTGATCTCCATCGACTACGCCAAAGCGGAGCGTCGACGGGACAACTTTCTACTCCATGCCCCGGAATTGATCATTGTGGATGAAGCCCATTCGGTTGCACGTCCTGCTGGGCGTTCGATCTCACAACAGCAGCGCCATGAACTGGTGCATGAACTCGCCAAAAAAGCGGAACGCCACCTCATCCTCCTCACGGCAACGCCCCACTCAGGGATAGAGGGATCGTTCAAGTCACTTCTGGGCCTGTTGAAGCCTTACTTTGAGGAATGGGATACGGCTAACCTCACTGAACAGCAACAGATCGAACTGGCGCGACACCTGGTACAGCGACGTCGTGCTGACGTTAAATCCTGGCTGGGGGAGGATACGCCATTTCCGGAGCGTAATTCCCGTGAGGTTGCCTATGCACTTCATACTGAATATCGGGCGCTGGCTGAGGATGTGTATCGTTTTGCCAGCGAGATTGTCCGCACCGGTGAAAGCCTGAGCGGGTTCAGCCGGCGCGTACGTTATTGGACGGCGCTGGCGTTGATGCGCTGTGTCATGTCAAGCCCTGCTGCGGCTGAGGCAGCGCTGGAAGGGCGCGCGAGACGGCTTGACGATCAAGAAGGTGGCGAACCTGACGATACCTTCTTCAGTCCCTATATCTACGATGCCCCGGATGCCGAGTTTGCTGTTATTGACGTATCACCATCGTACGTTCTTGATCAGGGTGAACTGTCGCTGCGGAGCAGTGAACAGCGCAGACTCCGTGAGTTCGCTGATCGTGTGCGGAAACTCCGTGGTGACAAAGATACCAAGGTTGAGTCCCTGGCAGCGCTAGTAGCCGAGCAACTCCAGAAAGGTAACGATGTCATTGTTTATTGCCGCTATGTTGCTACTGCAGAGTATGTGGCCGCAGAACTCAACCAGCGTCTGGAGAGACATGCACCGAAGGCGCGGATCATCGCGGTAACGGGTACACTGAGTGAAGATGAGCGGCGCGCGCGAATCCTTGAGCTGGCTGAGTCCGAACAGCGTGTGCTGGTTGCTACAGATTGTTTGAGTGAGGGAATCAATCTGCAGGATTGGTTTAACGCCGTTATCCATTATGACCTGCCCTGGAATCCCAATCGTCTTGAGCAACGAGAAGGTCGTGTAGACCGGTTTGGTCAGGCCAACCCTCGTGTGGACACCATCCTGCTATACGGCAAAGATAACCCGATTGACGGCAAAGTCCTCGACGTGCTGATTCGCAAAGCCATTGAGATTCGCGACCGACTTGGCGTCACGGTGCCGGTCCCGGTGGAAAGCGAGTCTGTTGTCGAAGCCGTTGCTCGTTCACTGTTCTTCCAGGATCACAGAAATCCAGAACAACTTGAGCTACCCGGGATGGAAGCGACGCCATTTGAGCGCATCGAGGAGGTTCATAGACGCTGGTATGCCAGCGCCGAACGAGAAAGGGAGAACCGGACACGGTTCGCGCAGCGTGGCATAAAGCCAGAGATGGTCGCTGCAGAAATTGAGGCTGTGGACCACGTGCTGGGTGATCCCCAAGCGGTTCAGCGCTTTGTGTTGACGGCCTGCCAGCGACTCGGAATCCATCTCATTAAAAGTCGGGCCGGTTGGAAGCTGAGTCCGGAGGCGATACCACAGGGTATTCTAGGTGAGCAGCTTGGGCTGGCTTCGCCGATAACGATGGCGTTCACAAGCCCAGCCCCACAGGGCGCCGAATATGTCGGAAGACATCACCGGATCACGGTTGCACTTGCCGAGCACATCCTTTCCACTGCATTGACGGGTTCCGATGGGGCAGTCCCTGTTGCGGCGCGATGTGGCGTACACCGCTCAAACATGGTGGCACGGCAGACCACAGTGTTGCTTTTGCGCCTGCGTTACTTGATGCATGAAGCGCGAGCGCCACGGGATATTATGGCTGAGGAATGCATTGTCGCGGGCTATCGCAAGGATGACAACCGTGTAGAGTGGCTGCAGTCCGCAGAGGCCAAGGCGTTAGTGGAGGCAACTATTCCGCAAGGCCAGTTGAGTAGTCTTGACATTCACCGGAGACTCGAAAGCGAACTAGCGTTCATCCAGCAGGCAATGTCGCAGGAAATTGCGCAGATCGCTGAACGTCGTGCCCGGGACCTGCTGGATGCACATCGTCGTGTGCGTCAAACCGTACAACTGGGAAGTATCTCTGTAAAGCCGGTGTTGCCTGTTGACGTGATCGGGGTCTACATCCTTGTGCCGATGCCGACTCTGGGCAATTCGTGAGGCAGGTATCCCTGATTATGGTGACGAGACTGTCACTGATCAGGTTTGTGAGTTGAGCATGAATAGCCCTGCGAGGCTGGATTGAGAACCGATAGACGCCTTTACGGGGGTGTTTCGCTCCAGACCATACTCTACCCAAGCGCAGTGCCTCAGGGTCCTTGGTTTGTCCTTTACACACTCATCCGGAAATTGGACGAGACGGAGGCCTTTGATTACAGGGGAGTTGGAGGAAGTGATAGTGTCGGTGTAACCCGATAGGGGAGTGTGGCCCATGACTGCTCAAATCCATGAATGTCTGATCTTGGACGGCGAAGAAACCTCAATGGCCTTTTGCCCGCCCTTGCCAAAAGGTCATCCGCGTATTATCGAGGCAGACATCGATAAATCTGATGATCTAGTCCTGTATTCTACGGCCTGTTGGCGAGGCTACCAGGGAACATGGGAAATCAGAGATGGGCGCTTCTATCTGGTGGGGCTTCGGGGGCGTTTCAGATTATTGGGAGAAGAACCGCTCCTGGCAGACTGGTTTTCCGGAACTATTCGTATTCCGAGGGGGGAGCTTCTGGTATACGTCCACATGGGTTTCGGGTCGGTTTATGAACAAGAGCTTCACGTGAGGATCATCAAAGGTGAGGTCGTTGCGTCGCGGATTATCGACAATCGTGGGCAAACGTTTGATCGATGGGACCTCGGCTGGCGTAACATGCCGGGAGGTGAGAATCGATTCCCGGGAGACGATGACTGGTGAACCGCTCCGACAAACTCGACCGAGATATTCTTATCGAGTTATTCCAGTTACTGTTACCCTAGCTTTTCTGGTGCAGGAGGGCGAAGGGCGGTTTCGCTGGAGTAGTTGCCTGGCTAGCAATGGCCAAGATGAGGGCGCCTGGTGTTGTACCACGCCGGGCGCCCTCGTTTTTGTTTCTATACACTGCCTATTCCAACAAGCCCTCAAAACAGGCAGTTCTCGCGCACCAGCCGGGCCATCTCGTAGGCAAAGCGGCGGATGGCGTGGATATCGCGCTCCTCTTCAGGCTGGGCGCGCCAGATGGCGATCCTTGCGCTGGGCGCATCCCACATGGGCACCATCTCCGCTGCCTCGAGCAGGTTCACACAGTACTCCGCCGCCTCAAGAATGTCATCGGTAGTCTTGGGTTTCTGCATGAACAGGGTGGTCTGCTCCACCCGGAGCGCGTCTTCCACGGCCTTGACGGCGCGGTAGGCATGCCCTTCTTTGTTGGCGTTAACCAGAATGCGGCTTGCCGTGCGGTTGCGGAAGAAGCCAAATAGCGCGGCGATCACCGATGGGTCGCGGATCGTGCCGTCGGGGTATACCAGCCCGTGGATATCCCCCCAGAAGCCTTCGCTGACCAGGTTGAAGAGGTAGAAGCCGATGCGATGCTTGTGCAGCAGCTCCAGCTCCACCTCATAGGGATTGGCGCGGCCAACGCAACCGGTCTCCGTGTTGAGGATGGGCTTTCCCCATTCCGTGCCCATAGCTTCAGCGGCAAGGATGGCGTCCTCGATCTGGCGGCGGGTGGGGAGGTAATCGTGGAAGGAGATGACATCCACCAGATCGTTGGTTGATGCGCAGTGCGGCACCGCCTCGTGCCCGACGGTCATACAGCCGTCGGGATCGCAGCGGCGTACAATCTCACACAGCCGGCGCACGTAACGGCGGATGTTGTCAAAGCGCGCCTGGTATTCTTCCGCCGGGCCGTGGTGCATGTAGTCGTTACAGAATGGCTCATTGATGACATCCCACATCAGGATGAAAGGCTCATCCCGGAAGCGCTCAATGAACGCTCTGGCATAGGCTTCGGCGCGGGCATACCACGCTTCATCGGGGTCGCTCCATTCGCGGATGAAGTTGCCATTCCACAGGATCGGCATACTGGACAGGCCGTAGCGCCACGCTGTGCGCATAAAGTGATCCAGCGTGTCAAAGTAGGTGTCCCCCTGCTGCTCCCAGGTATCCATGTTCATCCAGAAGCGGAGGGAATTCAGCTGCAATCGCTGGCAATACCCCAGTTCGCGTTCCAGTTGCTCCTGCCCGCGCTGGGGGCGGGGATTGTGGCATACGCCACGGATATGCGAGTAGTCTTTCAATGGTTGCATACGTCTGCCTCCGGCAAGTTCGGTCACAGGCCCTGTTGTAGTTCAAGGGCAACGGAAATGCCAAATTGTGCCTGTGCCCCGGTGAATCAGGGCATTAGCATTGCTCGCAGGGAGAGCGATGTCTATTCACCTGTGCGTACGCCCGGCGGAGGGCAACCCTGACCTTGCTGTGGAACATGGCCTGCGTCGATTGTCTCCCGGCCGTAGGTGCGCGTACGGGACCTTTGCTACAATCACGTAAACGTTTGCGCCTGGGCGTCTCTGTCCTGGCTTGCGCATATCATGGTGGTCAGGCTCGCCCTGGCCCGGCAGTAACCTGTGCCGTTGAGCAGATACAGCAGGAGAACCTCATGAAACTGACCGTGATCGGTGGCGGCGGGGTGCGTTCGCCGCTGCTGACAGCTTCCGCCCTGTGCTGGGCTGACCGCATCGGGCTGGACGAGCTATGCCTGATGGACATCAACGCCGAAAAGCTGGCGCTGCTGGGCGCTCTTTGCCACCACATCGGCCAGCGCGAAGGCAGCCCGGTGCGCATCACGACGACCACCAGCGCCGATGAAGCGCTGGATGGCGCGAGCTACATCATCACCACCATCCGCGTCGGCGAGGAGCAGGGGCGCGTTCATGACGAGCGTATTGCCCTCAAGCATGGTGTGCTGGGCCAGGAAACAACCGGCCCCGGCGGCTTCGCCATGGCCATGCGCAGCATCCCGGCGATCCTCGGCTACGCCGCGCTGGCGGAAAAGCGCGCGCCCGGCGCGTGGATCTTCAACTTCACCAATCCCGCCGGGCTGGTGACCCAGGCGCTGCGCGATCAGGGCTTTGCCCGCACGGTTGGCATCTGTGACAGCGCCAATAGCGCCCAGCATGAAGCTGCGCGATTCCTGGGAATCTCCCCCGAGTCGCTCCAGGCGGAAGTCTTTGGCCTGAACCACCTTTCGTGGACCAGGCGGCTGCTGCGTGACGGGCGGGACATCCTGCCGGAGTTGCTGGCGGACGACTCCTTCCTGGCCGCGACCACACAGCGCATGTTCGATCCCGAACTGGTCCGCCACCTGGGGATGTTCCTGAACGAGTATCTGTTCTATTTCTACTATGCTGAAAAGGCGCTGGCCAGCATCCAGGCGGATGAACTGACCCGCGGCGAAGAAGTCCTGCGGCTCAACCGCCAGCTGCTGGACCGCCTGCGGGCAATCGATGTGGAGCGCCATCCTGAGGAAGGGCTACGCGCTTACCTGGCTTATGATCGCCGCCGCGCGGCCACCTACATGCACTACGCCAATCCCGATGGCCCTTCGATGGAAGAAGCGGATATGGCGGCAGAAGGCCCGGTCGCGATCTCTATGGAAGGCGGTGAGGGCTACGCCGGAGTCGCGCTGAAGATCATCCAGGCGCTTGAAAGCGGCGAACCGGCCCGGACAGCGCTTAACGTGCCGAATGCTGGTGCGCTGGACTTCATGCGGCCTGATGACGTTGTCGAAATCTCCTGTGTCATCGAAGACGGCGACATCCGGACTATCCCGGTTAGCGACGTACCGGAGGATCAGCAACTGCTGATGCGCGGTATCAAGCTCTATGAACGGCGCGCGGTTGAAGCGACGCTGAAGCGCTCACGGCGGCAGGCGGTCTACGCACTGATGGCCCACCCGCTGGTGCTCTCCTACTCGCTCGCCCGGACGCTGGTCGATGAGTATCTGCTGGCCCATGCGGCTTTTGTCGGGGAGTGGCAGTAAGCCGGCCATACTCACCGGAGGATGATCGCGATCAAACTGTTTCCAGCGCCGTTTGCCATGCAATCGCTCATGCGGAACTCGTCCGGCAACCGGCAACTGCCAATAGCCGGTACGCCGACCGGATAAAAAGCAGCCGGGTCAGGCGGCCCGGCTGCAGCGATGGTCTTGGGATCGCGTTCTACTTCATTGGCGGCATGGATAGACTACCGTGGGCGCGGGGAGGGAGCTGCCCTCCTGAGTTGGGAATTCCGAAGCATTAGGGTGCCATTCCGACGTGATGCTGACTCCGCCGCCTGCCGGATGTGACGCCCAGATCAGGAAGCGGAGGTGCGGGTCAAAGCGATTCGTCGGCGACCACACCCTGAACTGCTGGATGCCCAGCCTGCTCTGCCGCTCAACAGCGGCTTCGATCTCGCGCGCCAGGTTGGCGGCAATCCCCAGTGGCCCCACGTCCAGGACTTCTGCGCCAATGTCGATGATCAGGCTCTGGTAATCAACCCCCCGGCTAATGTCGTCAAGGGGGATGATATCCAGCGTGGTGTTGCTGTCCAGCGCGGCGACCGTGACGCTGGCTGCGCCCAGGGGCAGCGCGTCGTTCGCGCTGCCAAAGGTCAGTACGAAGTAGGTATCGTTGGGGCCGCAGGCTACGTGTTCGGGCTGGGCAAAGGCCGGTGTGGTGAACAGAGTCGAGCCAGAGAGTGCATCTGCTGGCGTGGATTTCCCGCCGCCTGCCGGACTGCCGACATCCGCTCCGGATAGCCACTGACACACCCGGTTAAGCGCCTCGGCGTTGTCATACAGGGCGATCGCGTCATCAGCAAAGATGCCCTTGTCGGCCTCAGAGCTTCCGCCGTGATGGAAGGATGGCACGGCGATGAAGAGAATCTCCCCGGCGCCTTTCTGAACGTGAGCGGACGTGATGATCTCGCCTTCCGGGGATTGCAGGGTCGTTTGCACCGCGTTCCGGTCACCCACGACGATGTTGTTCGCCAGCCCCTGATTGACCGTGTCAGGTAGCCCTACCACAAGCCCGTCCCACAGGGGGGAGAGAGTCTCCCCCTCGTACGTGGCCTGCCCGGAGAACAGGTAGCGGTAATCGGCCATGACCCCGAACCGGTCACGCAGGACATCGTTCAGGCTGTTGTCCGACGTATAGTAGAAGACGAACAGCCACACGGCCCTGCCCCCGGCGGAGACAAACTCATCCACTCTGGTCGCCAGGGTGTCAAAGTGGCCTTCCCCACCGTCGTTGATGATGAGCAGGGCGTCTGTAGCCGGATCCAGCGAGGCTACCCGGTCGGCCACAGCGCTAAGATCATTGCGATGAGTAGAAGAAGGGAGCAGGTGAAGGTCGCACCCCAGCTCAAAGCCTGCTGCTTCGATGCGCTTGTAATAGTCGCTCCAGCGCGCGGTGACATAGATGGATTTTCCCGTTGCTTCCTGCGCCCCGACTGCTGTGGCGCTCAGCATGGTCGCCGCCAGAGCGAGAACAACCACCAGCAGGAATATCCTGCGCATACCGCTTGTGTCCTTTCGCGAGGATGTTTCAGGTTCGCCTGTCATCATAGGCTTTCACCGCAGCGGCGCAACTGCTCAAGGCCCGCACTGCGTGGCCGCCGGGCAGTGGACAGCGGCGCATTTTCGGCTACAGTTCGGGTATAGCATTCTTGTTGCCGTAATTATCCAGGAGGAGAAGCGGAGAGATGGTCGGGCAACCTGCTACCTACCAGGCGCGTCGCCAGTCCTTACTTGCTACAGTCAGCTCCAGCAGCCTGATTCTGATCGATTCCGCCGGGACGGCGCCCAACCCGGTGCTCGCCGACCGCAACCTGTGCTACCTGACCGGCTATGCCGGGCGCGATGCGATCCTGCTGCTGGCGCCGGGCGGGATCATGGTCGAGCATGACGAGACGCGCGGCGGCCCGGAACTGGCGCGGGGGCGGCGCGTCTGCGAAATCCTGTTTGTCAGGGAGCAGGAAGCGCATCAGGCCTTTATGGATGGCCGGCAGGCCACATTTGAGGACATTAAGGCGCAAAGCGGCGTGGAACGGGTCTATCCGCTTTCCCGCCTGGACGCCATCCTCAGCCGGACGCTGATGGACGCTGAGCAACTCTGGATCAACGTTCCCGGTGCGCCGCCGCTGGATCGACCGCTGTCGCCGTACCTGGCGTATGTCAGCCGTCTGCGGGAGCGTTTCAGCTGGGTGCAGGTCAGGAATATCGCCAGGCACATCCATAACCTGCGGTTTGTCAAAGACGCAGGGGAGATTGCGGCGTTACGGCAGGCGTTTGCCGCCCAGAGCGAGATTTTTGAGACCATCATGCGCGCCCTCAAGCCCGGCGAGAATGAGTCGCTCGGCCAGGCGGTGCTGGAATACGAGGTCGGGCGGCGGGGCAAACGGTATCGCTCCATGGCTGCGGAAGCCTACGAGGCGGGCATCGTGGTTGCCAGCGGCCCCAACAGCCTGATCCCGCACTATATGGCTAACAGCCGCGATATTCAGGATGGCGATCTGGTGCTGATCGACGGCTGCATTAGCTATGACGGCTACTATGCGGATATCACGCGCACCTTCCCGGCCAACGGTCGCTTTACCCCCCGCCAGCGGGAAATCTACAGCATTGTGCTGGAGGCTCAGCAGGCGGCCTTTGAAGCGCTCAGGCCCGGCGCGACCATCCTGCAGGCTCACCGCGCTATCTACGATGTCTTCAAGCGCTACGGGGTGGAGCAGTACAGCTATGGCAACTGCGGCCATTCGATCGGCCTGACCATTCACGACCCGCATGGCCGCTTTCAGGATGACCGCGAGCAGCCGCTGGAGCCGGGCGTCGTCCTGGTGATCGAGCCGTTCCTGATGATGCGCGACGACGGCTTCGGCGTGCGCATTGAGGACGGCGTGGTGATCACCGAGCACGGGCACGAACTGCTGCCCGGCCCGGTCAAGGAGATCGCCGCTGTTGAGGCGCTCTGTCAGCGTTAGCCTGGAACAATACCAGGGCAGCCGGTGTGCATCGTCGGCTGCCCTGGCAGGTGTCCTATAAGGGCGCTAATCCATCGGCACCCAGACGCGCATCGGGCCGGTTCCCCGGTTGCCCCACTGGTGGTAGGGGACAAAGCGCAGTTCCACCGGCCGGCGCGGTAGGACGCTGGCGACATGATGCGGCAGGTAGAGCCGGTTCTCCCAGGCGCTCAGGTCCGGCAGGAAGCCGTACCCGCTGATCAACACAGTGCCGCCCAGGAGGTCGGGGCGCGGCTCCACCTCAAAGGCCGTATTGGGGTCAAGCTGGGCCTGTAGCACATGAGCCGCTTCAGGCTGGTCGATCCCTTCCAGGCAGTACACCAGCGGCCCGCGCTCCAGGGCCAGCGCCCCGCGGCTGGATGACACGTACGGGTGGGCGCGCATGAGCCGGGGAGCCATCGGCAGCTCCAGCGTGATCACATCGCCGCTTTGCCAGCGCCGCGCCAGGAGCAGGTAGCTTTCCTCAAGGACGGCTTCGACGGGCTGGCCGTTCAGCTGCACCCGGGGCGCACTGCACCAGTCCGGGACGCGGAGCCGCAGCCGCCAATCGCCGCTTCCGACGTCATCGACCGTGATCCTGACCGTGCCTTCCCAGGGGTAAGCCGTCTCCATCGTCAGGTGAACCGGCCCCACTTCCGGGATGTCGGCGGCGATGGCGGCTCCGGCGTACTGATGCACCTGCAGCTCTCCGACGCTGACCGTGACCAGGTAGCGGTTGAGCGAAGCGATCAGGCGCATGACATTGGGCGGGCAACAGGCGCACTGGAACCACGGCTGGCGGACATGCGCTTCCCGCACCAACAGCGGGTTGACGTAGAAAAAGGTCCTACCATCCAGGGAAACGCCGCTCAGGAAACCGTTGTAAAGCGTGCGCTCGATCAGCGCGGCGTAGCGCGCTTCGCCGGTGACCCGCAACATGCGCCAGTTCCACATGATGCTGGCGATGGCCGCGCAGGTCTCGCAGTAGCCGGTGTCATCGGGGAGTTCGTAGGGTTCGCCAAAGGCTTCGTCGAAATGGCGTGCGCCGGCGCCGCCGGTGATGTACATCTTGTGGCTGGTGAAGTCATGCCATTGCCGGTGCAGGGCGTCCAGCAATGCCTGCTCGCCGGTCTCCAGGTAGAGATCGGCCATGCCGGAGGTCAGGTACATGGCGCGGACGGCGTGGCCTTCCACACGGTCGTTGTCACGCACGGGCACGCGATCCTGATAGTACGACGGGCTGAAGTAAGCCCAGCCTTTCATCGTGTTCTTGCCGCGCTCGTTGATGAAAAATTCCGCCAGCGCCAGGTAGCGAATCTCGCCTGTCTCGCGGTACAGCTCGATCAGGGCCAGTTCTACGCCCTGATGGCCGGGAGCTTCCTCCCGCTTGCCCTTGCCAAATACGGTATCGATGTGGTCGGCGAAGCGACAGGCGATATCCAGCAGCCGCCGGCTGCCGGTGGCGCGGTGATGAGCTACGGCGGCTTCGAACAGGTGCCCGGCGCAGTATAGCTCATGATCATGCGCTTCGTTCGTCCAGCGGTTTTCCGGCTTGAATTTGATCTGGTAGTAGCTGTTGATGTAGCCGTCTTCCATCTGAGCGGCGGCGATGAGATCGATCGCGGCGTCGACCTGCTGGCGGAGGGCTGGATCGTCCGCTTTGGCCAGTTCGTAGGAGGCCGCCTCCAGCCACTTGTAGACGTCTGAATCCTGAAAGCGCATGCCCCGATGTTCGCCGGATTTCATCCCGGCGGCGATGCGCAAGTTATCCAGCGCCCCGGATTCCTCCAGCATGGCAAAGCCATGGGGCAGGCTGTTGTGGCGGTTGACAGCCTGCTTGTCCTTCCAGAATCCGGCCTGGATATCCACGGCGGTCAGGGGCAGCGCGTGCAGGCGCTCAAAGTGACTCACATGCATTTGACCGGGTAGGGTGACCATGTACCTCATCCTTCACGAATAGAGGCAACTACGATTACTATACAGGCAAGATTGCAGCCATGACTACGGGGCAACCGCGCACAATTTCAGCACTAATCCGACTTGAGGTTGGCGAGACGAATCACCCGGTCAGCCGGGCGGCTGCCGGAGAGCGTAAGCGCCGCCGGGGGGGGCCTACTGGGTATTGACGTGCATGTGGGCGTACTGTTTGCGGTAAGCCCGCGGGGTGCTGTGCATCAACCGCTGGAAGACGCGCCGGAAGTAGTTGGTATCGGTGTAGCCGCAGGCCTTGGCAATCTCCTCGACGATCATGTCTGTGTCGAGCAGGTAGCGGCAGGCGACTTTGATCCGGCGGCGGTGGATCGCTTCCGTCAGCGTGCAGCCGTAGGTCTTGCGGTAGACGCGGCCCAGATAGTCGGCGTTGTAGCCGAGCGCCCTGGCCACATCGCCGGCGGTGATCGGCTGGTCGTAGTTGAGCCGGACGAAGGTATGGGCGCGGGTGGCCAGCAGACTGGTCGAGTCGGAATTCTCCTTGCCGGGGCTGGTGTGGCGGGCCACTTCCAGCAGCATCAGCATGGTCAGCCAGTTCGCCTGGCTCTGCTGCAGATGGCCGGTTTCCTGCTCATCCAGGAAGTACCGGAAGAGGTACTCCAGCCGATCCGGGCGCTCCACCTGCTTGACCTGGGGAATCTCAAAGACGGCGTCAGCCGTCTCGGGGCAGGGGAAATCCGGCGTGATTTCGAAGTGAATCCAGTAAAACTCCAGGTTGGGCGGCATATCCCCAACGCTGCCGTGGCGTTTCCGCGGTTGCAGGTGCAGGGTCTGGCCTTCGGAGAGGGAAAAGACGCGGTCGTCTTCCCACATCTCCAGCGTGCCACGCTTGATGAAGATCAGTTCGTGGGAGAAGATGACGCGGGTGGGGTGCTTGCCATTGCCGCGTGAAATGAACAGCCCGGCGTTTTGCGCCCTGATGGGGCAACTCCTGCTCAGCCGCAGCATATCCCCCCTCCGGGGCCTAAAGTCGGTTTTGTGCTGATATTATACGTATTCGCTTGTAGTCAGGCAATTGAAAGCTCCCTAGAATGATCATTGGGGGAAGGTCGCAATTGACATTGAGGGCCATGCCTGCTGCCTGTGCAGGCAGGGCATCAGCGTCTATCCTGGCGGCGATTCTGCGGTCAGGGTCCTGAGTCTTCCCCAGTCGGTGGCTGTTCAGGCGTCTATCCGTCGCTGTTGCATGCCAGAGAAGGCGTTTGTGGATAGGCTCCTGGTTGGTTTTTGGGGGGCGTCTGCCTGCCCCCACGGTGAAGGGAAAAGCGGCAGTGACAGCCACAGGACACTGCATCCCGCTTCAGGGCAGCCTTCCGGGGCGAATCTGGCGCGTGCGGCAACCGGCACGCTTTCCGGCCTGGCGGCTGGCAGTCAGGCCGGGCGTCCCCGTTCATGAATTCCCCGGTGTGTGGTGTGAAACGTGCATCACCGTGATGCACAGAGCGCGTGCCCTGCCCGGCACGCATCCGTCCGGTTTCAGCGCACCTAGCATGAGTTAAGGAGAAGAGGGATGGCCAGGACAAGATTGTCTCGTCGCGACTTCATCAAGCTGATGGGGATTTCGGCGGCGTCGGCGGCAGCCGGGACGCAGTTCTTCAGGGGCAGCCCGGCCTTTGCGGCGCCCAATCGGCAAGGCCCTACCACGATCACCTTCATGGGGTGGGGCGACGTCGCGGAAGACGAAGGGGTACGGGCCGCTATCGCGGTGTTCGAGGCGGAGCAGGACGAAGTCCGCGTCACCTGGATGCACACGCCGGACAACTACAACGAGAAGTTGCTGGCGAATGTCGCTGCCGGGACGCCGCCGGATACCGCTTTCATCAGCCAGTCGCAGTTCCGGACGCTGGTGCATGATGGCCTGACCACCGACATCACCGACTATGTCATGAGCGATCCGCTGCTGAGCCAGGAAGATTACTTCGTTCAGCCGCAGGAGACGCAACGCTGCACCGACGAAAACGGTCGCTGGCACGGGATTGGCTCCACCTGGACGGCCAATCACCTGTTCATTAACAAAGACCTTTTTGAGGAAGCGGGCATCGAACCCCCTGATTTTGATGACGACAAGATCTGGGACTGGGATACCTTCCTGGAAGCTGCACGCTTGCTGACCAAAGATGCCAATGGCCGCCACCCCGGCGACGCTGGCTTTGATGTTGACAATGTAGTCCAGTGGGGCTTCTACTACGACACGAGCTGGTGGATGACCTTTGACCAGCTGGCCAAGGTCAACGGCGGCGCACTCTCGGATGGTCAGCTGCTGACGCTGGACACCCCGGAGGCGCTGGCTGGCATCCAGGCTTTCGCCGACCTGATCCATGTCCATCACGTCATGCCGCAGGCGGTGTTCTTCAACGAACTGGGCATGAGCGCCACGCAGATGCTCGATACCCGTCGTCTGGCGATGGTGCTGGATGGCTCGTGGGCGCTGTCCTACATGTATGTTGTGCCTTCGCTGGGTGTGGGGCCGGTGCCGGTGCTCAGCCCCAACGGACAGGCTTCCGGCCAGGGGCACCTGCATTGCATCCTCAAGGGCAGCCAGAAGGTTGAAGCGGCCTGGAAGTGGCTGCGCTTCCTGGCGACGCCGTTCTATCAGACCCATTTCTGCAAGCTGGGCCTGTGGATCCCCAACCAGACTGCCATGCTGACGGAAGAGGGCATGGACGAATGGATCACCGAGGGCATGCACCCGGCCAACTACCGCAAGTTTGTGTCCGAGTACATCCCCAAGCACATGAGTCCGACCCTGGTGCCGGCGGGCTTCCCGCGCGCGCAGTCGATCTTCTATCCGGCGCTGGAGCGGGTCATGAATGGCGAAGGGCCAGCCGCCGAACTGATCCCGCCCGCTGTTGCGGAAGCGAACGCCGTCCTGACCGCGGAGTACATCAACGCCTAGCGGCAGTGTGACAGAAGCAACGGGGAAGAAGCGGGCCTGCAGTTCCGCCCCTTCTTCCCCCTCTTGTTGGCCTTATAGCCAGGAATACCCACTATGACTGCGACCCGTTCTATGGCATCGAACGCCGGAGGCAGGCCAGCTGGTGGCTTCGGGTGGCTCCAGAATCTGACCCTTTCCCAGCGGCGGACAATCACCGGCTACCTGTTCATTTCGCCGTTCATCCTGGGGTTCTTCCTGTTCTTCATCCTTCCGGCGCTGACAGCGGTGTATCTGGTTTTCACCCGCTGGAACCTGATCGCCGAGCCGCAGTTCGTAGGGTTGAAGAACTTTGAAGACCTGGCCAAAGACGCCCTGTTCTGGCAATCGCTCAAGGTCACCTCGATCTACACGTTTGCCTCCGTGCCGCTGGGGCTGACGATGAGCTTTCTGCTGGCGCTGCTGATCAACACCAAGATTCGCGGCATCGCCTTCTTCCGGACGGTTTACTACCTGCCCAGCATTGTCCCGGCGGTCGCCAACGCTGTGCTGTGGGCCTGGATCTTCAATACCGAGTTCGGGCTGCTGAATGTCGTCCTCCGGGCGATCGGCCTGACCAAGGTCAAGTGGCTGCAGGAGCCGAGCTGGGCGCTGGTGGCGATGATCGTCATGAGCCTGTGGGGCGTAGGCAGCTCCATGATCGTTTTTCTGGCCGGCCTGCAGGGCATCCCGGATATCTACTACGAAGCCGCCGAGATTGACGGGGCCGGGCGCTGGCAAAAACTGCGTTACATCACCATCCCGGTGATGTCGCCGGTGATCTTCTTCAACCTGATCATGGGGATCATCGGCTCGTTCCAGGTGTTCACCGCCGGTTTCCTGATCACGGATGGCGGCCCGCAGAACGGCACGCTGTTCCTGGTGCTATACATTTACCGCAACGCCTTTGAGTACCTGAACATGGGGTACGCTGCCGTGCTGTCCTGGGTGTTGTTTGGCATCATCGCCATCTTCACCTTCCTGGTCTTCAAGTACTACGGCAGCCAGGTCTACTACGAGAATGTATGACATGGGAAGCAGCATGAGCACAACGATCTCCACCCGGACGGCGCAGACCCAATTCAGGGAGAAGTACCTCACCATCGATTTCATCTGGCGGCTGGCCACGATCGCGATCCTGATCGTGATCGCGGTGGTGATGTTCATGCCGTTTGTCTGGCTGGTGAGCAGCTCGCTCAAGCAGCAGCACCAGATCTTCCAGTACCCGCCGCAGTGGATCCCCAGCCCGGTACAGTGGGACAACTATGTCAACGCGCTGACCTACAAACCATTCCATCTCTACCTGCGCAACAGCCTGCTGATCATCATCCTGAATGAGATCGCCACGCTGGGGACGGCCTCGCTGTGCGCCTATGGCTTCGCCCGGCTGCGCTTTCCGGGGCGTGATTTCTGGTTTGCCATTGTCATCGGCACGATGATCATGCCGTACGTGGTGCTGGTCGTGCCGACCTTCATCCTGTTTTCGCGCCTGGGCTGGGTAGATACCTTCCTGCCGTTGACCGTCCCGCAGTTCTTCGGTGGGGGGTCGTTTTACATCTTCCTGCTGCGCCAGTTCTTCCGCACCATCCCGGAGGAGCTTTCCGATGCCGCCCGTATCGACGGGGCTGGCGAGTTTGAGATCTTCTGGCGGATCATGTTGCCGCTGGCCAAGCCGCCGCTGATCACGGTGGGCATCTTCACCTTCCTGGGATCGTGGAATGATTTCTTCGGCCCGTTGATCTACCTCAACTCGCCGGACAAGTTCACGGTAGCGGTTGGGTTGGCCACCTTCCGCAGCGTGCTGGCGACCCGCTGGGAGCTGCTCATGGCGGCCTCCACAGCCATGATCGTCCCGGTGATCATCCTGTTCTTCTTCGCCCAGCGTTACTTTATCAAGGGCATCGTCATGACCGGGTTGAAGGGGTAGACGGGACGCTGCGGCGCAAAGACTGCGCCCCGGTTGAAGAAGCTGAGGTATGGCACAGGCTGCCATATGCCCTGTGGGGGCAAGATGGCAGCGCTATCTTTGCTGGTACGGGAAGATGGGTGATCCGTCCGGATGGCGTTACCCGCGCAGGGTCATCAGGTAAGCGATCAGATCGCTGAGGTCCTGCGGGGAAAGATAGGCGGCGTACCCGGTGAACATGCTGACGTGATAGCCGGGGATAACATGGCTGGCAGGATGGAGGATGCTTTCCTCAAGGTATTGTGCCGCAGCCATGCCGGGGATGCGCTCCGCAGCATGGACGGCGATCCCGGCCAGATTTGGCGCCAGGCTGAAGCCCGCGCTGCCTGCAGCCACCTGATGACAGGCCGAACAGGGCGGCGCACCTTCCACGCCGATCCGGAATACCTGCTCGCCATGCACCGGATCACCCTCCACTGCTGGAGCTGGTCTGATCCCCAGACGCGCCAGGAAAGCGTTCACCCCGGAGCATCCCGTCAGGGCCAGTATAGTCAGTAACGCAGTGGCAATTAGGCGTCTGGAGAACATCATCATTGGCCTCTGAACATGCAGGCGGATCATCCCTCCCCGGTTGATCCGCCTGCTGATTTTCCGCCCGGTGTAGGTCTACAGGGGCAGCTTGATGACTCCGCCGGTCATGCCGGGGCCAAGCGGAATGGTGCCGAAGCTGACGTACAGCGCGCCATCCGGCCCCTTGGCCAGGCCAAACGGCGCTGGCAGCCCTTCAGCGACGGGCGTGGCGCCGGACGAATCGACCATGATAACCCGACCCGGCCCGGGGCCTGCCTCGCCAAAGATCACCAGTTCGACCGCGTACAGGGTGTCGCCGTCAAGCAGGATGTCGCTGACGGCGTTCAGACCGCTGTACGTGTGCACCAGCTGGCCGCCTGACCAGTGCTCGATCTTGGCGGCGCCTGGCGCCAGGCCAGCGCCCAGGAAGCCAACATACAGATCGCCATTGGCCGCGACTTCGACCGAGGTGGGCACGGGGTTATCAGGCCACGCGGCCACCAGCTGCAAACCGCCCGCCTCCGTCCAGGAGAGCAGATCATTGCCCCCCGCGTCGGTGATGTAGAGCGTGCCATCCGGCCCCCAGGCAATGTCGGAGACATTGGTATCGTAGCCGTTGCCGTCGGGGTCGTTGGCGATCTCAAAAGGCTGCAGGTTGATCACGCGGCGGACCCGCAGGGTCGCGGCATCGAGTTCAACCACCGAGTCGGTCCAGAAGGCGCCGAACGCGCCGGCGCCAGTGCCGCTGAAGACGACCCACAGAGAGTCCCCGTGGGGAATTGCCCGGTAGACGCCAAGCGTCTCGGAGCCGGTGTTGTAGCTGGGCAGCCCGGCAACCAGATCGGTTGCCGCGCCATCGGCGGCTACGGAGAGCACCCGCCCGCTGAGGCCCATCTTGACGGTGGATTCGCCTTCCGGCCCCGGCAGGACAGCTTCAATAGTGCCACCTTCACCGGCGTCGGCGATGAGCAGGTTGCCGCTGGAGTCAAAGGCCAGGCCGCGCGGCGCACCCAGATTGGCCATCACTACTTCGCCGGGCAGGGGCGGGCCGCTTTGCGCCGATGCCTGAGCTGCTACCAGAGCTACCAACAAAACCACCGATGCCAGAACTACGGTCTTACGAAACATAAAACTGTGCTCCTTTGCCTTTGAAGAGAAGAGACTGTCTTTGCTGCGATGTTGCGACGATGGAACAGACACCCCCTTTGCTGACCCTGGTCAGCACAGAACAAAGGCCACGAAATCTCATATTTTGGATGAGATATATCTATTATACTGTGAACAGGCAACTTACGCAAATGGCAATTCCGTGTTCCGTGGGGGCGCAGGCAAACCAGCGGCAGGTTCCGGCGCTCAAGCCGTGCGGGGAAAGCAGGAAAGAATGCCCGGTAGCCAGGGAGGCCAGAAGAGCGGATTGCTGAAGCAGAGAACCAGAAGGGAGGTTAGCAGAGGGAAAATGAACAACCGGAGAACGATCACGTTTTCTCCGGGAACGCTGGGCGGGCAACGGGGCAGTCAGCGCCGCCTGAGGTCCGCTGTGTCGTGTCGCCAGCCGGGCGCTTATTCGCCAAGCTGGGCTTTGATCGCCCCCAGCAACTCGTCCAGGTTGTACGGCTTGGGGATGTACCCCACTGCGCCCAGTTCCATGCCCCGGCGGACGAACGCAGGGTCGTTGAAGGCAGTCAGGAAGATCACCGGGATGGAAGCGATCTGCGGGTTGCGCCGCAGGTTGGTGAGTACATCGAAGCCGTTCAACACCGGCATGGCGACATCGCAGAGGATCAGGTCGGGCTGGTAACGCTGCGCCGCCTGCAACCCTTCCTGGCCATTATCGGCGGCGTAGGTTTCGTAGCCCTCAAGCTGCAGGATGGTCACCAGGTCAGACTGCAGGTTCTTGTCGTCATCGATGACCAGGATTTTCTTCATCGCAATAAAGTCCCCCTGGTTTATGGAATGTGAACGGCGCCGGAGGCTGTACGAGCCTCCGGCCTATCTCCCGGTTGCCTGCGGAATGCGGACGGTGAACGTGGTGCCGACCCCTTCCTGACTCTCAAAGCTGATCGTACCGCCGTGCAAATCGACCAGCTGTTTGACGATTGCCAATCCCAGCCCCGTGCCGGGGACAAAACCGACGTTCGGGGCACGATAGAACGATTCGAACATGTGCACTTTGGCGCTTTCCGGGATGCCAATCCCCCGATCCTGGACGCGGAAAATCACCGCGTCCGGTGTGCAATCTACGGTAAAGGTGATCGTGCTTTCTGCAGGCGAATACTTGATTGCGTTGGAAAGCAAATTGCTGAGAATATGCCACAACAGCTTGGCATCCAGCAATGGATGAATGTCAGTTCCCCGGTACGAAAAGTCAATGAATTGCATCGCATTACTCGCCTGCCTGACTTCTGCGATGATTTCCTGGCAGCAGGTTTGCAGGTCGACCTGGGCGGGGTTGCAGGTGAGCTTGCCGGATTCAGCCCGCCCGAGGACGAGGATGTCATCCAGCAAGTCAACCATGCGCCGGACGCTATCCCGCATGGCGGCGTACTTTTCGCGCTTCTTTTCCGCCGTCAGGCGGTCGCCGTAGCGCTCCAGCAGCGTGAAGGCGCTCTGGATGACGGCCAGCGGATTGCGCAGGTCATGGGCGGCCATCGACACATAGCGCGACTTGACCTCGTTCATCTTCATAGCCTGCTCAACCGTCTGGCGCAGTTGCGCTTCCAGTTGCTTGTGCAGGCTGATATCGCGCAGGCTGCAGACAATGCCGGATAGCTGCCCTTCCTGTTCAATAATCGGAGAGAGCACCACGTCGGCGTCAAAGGTCTTGCCCAGCCTGGTGCAGCGGGCCGTGGCTTCCAGCCGCCCCGGCTGGTGAGTCTCAACGACAGCGGCGAAGGTCTCTTTTACATGGGGGACATGGTCGGGGAGAAACAGGTAAGCAAACGACTGGTTCAGCGCAGTCTCCGCCGGGCATCCGAAGGTCGCTTCAAAGGCCGGGTTGGCCTGGCTGATGGTACCGTCTGTGCGGCACAGGATGATGACGTCGCTGCTGCTGTTGAGGATGGCCTCGGTGCGCTCCTTGGCATGGTTCAGCTGGGCGGTGCGCTCGATGACCCGCTGCTCCAGTTCGTCGGCGTAGCGCCGGACCTGCTCAAAGAGCTGGGCGTGCTCGATGGCAACAGACGCCAGGTCGGCAAAGGCCTGCAGGCGTTCGGCGTGGCTTTCGTTGAAGAAGGCGGGAGTGCGGCTGTCCAGGTTCAGGAAGCCGATCAGTTTGCCTCGCATGTGGATGGGCGCGCCGGCATAGGAACGGATCCAGTCCGTCAGCGGTTCGGGCGCCCAGCCCTCATAGTCTCTGGCATCAGCGATCACCACCGGCTCGCCGGTGATGGCCATCTGCTGGAGGTTCCGCGTCCCGGAGACAGAGAACCGGAGATTCTGCAGGTATCGGGCGATCTCCGGCGGGTAGCCGCGCCAGTAGGCGATCTGGGCCCGGTCATCCTCCGTGAGCAGCATGACATCGGCGGCGTCATACGGGATGACCCGGGCAATGCTCTCCAGCAGGGTCGCCATCACCTCCTCCAGGCTGGCGGTGCCGATCAGCGCGGCGCTGGTGGCGCGCAGGGCTTCGGTCAGGTGGTGCTGTTCGCGCTCGGCTTCCTCCGCCCGCTTGCGCGCGCTGATATCGATGGCGATCACCTGGATGGCTGGCCGACCTTTGAACGTGAACGGCGTGGCGAACACTTCCACAGGGACTTCGCTGCCATCCAGCCGCACGTAGCGATCTTCGGCGTGGTACAATTCGATTTCTCCCCGCAACATGCGCGCGACATGATCGCGCGTCACATCCCAGGTGGCCGGGGAGACAATCATGTTGATTGGCCTGCCGATGAGTTCCTCCGGGCTGGCCGCCCCCAGCAGTTGCGCTGCAGCAGGATTGGCAAAGACCAGGAGGCCATCCTGATGCACGCCGATCGCGTAGGGGGACTGGTCGATCAGCAGGCGGTAGCGCTCCTCGCTCTCCCGTAGCGCTTCCTCCGCCCGCTTACGCGCGCTGATGTCGAGGGCGATCACCTGAACGGCTGGCCGGCCCCTGAATATAAAAGGAGTAGCGGACACTTCCACAGGGACTTCGCTGCCATCCAGCCGTACATAACGATCTTCGGTGGGGTAGAGTCCTGTTTCCCCCTGCAACATGCGCGCGATACGATCGCGCGCCGCACCCCAGGTGGCGGGGGAGACAATCGAGCTGATCGGCCTGCCAATCAGCTCCTCCGGGCTGGCTGCCCCCAGCAGCCGCGCCGCGGCGGGATTGGCGAAGACCAGGAGGCCATCCTGATGCACGCCGATCGCGTAGGGGGATTGATCGATCAGCAGGCGGTAGCGCTCCTCGCTCTCCCGTAAGGCTTCCTCCGTCCGCCTGTGTTCGACGATTCGCCAGACCGAATCCATCAGCAGGGCGAGTTGCGTGGCATCAGCCGGCGTGTAGTCCGCCTCCCGGTTGCCCACCCCGGCTACCGCGACGATCTTCTCCCCGCTGAAGACAGGAACGCTGATGTGCCTGGTCAGGATAGCTCCTTCCGCCGGGGGCGCCAACGTCAGGAGCGCCGGGTTCGCGTTGACCACGACCGGGCTGCGCTGGCGGACGACCTCCCGCCAGAGGTCGGCAACATCCGGCATACCGGCGGTTGGCGCCTCTGGCATGGAGGCCGCCTGCTGGGCTTCCCCGAACCAGGTGGTTAGCGTGAAGGTCTGGTCGTCTTCGTCGTAAAGACACAGGTAACCGATCTGGCTTCCCATTAGCCTGACGGCTTCGTTTAGCGCGCGTTCCAGGAGTTGCTGGATGCTGGCGATGTTGTTCTGGGAGAGATTGATCAGGCTTTGCAGCCGTGCTTCGTTGAGCCGCACCTGCGCCTCGGCCTGCACACGGTCGGTGATGTCGTGAACGATGGAATAGAGCAGTTTCCGGCCGTATATCTCAATCGGCCCGCTGTAGACTTCCACGTTCCGGATGGCGCCATCAGCGCGGCGATGCTTGAACAGGAAGTGGTTGCGTTCCTGTTCCTTGGCGCGCCGCATCTCGGCGCGTACTTCGTCCGGTGGGAGCGTGTTGATCTGGTCGATCCGCATCTGGCGGAGTTCCTCCCGCGTCCAGCCATAGTAGGCGCTGGCCGCCGGGTTGGCGTCAATGATCGCCCCGGTAGCCGGATCGATGATCAGCATCACCGCATGGTTGTTCTCAAACAGGCTTCTGTACCGCGCTTCGCTCTCACGCAGCGCTTCCTCTGCCAGCTTGCGTGCGGTGGTGTCCCAGACCGTTGAGAGCAACAGGTTACTGCCCTGAATCCGGGTGTTGGCGGCGCTGATGTAGGTGGTTTCCTCGCCCTCACGGGTGATCGGCACATCCTCCCAGTGCATACGCGCCGGGTCGCCGCTGGCGATATCGTCCCGCACACGCTGCTTGATCTCCTCCCGGAAGGCGGGGTCCTGGTAAACGGCTTCCCAGAAAGCGTCAGGCTTGCTGAGCGCCTCACGCGTGGTGCGGTAAAACCTGACGAAGTTGTCGTTGACGTAGTCAAAGGTGACGGTGGGGTCGGCGGAGTTGACGGCCACGCCGATGGGCAGGTTGTCCAGGATGCTGCGGATGTAGGCCTCGCGCTCTTCCAGCGCCCGTTGCGCGGCGCGCTCTTCCGTTTGATCCCGGAAGGCCAGCACCACGCCGGTCACGTTGCCATCCACGTCAAAGATCGGCGCGCCGCTGTCGGCGATCGGAATCTCCCGTCCATCCCTGGCCAGCAGTAGCGTATGGTTGGCCAGCCCGACGACGGCCCCTTCCTGCAGGACACGCTGCACCGGGCTGGCGACGGGCTGGCGCGTCTCTTCGTGGATGATGCGGAAGACCTCTTCCAGCGGCTTGCCCCGGGCTTCGTCGCGGCGCCAGCCGGTCAGCGCCTCGGCGACCGGATTGAGCAGTTCCACCCGCCCTTCGATATCCGTGGTGATTACGGCGTCGCCAATGCTCAGCAGCACGGTCCGGTAACGCGCTTCGCTGGCCTGGCGGGCCTGCTCCGCCTGGTACAGGCTGCGGAAGTGGTCCTTTTCATTGCGCTGCCAGATCATCCCGATCAGGGTGATCGCGGTTACCGCGCCACCCAGGGTCATGGCCAGGATCAGGGCGGCATGGGTTTCCAGTTCGGCCAGGACTTCCGCCC
Organism: Chloroflexota bacterium; assembly: GCA_019873685.1. GTDB lineage: Bacteria > Chloroflexota > Anaerolineae > Aggregatilineales > Ch27 > Ch27. Next base: position 30,765 of record JAIOAT010000043.1, read on the forward strand.
TGTCCACCTTGGCCACCATAGCCCAGGGCGAATCCGGGATGGCGCGGAGGTAGGCGATCACATCGACGCCACGGTAATCCTTGCCTTCAAAGGGGCCTTCCTCCCCCAGGGCGGCCCTGACCGCCGGGACATCCCTCTCGCTCAGCGGGATGCGCAGGATGAGCGCTGTACCGGAGCGGTGGCGCAGCTCATTCAGGAAGAGCACGGCGTCGCCATCCCGCCGGACAAGCAGGGTTTCAGCGGTCTGGCTGGGAGTCGGCCAGGACTGGATCAGCGGGTAGAGGTAGGCCGCGGCGTTGCTGCGCAGGATCACCGCGCCTACCGGCTCTGCGTCCGCCGCCTGGCTGGCGAACAGCGGGGCAATCACATCAATGTGGGGCGGCGAATCCGCCGTAAGGAAATGGAGATCGGTCAACACTGGGCGCCGTTCGTGCCAGGCCTGGGCCAGCGCCTGGACAGCCTCTTCTGCCAGAGGAGGACGATTGCCGCTCAGGCTCAGGCGGACGGCGCCGCTCGGGTCAACCAGAAGGATGTCGTCATAACTGTAGTGCCCCTGCAACGCCTGGAAACGGGTGAGCAGGGTCTGGATGACCGCGCCCTGGGGGTTTTCCATCCAGTACTTCACTACCTCGGCGAAGAGGGTATCGGCCAAAGCAGCAGCGTCCGCCAGGTGTTCCTGCCGCCAGCCCACGATCTCGTCGACTTTTAGCTGGGCAATGGTGTGGAGTTCCTGCCTGGCCATGCTCAGCACGTGCTGGTACTGGGTGTAGTACAGCCCGCCGCCGCCGGCCAGCACGCCGAGCAGCGCCAGCGCCATAATCACCAGCAATTGACGGGGAGGCAATCGTTGAACCATAGCGGTAGCCCCTGCAATCAGAAAAGCCCCGGTCGGCGGATCGTTGTCAGGCTATCCGGCGGGCGGCGCCGGGCTGGCCATATAACCAATCATTGTCGTTCCAGTAAATACAAATTCCTCCATTGACGGTCTGTTTATTATATCACAATGTAAGAAGGGGCGCGGAACCTCACCTGTCGGCGTGGGAGGATGGAGCGCTGCTTACCGGCCAGGCTTGCGCTCCTGCCGGTAACCCGTTTTCTTGCCTCCTGCCACCTGGCTCCTGTCTCTTTGACCGGCCGGTTTTGCCAGCCCTGCGGCTGTCGCTACAATCACCGCCATGGACGAGATCACCCTCCGCCGCCTGATCCAGCTTAACCGTGAATTCTACCGCACGGTTGGCGACGAATTCGACCGCACCCGCGGCGCGGCCTGGCCCGGCTGGGCGACGCTGTGGTCGTATCTGCCCCTGCCGGAGGCGCCCGGCGCGTTTGCGGTGCTGGATGTGGGCTGTGGTAACGGGCGGCTGGGCGTCTTCCTGGCGGAACGGTTTCCGGCAGGTTTGCAGCTATGTTATCACGGAATGGATATCGATGCCGCTTTGCTGGAACGGGCGGCGCAGGCCCTGGCCGGGCGCAAGGTGATGCTGACCCTGGAGCAGCGCGATGTGATCGCCAGCCCACCGGAGACGGGCGCGTATAACCTGGTGGCCCTGTTCGGCGTGCTGCATCATGTGCCGGGGCGCGCCACCCGCCTGAGTCTGTTGCGGGCGCTGGCGGAGCGCGTTGCGCCGGGGGGGCTGCTGGCCTTTGCCTGCTGGCGCTTCTACGAATATGCCCGCTTCCGGGAGCGGATTGTCCCCTGGCCGGATGACCTGGCCGGGCGGGTGGAAGCTGGCGACTACCTGCTGGACTGGCGGCAGGGCGCTTCCGCCCTGCGCTACTGCCACTATGTGGATGACGCCGAACACGCCGCGCTGATCGCCGCGACCGGCCTGGAA
>JAIOAT010000044.1 GCA_019873685.1 Chloroflexota bacterium
TTCTAGGGATTCTTGGGTACAGTTCATGTCAGGTCTTTCCTGGGGGTTGTCGAGTTGGCGCTTAACAACTTACCCTAGAAAGACCTTTTTCACGACTTTGCAACAGCCCTGATGTGCCAGTGAGGGGCTTTGTCCGGGCGCAGATGGCGGCTCACCCGCGCCCGCAGCCCGCCGGGGCCGTGGGCGCTGCCGGTATAGACGTACCAGCCCCGCTCCAGCGCCACTGTTCCCAGCCGTCCCGCGTGGATGACCAGCGGCGCATCGACGCGAATCAGCAGGGCATAGGTCCCCGGCGCGGAAGGCAGGGCGGCGACTGGCGAAACGATCATGGCGCATCCTCCACAGGGTAAGTGTGCGCCCTGCCGCCGGGCGGGTCAAGCGCCCCCTGGCTGAGAGGCCGGGAGGCCAGGAAACTAAAAGCCCGTGGTGGCGAGCGGGGATAGGGGCCAAAATGACCGGGCTACGGCCTCCTGACCACCTGGCCTCCCGGCCCCTCCTCTGCACCGCCTGCTGTGGAAAGTGGGCCTATAATAGAACTGTCAAGACCGTTCAGAGGGGGAAAAACCGCTATGCGTCGCTGCCTGGTATTTGGCGTGTTGTCCGCCTTGCTGCTGACCGCCGCCCGGCCCATCCTGGCCCAGGGCGGCGTGGACGCCTGTCCGGCGCTGGTTGACGCCGCGCTGGACGCCCTGGATCAGGTATGCAGCCACCTGGGACGGGATACCGCCTGTTACGGCCACCGCCAGGTGGAAGCCACGTTCCGGGAGCCGGGCCAGCTCCCGGCGTTCGCCAGTCCGGCGGACACCGTCCCCCTGGGGGTGCTGCGAACCATCGCCACCTCCCCGCTGGATAGCGCCCGCGAGCAATGGGGCCTGGCCGTATTGCACGCCCAGGCTAACGTACCGGAGAGCCTGCCCGGCCAGGCGATCACCTTTCTGCTGATGGGCGAGGCCGCGCTGGAAGATGAAACGCCAGCGGAGGCTGGCCCGCCCCCGATGCAGGCCTTCTACTTCAGCGCCAGTCTGGGCGAACCGACCTGCCGTCAGGCCCCTAACGCCCTGATCATCCACAATCCCACCGGCATCGAAGCCACCCTGACGATCAACGGCCTGGAGTTCTCGCTGGCTTCGACCGTCGTTTTCACCCTCAGCGCCGTGCCCGATCAGCCGGGCGCGACCGCCCTGGTGGTGATGCTGGTCGAAGGGACGTTCACCGCCCGCCATCCGGCCTTCACCATCCCGCTGACCCGGCCCGGCGACGCCCTGGCGCTCGCCCTGAACGCGCAGGGACGGGTGGACGCCGATTCGCAGCCAGTCGACCCCGGCCCTAACCCGGCGCTGGAGGGCATCTTCGGCGGCGCATGCGAAGACTGGGTTGCCGCTCACCTGTGGACGGCTGCGCCGCGCCGCGATGCCTGCACCCACCCGCCGGTCTTCCACCTGCCGCCCGACTTCGCCAGCGCGACCGCCTATGAGATCGGTGGATTCGGCTCTCGTTGCCGGGAGATGAATCGCATCCGGCCCGGCGACTCGGTCGTCTTCCAGAAGGGCGTGGGGCGCTGGGCATCGCCGCAGGCCGCGCTGGCGGCGCTGGCCGGGCACTACGCCACGATCACCCTCGATGGCCAGCCGCTGCCGGTGTACTACGAAGGCCCGACCTGGCATGTCGGCGGCCAACCGCCCGGCTATGGCGACCGCGCTCGCGCTAACTGGATCGCCACGGCAGGCCAGCACACCGTCACCTCCACCTGGACAATCACCGGCGAGACCGATACCTGCACCTTCACCGTCTCGCCCTGAGGGGCAGCCGCCAGTCCGGCCTGCGCCCGCGGGGAATGCTGTAAGACCATAGCATTTATCAGGAGGTTGAAGAGAGATGAGTCGTCGAATCGCGCTCTGTGCCGCGCTGGCGCTGGCTTTCCTCGCGGCTGGCGTGGTCGTCACGGCCCAGGGCGCCGATCCTGTGGCCTGCCCGGCGCTGGCAGAACAGGCGCTGCAACTGGCCAGCGATTCCTGCGCCGGGCTGGGGCGGGACACCGCCTGCTACGGCCACTCGCTGGTGAACGCCACCTTCCGCGAGGGGCGGACGGGCCTGGTCTTTGCCGCCCCGGCGGACCGGGTGGCCCTGACCGACCTGCATACCCTGACTACCGCTCCGCTTGATCGCCAGGCCCGCACCTGGGGCGTGGCCCTGCTGCATGTCCGGGCTGACCTGCCAGAAACCCTGCCCGGCCAGGCAGTGATGCTCCTGCTGATGGGCGACGCGACGCTGGAAGACGCCGCAGCGCCGGGCGCCGCCCCGCTGCAGGCCCTTTACCTCAGAACCGGCCTGGGCGCGCCGGAGTGCGCCGAGACCCCCAACGCGCTGGTGATCCAGAGTCCGGCGGGTGCGCCGGTGACCATGACCATCAACGACCTGGCGGTGCAACTCAGTTCAACGGCGGTCTTCACCCTGGCTGAAGTGCCGACGGAGGACGGCGCGGCGGCAGCGATGGTGATCACCCTGCTGGAAGGCCACCTGAATACCGCCATCGCCGCCGGTTCCATCTCCCTGGAACAGCCGGATGCCGCCGGGCCGGTCGCCCTGCCGGCCATCGCTGTCACGCTCAACGACCGGGGACGGGTGGACGAGACCTCAACGCTGGTCGCGCCGCCGGTGGAGGCGGTGGCGTCGACAGTGGCCAATGCCTGCCTGGATGCGCGCCTGGCCGGGATGGCGGCTCTGAGCGCCGTCGGTTGCGCCGCCCCGCTGGTGCCCTACACCCCGCTGCTGACGGGGACCGCCGCCGGTCAGGTGGTCATCACCGCCGAAGCCCCCGCTGAAGACTCCGCCCCCACCGAGCGCCTCTTTGACGTGGGCACCTGTGAAGCCGGGCGCGACCGGGTTGAAGGCATCCGCCCCGGCGACAGGGTCACCATCATGCAGGCTTGCCGCTGGCCGACCGAGGCTGAAGCGCAGGCCTCAGCCGCCGCCGCCAACGGCTACATCATCGTCGATGGCGTCTTGCTGCCCGTTCAGCACGGGTGGATACGCTGGCTGGAAGCTGAACCGGAATATGACATCCCGGCTGGCTGGGAAGTCTCCGTGCGGACAGTGTGGACGGCCACCGCTGGCGGCCATACCGCCATGGGCATTATGCCGCCCTGCAGCCTGCATACCTGTATCTTCACAGTGTCGGATGAATAGCCCCGGCGGCCAGGCGCACGCATGACAGCGCCGGGGAGGAGCAAGCCAATGAAAAAGATTCTTGTGATCGCGCTTCTAATCCTGGCTCTGGCGGCCCTGACCGGCCCGGCCAGCGGCCAGGGTACAGACGTCTGCCCGGCGCTGGTAACCGACGCGCTGCAATCGCTGGACTCCGTCTGCGCCGGGCTGGAACGGGACGCCGCCTGTTACGGCTACAACCGTGTAGACGCCATCTTCTGGCGGCCACAGGTCGAAGCGCGCTTCAGCCGGCCCTCCGACCGCACCGCCCTGCTTGACCTGCAGACGATCGCCACTGCGCCGCTGGACCTGGCCAGCAATCAGTGGGGGCTGGTCCTGCTCAACCTGCAGGCCGATGTGCCGGAGACCCTGCCCGGCCAGGCCGTGACCTTCCTGCTGATGGGCGACGTCACGCTGCAAAACGCCGTCCCCCCGGAGCAGGCCGCCGGGGCCGTAGCGCCGGTCAGCGGTGTGACGATCACCGCGTCCAACATCCGCAGCCGTCCAACCACCGCCGCCAATATCCTGACCAGCGTCCCCGCCGGGACGCCGCTCACCATCACCGGAGTCAGCGAGTGGCGCGACTGGTACGAGTTGCTGCTGGCGGATGGCGGGCGCGGCTGGATCTTCGGGCAGCTGGTGCGCGTCAGTGATGCCGCCGCCCTCAGCCGCCTGCCGGTGGGCAGCGGCCCACGCTACGGCCCGATGCAGGCCTTCTACTTCACCACCGGCTTTGGCGGCCCGGTCTGCGCCGAAGCCCCCAACGCCCTGATCATCCAGAGCACGGAACTGGCCGAAGTGCGCCTGAACGTCAACGCCCTGGAAATCCGGCTCGGCTCGACGATCGCCCTGATGACGGCTCCGACCGGCGACGGCGCGGGTCAGGCGCTGGTGATCGCCCTGCTGGATGGCCGCCTGCAGACGCGGGTCGGCGGCTACCCGGTAACCCTGACCCGCCCCGGCCAGGCGATCGCTGTCTCGCTCAACGCGGCAGGACTGGTTGACACCGGCTCGCGGCTGCTCCGCCTGCGCGATCCGGCGGTGGGGGAGCAGATCGCGGCGGCGGCCCGCTTTGCCGCCCGATCGTCGCTGTTCGGCAGACCGATCGCGCCGCCCGCCAGCCTGCCAGCGCTGGCGTACTACATCCCGCCGCCCCCGCCGACACCGGTTCCGGCCACGGCAACACCGATCGGGCCAACCATTAACTTCGTCGCCGACCGGACGACGATCAACCTGCGCGAATGCGTCACCCTGAGCTGGGCGGTGGAGAACGTTCGGGAGGTCTACTTCCAGGGTCAGGGCGTGACCGGGCAGGGTTCCCGCCAGGAATGCCCGCCCTACAACATGACCTACACCCTGACCGTCGTCCTGCAGAATGGCGAGCGGGTCAGCCGTTCGATCCCGATCACCGTGCTGGGCGGTTACTACATCTCCTTCACGGCGGACCGCACCAACATCAAGCTGGGCGAGTGTGTGACGCTGACCTGGGCGACCGAGGGCGTGCGCGAAGTCTACTACCAGAACCGCGGCGTGGTCGGCAATGGCTCACAGCAGGAATGCCCGTCCGTCTACCCGCCGGCGGATGTGACGTATACGCTGAATGTCGTCCTGCAGAACGGGGAAAGCACCACGCGGACGGTGACCGTCCGGGTGAACTGAAGCGCTACGGGGCCGCGCCGCCCTCACTTCACCCGCCGCCAGAGGGCCGCGGCCCCGGTATGGCCGAAGATGTCCACGCTCGGCTCGTCGCCGACATAGCGCACCAGATCGGGGAAGCGGGCCAGCGCCCGCGCCAGGCGAGCATGGGCGATCATGAAGGGATGATCGCTATCGGCGTACTGGGCCAGCGCCCGGATGTACAACCCCTGATGCTCGTAGGCCAGGCGCAGGATGAATTCGTGGGAGTTAAAGCGGGGCGGCATCTGGGCGATCAGGGCCGGGTACAGCTGCTCCAGCGCGGCGTAGGGGTCGCTCTCGCTCATGGGGGGCCTCCGGCTTGCGTACGCGGCCAGTCACGGGTGACCGGCCCAAAGGCGTCGTAGGTCTGCAGCAGGGCCTCCCGCCGGGCGCGGCCTTCCGGCGTATCCGGGAAGACCAGCGGGAAGGTGCCCAGGATGTGGTCAAAGTCGGCGCGGCTGAGGCCGTAGAGATGGGCGACGAGGGCGTCGATCTCATCGCGGAGGCGCTGGCGCTCCGCCGGGTCGGTTGCGCCGCAGGATTCGTCCCAGTCACCGCCCATGACCTCCCGCCACAGGTCGGCGAACTCAGGGCGGGTGCAGGTGAGCCGCGCCGCACGCGGCACGATCGCGTCGAAGTACGGGTTGCCGGGGGTAAGGCGGGGAACGGGTAGTGACTCCATGTAGAAAAAGTTAAGCGTAGTGCTTATCTTCTGCCGGATGACGGTATCTAAAGCAAAACTATTCAGCATGGCTTGCAGGTAAAGCAATGTCGGATTCTTGTGTAATCCAAGCAGATTGATCAGGGGAGCTTTATTCCCACAGAAGGTGAGTTTGGGAATGACTGCACTGATCAATGTACGTTCATCTGTGCCACGGGCAATATCCCGAAATACTAAACGATAGTTCTTATAATCCTGTCCGGTGCCATTCTTGGCTTCAAGGCGGGCGCTGGCGGCCTTTTCTTCCACCCAGAACCGCGGTTCGCCATAGAAGGCATCGAACTGGTGGATCATCTTGCCTTCGTAAAGCGGCAGGCCGCGCCCCTGCGTATTGAACAAATCCCGATCATTGGTCATGTCAAATTCGCGCGTGAACTTGACATTCCACGTATCTGGCACTTCTTCGCCCAGTAGCGGCCAGCCGTTGTAGATGCGCTCGGCGATGTCATAGTCGCGCTGGCTACGGAATTCCATGAGGCTGAGGCTATCCGGGCTGAAGCGTGTGATCGCATCAGTGTCCATTTCGAAAATGTAGGCATCATCGGAAAGAATCTGACGCAGGATAACCGACGTATCACGCTCTTCTGTAAGTTCAGGCCACTCGGCATGGCTGATTAGAAACAAGGCGCGGAAGCGGTGTGTCTTGCCGCCTTTACGCACACCGAGCAGGGTGAACTTGAACCGTGAATCAATATCCGGAAAGACCGCCCGGACATTGGCAAGGCCATAGAGATAATCGACCGTGCCTTCATAGAAAAGCATCTCGCGCAGCTCCTTTGTGCCCAGATCGGTGTAGATTCCCGACGGCACCACGTAGCCGATCCGCCCGCCATCCTGCAACAGGTAGCGGTACATCCGCTCCAGGAACAGCTTGTGGGTGGCCGTATCGCCGCGCCCCTGGCGGGTGTAGTCGCCGCAGGCGCGCACGTAAGCGGCGGTTTCCTCGATAATGCGCGTCGTGGCCGCCCACAGTTCAGCGCGGCGCGGGTCTTCCGCGTTCAGTTCGTCAATGCGCCGTTCCACCTGCCGCCGGTTGAGCTTGCTTTCGATGTCCGGGTCAAACTGGGCGTAGAACTCGCGCAGGTCGGGCTTGAGAATCTCCCAGGGGGGATTGCCGACGATGATCGTGAAACCGGGCCTTTCCAGCGGTCGCCCGGCTTCGTCAAAGAACACTTCCGGGAACTCAATCCCCCAGTGGAAGGGGTGCACACGCGCCAGATCGGAGAAGTACGGGGCAAAGTCCACGTTCAGCGCCGCGTTGAGATCGGCGAGGGCTGCCTCCAGGTCGGCCATGATCTGCTGGTGCGCCGGGCCGTTGGGGGTGCGGATGAGGTCCAGGCGCAGCCGCCGGATGCGGGCGATAGCCTCCGCGTGTGCGGCCAGACGCGGGTCATCCGGGCGCAACCCGATCAGGCTGTTGCCCACCTTGACGTTCTGGTTGAGGATTTGCGGCAGGCGCTTTTCGTGCTGGCGGCGCTCCATGGCGCGCATAATCAGGTTGACAACGGCGATCTCCGCCGCCTGCGGGTCCAGGTCCACCCCGTAGAGGTGGGTTTCAAGGATCAGGCGCGGGTAATCGCGGATGCGCTCCAGTTCCACGGTGTAATCGGCCAGCGCCATGCGCCGCTCCAGCGGGCTGACTCCCTGGGCGGCCAGTTCGCGGTTGCGGGCTTCCATCTCCGCTTCCAGCCGCCTGATCTCACTTTCATAGAAATCGGCCAGCACGCTGTAGGCGTAGATCAGGAAGGAACCGCTGCCACAGGCGCTATCCAGTACACGCAGGTCGCGGATCTCGCGGCTGGTCTTGCGCGTCTCGCCGGTGACGGGCTGGCCATCCGGCTGGCCGTCCGCCGTACCGTACAGGTAACGGCCCAGGGTGGTATCGACCAGATAGCGCACGATCACCTGCGGGGTGTAATAGCTGCCCTGCTTCTTGCGCGTTTCCAGGTTGTCGCGCGTGATCACGCTGCCGTTGGTGAGCGCCAGCGTCTTGCCCAGGTACTGCTCGTAGGTGTTGCCGATGATATCGGCGGGCATCGAACGGTAGCGCGCCTCGTAGAGCTTGCCGATCAACGGCAGCAGCACCGTATCACTGAACGAGGCCCGATCAGCCAGCCCTTCCGCAAACAGCGCCGAGTTGTGATCCTGGTCAAAGCGCCGGAAGAAGCGGTCGAGAAACTCGTCCATGGTGAAGGTGTAGGGATTGCTCAGGCAGAGATCGTAGTACTGGCGCAGCGTGCCGGGCGTGATGACCAGGTGATCTTCGGCGAAACGGACGACCACCAGACGATCCAGAAAACGCTGCACCACTGCCCTCAGCGCGGGCAGGTCAATACTGCCATCGGCGCGAAACGCCCAGGGATTCTCCGCGCGGCGCTGCACGATATCCTGAGCCAGTTTCTCCCGCCACTCGTTGATGAAGTCCAGGTACTGCGTATCGACGTCGCGCGTGTAACGCTGGTTGCTCAGCCGGTCCAGGCTGCCGGTGAGGATGTTGTGGTAAGCCAGCTGCCAGAGCTGCTCGAATTCCTGCAGGTAAGCGGCAGGCCGCTCAAAGGAGAGCACCAGCCAGTCGCGCCGGGCGTTGAACAGGCGCAGCTTCTCGAAGTTAGTCAGGATGGCCCAGGTGCCGCCGTTAGCAAAGGCGTAGTTGATCGCCTGCTGTTCTTCTTCCGTGCGGTCAATCGCCATACCGGGCAGGGACATCTGCCCCGGCGTGATCACGCCGGCGATGGTGAGCCGGGCTTGTTTGAGTTCTTTGATCGCCCCGAACCGCTTGGCTTCGACAAAGATCTTCCCCCCGGACTCGGGGATCAGGGTGATGTCGGGGCGTCCGGCCTGAGTTGCCAGTTCGTACTTATAGCGAGCCGGGTCTTCGATTGGCCAGCCCAGCACATCGCGCAGGAGCCGGTCAATGAACTGGCGCACGACGCTGGCTTCGGTCATTTGCGCGCGGTCGTCTGCCGAAAGGTTTTTGTATGCCTCCAGCAGCCCCCGCAGATTGTGGCGGGCCTGTTCTTCCGTCAAGTGCATCGCATCCCCTGCCTGGTGAGCCTTCCTGCCGCCAGTATAAGCGCGGCGCTGGCCGGGGGCAACCGGTCCTGATCCCTCAGCCCAGCGGCTCCAGGAAGTTGCCGTCGATGCGCTTGCGCCCGGCCCGGTCGAACTGCACGTCCACCTCTTCGGCGTCGTGGTAACGCCTGGCGGCGATGACCACCCCCTCGCCGAAATGCGGGTTGATCACGCGCATGCCGGGCTGGAAGCGCGGCGGGGACGGGGTGTTGCGGGCCGCGTGCGAGCGCGGCAGGTCGTCCATCCAGGCCGTCATCCGGGCGAAGCTATCCTGCGCGGCGCGCGAGGCTCCCGCCAGCGGCGCGCCTTCCAGCAGCGCCGGCGGCACATCCTGCAGGAAGCGGCTGGGCAGGCTTGGCTCTGAATCGCCGAAGCGCGTCCGGCGGAAGGCGTAAGAGAGGTACAGGCGGTCTTTGGCCCGCGTGATGCCCACATACAGCAGGCGGCGCTCCTCCGCCAGGGCGTCCGGATCGCCCTCGGCGTCGGCCTCCAGGCTGCGCAGGTGCGGGAGCGTGCCTTCCTCCAGCCCGCACAGGAAGACCACCGGGAACTCCAGCCCTTTGGCGCTGTGTAGGGTCAACAGGGCGGGCGCATCGACATTGTCATCGCGCACGTCCACGTCGCTGACCAGGGCGACCTGGGTGAGGAACTCGGCCAGGTCAGCGTGCTCATAGTCAGCGGCGCTTTCCCGCAGGGAAAGCACGTTCTCCCAGCGATCTTCGCCCTCACGGGAGCCATCGCGCAGGTAGGCGGCCAGGCCGGTATCATCGATCACGGCGTCCAGGATGGGCAGCGGTGGGCGACCGGCGGCGGCCAGCGCCTGCCAGTGGGCCAGCAGCCCGGCGAAGACTTCCAGCGCGCGGCGGGAGCGCGGGCTGAAGGGCGCATCCGCGCCTTCCAGCAGGGCCAGCAGCGCCCGCCCCGGCGAGAGGCGGATGCTTTCGGCCCAGGCGCGTAGCTCGCCCAGCGTCCGCTCGCCGATGCCGCGCGTAGGCACGTTGATGATCCGCTCCAGGCTGACGCTGTCATCGGGGTTGTGGATCAGGCGCAGGTAGGCGAGCAGGTCGCGGATCTCGCGCCGGTCGTAGAAGCGCGTCGCCCCGATCAGGCGGTAGGGCACCCCGGCCCGGCGGAAGGCTTCCTCCAGCGGGCGGGACTGGGCGTTGGTGCGGTACATGATGGCGCACTCGCCGGGGTTGTAGCGGCCCTCCTCATTCAGGCGCAGGATGGTGTTGAGGATGTGCCGGGCTTCGTCGTCCTCGTCGTAAGCCTCATAGAGGGCGATTCGCTCCCCCTTGCCGCGCCCGGTGAAGAGCCGCTTGGGCACGCGGTTGGTGTTGACGTTGATCACCGCGGTGGCGGCGTCCAGGATCGTCTGCGTTGAGCGATAGTTTTGCTCCAGCAGGATCACCCGAGCATCGGGGAAGTCCTTCTGGAAGCGCAGCACATTGCGGTAATCCGCGCCCCGGAAAGCGTAGATGCTCTGGTCGGGGTCTCCGACGGCAAAGAGGTTGTTTTGCGGCGCGGCCAGGGCGTGGATCAGCTTGTACTGGGCGTAGTTGGTGTCCTGGAATTCGTCGACCAGCACATGCTCGTAGCGGCGCTGGTACTTGGCGGCCACATCCGCATACTGCTGGAACAGCAGGACGGTCTGCATCAGCAGATCGTCAAAGTCCATGGCGTTGCTGCCCAGCAGGATCTCCTGGTAGGCGAAGTAAACGCGGCTGACGATCTCGGCGAAGTAGCTATCCACCCGGTCGGCAAAGACCTCCGGGGTCAGCATCTCATTCTTGGCGGCGGAGATGCCATCCAGCAGGCTGCGCGGGGTGAAGCGCTTGATGTCAATATTGAGCTGGGTGGCGGCCTGCTTGATGGCGGTGAGCTGGTCGCGCGTATCGAAGATCACATAGTCCCGGGTGTAGGGGGTGTTCTCCGCCTCAACGCGCAGGATACGGGCGCACAGGGCATGGAACGTGCCCAGCGAAAGCCCGCTCAGTTCCTGTCCGCCGAGCATCCGCTCGACGCGCTGCTGCATTTCCCGCGCGGCCTTGTTGGTGAAGGTCACGGCCATGATCCGGTAGGGGGCGACGCCCATCTCCTGCACCAGGTAGGCGACCCGGTGAGTCAGGACGCGCGTCTTGCCGCTGCCCGGCCCGGCCAGGATCAGGTGCGGGCCTGTCCCGGCGGAGACGGCATCGCGCTGCTGGGGATTGAGACCCTCCAGAAGGGGCGATTCAGGCATGACTCTGGCCTTCCCGTTGCTGGCTCGTTTGTTCGATGGCAGGAGGGTATTGTAGCCGATTTTGAGCGGAGGGTGTAGGGCGATGACCGGGGGCGCCAGCGATCCGCTGCCTGCCGGCGCCCCCGCCCTCTGTTCAGCGGTCAGCGGAAGCAGCCAGCGCCGCCGCCCGGCGGCTCATCTCCGCCCGCAGCGCGGCGATATCCCGCGGGGCGATGATCACGGCGATAGCCAGGAATACCGCGCAGAACGCCCAGGCAATCACGCAGATGGTCAGTATGGCGTTCCCCAGCGTGGATTGCTCGGCCATCGCTCCGGCCATCAGCGGGGCCAGCGCCGCGCCGCCATTCTCGATGAAATACTGCACGGCCAGCGCGGTGCTGCGCACTTCCGGCACAGTGATGTCGTAGACGGTCGAAATCACATTGGGCGACGAGAACGGGATCAGCAGGGCGGTCAGGCATAGCAGGGCCAGGAACAGCCCTTTCTGTTCCAGCGGCACCTGCAGCGTCAGGTAGAGCATGATCGCGCCGCTGATCACGCCAAAGAGGCAGACCATCAGCCGCCCGCGCTGGGTCCGCCGGAACAGCCAGTCGCCAAGCGCACCGCCGATGAAGTAGCCGGAAGCCAGCACCAGCACGGCGATGGCCATGGTCGGCAGCACTTCGTCCGATGTGTAGCCGCGTTCCGTCTCCAGGTAGTTGAAGAACCAGAAGGAGATCACCGTCCAGGGGAAGACGCCGAAGAACCCCTGCAGGAACAGCGGGATCAGCGTCCGGCGGCGGAACAGGCCGCGGGCCGTCTTCCAGTCGAAGCGGTAGACGCCGATCTCGGCCAGTTCGGCCAGCTCCGGCTCAGCCCGGCCACGCGGCGCTTCCCGGACGAACAGGGCGATCAGGACGGCGATGATCAGCCCGACCGTCCCGGTGATGATGAACACGTTGCGCCAGCCGATGATCGGGCCGAGCACCAGGGCCAGCACCAGCCCGACCATGTAGCCCATTGGCTGGGCCAGCTGCAGAATGCCATAAATCTTGCCGCGTACACGCGGGCCGAAGTAGTCGGCGATCAGGCTGTACAGGCCGGGATAGCTGGAATCGTCGATGCCGGTGGAAGCGCGGGCCGCCAGGAACAGCGGATAAGTCGGGGCGATCGCCCCCAGCCAGGTGGTCACCCCCCAGATGGCCGAGGCCAGGGCCAGCAGCCTGGCCCGCGCATAGCGATCGTACAGGTAGCCCCACAGCGGGTACAGGGCTGCGGCAACAATCATCGCTCCCGTGCCGACCGCACCCATCGCCGTGCGGTCGATCTGGAAGGTCTCCATGATCTGGGTGGTCAGCGGGCCGATCAGCAGCTTGTCAGACTGGTGGAGAAGCATGAAGGCGAAGAAGATGACGACGACAACCCACCGACGACGATAGTACGTGGCCATGGCGTTGTCCTTTGCTAGGAGGCAGAGACATGCCCGGTCAGGATTCAGGCCAGCGAAGGCCAGCAGCCGCGCTGCCCGCCGCGGCCAGCGCCGGGATCAAAAAAAGGAGCCGGTCTGCCCCTGCAGGCCGACTCCCGCCGATTGGCGGACTAGCCCTTAGCCTCAGGCACCTTCAGGGCGTCCCAGGTCGCCTTGTTGACGAACTTGGTCAGGTTGCGGCCATCGCTGGTCTTGCCGCGGATACCATAACGGATGCTGCCGCCTTTGGTCTTGAAGGTGACTTTGACGATGTTCTTCTCGTCAACCATGACCTTCTTCTTCAGCTTGACGTCAAAGAATTCGATTGAAGCCATTGTATTGAACTCCTTGTGAACAGATACACCAATGTTTGGAGCGGTAGTATACACTTCCCGCGTGATCATTGTACCGCATTCCCGCGGGACGCAATACTCACCCCACGCCCTGGCGGCGCGGCCATCATGATCGGGGGCGCGGCCATCTACCGCGCCCCCGCAAGCTCTGCCCGATCAATCAGGAAGCCGCGCCGAGTACGGCGGCGTCTTCCGCCTGGGCCACGCGCCGCCCTTCCTCCACATTCACCCGCGTCAGCAGGAAACCGCCGATGATGAACAGGGCAATCAGGCTCAGGATGGCCGGGCGGCTGCTATCGAAAATAGCCACCGCCGCCGCGAACAGCAGCGGGCCAATGATAGCCGAGAACTTCTCCATCACCCCGTACAGACCGAAGAACTCGCCGCTCTTGGCCGCCGGCGACATGCTGGCGTACAGACTGCGGCTAAGGGCCTGGCTGCCGCCCTGGACGATAGCCACCATCCAGGCCAGGAACCAGTACTCGATGGTGGAATCAAGTACGAAGCCCCAGATGGCGATCACGCTGTAGATCAGCAGGGCCAGCAGTACGCTCCGCTTGGTATCCAGCGCCTCCGCCAGCCGGGTGAACAGCGGGCGGCCCAGCAGCGCCGCAAAGACGATGCCCACGACCTGCACGCCCAGCAGCAGCCCGATGATCAGCCCCAGGTTGCTGCGGCGGGCCGGCGGCAGCACCTCGACGCCAACCAGGGTCAGGCGCGTGCCGCTGCTGGCAGGGTTGGCTTCAGCGCGGTTGACCAGCGTCAGGGTATGCTCGCCCGGCTCAGGGGCGCTGAACTTCTTGCTGACGTTGTAACGCACCGTGGCCTGGTAGGTATCCAGAACCACCGGCTCGCCAGCTTTGTCCAGCAGGGGCGCGCCATCGAGCAGGACGTCAGCCCTGCCGCCATCCGGCCCAGTGTTATAGGTCAGCACTACATCCTGACCGTTGAAGGTCAGCGTGTAACTGGCGCCGGGTTCGGTGGTCACGGCGTAGGGCACATCTGTCGCAGCGTCGATGTCAGCAGCGGGGATGGCCGCTGTCTCCCAGGCGCCCTCGCGGGTGATGGCCGGGGCATCCCAGGCATACTGCCCCTGCCCGACTGCCGTCTCTGTGGCTGCGTAGGGCGCGGGCGGTGCGCCGCTCAGGTCGACCGGCAGCGCCGGTCGGGCAATGATGCCCACCAGCGGCAGAACGACCAGGTTGAACAGGATGAAAGCCAGGAATTGCGGGCGGCGCCTTTCCCCGACCCGCGGCAACCGCCCGAAGATCAGGCTGAAGGGGATACCGACAAATTGCACCAGCAACAGGGCCAGCAGCAACTCGGTCGTGCCAAAGCCCAGTTCCGCGCCGTAGATCACGGCGACGCCAATGATGGTACCGATGCCATCGTTATAGATGAAGAAGGCCACCAGCAACTTGAACAGCTCGCTGTATTGCTGCACCTGGCGGAAGGTGGTCGTCAGGCGGCGGAAGCTGACCCCGATCACGGTCTCGCCGGGCTTGAGCCGGGCGGTAGCCGCCGGCGGCTCCGGAACCGCACGCAGCAAGGGGATGGTGAACACGGCCCACCAGAGTGCCACGCTGAGAAACGACAGGCGAATCCCGGCGTAATCGAACCAGCTATCGGGGATGAGCTGGATCATGGCGATGTTGATCGCCAGCAGCAGCCCGCCGCCCAGGTAGCCCATGGCATACCCGCGCGTAGAGACCTCGTCCTGGTCTTCCTCGCGGGCGACATGGGGCAGCAGCGAATCGTAGAAGACATTGGCGGCGGTGAACCCGACGCGCCCCAGCACAAACAGCACCGAAGCCAGCAGCCAGTCGCCGGTGCTGACCAGCACCAGCAGGCCGGTAGCGACAATACCCAGACCGGCGAAGATCGAGAGCAGCGGTTTCTTGTTGCGCCGGATGTCGGAGATTGTGCCCAGGATAGGGGAAAGCAGCGCGCCGATGAGCAGCGAGATGCTCAGACCGACGCTCCAGTAAGCGGTGGCGGTGGCCTCGCTGGGCAGGGTAGCCCCGGCTACATTGCTGTAGTAGGCGGGCAGGACCGCCGCCAGGATGGTGGTGGCAAAGGCGGAGTTGCCCCAATCGTACATGGTCCAGGCCCAGATGCGGCGCCTGTAGGTGCGCTCGTCCAGCGGCGCTGATGCGGCGCTCAAGGCGGCTGTGGTCATAGGCGGGCTTCTTTCTTCTACCGGCAGGGCCGGGCAGAGGGAGAAGACGCAGGCAATTCTGCGGCTGATTGTAGTGCCGCCGCCGGGGAACGCAACCGCGAGGCCAGGAAAAGAGGCAGGAGACAAGAGTCCAGAGGCAAGAAAAAGAGGCCGGGAGGCCGGTGACGAGCGGCAAGAGATGGGTGGCTGAGAGGACGGGAAAAGAGGCAGGAGGCAGGAAAAAGAGGCCGGGAGGCCGGTGACAAGCGGCAAGAGGCAAGAGATGGAAACCGGGCAGGCTGCCCACTGCCTGCTCCCCACTCCCTATTCCCTGTTTACGTCCGGGCGCGGCGCATCCCGGCCGCTGGCAGCCGTTGCCCTCTCCCCGCGCAGGCGGTATAGTTCCCGCGCTGAACGACTGGAGGTGCATAACGCATGGTTGGCGATTGGTTGCTGCCCACTCTGGCGATCCTGCCCGTGATGATCGGCGTCCTGCTGGCGGTGGGCGTCCCCTGGGCGCTGGTTGTCCTGCCCCGCCAGGACTGGGCCGATCGGGTTATGGTCGGGACGGTTGGCCTGGCGCTGGGCGCGATGGGCCTGACTACCGCCATGTTCCTGCTGGGCACTTTCGGGACGATCACGCTGGCCGGGAGTCTACTCAGCGGCGCGGCGCTGGCGCTGACCGGCGCGGCGGCAGCCCGCTGGCGGGCGCGGCGGGAGCCACTCCCGGAGGAGAGGGGCGGGCCGGGATTCCCGCTGGCGAACTGGGAACGGCTGATCCTGGCCGGTCTGCTTGTTGGCCTGATCCTGCGGGTAATCCGCGTGGCCTACTGGCCTTTCGCCGCCTATGACGCCCTGTGGGTCTATGGCTATAACGCCCGCGTCTTCACCCTCAGCGGCCAGATTCCGGCCAGCATGGACTACTACCCGCAGCTGTTGCCGCTGCTTTACACCTTCGGGCAGATGCTCTGGGGCGGGATCAACGATCACGCCGCCCGCGCTGCCATCCCGATCATGGCGCTGGGCAGTTTTGGCGCGGCTTACCTGCTGGGGGCGCGGCTGGCGGGTCACCGCGCCGGGCTGTTGACCGCCGCCCTGTGGGCGTTCTTTCCGCCTCATGTTGACTGGTCGCGCTTTGGCGACCTGGAAGTTCCCCTGACGTTCTATTTCACACTGGCAGCGTTATTCATGTTGCTGGCCTGGCGGGCGGAAGGCGGGCGGGCCTGGCGCTACGCGGCGACCGCCGGGTTGATGCTGGCCGGCGGCATGTGGACCAAGCCCACCGCCGGGGCGCTTGTGTGGGGCTTCGGGCTGCTGTGGCTGCTGGACATCGCTCGCACCCGGCTGGATCGCGCCCGGCTGTGGCGGAACTTCCGCCTGATCGCTGTCGCCGGGGTCTTCAGCGCACCGATCGGGGGGATGTGGTACATCCGCAACCTGTTGCTGGGCCACCCGGCGCTGGTCTTCCCCCCGGCCTACTGGCTAACCCAGGCCCAGCGCAGCGGACGACAGCTTACCCTGCCGTTGATCGCCCTGACCCTGCTAGCAGCGATCCTGCTGCTGAGCCGGGAAGGGCCGCGCGTCAGCAGGCGGCTGCTCATCCCCGGACTGTTGCTGATGATCGGCGGCGCCCTGCCTTCCGCGGGGCTGGGAGGGCTGCCAACGCACCGCCTGACGCTCCCGGAGATCGGCCTGCTGCTGGTCGGGCTGGCGCTCTACACAGCGGGCGTAATCCGCTGGTGGCGGGACGGGGGCGGCGCACTGGCTGACCGCGGGGCGCTGGCGCAGGCCGCCGAGGTGCTGGCGTTGCTGCTGCCCTACTGGGTGACCTGGTTCTGGTCGTATTCCTACCATCCGCGCCTGGCCTTTGCCATCACCGTGCTGCAGCTGTTCCTGATTGCGCGGCTGCTGCTGGCGCTGGCTGCGCGGCTGGCAGGGCGACTGACTCCGGCGCGGGGGCGGGCGCTGGCGAACGCGGCCCTGCTGGCGCTGATCGTGCCCGGCCTGGTCGGGACAATGAGCGATGTCGTGCCCTACTGGATTGAGGGCAGGCTCCAGACGGACGATGACAAACAACTGGCCTCCAACTATGCCCTGATGCGGACGGTCAATGTGCTGCGCCAGGAGATCGCGGCCAGCGAGCGCCCGGTCAAGATCGTGGCCCCCGGCAACCTGCGGCTGCCGTTCTTCTTCCCCGATCTGCCGGTGATCACCGATCCGGTCACCGACCTGCATGTCCTGGATGATGGCGTCACCCACTTCATTGATGGCTTTGAGGCGCAGAATGCCTACAACGCCAGCGGGCAGGGCGTGAACCCCGTGCGGGGGGCGATGGGCTTGCCCCGGCTGGCGCAGTTGCTGGCCCACGAATGGGATGGCGATTTCTATTACGACATCTATCGGGTTGACACCGCAGCCCGTTTTAGCGAGCCAGAGTATAATGGGGTGCTACCGGAACGCGTCGTCTACCCGGGGTTCGCGGAGGTGCTCGGCTTCGCGGTCACCGGGCGTGACTTCTGGCCGGGCCGCCGCATTGTTCTCAACATCTACTTCCATGTCCTGGGGCGTGTCGATACTGACTACACCATCTACCTGCACGTCACCGATGGCGAGCGCCTGTTAGCCACCTGGGATCATATGCCCGGCCAGAACAAGTATGTCACCTCGCTGTGGGAGCCGGGCGAATACATCGAAGACCAGCTCTGGGTAGAACTGGGCGACGATGTGCCGGTCGGTACTTACTCGGTCGTCATGGGCCTGTATAATTACGAGACAGGCGAGCGTTTGCCGGTGCAGGTTGGCAACGAGACAACCGACGGTTTCGTGCTGATTGACATGATCCGCAAGCTGGCGGGGCCGCCGGGGTGAGTGCGGCGCGGCATTCCCGCCCGGTGTGCCATACGCCCTGGAGGCGGGATTACCGCCGGACAATTCATGAGCCTGGATCACTATCTGCATCCCCATTCCCTGTCATTGCTGATCGGCGTTGGTTTGCTGCTGCTCAGCGCCGCCCTGACCTGGCGTCGCCGGGCGGGCGCCACCGGACGGACTTTTGTGGCGCTGATGCTGCTGGCCGCCGCCTGGCTGGCCAGCTACGCCCTGGAACTTGACGCTACCACAGCGGCAGCCGTCATAACATGGCACTCCGCCCGCGCAATCACGGCCATGCTGATGCTGGTCGTGTGGATGGTCTTTGTGCTGGCCTTCGCCGGGTACCGCATCTGGCGTCATCCGGCCATCTTGGGCGCGTTTCTGGCCTTTTCCGCGCTCACGCTGGCGCTGATGCTGACCAACGACCAGCACCACCTTTTTTGGGAATCCATTACCGTCCAAGATAGCGGAAACGCGCAGATCATCGTCCACACGCCTGGCGTCTGGGTGTGGCTATGCACCACGCTCGGGCTGGGGCTGGGGGTGGTCTCCATCACCATCCTGCTACAGACCTTTCGGCGCTCACCACAGATGACGCGGGGGCAACTCGCGGCCTTGCTGCTGATCTGGTTGCCGCCGACCGCCGTCATGGTGCTGCACATCCTGAACATCCCTGCCGGCGTCCTGGCTGAATTGACGCCTTATGTGCTGGGCGGCAGTGCGTTGTTGCTCGTCTGGAGCCTGTACGCGCAGGACATCTTCGCCATCTCCCATACGACCTACGATCACATCGTCGCCAGCATGGACGACGGCGTGATCGTCCTGGATACCGACAACACCATAGTCAGCATCAACCCCGCCGCGCTGGCCCTAGTTAATACCCTCACCCTGGATTCGGTTGGCCAGTCGATCGAATGTGTCTTCCAGGGCATGCCGGAACTGCTGGCCCGTTCCCGCGACGTGCGCAGTGTCCACACCGAGATCACCCTGCCGCTGGATACCGGTGTGCGTCACTTTGACCTGCGCATTTCGCCGCTGGAAGATCCGCGCGGGCGGCTGACCGGGCGGGTGATCGTCCTGCGCGACATCACCGCCCAGGTGGAGGCGGAGGCGCAACTGCGCACACTTTCCCGCGCTGTGGAGCAGAGCGGCAGCATCATTATCATCACCAACACCCGCGGTGAAATCGAGTACGTCAACCCGGCGTTCACGGCGGTCACCGGCTATACTGCCGCCGAGGCCCTGCACCAGAATCCGCGCCTGTTACGCTCCGGCGAGTCGCCGCCGGAGGTTTACGAGGAGCTGTGGCGCAGGCTGACCAGCGGCCGGGAGTGGCGCGGTGAGTTCCATAACCGCAAGAAGAACGGCCAGCTTTACTGGGCGCAGGCCGTGATCTCTCCGGTGCTGGACGCTGAAGGGAACATCACCCACTTTGTGGCCGTCCAGGATGACATCACCCGCCAGAAAGAAGTCGCCGAGCAGGAGCGCCGCCAGCGCCTGCTGGCTGAGGCGCTACGCGACAACGCCGAGGCGCTCAACAGCACGCTTGACGGCGAAGAGATGCTCAGGCATGTGCTGGAAAACGCCGTGCGGGCCGTCTTCACCACGTACGATCTGGCCAGCATCCTGCTGATCGAAAACGGAATCGCCCGCCTGGTGCGCCAGCATCGCGCTCCCGGCAGCGATGTCCCCCTCCGTGAAGTGACCACCTTCCCGGTCAGCGACCTGCCATCGCTGCAACAGGTCTGCGCAACTGGCCAGCCCGCGCTCATCGCGGATGCACACACCCATCCCGGCTGGCGGCGGTTGCCCGGCAGCGATTGGATCCGCTCCTGCGTCTGCGTGCCCATCCGCCTGGAGGATCGCGTCGTCGGCATCCTTAACCTGAGCGCCAGCCAGCCGGGCGCCTTTGACCAGGAAACAGTCGAGCACCTGCGGGCCTTTGCCAACCAGGCGGCCATCGCGCTCGCTAACGTCCGTTCCTTTGCCACCATCCAGCGATACGCGGCAGAACTGGAAGCCCGCAACCGCGAACTGGATTCCTTCGGCCATACGGTCGCCCACGATCTGCGCAGCCCGCTGGGCCTGATCCTGGGCTACCTGGGCCTGGCCGCCGAGGAAGACCTGACGCCGGATGTCCGCCAGTACATCGAAGAAGCGATCGGCGCGGCGCACAAGATGAATGGCATGATCGAGGCGCTGTTGCTGCTGGCGCAGGTGCGCAATGGGGCGGAAGTGCGCAGTGAAGTCAACCTGAATGATGTCGTCGGGGCAGCCATTGATCGCTTCCACATCCAGATCGCGGAGCGCGGCATCCAGGTTGATGTGCAGCCGGATCTGCCGAAGGCGCTCGGTTACGCCCCCTGGGTCGAAGAAGTGCTGGCCAACCTGATCAGCAACGCGATCAAGTACATCGGGCGAGAAAACACCGCCCCGCACATCACCGTGCGCGCCTTCCGCACCGGGGAGATGATCCGTTGCGAGGTACAGGACAACGGCGTGGGGATCAGCCCGGAAGACCAAAGGCGGTTGTTTGAGATGTTCGCCCGCTTTCATAAGCGCGAAGCGCAGGGCTTTGGGCTGGGGCTATCCATTGTGCTGCGCATCGTGACCAAGATGGGTGGGCAGGTTGGCGTGGAAAGCGAGCCGGGTCAGGGCAGCACATTCTGGTTCACCCTGCCTGCGGCAGGGTAGACGAATCGACTCCGCCAGCGGTATTCGCTACAATGGTTGCCGGTGTTTGTTTTGGCATGAATGTCGGCAAAAATGATGACATCCGTTAGAATAAAACCGGCTGGTGCACTGGCCGGTTTGTGTCGGGTGATGGCCGCCGGAGAATGTTCCGCCGGGGCGCCGCGACCGTTTGGGAAGCAAAAGGCTGACGCATGACAGACAAGATCATCACCATTCATATTGACGGCGTCCCCTATGACGTGCCCGAGGGCATGAACCTGGTGGACGCAGCCCGTGTGTACGCGGGGGTGGAAATCCCGATCTTTTGCTACCACCCCAAGATGGACGCGGTAGGCATGTGCCGTATGTGCCTGGTGGAGGTCGGCTTTGAAGTCCGCGACCGGGCCACCGGCGAGCCAGTCCTTAACCCGGACGGCACCCCCCAGGTCCGCTGGGGTCGCAAGCTGGAAACCGGCTGCACCACCCTGACCCGCGCCGGTCTGCACATCCGCACCACCACCCCCCAGGTTCAGGAAGCCCGCAAAGATGTCCTGGAATTCCTGCTCAGCAGCCACCCGCTGGACTGCCCGATCTGCGACAAGGGCGGCGAGTGCCCGCTGCAGAACCTGACCATGCGCCACGGCCCCGGCACCAGCCGGATGGTCTTCGAAGAGAAGATGCACCTGGCCAAGAATGTCCCGCTGGGCGACCTGATCGTGCTTGACCGCGAGCGGTGCATCCAGTGCGCCCGCTGTGTGCGCTTTCAGGCGGAAGTTGTGGGCGATGACGTGCTGGCCTTCCACGAGCGCGGGCGACGGCTGGAGATCATCACCGTCAGCAATCCGCCCTTTGACACCTACTTCAGCGGCAACACGACCGACATCTGCCCGGTGGGCGCGCTGACCAGCGTGGACTTCCGCTTTGGCGCCCGCCCCTGGGAACTACAGGACGTGCCCAGCATCTCGCCGCATGGCCCGGTCGGCGAAAACATCGTCGCCAGCACGCGCCTGGACCGCGATTCTGGCGGCGTCAAAGTGATCAAGCGCATCCTGCCGCGCCAGAACGAAGCCGTCAACGAAATCTGGATTTCCGACAAAACCCGCTTTGGCCACCACTTCTCGATGAGTCCCAACCGGCTGCGCACGCCGTTGATCCGCAAGCGTGGCGAGCTGGTTGAAGCTGGCTGGGATGACGCGATCAAGGCGGCGGGCAAAGCCCTCAAAGAGGCTGGCAGCAGCGTGGGCTTCATCGGCGGGCCGATGATGACCAATGAGGACCTCTTCGCCCTGCGGGAGCTGGCCGAACTGGTCGGCAGCCAGCGGCTGGGCGTCTGGCCGCCTAACCTGGGCGATCCGCGCCCGGTGGCGGAAGTCGGGCTGGCCAGCGGCTCGCGGCTGGTGGAGCTGGGCAAAGGCGACGCCGTGCTGGTCATCGCCTCCGACCTGGAGGAAGAAGCCCCGATCTGGTACCTGCAGGCCAAGCAGGCCCACGATCGTGGGGCAGCGGTGATCGTGGCCAACATGCGCGTCACCAAGCTGGAGCATTACGCCAACGAAGTGATCCGCTTCGGTTTTGGCGGAGCGGTAGACGTCCTCAACGGTCTCACGGCGGCGGCGCTTGCCGATGACCTGGCCGATCCGGCGGCTCTGGAACGGGCCGAGGGGCTGGCTGCCCTGCGCAAAGCGCTCAAAGGCAAAGCCGCCCATCAGCAGGCCGCCGCAACACTGGCCAGGGCCAGCAACCTGGTGATCTTCGCCGGGGACGACGGCCTTGACCCGGCGGGGCACAGCGCCCTGTTGCAGGCGGCGGCTAACTTCCTGATCGTGACCGGGCACGCTGGCCGCCGCAACAACGGCCTGGTGCCGGTCTGGCCGGGGGCCAACACCCAGGGCGCTTTTGACCTGGGCTTCAGCGCCGCCGAAACCCGCGCCATGCTGCAGGATCCGCCTGAGGTGCTGGTGATCGCCGGGGCTGATGTGGCGTACGATCCGGCCTGGGCCGGCGTGCTGAGCCGGAGCACGGTGATCGTGCTCAGCCTGTTCCCTGACGCCACGGTGGCCCGGGCAGCAGTGGCCCTGCCCATCCAGAGCTTTGCCGAGCGTGAGGGCACCTTCACCAATGCCCTGCGCCGCGTCCAGCGTTTCTATACGCTGCATGGCCCGGTCGGGCAGAGCCTGCCCGCCTGGGAGGTGGCGGCCCTGATCGGCCAGCGGCTGGGCGGGCCAAAGCCACGCCATAGCGCCGCGCTGGTGATGAAGGCCATCACGGAAAGCGTCAGCCAGTACGCGGAGATGAGCTATCCCGCGCTGGCGCAGGTCGAAAAGCAGTTCCCGCCGGTCGGGGAAGCGCCGGGCTTTTATGGCGGTACGGCCAAAGCGCCGACCGGCGGCACAGGGCGGCAGTGGCCGTGCCTGGCTGAAGGCGGCGGCAGGCTGCCGCTGCGCCCGGCAGCAGCGCCAGCGCCGGTCAGGGCAGGCGATGGCGAACTGGTGATCGTGCCGGTGCGCCGCCTGTACGACCGCGCGCCGGAGTTCTACGCCAGCACGCTGATGCATGGCCGCATCCCGCAGCCGTTTGCCGCGCTCAACAGCGCCGACGCTGCCCGGCTGGGCATCGCCGCCGGTGACTCGATCACGATCACGGTGGCCGGTTCCAGCCTGACCGTCGCTGCCGTGGTGGATGATTACGCGCCGGCAGGGGTTGTCCTGGTCCCGCAGCGCCTGAGCGATGACCCGCTGCCGTTTGTCCCGACGGCGGGTGTAGTGGCCAGGGCAGCGATTGCAGAGGCGGTCTAGCGACGCCGGACGGATGACCAGTGCGGCATCCGGCGCGGTCAGGCCCAACAGGGCATAGTCTGCCGGTCTTCGGCGTCGTCCGATGGCCGGTATAGTACATGAACAGGTGAACCGGGAATCCCCGGAGACAGGCGCCCGCTGGCGACGGCAAGCCAGCCGGTGCGCCGGAGCGGGCATTCGGCTTCCAGCCGGTGCGGAACGCTGGCTGCTGATCGCTTTTGCGAGAGGACTGCGCCCATGATCGATCCGAGTCTGATTGTTTCCTGCAGCGCTAACGCCACCTGCAGCGTGGTGCATGCCGTTGTCATGAGCCTGCTGTTCTTCCTGGTGCTGATGGGCGGCTTCGCCTATACCACCTGGCTGGAGCGCCGCCTGGTGGCGCGTTTCCAGCATCGCCTTGGCCCTGATCGGGTCGGCCCGGCGGGGTTGCTGCAGCCGATCGCAGACGGCATCAAACTGATCTTCAAGGAAGATGTCACGCCGCTGGACGCGGACAAAATCATGTACTGGCTGGCGCCGATGATCAAGGCCGTCCCGGCCCTGATCGTCCTGGCGGTGGTGCCGCTGGGGTCAACCATGCTGGTTCCCTGGTTTGACGGCCGGTGGTACGAGGTGCGGCTGGGCCTGACCGACGTCAACGTCGGCGTGCTCTGGTTGCTGGCCATCACCAGTCTGGGCACGTACGGCGTGGTGCTGGCCGGGTGGGCCAGCGGCAGCAAGTACTCGATGTACGGCGGTCTGCGTTCCAGCGCCCAGATGATCAGCTACGAGCTGAGCATGGGCATCTCCATGCTCGTCCCGATCATGATCGCCGGGAGCCTGTCGGTGGTGAAAGTGATTGAAACGCAGGCTGAACCGGCGCTGATGCTGGGATGGTTCTTCTGGCAAAACCCGCTGGCCGCCGTCATCCTGATGACCGCCCTGCTGGCGGAGGTCAATCGCTCGCCGTTCGACATGCCAGAAGCGGAATCGGAGCTGGTGGGCGGCTACCACACCGAATACAGCGGCATGAAGTTCGCCCTGTTCTTCGCGGCGGAATACATCGGCATGATCGCGATGAGCGCCGTATTCGCGGCCATGTTCCTGGGTGGGTACCACTGGCCGCTGCCGGCGACCTGGTCGCCGCTGCTGGGGCCGGTCAACATGATCCTCAAGATCGTGGTGCTGCTCAGCAGCATGGTCTGGGTACGGGCCACCCTGCCGCGCATCCGCTACGACCGGCTGATGGCCTTTGGCTGGAAGATCATGTTCCCGCTGGCGCTGCTATCAGTCGCCTGGCAGGCCATCGTCCTGACGCTGGCCGAAGACTCGACCGCCATGACGGTGTATACCGGCCTGGCGGGGACCGCTTTTGCGCTGGTGGTGCTGGCCGTCCTGATGGGCCTGTGGCGTTCCCGGCGGGCAGCCCCGGCCTACGACCTGACCGATTCGCGTTCCAGCCTGGGCTGGGCCATCGTGTACGGCATCGGGGCGGTCGTAGCCGCGCCGTTTGCGCTCTACGACTGGCTGAAGAAGCAGCGCGGGAGCTTTGAAGGCTTCTGGGAAGCAACCCGCCGCGAGCGCGAGGCCGCCCGCGCGGCCCGCGCCGCCGAACAACAGGCGGGATCTTCCGGCGACAGCCGCTAAAACAAGCAGCAGGCCACAGGGCTTAAGCTCCTTGGCTGAGCAGACCGGGATAGTCCGCAGAGAGATTCAAAGGTACTGGCCGCTCAACAGGATAGGACGAGTCTGGAGGAAGTGAACCTGTGAACGTCATCCGTGGCTTTGCAACGACACTCAAGCATCTTTTCAAGGAGCCGGTGACCTACCAGTATCCGGAAGTGGAGCGGCCCTTTGCCGAACGCTACAAGGGACGCCACGCTCTCAAACGTTACGAAAACGGGCTGGAAAAATGCATCGGCTGCGCCCTGTGTGCAGCGGCCTGCCCGGCGGACGCCATCTGGGTGGAAGCAGCGGAAAACACCGATGACGAACGCTACAGCCCCGGCGAGCGGTATGCCAAGACCTACGAGATCAACATGCTGCGCTGCATCTTCTGTGGCTACTGCGAGGATGCCTGCCCGACCGAGGCCATCGTGCTGGAGCACGAGCATCGCCTGAGTTTCACCAACCGCCGCGACGCCATCTACACCAAGGCCGAACTGCTGGATCCGCCGCCCCCCGGTGTGCCGGGCACGCCGCAGAAAGTCGCGCCGGGCAGTTTTGACCGCGCCATTCCCGATATGCGCGATCCCGATTAGAATAGTTCTGACCCGCCGGGGTGTGCCCCCCGCGGGATTCTGTGCTTACTTTCTGCGCAAGCAGAGCCTGTTCCATACCCAGCCGGGAGGAGGTCGGTAGAATCTCGATGCGCGTTGCGGTTCTGGCGAACCTGAAGGAAAACGCCCCCACCTGGGAAGGCATGTCCGCCGACCAGTGGGATGATCTTGACAGTCCTAAAACTATCCACGCCATCTGTGAAGCGCTGCAGGCAGGGGGGCATGAGGCCGAATTCTTTGAGGCTCAAATCCGCCCGCCGTATAACCTGGTGCAGCGCCTGGAAGCCTACAAACCGGACATCTGCTTTAACATCGCCGAGAGTCATTTCGGCGATGGCCGCGAGGCGCAGGTGCCGGCCATCCTGGAGATGCTCCAGATCCCCTATACGGGCAGCCAGGTTCTGACCCTGGCCCTGGCCCTGGACAAGCCGATGACCAAACGCATCCTGTGGTATCACGGCCTGCCCACGCCGGAGTTTCAGGTCTTCGACCGGGCTGACGAACTGGTCGACGAAGACCTGCTCGACGAAAACGGCGAACTGCGCTTTCCAATGTTCGTCAAGCCCAGCCGGGAAGGCACCAGCATGGGCGTCAGCGCGGAAAGCATTGTCTACACCGTTGAGCAGTTGCACAAGCAAGTCGCCAAACAACTCCGGCTGTACAAACAGCCGATCCTGGTGGAACACTTCATCAAAGGCCGGGAGATGACGCTGGGCATGATCGGCAACATCAAGCCCCCGGCGGCCCGCCGTCTGAGCGATCATACCCCGCCCAATGAGCTGCCCCAGGGTCTGACCTTCTTCCCGGTGCTGGAGGTAGACACCGGCGCCTATGCCTCAGAAGCCGGGGTGTACACCAACAGGATGAAGGTCGAGATGGCCGAAGACTTCTACTACTTCTGCCCGGCGCCGATCAGTGATGAGTTCGAGCAGCAGCTGCGCCTGCTGGCGGCGGCGGTCTTCCGGGTGACGGGCTGCAAGGATGTCGCCCGCGTGGACTTCCGCCTGGATGAGGAAAACGACAACAAGCCCTACATCCTGGAGGTCAACCCGCTGCCGGGCCTCAACCCCGGCTATAGCGACCTGTGCATCCAGGCGCGGGCCGCTGGCTGGACCTACGAGGAGCTGGTCAACGGCATCCTCGATCGGGCGGTTGCCCGTCACGGCCAGGCCGTCCAGGCTGGCTAATCGAACGGTGAGACGCGGGGCCTGAGGCCACTGACAGAGGCTGAAGGCCCCCGATGTTTCTACAGGAGTACGGAGCGGGACGGGACCCGAAACTGAAGTGGACTAATCGGGTCATTTGCGCTACACTGCACAAGCTGAATCCGTTTACCCACAGGATGAAGTGTATGACGGAAGTCATCGTCTTTCTCATCGTCGGCAGCATCGCCATCCTGTCCGCCGCGTTCATGCTGGTCAGCAAGAACGCGGTGCACAGCGCCGTCTTCCTGGTACTCAACTTCATGTGCGTGGCCTTTTTCTTCCTGACCCTCAGTGCGCCATTCATTGCCCTGGTGCAGGTAGCGGTCTACGCCGGCGCAATCATGGTGTTGTTCCTTTTTGTGATTATGCTGCTGGGGGCGGAGCGCGTGGTCGGGGGCGCCAGCAACATCTACAACTGGTTGCCACGGGCGGCTCTGGTGCTGGTCACGATCTTCCTGATCACGGTAGGCTGGGCGCTGGCCAGCGGCGAGATCAACACCCACACCCCCCCGCCCGCCGCGCCGCAGGTGCGCGTCATCCATGCGGCGGAAGCGCCGCCGGTTGATGTTTACCTGAACAACCAGATTTTTGTGGAAGGCGTGAACTTCCGCGAGGCTACCGATTACCATTCCCTGGCCGCCGGGACCTATGGCGTGACTGTCTTCCCGGCGGGCGCTGATCCGGCCACCGAATCGGCGGCTATCCTGGGCGAACTGGTTCTTTCGAACGGCGACGTGGTCACCATGGTGGCGGTCGGAGCCAATGGCGTCTTTCAACTGGTACGCCTGGAAGACAACCCCCTGCCGCCTGGCCCCAACCAGGCCCGCCTGACCATCCTTAACGCCCTGCCGGATGTCCCGGCCATCGATCTGGTTGATCCGGGGCTGCCCTCCGCTGACGATACCACTGTGCTGATCGCCAGCGCGGGCTTTGCCGAGCCGGTGGAAACCCTGCTGGTCGATGCCGCCGAAGCGCGCACGCTGGCGGTTCAGCAGACTGGCAGTGCCGGGGATCGCCCGCTGGCGACCTACCGTGACCTGCCGCTGATGGAAGGCACCAACAACCTGCTGATCGCGGCTCCGGAACAACTGCCCAGCGGCACACGCCGGATAGCACCGGTGCACGTGGCGCAGGCGGCCCAGCCGCTCTTTGGCAGCCCGGATATGGTCGCTCAGGCGCTCTATACCGATTACCTGCTGCCTTTTGAGATGGTCTCGGTGCTGCTGCTGGCGGCCATGATCGGGGCGGTGGTGCTGGCCCGCCATGACCTGGTCCAGGAAAGCCGCCCGCGCCGCCCGGTGGTGCTGCGCCCGCTGATCGGCGCGCCAACAGCCACCCTGACCACGCCCACCCAGGAACCGACCCGCCCGGTCACCACGCCGAAGTCCGGCGACTGAGCCTTGCCCGACGGAAGGAACACGCTGCCCTATGGAACCGACCATCTTCGTCCCGACTGACCTGTACCTGATGCTGAGCGCGGTGCTCTTCGTGATGGGCACGCTCGGCGTGCTCATCCGCCGCAATGCCATCGTGATCTTCATGTCGGTAGAGCTGATGCTTAACGCGGGCAACCTGGCCATGGTCGCTCTGGCCCGGCAGTGGGGCCAGGTGGACGGGCAGGTGTTTGTGTTCTTTGTGATGACGGTGGCCGCGGCGGAAGTGGCGGTGGGTCTGGCCCTGATCGTCTCCATCTTCCGCACGCGCAAAAGCATCAACATCGACGACCTGCACAACCTGAAAGGTTAAGCTGAGACAACAGGCCGAACTCCAACGGGTTTCTTGCGGCGATGGTTGCCCGACCAGCTTTGAACGCGCTTCCGACTGACCTGATGTGATAGGCGTGTCCTTATGGAAAACTTCCCACAACTCGTCCCGCTGGTGGTTTTTGTGCCGCTGATCGGCCTGCTGATCAACCTCTTCCTGGGCAAGTACCTGGGTGAACGGGGGGTCAGCATTGTCGCGGTAGGCGCGGCGGCGATCGCTTTTGCGGTAGCCATCCTGCTATGGATGGCCCTGGCCGCCAACGGCTATGAGGCGGCGGTGATCGAGATTCGCCCGCTGGCTAACTGGATCACTATTCCGGAAGCGGCGCTGGACATCAAGTGGCAGTTCCGCGTGGATACGCTCAGCGTGACGATGATGCTGGTGGTGGCCGGGATCGGCTCTCTGATCCATCTGTACGCCACCGGCTACATGCACGGCGACCCGCTCTTCCCCCGCTTTTTCGTCTACCTCAACCTGTTCCTCGTCTTCATGATGATCCTGGTCACCGGCAACAACTTCCTGGTCATGTTTGTCGGCTGGGAGGGCGTAGGGCTGTGCTCCTACCTGTTGATCAGCTTCTGGTGGGATAAGCGCCAGCCGGACAGGAAGTTCGGGACAGTGGGCTGGAAGAATTCGCTGGCCGGGCGCAAGGCCATGATCGTCAACCGGATCGGGGACTTTGGCCTGCTGCTGGCGATCTTCCTGATCTTCTGGACCTTCGGCACGCTGGATTACTACAAACCGGGCGAGGTGCCCATCCTGCCCGCGCACGGCGAGGCGGCAACTCATGGCGAGGCAGAAGCCGCCCACAGCGAAGGCGAAGCGGGGACACCCGCTGCCGCTGAAGGCCTGCCGCTCTCGGCGACGATGGGCGTCTTCAACCAGGCGGAGATGATGCTGCAGCAGGGCGCGGAGGTGCACTTCGGGCCGTTCACGCTGCCGATTGGCACGGTGATCACGCTGGCGACGCTGCTCATGCTGCTGGGTGTGACCGGCAAGAGCGCCCAGATTCCGCTGTTTGTGTGGCTGCCAGACGCGATGGCCGGCCCGACGCCGGTCAGCGCCCTCATCCATGCCGCCACGATGGTCACGGCGGGCGTCTACCTGATCGTGCGCAGCAATGTACTGTTCCACGCCGCGCCGGTCAGCAGCGCGGTGGTGGCCCTGGTGGGCACTTTCACCGCTCTGGTTGGCGGCTTCATCGCCCTGGGTCAGTGGGACATCAAGCGCGTGCTGGCCTACAGCACGGTCAGCCAGCTTGGCTTCATGGTGGCGGCGGCAGGGCTGGGCGCGTACGCGGCAGCCATGTTCCACCTGGTAACCCACGCCTTCTTCAAGGCGCTGCTCTTCCTCGGTTCCGGCGCGGTGATCCACGCCATGGAACACGGCCATCATCACGCCCATGAGGTAGCCCACGAATACGGCGGCCACCACAGCGATGACCTGCCCGACCTGCCTTTTGATCCGCAGGATATGCGCTTTATGGGCGGGCTGAAGGAACGCATGCCGCGCACCTACCGCGCTTACCTGATCGGCATGCTGGCCCTGGCAGGCATCTTCCCCTTCGCCGGGTTCTGGTCCAAGGATGAGATTCTTCTTGACGCGCTGAAGGTCGGCTTTTTGAACGGGCGGCTGGAAGGGTATATTGCCTTTGGCCTGTTGCTGGTTTCGGCGCTCTTCACGGCCTTTTACATGGGCCGCCAGGTGTACATGATCTTCCACGGCGAGCCGCGCACGGAAGCCGCCAAGTACGCCGGGGAACGCGGCGGCGGCATGAACGTGATGGTCAACGTCCTGATCGTGCTGGCCATCGGCTCAACCCTGATCGGCCTGATCAACGTCCCGACGGGCTTCTGGGTGGTCGACCGGATCGTCCCTAACCACGTTTTCACCGACTTTCTGGCGCACACGGTGGTCTACGCCCATGCGGGGTCGGCCAACATGCTGCTGGCTTTCATCGCCGTGTTCGGCGCGCTGGCCATGATCTACCTGGCGCGCATCCTCTACCGCCGACAGGCGGTGGTGCAGGGCACCCGCGACCCGCTGGAGGCCAACCCGCAAACGGCGGGCATCTTCACTCTGGCCAACGCCCGGCTATACTGGGACGAGACCTACGACCGCTACCTGGAGCAGCCGTTCAACCGGGCGGCGGCCTGGCTGGGCGACCGGCTGGACTGGGCCTTTTTGCATGACTTTGTGCACGACGTACTGATCCGCGACGCCTATAACGCGCTGGGCCGGGTGCTGGCCACGCCGGTTGACCTGGGCCTGATCGATGGCGCGGTCAACGGGCTGGGGCGGCTGGTGCGTCGGGCCGGTGGCGCGGTGCGCCGCCTGCAGACCGGTTATGTGCGCGTGTACGCGCTGAGTGTGTTGCTGGGCGCGTTACTGATTGTTGTCCTGCTGGTGGCGCCGCTGCTACAGCAGGCGCTGGGCGGATAGCGTTCTTGATACGGGAGACCGATTGATGATGGAAAACACCGCAATCTCGCTCACAACCGTGGCTCTGTTTGCGCCGCTGGTGGGGATGTTCGTGCTGCTCTTCATCCCCAGAGCGCGCGAGGAAGCTATCCGCTGGGTAGCGCTGGGTACCACACTGGTCACCTTCATCCTGACCATTCTGCTGGCGCTGGCCATGGATCACGCCAACCCTGATCTACAACTGGTCACGTTCTACAACTGGGTCCCGGCGTGGGGCATCAGCTACTATGTCGGCGTAGACGGCCTGAGCATCCTGCTGGTGCTGCTCACAGCCTTCATCATGCCCGCGTCGATCCTGGTGAGCTGGGACTCGATCAAGGATCGGGTCAAGCTGTACTACGTCTTCATGCTGCTGCTGGAATTCGCCATGATCGGCGTGTTCGTGGCCCAGGACCTCTTCCTGTTCTACATCTTCTGGGAGGTCACGCTGGTGCCGATGTACTTCCTGATCGGCATCTGGGGCGCGGAAAACCGGGTCTACGCCGCCGTCAAGTTCTTCCTGTACACGATGGCCGGCTCCCTGTTGATGCTAATCGCCATCCTGTTCCTGGGCAATATGGGCGGGACATTCGCCCTGCCGGAGCTGATCGCGCAGGTGCGCAACGGGACGCTCGTCTACCCGGCGGGCGCGGAGATGCTGCTCTTCGCCGGTTTCGCCATCGCCTTCGCCATCAAGGTCCCGATGTGGCCGCTGCACTCCTGGTTGCCGGATGCGCATGTGCAGGCTCCGACGGCTGGCTCGGTCATCCTGGCTGGCGTCCTGCTGAAGATGGGCACCTACGGCTTTGTGCGCTTTAACCTGCCGCTCTTCCCGCAGGCCAGCGTGCAGGCCGCGCCGTTGATCGCCGTCCTGGCTGTGATCGGGATCATTTACGGCGCATGGGTCAGCTACGCGCAAAAAGACGCCAAGAAGCTGGTGGCCTATTCCTCGGTCAGCCACCTGGGCTTTGTCATGCTGGGCATCTTCGCCCTCAACGCGGCGGGCATCTCCGGCGGCATCCTGCAGATGGTCAACCACGGGATCAGCACGGGCGGGCTGTTTATCCTCGTCGGCATCCTCTATGAGCGCCGCCACACCAAGGCCCTGGACGCTTTCGGCGGGGTGTGGAAGGCGCTGCCGCTCTTCGGCGGGCTGAGCCTGATCATCGTCCTGAGCAGCATGGGTCTGCCGGGGATGAACGGCTTTGTTGGCGAGTTCACGATCCTGCTTGGCTCGTTTGGCAGCCCGGTACTGGGTTTCTTCTTCACGTTCTTCGCCGCGTTCGGCGTGATCATGGCCGCCGTGTACCTGCTGTACATGTTCCAGAAGATCTTCATGGGGCCGCTGGACAAGCCAGAAAACGAGGCGCTGGCCGCCCAGCCGCTGACCTGGAAGGAACTGGTGGCGCTGGTGCCGCTGATCGTCCTGATCTTCTGGATCGGTCTCTTCCCGCAGATGTTCTTCGGGATGATGGGCAGCAGCGTGAGCGAGCTGGTGGC
>JAIOAT010000045.1 GCA_019873685.1 Chloroflexota bacterium
TCGGTGTGTTGGTCGGCGTGTTGCTCGGCGTCAGCGTCGGCGTGCTCGTGGGCGTGTTCGTCGGTGTGTTGGTCGGCGTATTGCTCGGCGTCAGCGTCGGCGTGCTCGTAGGCGTATTCGTCGGTGTGTTGGTCGGCGTATTGCTCGGCGTCAGCGTCGGCGTGCTCGTCGGCGTATTCGTCGGTGTGTTGGTCGGCGTGTTGCTTGGCGTCAACGTCGGCGTGCTCGTCGGCGTATTCGTCGGTGTGTTGGTCGGCGTGTTGCTTGGCGTCAGCGTCGGCGTGCTCGTGGGCGTGTTCGTCGGTGTATTCGTCGGCGGCGCGGTTGCTGTGCTGGTAGGCGTAGCCGTGGGACTGCCGCCTCCCAGCGGCATATAGTTGTGAACGTAGTAATCGGCGCTCAGGTCCGCCGCCAGAACCAGCAAGCCGGTTGTGGCGTTCACCGGCTGCTTGGTCGAGGTGGGATCGTAAAGATGGTTATACGTGGCATCAGCAATGAACGGCGTCCCCTTCCCCGGCGGGAAAGCGATATTATCCAGGCTGGTTTGCTTGTAGTAGATGGCCGTCAGCGCCTTGCCGGAGTTGATCGTCCCGCCCCCGATTTGCACGGCGGCAAAGACGTACAGCTGGCGATGCTGTTCATCAATGACCACGATGGGCCGGGTGTGATCGTCGCCGACCCGACCAAACACATAGTTGCTCCAGTTGCCAGCGCTATCCAGCACCAGCAGGAAGATCAGCGGGGCGTTAGGGTTCGGGTTCGGCAGATCGCTGAGGGAGGTCTTGACCACAGCGAACACCCGCCCGCTGGAATCAGCGACCAGCTGCTTGATATTCAGGTGATCGTCGGCGGTCTTCGGCCCCTGGATTGCCGTCCGGCTGGCCTGCCACACGTTGTCAGGATCGCCGTCACGATGCACGGCGAAGAAGATCGCATCGCTAACCTGGTTGCTCCACATCACCCCGATCTTGGAATCGTAAGCGATCACGGCGGCGATGTCGTCGCTGCCAACCGTCGTGCCATTGACCGGCGGGATAAACGGCGTCCCCCAGGTCAGGTCATTCCCCACCGTGCGGTTGACATAGACTCTGGCGTTTTGCGTATACGCCACCCATAGCTTGCCGGTGCTATCCTTGTCCAGCACAATCGCTTCCATCCCGGCGCTGGTGATGGTGACCGGGAAGCCGGAGTCGAGCGTGTAGGTCTTGCTGGCGCTGTTGTAGCTGTAGCGCAGGATGCGGGCGCTATCGGCGCTGGTGGTATTACCCGGCCCGGCGGTGGCAATGTACAGGCGTGTCCCATCCCACAGCGCGTCAGCATGGGAGTTGTTGCGCTCGTCCACCAGGACGCCGGTATCCGTCCAGGTGTGCGTGGGCACATCGTAGCGGTAGATACGGTATTCCTGGCTGGTGCGATGAAAGAGAACGCCCCACCACAGGCCATCATTAAACCACAGCTTGCTCTGTGGCTTTTCTGCAGTCGGATGGGTGACCCCGCTGGCGTAGTAGGCGTGGTCGCGGTAGCCAACATCGATGGCCGTCCCGGCGAAGACATCCCCCGCCAGCAGAAAGGCCAGGATAAGCGTCAGGTTGATGATAGCGAGCAGTCTGCGCCTGAACACGCGCCGCCGCAGCCGCGGCCGGATCATCCCGAAAACGTTCATCGATCATCCTCCACCACATAAGGCCGTACCATCCGATAAATCTCAGCCAGATCCGCCGGATAAGAATGGCGGATCTCATGCGCCGTCCGGCCCGCGAACAGGCGCAGCAACAGCTCGCGCTCACGCAGCGAAGCCGACTCCAGCAACATGTTGCGTCGTTCCGGGAAGGCGTAGAGCGACTGTTGATAGGCAATCCACAGCGTGCGGCGCTCGTAGGCCAGCGACGCCGCCATACGCCGGGCGATCTCCGCTGCTTCCACCGGCAGGACAGCCGTCGGGCCGGAGGCGACCGTCGCCAGGAACAGCCGATCCAACGGCGCCGATCCCTGCCAGAGGTGATCGCGGAAGATCAGTTCCGGCGCGACCCGCGATTGGCCCAGCAGCGGATAGCCGCCCTCCAGACTCAGCCGGTGCAACCACCCGGCGGCGATCCCGCCCCCGCGCACGGATTCCGGTAGCGCCCGGTACATCCGCTGGTAGAGCCGCATTGCCCGGATGCGCTGGCGATCCGCCGCCGGGATACGCGCCCAGAACTCTGGCAGCTGGCGCAGATGCCAGCTCCACACCTGCGTCATCCCGGAAAGCCCATAAAGCAGGCCATCGTCCGGGGAGACAATCGTCCATTCGTCGGAGAGGTAATGCGCCCCGGCGGCCATGAACGGTAGCAGCGTTTCTGTCTTGCCGCCTTTTTCCCAGCCAGTGACCAGCACCCCGACACCTTCATAAACAAAGGCGCCCGAATGGAGCAACACGTACCCCTTCGCCAGCAGACGCAGACCCAGGATGGGCACCAGCAGCGGGATCACACTGACGCCGCGCTCACACAGAATCTCGCCTGGCTCGCCCAGCGCCCCGAAGTCGATCTGCGTCCGGTGGCCGAATTCATCCACGCGGTAGAAGTGGGCGTCGTCGAAGGCGGCGTCGTTCAGGCCGATTGTACGCAACGTCCCGACCGTCGGGAGCCGGTCGACAAAGGTCACGGTGATATCCGGCTCGGCGGCGGCGCTGCCCGTTGACGGCCCCAGCACACGGCGAAGCGCCCGCAACGCCGACTCCGGTGGGTCGATCAGGCGGATGGTAACCAGACCATGCAGGACATGATCGACCACGCGATGGTGGCCGTTGCCGGTGACCGGCGCAGCGAGCGTACGGGGATCGAGCTTGGCTACAGACATTGCAGTACCACCTCAAGACTGTTGGAAACCCAGCCCTCATCCCAGGCGCGGGCCGGATTCTGCGCCAGATACAACGCCAGATAGTGCAACCAGTACAGCAGCAACAGGGCGCGCCCGGCTTCAGGCTCAAGCGCCGGCGCTGCCGCCGATTCGGCCAGCAGCGCCTGTTCACGGGTCGTCCAGCCCGCACCGCGCAGCAGATCGTTGACGGCTGGCCCCATCTCCCGCTGCCCGGCCAGCAGCTTGCGCCGCTGGATAAGCAGGTGCAGGATGTCGAACGCCGGCAATTCCTGCGGCGCAGCGCGGTCCCAGTCCACAATGCCGCTGATCACGCTGCCATCAGCCCTGACCAGCAGATTGCTGGCCCAGAAATCGCCGTGAATCCAGCTCACTGTCAGCGTCCGCCCAGCCAGGAAGCTGCCCAGTTCCGCCCGCAGGCGCGCCAGCGCATCCTCATTCCGGCGGGCGTGCGGACGGTTGACGGCCAGTCGCAGCAAAGCGCCCGCTGGCCGTTCAACCCAGCGCTCAAGCGCTGCTGCGTCAACCCGGATCGTCGCCTGCGTGCGCCGATGCAGCGAAGCAACGGCCTGCACTGCGGCGTGATGCAGGCGCTCCTCAGCGGCCCGGTCATGCAGCAGCAGCCGTGCTTCAATGCCGGGCAGGGCGCGCTCGACAAAGTAGGGCTGGCCGTCAAGCTGGCCGCTGGCCAGCAGCTCCGGAGTCAGAGTCAGCCAGTCAGCCAGGCGTTCATCAGCCCGCAGTGCGCCCAGGATCGTCGCCTGCTGGCGCAGGCTCTCCGCCCCGGCGGCGCTGCGCGGCAGCTTGATGATGGCCGCCGGTGCGCTGTCCTCTGGCCCAACCGCCAGCACAATCACGTCGGTCAGCGTCCAGTCGGCCCGCCCCACCCGCCAGGTCTCCGGCGCGGGTAACCCCGGCAGCGGCGGGACCGCCCGCAGGATGGCCGGGGTCATCTCCACGACCTGGCGCAGCGCATGGCGGTTGATCCAGCGCCGCCAGGATTTACCCAGCCGCGGCATCCATTGCAGGCCCAGCGCCGACGCATTGACGCCCATGACCGCCTCCTCAACCCACACGGGTGAACACACGCCGGGCGCTACGCACCAGCGGCCAGCGGCCCAGTTCCGGGAACATCTGCCCGACAGCCAGCGCCCGCCAGCTCACAGCCAGCACGACCAGGCTGCCCGCCGCGCCCAGCGCCAGCGCCAGCGGCAGGCTTTCCGGCAGGATGGCGATCTGCAGTCCCAGCAGCGCCAGCGCCACCAGCGCCGCCATGCCATAGACAAGCGCGTACTGACGGCGGAATAACGAGATGCCGGTGTAGCGCCACAGGCCGTACTGCTTGAGCAGGTTGTGCACGATCAGCGTCGAGGCTGAGCCAACCGCCGCCCCCAGAACGCCATAGGGAGGGATCAGCGCCAGATTGACAATCACATTGACCACCGTAGCGGCCACATCCACGGCCACGGTGAAGCGCAGTCGCCCGTACACCTTGAGCGTCAGCCCGTTAAAGCCCAGCACCGTGTGGAAGAAATAACCCAGCGAGAGCAGCGCCATGATCGGCACCGAATCGGCGTAGCGCGGGCCATACACCTGCACCGTCATCGTCCCGGCAAAGCAGAAGGTCAGCAGGAAGATCGGCAGCGAAAGCACGGTCATCCACAGCGCCGTCTGCCAGTACAGGTCGGCCAGCCCGCTGTGATCGCGGCGGGCGTACAGGCGCGCCGCCAGTGGCGTGTAGAGCAGGGCGAAGGTCAGGATCACGCCCTGGTTCAGGCGAGCCATCGGCAGTACAGCGCGGAAGCTGGCCACCGCCTCTGTGTTGTGGAAGTAGCCCAGCAGCAGCGCATCCGAAGACTCGATCACCAGCCAGACCAGCACAGAAGCCAGCAGCGGGATGGCAAAACCGTAGATCTCGCGGGCCGGGTAACGCAGGGCGCGCAGCCGCAGCCCGGCCAGCCAATCCTGCCCGCGCAGGGTGCGGGCGAACATCATCCCGTACAGCGCCACCCCGAGGAGGCTGATCAGCAGGTATCCGATCGTCAGGAACAGCACGTCAGCCTGCAGGGCGGTCAGGGCTACCACCAGCGCCAGCCGCAAACCCGGCCCCAGCACTGACTGGCGGAAGAAGATCACCCGCGGACTGGCAAGCGCTGCGAACAGGTTGGTCAGCAACCCATCCAGGGCTTCAATCGGGATCAGGAAGGCCATGATCGCCAGCAGGCTCAGCGCCGCCGGGTCGTCGGTAGGCTTGAGGTCAAAGACGTTGATCCCCACGTTGAGACCGGCGGCTATGAGCAGCCCCAGCCCGATCACGGTGGCGAAGGCCAGCACCAGCGCGCCGAGCAGCCGGTCATGCTGGCGGTGCTCGCGGTACAACGGGATGAAGCGCGAGAGCGTATCCGGCAGGCCGAACATGGCGATCCCTTTGCACAGCAGGGCAAAGGACAGCGCATAGCTGAACGCGCCGTAGTCAGCCTTGCTCAGGGCGCGCACCAGCAACACCTGCGCCCCGAACTCCATCACCTGCGCCAGGAGTTTGCCGACCAGCAGCAGACTCGATCCCCGGATGTGGCGGGCAGTGGCGCTGTGGGCTTCTGCGGGGGCAACCTGCATAGCCGCGGCAGGCAGGGGTTGGGCTGTGCTCATGAGCGCCCTTCCTTCCAGGCCAGCACCTGCCGCCGCCAGATACGGGCTACCACGTCCGCGCCGACCGCGCCCGGCGATCGCGCACCATCGACGATCTCGGCGTTGGCGATCTGCCGCTGGAGCGCCAGATAATCCTGCCGCTCGGCTTCCAGATGAGCCGGATCGTGCTCGCCCTTGCGGGCGTACATCACCGCGCCGGGGACATCCAGCACCAGCACCAGATCAGGCGGCGGGAGCAGATGGGCGCGCAACCAGCGCGAGGCCGCCATCAACGGCGAGAGTCGCTGGCGCGGCGGCAGCAGGGCGTCATAGGTGTAACGGTCGAAGATGACCAGCCGCCCCCGCGCCCGGTGTACCAGCGCAGCGAGGTAGTTCGCCCACAGCACCAGCAGAAAAACCGGCCCACGCAGCGCTCGCGGCTGCAGCCGCTTCACCAGCGGCACGCGCTCCTCGCTCAGGCCCATGTACAGCGTGCGCACCGGGAAGTAGAAACTGCGCTGCACGGCCTCCACAATGGTCGACTTGCCCGCGCCATCCGGCCCCAGCAGGGCCACGTTCAGCCCTGGCGGATGACTCCACGCCGGCAACCGGCCCAGTACACGGGTCAGCGCATCGCGCCAGCCAGACGTACGCCGGGCGGGCCAGCGCGCTGCGATCTGCGCCAGGCTGTCCCAGTCGCCCGCACGCGTGGCGGCAAGCAGATGTTCCGCCGGCCAATCGCCCGGCAGGATGGCAGCCAGGGGGCCGTCAGGACAAGCTGCGGTGCTCAGCGACAACAGGTGAGCGCGCTCCCCTGGCCCGATCTCGCCGGAAACCAGCAGGCAGCGCAGCAGCAAATGCCAGAAGGCGTCGTCCGGATCAGGGCTATATACCGTCCCCTGGCGCAAACGGCGCTCCAGGACACCCGCGCTGACCTCAGGAGAGCAGACCAGGCGCGGCCCGTACGTCAGGCGGGTCAGCACATTGACCCGCACCCAGCAGGCCGACGGGGCAGCGTAGGCCAGCCAGTCGCGCCGGGTAGCCTGCGCCTGATTGGAGAGAGGCAGGAAGTCCAGCGCCGCCAGGGAACATTCTGCGGTAGCCCTGTCGGCTGGCCCCACCAGAATGTCCAGCTCTTCGCCCGCCGCGCCGGGCAACTCGCCCCGGTGCAGCACACACCAGCGCACGCCTGCGCTTTCCAGGGCGGCAAACCACGATTCGGTCAAAGACTGCGCCTTGTTCATCATGCCTCCGGGCCTGCGATCAGGCCCGTCAATCTGCAATCCAGGTCCACGACGGCGGTGCGGTGTAGGTCACGCTGATCGTCTGCCCCGCCGCCAGGCGAAAGCTGCCGCCCGGCAGACGGGTGGATCGCCCGGCGATAGCCACATCGCTGACCACCCCGCCGCTGAGATAAACCATCACCGGGGCGTGAAACGGGTTAACCAGCACCGCATCGCTTTCCGGCAACGGCGGTGCTTCCAGCACGCCCCCGCCCAGGCTGTCGATCTCCACGGCGGAACACGTCGGGCCGACGGCGTACATCCCGGCAGCGGCATTGTGAATGTGGTTGGCGCTGCACATGGTCTTGGTCACATGACGCGCCAGGTGTACACCGTAACGGAAGCGAATCGGCCCGCCCAGCGTAAAGACTTTGTTGGCGACAATGGTCAGCTTGCTGATGCCCGCCGGAACATCACTTTCCACGAAGATGCCGTCGAAGGCGTTATCCTGTTCCAGCCGGTCGCCCAGGATCGCATTGCCGGAGATCAGGAGTTGCCCCCACGGGCCGGAGTCAGCCTGCGTGGTGCGGGTGACGATGATCCCATGCTGGCGGTTGGCGTTCAGATCGTTGGCCGCCACGATCACGCTATAGGCCGTCTGCGTGATCAGGATGGCCGCCCGGTGGTTGCCGTACAGATCGTTGTTGACCACCCGCACGCCGCCGTTATGGATTTCCACGCCATATTCACAATCATGGATGTAGCACTGGGCCACCACGTGGTCGATGCCGTTGATGTCCAGCAGCACCCCCGCCCCGCCACAATCGCTGATCCGGCAGCCGGTCACGCTATCCTGGCTGGCCCGGTTGGCCATGCCGGAAAAACCGATGCGCAGCCCGTGCCCCTGACAATCGTGGATATACAGGCGCTCGAAGAAACTGTAGTAGGCGGTGGTGAAAAGCCCTTCCCCGCCCTCCGGGCAGTGCTCCCGATTGCCGTCGATGGCAAAGTCGGCCAGATGCACCCGTCCGAAGGCGTAGGCTCCGGCCCGGCCCGCCGCCGAGTCAGTCAGGACAGGGCCGCGGCTGCCATCGCCCAGCCGGATCGTCGCCACGTTCATCCCCGCGCCCAGCAGGTTGACCCCATCGCGCAGCAACAACGGCCCATCGACGCGGTAGACGCCCGCCGGCAGGAAGACATGACCACCGCCAGCGGCGCTGCACGCATCAATGGCCGCCTGGATAGCCGGGCGATCATCAGCCAGGCCATCGCCCCGTGCGCCATAAGGAGCCTGACGCACGTTGAGAGCCAGGCTATCCAGGCGCGCCGCCAGCGTTTGATCGTTGGCGTTCCAGATCAGCCGTCCCTCGTTCGGTGTGGCCGCAGCAGCGACTTCACGAATGGTCATCATCGCCCTCTCTCGCCCGGCTCTTCGCCGGTGGAAGCGGGGAAGTCAGCAAACGGCCATGCCAGCCGCGCAAGGGTCACATCCTCCTGCCCCCAGGCGACAAACACGGGCCGTTCCGCAGTTGCACTGGCGATCAAACCGCTGCTCGTGGCAAGCGCCAGCACACCGGCGCACCACAGGAACTCCCGGCGCGACCACCGATCAGCGAGCGGCATCGGGCGCCTCCTGCAATAGCGGTGTCTGGCGCGGCGCATCCCCGACGCCGGGCCTGACGATCGATCGGTACAGCGCCAGCAGATCAGCCGTGCACGCTTCCCACGTCGGTAGCGCGACCGCGCCCGCGTCTGCGTTGCGATCCAGCGCCAGCAATTCCAGCAACGCCCCGGCCACTGCTTCCGGCCCGGCATCCGGCGGGACAGCCCGCACGAGCGGGTAGCGAGTCAGATCGCTCAGCGCCGAAGCGTCATTGACCAGCAGCGGGCAGCCCAGCGCCAGCGCCTCGGTCGCGCCAAGCCCCTGTGACTCGTAGTCGCTGAGCAGGGCCACGGCCCCGGCGCTGGCCAGCAGGCGGGCCATCGCCTCCCGGTCGGCGCTGGAAATCGCCCCGATCTCCACGCGCTCAGCCACGCCCAGCTCAACCGCCAGCCGCCGCAGTTCCGGCTCGTATGGCCCCGTACCGACAATGCGCAGCCGCGCTTCTGGCTGACGGGCCAGCACGCCGGGCAGGGCGGCGATCACGCGCTGGTGGCCCTTGTAACGCTCCAGGCGTCCCACCGAGACAATAAGACTGTCCGACAATACAGCCGGTTGCCGGGGGAGACGCGGCAGGTCGGAGCCGTTGGGGATGACGACGATCTTCCCGGCGGGCAGTCGTAGCAGCGCGCTGAAGTGACGACGTTCAAACTCCGAGACGGCGATCAGGCGGCTGGCGCGGGCCAGCAACGGGCGCAGCATGCCGATCTGGACGCCGCGCAGAGCCTGGCGCAGTCGGGAGGAATGCCCGCCGCTGTGGAAGGTGAGCACATAGGGGACCCGGGCACGCAGAGCCGCCAGCATGGCCAGCGGCGCGACCAGCGTATGGTAGCCCTGGCAATGCACCACATCCCAGCGCCCCTCCGCAATCACGCGGGCCAGACCGGGCGCGAAGTAGTAATCGCGCCCCTTCGGCCAGGCACGCACTCGGCGCACCGGTACGCCCGCCATGTCCTCAACGGGCAATAGCTGGCCTCCGGGGTCAGTGGTAAGTACGGTAACATCTATCCCGCTGGCAGCCAGCCGGCTGGCTACCTGGAAGGTATGCATCTCGGTGCCCCCCACCAGTGGAAAGTAGCGGGCGGTCACCTGCAGCACACGCAGGGGGGTATCAATTGTCATAAGAATTTCTACAAACCTTCTATTTGGGATTACGGCGCCGTCTCTGAGTAAACCTGTTCCCTGCCGGTCAACGCCTTCCCGGCGTGATCGGGCTTAAACCGCCATAACTGCACCCTGCCTACCACATAACCAGCTACAGTCCAGGCCAGCCCGGCGACAATCATGGCCGCGCGCGCCAGCCCTCCTAGATCGCGGCGCAGGGCGTCCCCCACACCGCGCCAGATACCCCGCGGCAACGTCCTGAGCGTATACGAACGCTCACTGGCCAGCCCGTCCCGGCTGCCCACAAAACGCGCCACCAGCGCCTTGGATAGCCCTTCGGCATAGCAACGTGACATGAAATATGCGATCCGCCCCCGGCTGGCCGGGACACGGTGCAGGACGCGCGCGCCTGGCTCGTAGAGCAACACGCCCTCTGTCCAGCGCTGCTGGACGCGGATGCACAGCTCGGTTTCCTCGCAGCCCAGCGGGCGCGTACCGATGCGCCCGATCCCGTCCCTGAAACCGCCTACGGCCTCAAACACTTCCCGGCGGAAGGACATGTTGCAGCCGATCAGGTTACGCACCGGCGCCGTTGACTCCGGCAGGCCGCGATAGCTGCACCCGACCACCCACTGAAATTCCTCCGGCAGCCAGGCCGGGCGGCCAGCGAGCCACAGCGGCTCGATCAGCCCGCCCACTCCCAATACCGCCGGATCGGCGTAAGCCGCGCTGAGGCGTTCCAGCCAGTCGGGCGCGGCCACCGCGTCTTCATCCACAAAGGCGATGATCTCACCCCGCGCCGCGGCAATGCCGCTGTTGCGTGCGCCGGATAACCCCTGCGCCTGCCGGTTTTCCACCACCACGACGCCCTCAGGGCCAAACTGCGCACGGGAGCGCGCCAGCAACGCCGGGTTGTGATCGATGACCACGACGATCTCCCGCGGCGGGAGCGCTTGCCGCTGCACCGAATCCACAGCAGCAAGCAGCTCCTGCCAGCGCGCTTCCGTGTAAGCGCAGATGACCACGCTGATA
Source organism: Chloroflexota bacterium (assembly GCA_019873685.1). Taxonomy (GTDB): domain Bacteria; phylum Chloroflexota; class Anaerolineae; order Aggregatilineales; family Ch27; genus Ch27. Next base: position 10,504 of record JAIOAT010000045.1, read on the forward strand.
TCGGCAACCGCCTGAGCCATAGACCCCATCCGTTAGCGCCCGGCGTCCATGTACTGGCCCGCCGCCACCGCGCTGACCGGCTCTTCCACCACCACCGGCGGGCGGCGAGTCAGGAAGCGTTCCCGCAGGATCGTCTTGAGGACGCGGATACCTACCGGGATGGTCTTGAGGTTGCTCTGGCCGTGGATGCGCCGCGCTTCGAAGCTGGGCACTTCCGCCACCCGCAGGCCGCGCAGCAGCGCACGCACGTTCATCAGCGTCTCGATCTCGAAGCCATCGGCGTCCAGATCAAGCACCGGCACGACATGCGCCCAGAAGGCGTTATAGCCATAGCACAGGTCAGAGTAGCTACCGCCGCACAGGACACGGACCATCAGGACAAAGGCCAGGTTACCCAGCCGCCGGTACAGTTCCATGTCGGCGGTGCCGCCGCCCTGCAGGAAGCGCGACCCCTTGACGAAATCCGCCCCGGCCAGCAGGGGGCCAATGTAGGACGGGATTTCGCCCGGATCGGTGGAGCCGTCTGCGTCGAGCATGACGATGATGTCGCCGGTGGCGGCGGCGAAGCCGGTACGCAGGGCGGCGCCCTTGCCGCGCCCTTCCTGCATCAGGATGCGGATGCCCGGATACAGCTGGCGGGCGACCTCAATCGTGTTGTCTTTGGAGTGCCCGTCCACCAGAATGACCTCGTACACCCACTGCGGGATGCGCGGCAGGACGTACGGCAGGTTTTCGGCTTCGTTCATCGCCGGGATGATCACACTGACTCTGACTCCCCCGGCCTGTTCAGGGCTCGCGTAGGGCGGCGTACCCGCGGCCTGGCGACGAGTCCAGTTACTGGCGAACATTGAAGAGGCAATTGAGAGTTCCATAAAAGCCACCTTAGATCAATTCTGCTCAGGTCTTGCTCCGGCCTGGATGAATAACGGACCTTGAACGGAACATGACCGGCTGGCATCCTGACATGACTCCACCCGACAATGTTATGCACAAGACCGCAATCCGGATTACTAGCGACTAAAATGTTAAATCAAGGCAAAGCCTCATAAAAGGATTTAACCACATCCCGGTCGCCAGCCGGTCTCAAAAGTGGTCACAAAAAGTCTTAAAACGACCTATTTTATCGCAATTGTCACGCTGGATAGCTTCTTACTGCGCTTCTTGCGCCGTTTTTCCCACCCGGTGCAAAAAAACGAGGCCCCGACCGGAAGCGCGCCTGCACGGCCCGCTGGCCCGGTCAGGGCCTGCATGCCTGCCATTGCCTGGGTTCCGCCCGCCCGTCACGGCGGTTCAGCCGCTGAACAGATATCCTTCCCCCGGCACTGTCTGAATATAGATGGGACGGTGCGGGTCTGGCTCGATCTTGTTGCGCAAACGGTACACCACATTCTTCAACAGCGCGCCGTCCACGTCCCCCCGATAGCCCCACACCACGTCAATGATGTGCCCGGAATCGAGCACCTGATTGGCATGGGCCAGCAACAGTTGCAGCACCCGGCATTCCAGGTAGGTCAGCCTGACCACTGTGCCGTCGGCGCGGATGACCTGCCGCCGCGTCGGGTCCAGCCGGAAGCTCAGCGGCCCCTTCATTTCCTGACCACCGGCGGCCAACCGGGATTGCCGCAGCCATACCGCGATCTTGGCCAGGAATAGCGACGGGCTGAGCGGCCTGACGATGCACTCTTCCACTCCGGCCTCGTAAGCCGCCAGCACGTACCCCTCATCCCCTCTTGATGTCAACAGCAGCATCGGGCTGGTGGTCTGCGGGCGGATCTGCCGGCAGAGCGCGATACTGTCCTGCTCCTGCGCATAAATATCGATAATGACCAGCGCGTATGAGCTTTCCTGCAGACGCTTGCCTGCTTCCTGCGTCGTCCTGGCGTGCGCCACTTCAAGCCCTCTCTGGCGCAGCGCATAAGTCCAGATTCCCCCGATTTCCGGGTTATCACTGATCAGCAACACACTCATTGACCGACTCCTCCTACACCAGCAACGTCACCTGTTGGGAGGGCGGCATTGTCGGCTACGGTCTCCGGTCGAGCACTAGACTCCCGGAAGTTTGGTCAACTCCTTTCACTACGACCGTACAGGCAATGGCGGCAGTACCAACACAATGATAAAATTTGATTAGATCAGTCTAAATTACTAGTAGCAGGAAGTCAACCCCCGAATGGCACAAAACTTTCTGTCCAGGCTATCCAGACAGCAGACGGCGGGAGGCATCCAGCTTTCCTCCCGCCGTCTTTCGCCAGGCCACAGCTGCAATCTGGTGAGGGAATTACATCGCAATTTCGTGGGCCAACAGGCTCTGGTCGCGGGCGTCCCACGTCATCCGGCTATGCGCTCCGGTGACACTCCCATCACTTCCGGACGCTCTCCGCTGCGGCGGCCAGCCGCTGAAAGAGCGCATCATCCAGATCGATGTGCAGCACCTGAGCCACCACCTGCGTCCAGCCGTGCAGGAAGTATAGCCAGCCGTCTTCCACGCGGATGTTGCGCGACTCCACCTGAGCCAACGCCTGATGCATAAAGTCCAGTTCGCCCCGGTAGTTGAACTCCCAGGCGATCCCGTTGAGCGGGAACAGCCCGGCATCCGTGATAGGCGAGCCGGGGATATCCTTGCCCATCCCGGTGGCGTTGATCACAATGCTGTAGGGCGGCAGTGTCGCCATGATCGCATCGTTCCTGACCGGGTCCTGGTTGCAGATGTACTCCACCTCGATGTCAGTCTTGAGCTGCTCGACCATCGCCTTCATGCTGTCCAGCCGCCCCTGCGAGCGATTGACCACGATGAAACGCCGGGGCCGATCCGCCGCGTCGGGTTTGTTGATCAGGTGCAGCAGGGTAGCTACCGCCGACCCCCCCGCTCCGAAACACAGGACATGCCCGCCCGTCCGCCCGAAGTAATCTTTGCCGATGATCGCGTCCAGGCTCAACCCGGCAGTGATGGGGTCTTTGGCGTGGCCTTCCAGCTGGCCGTTACGCTTGGAGATGCAGGAGACCTCGCCGCAAATCTGGGCGTAGGGATCGGCGTAGTCGAACATATCGCGAGCCGCCTGGAAAAGGTCGATCTTATGGGTAGTCACCAGCGCCCCCAGCGAGAGCGGATCGTACTTGATCTGCGCGACGGCCTGGCGGTAAGCCTGCGGCTCGTCGTGAATCTTCAGGTCGACCCCTTCAATCACGATCTCAGGCCGCCCCAGTTCGCGCATCCACAGTGGAAAGACCTTCATAATCGAGGACTTCCCGGTGGTCACGCCAATAAAATAGAACGTGGGGGTGGTCTTGGTCACGATCGTGTATCCGGAAACGGTTCGGGTTTCTGCCATCGTCCTGATCTCTCCTTGTCACTTCCGCCGTAGCGCGTCCGGGCGTCACCGCAGTCGCCGGATGGCGTGAGTCAGACAGGCGCATCGCGGAGATGAAAACGGGGAGGATAAGCGCACGTCCAGCCAGGCCAGGCAGCAGCGCTTACTGAGTGTTGCCCGCCCGAAAAACGCCGGACACCCGGTTGCTCTGAATTGTCACCGGGGAGAGCGACCATGTCAACCGTCAGGCGGCATGACTGTACCGTAACATTAGGCCTATCCTGACCGCCGGAACTGAATAGCGATCAGGATCATCGCACCTTCATCACCGGGCGGCCAATCTGAGACGCCGCTAACACGACCGGCGTGGATATGCCGCCGCGCGGCGGTAACCCCGCCCTGAGCAACGAGGACATCCTGAAGATCATCGCTTACCTGCGCAGCCTGCAATCTGCGCCATAGGCATCCGGCGTCAGTGCCCCGGAAGTCCCCGCCGTGACCCGACCACGACTCCTGGGACAACGCCGCAGCCTCCGATCCCGTCACTCGCGCAAGTACAGAGGAAAGTCGATGATCGCCCGCACCCGGCCAAAACGCCGCCGCCGGTACAGCAGCGCCAGCTTGAGCAACCAGGCCGTCTGGTTGTGCAGCAAATTCTGCCACCAGTGGGCCGGGACAAACTCCGGCAGCAGAACGGTCGCCAGCTGGCCATCGTTGCTTTCGCGATCTGTCTGATCCAGGTATTCCAGCAGCGGCCCAACAACCGACCGATAGGGACTGGGCACGACCACCAGGGCGACATCCTGCCCCCAGCGGCCCCATTCCTGGCGGAGCCGGTCGCCATCACCGGGGTTCACCTCCACATAGACGGCAGTGACCCGATCAGAGATTGAGCGGGCATAGCGCAGCGCTTCCACCACGCCCCGGTGCACGCCGGAGATCGGCAGGACAACGCGCGGCGCGCGTAACGGCGAGATGTCCGGCAGCGCGTTGCGCAGCGTCAGTTCGCGGGCTATGTCCCGATAGTGGGCTTTGACAGTGCTGAAGCCCCAGATGATCAGCGGCAGCATCACCAGAACCATCCATGCGCCATCAACGAACTTGCTGACGGCAACAATGACGGTGGTGACTGCCGTAGCCGCTGCCCCCACGCCGTTGATCAGCGCCTTCATTCTCCAGCGCGGGCCGCGCACCCGCAGCCAGTGGATGACCATCCCGGCCTGGGATAGCGTGAACGCCAGAAAGACCCCCACCGCAAACAGCGGGATCAGCGCGTGGGAATCGCCCCCGAACGCTACGATCAGCAGGCCACTGAAGCCAGCCAGCACCAGCATCCCGTTGGAGAAGACCAGCCGGTCGCCCAGCAGGGCCAGCTGGCGCGGCAGGTAACCGTCCCCGGCCAGGACAGAGGCCAGGCGGGGGAACCCGGCAAAGCTGGTATTGGCCGCCACCACCAGTATCGCCAGTGTGGCCACCTGCACCAGCACATACAGGACATTGGCGCCCAACACCCGCCGGGCCAGAGCCGAAAGGATCGTCTCCTCCGCGCTGGCGACCACCCCGAAGTACTGAGTCAGGCCGATGCTGCCCAGAAAGAGGATGCCCATCAGAACAGCCATTACAGCCAACGTGGTATTGGCGTTCTTGACCTCCGGCGGCCTGAACACCGGGACGCCGTTCCCGATGGCCTCAATACCGGTCAGGGCGGTACAGCCGGACGCCAGGGCGTGCAACACAAGGAACGTGGTCACCGGCTCCTGAGCCGGCGGGGCCGTCCGGGCGAAAGCGCCGGGGCCTTCGACAACGGCTCTGACCAACCCTATAACCAGCATTCCCAGGTAGAAGAGCAGGAACATATATACCGGGACAGCCATCACCGTCCCGGACTCGCGTACGCCACGCAGATTAGCCAGGGTGATCAGCGCCAGGAACAGCAGCGCCAGCCCTGTCCGATGCGGCCACAACTGTGGGAAGGCGGAGGCAATCGCCGCCACGCCAGCCGTCAGGCTGACGGACGCCGTCAGCACATAGTCAATCAACAATGCGGCAGCAGCGGCCAGTCCCACCCATGGCCCCAGGTTCTCGCGGGCAACGGTATACGACCCACCGCCGCCAGAATACGCCTGCAACGCCTGCGAGTATGACAGCGCGACAATGATCAGCAGCGCGGTGATGGCCAGCCCGATCGGCCACATATAAGCCAGACCCGCCGCGCCAGCTACGGCCAGCCCCAGGAAAATTTCCTGGTTGGCATAGGCGATCGACGAGAGCGCATCCGGCGAGAAGGCGGCCAACGCCCGAACTTTGTTCAGCCGTTCGCCAGCAAGTTGCTGCGTGGGAAGCGGCGGCCCGATCAATAGATCGCGTAAGGCATGCATACACACCCATCTCCCGCTATCCATGTCCGGGAATCCGTTATAGCGCCGCCGGGGAGCGCGTGCCAATCGCCCCCGCCCTGCCATCCGCGCCTTGCGTGCCCCGACCTGGCGCATTACGATCGTTCAGGATAGCGTCCTGTTGTGAGGAGCGAGCCATGGTTTCCCACCGCCGCACCCCGGTTGAGCCGGAATCGATCACCCCTCATCTGTGCTCGCTGGACCTGCGCCTGCACATCCTCAAAGGGCTGCCCTTTTTCGCCGGGCTGCCGGAGGAGGATATCGCCGGGATCAACGCCCGCTTTCACGAACGCGGCTATGCGCCGGGAGAAACCATCTTCTACGCTGGAGACCCCGTCAAACGGCTGTATGTCGTCGCCTCCGGTAAGGTTAAGCTGCTGCGCCACACGCTCAGCGGCCAGGACGTTCTGCTGGACATCCTGGCTCCCGGTGAGTTCTTCGGTAATCTTTCCGCGCTGGGCGATGACGTGTACCCCGACACGGCCCAGGCCCAGACGCTAACCTGCGCGCTGAGCATCGAGGCGGACGTCTTCCGCCAGATCATGGCCGCCTACCCGGCCGTCGCCCTGGCTGTAGTCGACATCATGAATGAGCGCCTGCGCGCCGCGCATGAGATGATGCGCCAGCTCAGCGCCCATACTGCCGAGCAACGCATCGCCCACACCCTGCTCAAGCTTGGCGAGAAACTCGGTCAGCCGGCGGATGTTGGTCTGCTGATCCAGATGCCGCTTTCCCGCGAGGATGTGGCGGCCATGGCCGGGGCCACCGTAGAGACCGCCAGCCGGACGCTGAGCCAGTTCAAGAAGGCCGGGCTGATCCGCAGCGGGCGGCAGTGGGTGGCCCTGGCCGACCCTGACCGTCTGAGAGCCATCGCCGAAGGCGACGCCTGACCCCGCCCCGCCAGCGTCCTGATCTTCCCTGAATGCCAGAAATTCCCGGCCAGTTGTGGCAAACAGTGCAATTAATTGCGCTGGATCATGTTACCTGCCTGCGGAAGGCGCTATGCTGGCGTCATGACCGCTGGAAATGAAGCTGGAGGTTAGCGATGAAAACCGTTCTCCGCAGTCAGGAACTCACCTGCCCGTCCTGTGTGGCCAAGATCGAAAAGGCCCTCAAGGCGCTGGATGGCGTCACCGAGGCCCGGGTGTTCTTCAACACGGGTCGGATCGAGGTCGACCATGATAGCAATCTGGTCAGGGCCGACGATCTGGTCAAAGCTATCCGGGCAGCCGGCTACGAAGCACGTGTGACGCCCTTCTAGCACGGGACGATTGAAAACCGCGGCTGTGCGCCCCGCCCTACCCACCGGACGGGGCGCGCCAGCCAGCTGGCAGCCATGACCTGGCAGGGAGCAAACCAACCACCATGACCGTACTACGCAATCTTCTGGAAAACCCTCGCCGCCTGCGCGAGGCGCTGACAATCGGCAGCGGGGTGCTGATCGCCGCCGCCCTCCTGGCCGGCAACCTGCCGGGCGGCGCTGCCTGGTACAACGTTCTGATGGCCGCCGCTGCGCTCGTCGCCGGGGCCGATATCGCCGCCCGCGCCGCGCGCAGTCTGCGCAACCGCCACATCAGTATCGAACTGCTGGTGACCATTGCCACTGCCGGCGCACTGCTGATCGGCGAATACTGGGAAGCGGCAGCGGTGACCTTCCTCTTCATGCTGGGCGCTTACCTGGAAGCCCGCACCCTCAGCCGCACCCGCCAGGTGCTGCAGAGCCTGCTGGACCTGGCGCCAACGACGGCCATCGTCCTGCGCGACGGGCGGCAGGAAGAAGTCGCCCCCGGTGAGGTTGCCTTTGGCGAAACTGTCCTGATCAAGCCCGGCGGCAAGGTCCCGGTCGATGGCGAAGTCATCGACGGGCGCTCCGCCGTAGACGAAAGCATGATCACCGGCGAGCCAATCCCGGCGGAAAAACAGCCGGGTGCGCCGGTCTTCGCCGGGACGATCAACCAGGCCGGTCTGCTGGTCGTCCGTGCTACTGGCGTCGGGATGGATACCACGCTGGCCCGGATCATCCGCCGCGTGGAAGAAGCGCAGGACGAAAAAGCCCCCACCCAGCGCTTCATCGAGCGCTTCGCCCGGTGGTACACGCCTTTCATCATCGCCCTGAGCGGCCTGTTTTACCTGCTCACGCGGGATGTCGAGCTGGCCCTGACCATCCTGGTCATCGGCTGTCCGGGCGCGCTGGTCATCTCCACGCCGGTCTCGGTCGTGGCCGGGATTGGCCGTGCCGCCAAGAGCGGCATCCTGATCAAGGGCGGCGAACACCTGGAGAACGCCGGCAAAATCTCCGCCCTGGCCCTGGACAAGACCGGCACCCTGACCGCCGGGCGTCCACAGGTAACCGATGTGGTCGCCCTGCAACCGCTGGCCGTCGCCGCAGGACTGGAAGTTACTGAAGCAGACGCCGCTTATCCGCCACCTGCCCCCGTCGCACCGGATGGTCGCTGGACGCCTGAGCAGGGCGAGGTCCTGCGCCTGGCTGCCATCGCCGAGTCCGGCTCCGAGCATCCGCTGGCGCGCGCCATCCTGGACGAAGTGGCGGGTCAGGACGCCCTCCCGGCAGCTAACAGCTTTGAGACATTCACCGGCAAGGGCATCCAGGCGGAATACCTGGCGCAGACTATCCGCGTCGGCACTGCTGACTGGCTCTCCGGACTGGGTATCGCCATCCCGGCGGAAGCGCGGACCAACCTCAACCGGCTGCAGAGCGCCGGCAAGACGGCCGTCCTGGTGGCGGTTGACGACCTGGTGATCGGCATCCTGGGCATCGCCGACACGCTGCGCCCGGCAGCCCCTGAAGCGATCCGCCGGCTCAGGGCAGCCGGGGTACGGCGAATCGTCATGCTCACCGGCGATGACCGGGCCACCGCCGAAGCCATCGCCGCCGAAGCCGGGATCACGGAAGTCCACGCCCGCCTGCTGCCGGAGGACAAGCTGGAAGCCATCCGCCGCCTGCAGCGGGAAGGGCATGTCGTGGCTATGATCGGCGATGGAATCAACGATGCTCCGGCTCTGGCTGCCGCCGATGTCGGGATCGCCATGGGCGCAGCGGGCACCGATGTAGCCATTGAGACCGCCGACATTGCCCTTATGGCCGATGACCTGCTCAAGCTCCCGGAGGCTGTCCGCTTTTCCAGGGCCACACTGACCAACATCCGCCAGAATATGCTGGTGGCGCTGGTCACCGTGACCGGCCTGCTGATTGGCGTGATCGCCGGTGAAGTACATATGTCCGGCGGGATGCTCGTCCACGAAGCCTCGGTGCTGCTCGTCATCCTCAACGGGATGAGGCTGCTGCGCCTGTAGACAGGCCCGGGGATCGCCACGTCCCCGGCCATCGGCATAAGTCCATACGCCGCTTGGCTTCCGGCAAGGTGCCCCGGCCCATGCGACCGGGACGCCGCCATTACGGGTGGTTGCCGCCCGGTCGGTTCTCCCCTAAGATAGCGGTGTAGACCAATCACTCCGCCCGGCGAGACACAACCGGACAAGAGGAACGCCATGAGAATCGCGAAGATCATTGCCTGCCTGCTGGCGCTGGTCGGAATGCTCAATACGGCACCGCTGATCGCTCAGGCTCAGGATGGCCCGTCAGCATCTGTCCCCGATCTCACCGGTCTCAGCGTCCCGGCGGCGGCGGCCAGCCTCAACCGGGTCGGGCTGGCGCTCGGCCCGCAGATCGACCAGCCATGGACGGAAGCAACGGGATTGCCGCCCAACACGGTCGTCGGCCAGGACATCCCGCCCGGTCAGGCGGTCGCCGCGGGCACCGCAATCGGGATCACCGTCCTGCGCTCGCCCAATGTCCTGCTGCTCTACGACGCGGAAGGCATTACCCTGATCAACCAGAGCGGCGCAGACCTTGACCTGAACGGCCTGATTTTCACCGCCCTGGACGGCAACACGCCCGCCGCGTTCCCGGCGACCAACTGGCTGCCCGGCCTGTCAGCGGGCGATTGCGCCCAGCTCTGGGCGGTACGGCGCACCGGCCCCTCCCGCCCGGCGGAATGCCGGGCCATCCAGCGCTGGCTGAGCACGGTTAATCCGGCTGTGCACTTCTGGACTGGCGCTAACGGCGTGACCCGCTTCAGCGTGAACTACGGCGGCGTCGAACGGGCGACCTGCCCCGCTGCGCCGCCCGGCGCCGGGCAGCAACGCTGCGCCTTCTTCCTGCCGGCGGGTGTCGCTGCTGGCGACGTGACCGAATACATTTACCTGGCGTATACGAGCGACCGCCTGATCGTGTTCAACCAGACTCAGGATCGCTGGATGCCGCTGCAGGGGGTAAAGCTCTACAACTACAACCCGAATGTAATCATCCGTGGCGCGGAGCTTACCGTCAGCGATCCCGGCCTGTATGCGATCCTCAACCCGGCAGCGGATACCAGCCGGCTGGCGCCGGGGCAATGCCTGTTCTTCACCAACAGCAGCCCGGAAGCCACTACGCCGCCCCAGCCCTGCGAGGCGATCGCCCGCCTGGACATTGACCCCAGCCTGGTCTTCTGGGCCGCCGACTTCGAGGTGGGCAGCGTGACTGATGGCCAGCGGCATTCCTGCCCGGCTGCCAGCCCGGACAAGCTCACGCTGTGCATCATGCCCCGTTAGGCCTCTGGCCTGCCGGAATCACCAGCCGCCCGCCGGGTGATCAGGCGGGCGGCTGTTTGGACCGTCCTTACAGGCTTCATCAATCGTCATCGTGGTCGTCATCCCGGTCAAAATGGCCGGGATGCACGCCAAATTCGCACTTGGCTCGCCAGCCATGCGCTGGCGCCCAGGGCGGCGGCGGATTGTTGCACTCGCCATCGCGCCAGACCTGCCCCGGCGCATTGATGTAGATGTCCACGTCCACAATGACCACTACAGCCGCAATGATCACCGTCAGGCCATCATCGTCGCGAACGCCGCCATCCACCCGCACGTGGTCGCCGACGCGCAGCGCGATCAGGATCGGGTCCGCGGGATCAAGCGTGATCTCAAACCCGTAGATGACGATGACATTGCCCCGGATCTCCACGACCGGCCCTTCGATCACGACCACAATCGGCAGGTCCGCTTCGCCGCCCTGATAGAACACGGTATCGGTGTCGGTGACTGCCGACGCGCCAGCCGTAGCCGTCACCGTCGCTGTGTTCTGTTGCTGGCCTTCCACCGCCGGGGATGGCCCCAGGATGCACTCGAACCCGTCACCCGGCGCCAGTTGCTCCGGGATGGTGCAGCCAGCCAGGGCAAAGGCAGGATCAGCCAGGGTAATGCCGGTCAGGGCGGCTGTGCCGTTATTGGTCACCACCAGCTTGAACAGCACATCCTGCCCGACAGTCGCACGCGGGCCGGGGGCTGTATCGGCGTCATGCCAGACAGAACCACCGTTGACCGAAACGAACTTCTCGATGTCCACCGCCGGGCGTTCGCCGCCAAAGTAATAGGCGCTGTCGGCATCGCTGACCGTCCCGCCGCCAAACTCCGCCGTGACCGAGGCCGTATTGACCTGCTGGCCCGCAGCTACCGGGAACGGCCCGGTGGGACACTCAAAGAACATGCCCGGCGCCAGCGTTGTAGGTACAGCGCAGGCTGCCAGATATGCGGGATCGCTCAGGCGAATCTCGCCCAGCTCAACATCGCCGCTGTTGGTGACTGTCAAGCGGAAGGACACCTGCCCATCCAGCGGCACAGACGGCCCCGGCGCACTGTCGGCGTCCGCCCAGGTCAGCCCGCCGTCAGTGGACACAAACTTCTCCAGCGTGACGGCCGGTCGGGCGCAGGCCGGGCCGGGAATCGTGCCTGCCTGGAACCCGTTGCCGTCCTTGACTGCCACGCTGACTGTCCCCTCAGCGATGTTGCCGGAAAGCGTCAACGTGTAGGTGCGGGTATCCGTCACCAGCAGTGGCACATCCCACTTGATCCCATCAATGCCAGTGGTCGGATCAACGCCAAAGCTGACCCCGCGCGCCGGGCTGTAGCCGACCACCTGTAATGGCGGATCGCAGCTTGGCAGACCCAGGTCAAAATGGCTCAGGTCAGGCGGTTGGCTCGTCCCGGCCACGGTATAAGTGAAGGTCGTCTGGTCGGTAGTGTCGTTGTACACCCGGCCACCGTAGCGCACCTCGAAGCTGCCCAGCCGCAGCCCACTATCTGGCCCCTGCGCCCGCGCCGGAACCGGAACGGGCAGCAGGCAAAGCACGAGGATACCGAGCAACAGTGCACGCCATTGTTGACCCATAACAGGCACTCCAGACGAGATGACTCATCTCAACAGGTGCGATCATGGCCTGATCCATTAAACCATACAATTCTCATATCGCCGCCGCCTGACGCAGGAATCAGGACAGAATTCCTACAGCCCCGCCCGGCGCAGGACGGGCGCACTGGCAAATCCGCTGCTTATCCTGCTGTTTACAATGCTACAATGAGGATGTCAGCGTTTCACCCTGTGAGCCTGACGATGTGCCTGACCATCGGCGCTGAGGCTTCCCGCAATATCTGCGCCGGTGCCCCACCCGACAGGTAGATGATCCATGGCCCCACTTGAGACTCGAATCACCCTTGTGCCGGAGCAGTTCAGCGAGCGCGAGCGCACCGTGGTCACCCACGGCCCGCTGACGGCGACCGCCTTCCGCTACAACAGCGGCGTATGCGCCCTGCGCCTGGAAAACGAGCATGGTGCGTTGACCGTGCTTCCCTACCAGGGCCAGCAGATCTGGTCGGCGGAGTTTGGCTGTCCGGGCGTGGCGCGGCGCAACATCACCATGCGCTCTGCTTTTGAGGAACCCCAACCCACCCGCGACTTCCTGGCGACCTTCGGCGGCTTCTTGCAGCACTGCGGCCTGTCCGGCGTGGGCGGCCCCTCGCCGCAGGACACCCATCCGCTGCATGGCGAACTTCCGAACGCGCCCTATCAGTCCGCCTATCTGGTCGCCGGTGAGGATGCTTCCGGCCCTTACCTGGGCATTGGTGGGACCTACCGGCACACGGTCACCTTCTCCCACGACTATCTGGCGGAACCGCTGGTCACGCTGCACGGCGGCGCGGCGGGCTTCCGCGTAGCCATGACCATCACTAACCGCAAGCATTCCGACATGGAAATGCTCTACCTGATGCATCCCAACTTTCGCCCGGTGGATCATGGCCGGGTGGTCTACTCCGCGCCGTGCACCCCGCAGACCGTGCGCGTCCTGACAGCCATCCCCGCCCATATCCGCCCGCGCCCCGGCTACCGGGAGTTCCTGGAGCGTCTGGCGGCAGACCCCGCGCTGCACCAGGTGCTGGCTCCCGATCTGGCCTTTGACCCGGAAGTGGTCATGTTCATCGATTATGTAGCAGATGCCGACGGCTGGGCGCACAGCATGCTGGTGCACCCGGATGGTAGCGCCGAGGTCATCCGCCACCGTCCTGCCGAACTGCCGCGAGCCACGCGCTGGATCAGCCGCACCCCGGATCATGACGCGATCGCCCTGGCGGAAGCTGGCACCGCCGAACCGCGGGGTTACCTGGGAGCCAGGGCTAACGGCCAGGTCAGGATTCTCAGGCCGGGGGAACGCTTCTCGTGTGCCATCGAGATCGAGGTTCTGAACGCGGATGACGCCCGCCGCCTGGAAGCGCACATCCAGACTGTGCTCGCCGCCCATGCCTGATCGCACTCCCGCCCTGTAGGGGTGGTATTCGTGACAACCCGTCCGTGTTTGGGCAGCGACCTGCTGCAAGAAAGGGCTGTGCTGATGGCTTCCCTGCAAGAGAAAATCGGTCAGATGTTGCTGGTAGGCTTTGAGGGCCTGCAAGCGCCGCAGTACATCCTGGACTGGCTGGCGGAAGGGCGAATCGGCGGCATCATCCTGTTCGCCCGCAATGTCGCCACGCCAGAACAGCTGGCCGAACTGGTTCGTTCCCTGCGTCGCGCCGCCCGCCATCCCCTGCTGATCGCCATCGACCAGGAAGGTGGCATCGTCGCCCGCCTGCGCCACGGCTTCACCGAAAGCCCCGGCGCGATGGCCCTTGGGGCCGCTGATTCGGAGGTACTGGCGGAACGGGTGGCCGCCGCCCTGGGAGCTGAACTGCACGCGTTGGGCATCAACTTCAACCTGGCCCCGGTGGTGGATATTGGCCACGACAGCAGCAACCCCGTGATCAGCACCCGTACCCTGGGGATCGATCCCGCGCGGGTCAGCCGGCTGGCCGTCGCCCAGGTACGCGGCTTTCAAAAGGCGGGGGTGGGCGCCTGCGCCAAACACTTCCCCGGCCACGGCAACACGCCAACCGATTCGCATGTCAGCCTGCCGGTGGTCAGCGGCTCGGTCGACTTCCTGTGGCAGCATGACCTGATCCCCTTCCGGGCGGCAGTAGAGGCCGGCATCGCCAGTGTGATGATCAGTCATGTCAAGTTCGAGGCGCTTGATCCTGATTATCCCTCCACGCTATCCCCGGCCATCATCACCGGCCTGTTGCGGAACGAGATCGGCTTTGACGGCCTGGTCGTTACCGATTGCATGGAGATGCAGGCCATCACCCAGAACTACGGCGCGGGCGAATCGGCGGTGCTGGCAGCGCTGGCAGGCGCCGACGCGATGTTCTTCTCCCACACCCGGACCAATCAGGAAGCCGCCTACAACGCCCTGCTGGACGCCGCCGAAAGCGGACGCCTGCCGCTGGAACGCATCGAGCAGGCCATCACCCGCATTAACGCCTTCACCAGCCGCTACCCCGGCGCCGAACCGGGAGACCTGAGCGTCATCCGCCACCCGGATCACCTGGCGGTCTGCCGGGCCGCCGCCGAAGCCGGGACTGTGCTGGTCAGCGCCGATCCGGCCTCCTTCCCCCTGCGCCCGGAAAGCCAGCGCATCGCCCTGGTAGAGTTCGCCTCCCACCTGGAAACTGGCGCCATCGACCAGAGCGGCCTGACCGGGCTGGGTACGCTGCTGCACGCTCAGGCGCCGCGGATCATCCACCTGGCTCTCAACCCTGCCGAACCGGAGGGTGAGACCCTGGAAGAAGCGCGGCGGATGGTTCGGGCAGCGGACGTGGCCATCATCGCTACACGCAGCGCCCATCTGCTGCCCAAACAGCGGGAGATCGCCCAGGAGCTGCTGGACATGGCGCATCGCAGCATCCTGCTGTGCCTGCGCAATCCGTACGATATTGAGGTGCTGGATGGACCGGACACGATCCTGTGCACCTGCGGCGACGCCACGCCCTCGCTGCAGGCGGCGGTAGACGCCCTGCTGGGCCGCTTCACGCCGACCGGTCGCCTGCCGGTGCCCGTCAAGGGGGTTAGCTAAGTCACCTGAGCAAACTGCCCTATATCGTTTGACACTATTGCCCAAATGGGGCATAGTGAAAATGGAGCAAGTCCATATGTGTCTGCATCACCGGGTACTGGAGGGGAAGATGCGCAAGCTAACGGTTCTGATCCTGCTGGCCCTGCTGTTGACCAGCGTCGCGCCGGTCATCGGGCAGGCCGGGCAAGCACCGGCGGGCACCTTCTATGGCGCCTGGCCGTACTTCCTGCCTCCCGACGGCCACCTGAACAGCTTCGCCACCGGCGGGCCAAGCGGCATCGGCCTGTACTATCGCTGGGTCGAACTGCCGATGGCCTACTTCCTGCGCGCCCAGGGCGAATATGAACCCTGGCTGGCCGAGAGCTGGGAGTTCGAGGGCGATGAGGCGTTTGTCGTCCATCTGCGTCAGGATGCCAAGTGGAGCGACGGCAACCCCATCACCGCCGACGATCTGGTTGGCACCTATGCGATTGGTCGTATCCTCCTGTGGAGCGACTTTAATTACGTTGGCGAGGTAGAGAAAGTTGACGATTACACCGTCCGCTTCCATCTGGCCAACCCCTCACTGCTGGCCCGCCACCTGATTCTGCGCACCACGATCCGCAGCATGGCCGTCTATGGCGACCTGGCCCAGAAAGCCATGGAAGTCTACGCGAGTGGCGCCAACAAGGACAGCGAAAGCTGGCTGGCCCTGCAGACCGAGATCAAGGAGTTCCGTCCTGAGGTCGTCGTCGCCAGCGGGCCGTTCATCTACGGCCTGGAAGACATCGGCGACAGCTTCATGACCCTCCACTGGCAGCCCAACAGCATCTTCTCCGAAACGGTCAAATTCGGGGAAGTCAAGATCTGGTACGGCGAGACCGAGGCCGTGACCCCGCTGGTGCTGGATGGCAAGGTCAGCTACGCTACTCACGGCTTCCCGCCCGCGACCGACCAGGCGATGATGGACGCCGGGCTGCGCATCATCCGTGGCCCTTATGGTTACGGCGCGGCGGTCTACATCAACCATGACAAGTATCCCTTCAGCCGGCCGGAAGTGCGTCAGGCGATGGCTATGGCCATCGACCGCGCCGAGAGCGCCTTCCTGACCAAGGGTCTCAGCGCCCTGCCCGTGCAGTACATGGCAGGTATGGCTGACAGCCTGGTTGAGCTGTGGCTGAGCGAGGAAGATCGGGCCGCCCTCAACACCTACCCGTACGACCCGGCTGCGGCGGAGCAACTGCTGCTGAGCATCGGCTTCACTCGCGACGCCAATGGCAAGTGGCTGGATGACAACGGCGATCCGGTCGTCGGCGAATACATCTTCCAGGCGGAATGGGCCGACTATGGCGCTGCCGCCCAGAACGCCGTCGAACAGCTCAACGACTTCGGCTTCCAGATCACCGGTCGCGCTGTACAGTGGCAGCAACTGGACGAGGACCTCAAGGCAGGCAACTTCACCCTGACGGTCCGCAGCTGGGGCGCTGCTTCGCCCTTCCCCAGCGACCAGTTCAACCAGGTGCTCCGTACCTGGAACTACCCCGGTCTGGGAGAAGGTCAGAAGGGCATCAATTTCCCGATGGAGTTTGAATGGCGGGGCGAGCAGATTGACTTTGGCAAGCTGATCGCCGACGCTGGCGCCGGCCTGGATCCGGAAGCGCAGCGGCCCTTCGTGGCCAAGGCTGCCGCGATCTACAACGACCTGCTACCGGTCATCCCGCTGAGCGAGGCGCTGGCCAACAATCCGCTCAACGAGAACCTGGTCAGCGGCGCGCCGGCTGATGACGACCCGATCTGGCTCAACGGCGGTGGCTCCGTTGACAACTACATCACCTACCTGGTGATGAACGGCATTCTCACGCCGGGGCCGGAGGCTTAGATCGCTCCATCCGCCGCCTGGCCAACCGGCGGGCTTAAGCCCGCCGGGCTGAGGCACGGTGGAAACCTGAAGAAGAGGCTGTTAACAGCGTCAGTATGTCGTGTGTGCACCGGGTGGGGGGCCACCCCCACCCGGTGCTCGTTGCCGGTCAGCGGCGGTATAATCACCGCCAGCCGGCGGGCAAGATCGGGCCTGTCGGAATACGGAACGCCAGCGCCCAGTTGAGAAACCACCTGACCTATGGAAGCAACGACCTCTCCCCAAGCTGTTCAGTCCGGATGGGCCGCGTTCTGGAAGGCAACCCGGCGCGCCCTGACCGGCTATACCGCACGAACCCTCCTCCAGGGGTTGTTGACCATCTGGGCGGTGATGACCTTCACCTTTGTGCTCATCCGCCAGATGCCATCCAACCCGGTGCAGATCGAGGCGGAGCGGATCGTCCGTGAAGAGCTGGTCTCGTACGAGGAAGCGTACAGCCGCGCTGCTTCGCTCTTTGACTTTGACCCCAATCAGCCGATCATTGAGCAGTACGTCGAGTATCTGGCCAAGCTCATCCGCCTGGACTTCGGCCAGTCGATCACCTCTGCGGGTACGCCGGTGCTCGACCAGATTCTGCAGTACCTGCCCTGGACAGTCTTCAGCGTCGGGCTGGGGCTGCTGATCAGCTTCACCATCGGCATCTTCGTGGGGATGGCCATGGCTTACTGGCGCGGCGGCATTCTGGATAACGTGGTGACCGCCCTCGCCTCCATCCTCTTCGGCATCCCTAATTACATCATCGCCCTGCTGATCATCCTGATTCTGGGGGTGCAGCTCAAGCTGTTCAGCGTTGCCGAGGCTCTGGGTCGCGTCGACCCCACCATCGAGCCGGGCTTTACGCCGGAATACATTGGCAGCGTGCTGAGCCACGCCATCCTGCCGGTAGTCACCTACGTCTCAGCGACAGTCGGCGGCTGGATTCTGACGATGAAGAGCAGCACCATTGCCACGCTGGGGGAGGAATACGTCACGGTAGCCCAGGCCCGCGGGCTGAGCCAGTGGCGTGTCCTGACCGCTTACGTGGGCCGCAACGCCATGCTCCCGCTGGTCACCCGTCTGGCCATCAGCATCGGCTTCGTTGTTGGCGGCAGCGTGATCATCGAGGATATCTACCGCTACCGGGGCCTGGGCAAGTTTCTGACCACGGCTATTGTGGCCCGTGACTACACCTCGATGCAGGGCGTCTTCCTGGTGATTGCGGTTTCGGTGGTGGTAGCCAACATGCTGGCGGATGTCCTCTACGGCGCGCTTGATCCGCGTGTGCGCGTCGGAAAGGAGCAGTGATCATGGATCTGCAAAGCCTCGCCAGCCCGACCGGTCTGCTTATCGGCGCGCTATGCGGCCTGGTGCCGCTGGTCATCGCCCTGCGCAACCGCACCCCCCGCCCCGGCATCCTGGGCTTCCTGGCCTGCCTGCTCAGCGGATTCGCCTGCAATGTGCTGGGCGGCCTGCCGATGATCCTGCTGACGGTGGCCGTCGTTGTCTCCTATACCTACACCGACCGGGATGACCCATTCCTGTCACGCGCTGCCCTGGAAGAAGTCGACTTCGAGGAGACCTTCGGCGCGATGGTGACCCGCCGCCTGGCCGGCCTGGGGCGGACAATCCGCGCAGCCAGCCGCGCCCTGGTCCGCAACAAGGCCGGGTTCCTGGGCTTCCTGGGACTGGTGTTTTTCTTCGTCCTGAATATCTTCGGCCCAATGGTGATCCCCTACGACGGCCAGCCGCACTTCTATGACCGCCGACGCGAAGGCGCGATCAACCTGTTTCAGGGGCCATCGGCGGAATTCCCACTGGGGCTGGACTGGCAGGGGCGTGATATCCTCTCGCACATTGTGCATGGCGGGCGCGCCCTGATCATCACTTCCGTACAGGCGGGCGTGATCACCACCGTCATCGCCGTAATCCTGGGGGCCGTCGCCGCCCTGATCGGCGGCCTGCTCGACCAGATTCTCAACGCCATCGCCAACTTTATCCTGACCATTCCACAATTTCCGTTACTGGTGGTGCTGGCCGGGTTGATCAGCTTTGAAGATCGCTTCTTCCTAGCGGTATTGCTGGGCCTGCTGGACTGGCCGACCCTCATGCGCGCCGTCCGCGCTCAGGTGCTCAGCCTGCGCGAACGCGATTACGTGGAAGCGGCCTACGCCCTTGACCTGGGCCTGCCGCACATCGTCATGCGAGAAGTCCTGCCGCAGATGATCAGCTACATTGTCATCAACATGATCTTCTCCATCCGTGGGGCCATGTACGCCATCGTTGGCTTGGTTTTCCTGGGCATGGTGCCGTTTACTGAACCAGACTGGGGCGTGATGATCTTCATGGGCCGTTCCCAGGGCGCGCTGTTTTCGGCAGAGGCAGCCAGCATGTTGCTCTCGCCGGTCATCGCGGTAGCCCTGTTCCAGCTTTCGCTGGTGCTCTTTACCCGCTCGCTGGAGGAAGTCTTCAACCCCCGTTTGCGGGCTGGCCTGTAGGGAAACGCGCTTATGTCCATCTCCGATTCCACCATCCTCAGTGTTCAGGATGTCTCGATCAGCTATCTGGCCCACCGGGGCAAGGTGCGGGCGGTCAGCCGCGTGTCCTTTGACCTGCACCAGGGCGAATCGCTGGCGCTGATCGGCGAAAGCGGCTGCGGTAAATCCACGCTCAACCTGGGGATTATCCGCCTGCTGCCCAAGACAGGCCGCATTGACCAGGGCAAGATTCTCTACACCACGCGCGACGGTCGCGTGGTGGATGTGCTGGGTCTCAGCGAGCGCGAGATGCGAGAATTTCGCTGGGCGGAATGCGCCATGGTCTTTCAGGCGGCGCTTAACTCGCTCAACCCGGTCATCCGCGTGCGCGATATGGTCTATGACACGGCACAGGCGCATGGCCGCCACGACCGCGTCCAGATTCGCAAGCGGATGCTGGAGCTATTTCGCCGGGTGCGGCTGGACCCTGAGCGCGTGTTCAACGCCTATCCGCACGAGTTGAGCGGTGGGATGCGCCAGCGTGTGCTGCTGGCGCTGGGCGTGCTGCTCAATCCGCAGGTGGTCATCCTGGATGAACCCACGACCGCAGTGGACATCCTGACTCAGCGCACCATTCTGGAAGTGCTGCGCGAACTACGGGCCGCAATGGGGTTCAGCATCATCTTCATCAGCCACGACCTTTCCATTGCTGCCGAGATGGCGGATACTGTCGCCACGATGTACGCCGGGGAAATCGTCGAGATCGGCCCGGTAGAAGAGCTGTTCTACCGCCCGCGCCACGCCTACACGCTTGGCCTGCTGGAGGCGGTGCCCAAGCTCAGCGTGGGCGCTCAGGAACTGGTCAGCATCCCCGGCAGCCCGCCCGACCTGATCGAGCCGCCGCCGGGCTGCAAGTTCCATCCTCGCTGTCCATTTGTCACAGAACGCTGCCGGCGCGAACCGCCGCCCCTGGTGGAAGAAGCGCCGGGTCACCGTGTGGCCTGTTTCGAATCAGCTCGCGTGCTGGCCCACAGCCAGCCGGTACGCTGAGGGCAGGGCAGCCTGCCCGCCTGAATCGGGAAAGTATTGCCATGGGCGATAATGGTTCCAGCCAACCCCTGATCGAATTGCAGAATGTGAACCGTTTCTTCCGCCAGGGGCGCACGCGCGTTCAGGTGCTGCAGAACATCAACCTGGCTGTCGCCGAAAACGAAATCCTTTGCCTGGTCGGGGAAAGCGGCTGCGGCAAAACTACCACCGGCCGGATCATGGTCGGCCTGCTGGAGCCATCCTCCGGCGAAGTCCGCTACCGGGGGCGTCCGGTCAACACACTGCGGGGCAAGGATCGGGCGGAATACCGCCGCGCCCTGCAGATCATCCATCAGGACCCCTTCGCTTCGCTAAATCCAGCCCATACTGTGGGCCAGATTCTGGCGTTTCCGCTGCAGCGCCACCGGATGGCCGAAGGGCGTGGCGGCGTGCGGCGACGCATCTGGGAACTGCTCACCCTGGTCGACCTGACCCCGCCCGGCGATATCGTCAACAAATATCCCCACCAGCTGAGCGGCGGGCAACGCCAGCGCGTCAGTGTGGCCCGCGCCCTGACGGTTAACCCGCGCCTGATTGTGGCGGATGAGGCAGTGAGCATGGTCGATGTGAGCATTCGCATCAGCCTGCTCAAGATGCTCCACCGCCTGCGCGACGAATACGGCATTGCCATCGTCTTCATCACCCACGATCTGGCGCTGGCCAAATACTTCGCCTGGGAGGGACGGATCGCCGTGATGTACCTGGGCCGCATCGTGGAGCTTGGCCCGACGCCGGACATCATCAGCCGCCCCGCCCATCCGTACACCCGTGCCCTGATCTCCGCCATTCCTGAAGCCGACCCGCAGATCACCCGCAGCAAGCAGCGCATGGTGCTGCGTAGCGAGGACATCCCCAGCCTGCTGGAGATTCCGCCTGGCTGTGCGTTCCATCCACGTTGCCCGTTCTTCGTCGAAGGGGTCTGCGATACACAACTGCCCACGCTGGAGAAGGTCCCCGATGGCAGCCAGTATGCCGCCTGCACACCGCTGACCCGGGGCCAGGAACTGCGACTCTATGGTTCGTGACGCTCTGCAGGGCTTCCTGCGGCTGGGTATGTGGGTAGCCGTCTGCGGGCTGGTGATGATCTTCCTGCAGCCGCCGGGTAGCGCCGGGTTTGTGCTGAGCGTGTGCAGCGCCGGAATCGGCCTGGCGATCATCGCCGGTGTGATTGTTGCGCTGCGGGCGGACTTCCCCGGCTGGCTGGCCCGGCTGGCCGCCCGGCGAACCACCCCGCCGGGAGGCCCAACCGACCAGGTATGAGACCAGCCCCAATATGCTGCTTGACAGTCAGCCATCCCAAGATATACCATGCTGCCAAACCTTTCCCAATGTTGCATACAACCTTGAGGATAGCTCTGTGGCCAGCTGATGGCCGTGTCGTTCCTGTCGATGCTGCCGGTGCTGATTCTGTTCTTTATCCTGCAGAACCGGTTCATTGAATCGATGGCCCTTTCCGGGATCAAGGGCTAAACTGCTG
>JAIOAT010000046.1 GCA_019873685.1 Chloroflexota bacterium
CCTGCACATCGCCTGGGCGGTTGTCATCCATGACTGTGACTTTGACCCTGACTACGCCTCTCGAACACAAACCATGACGACAACCCCTTGACTTTCAACACCATATCTTGTCACTTGCCTCCTGCCTCTGGCCTCTTGTCTCCTGCCTCCCTGTTTCCCGGCCTCCTGGCCTCCTGGCCTCTTACTTATTGCCTGCGCCCTCAAAAGTCTCCCTATCCAAGCCGCGTTTCTGCGCTATAATTCTCAGGCTATATCGCATGGGCGCGCTTTCCCCGCCGGGAACGCAGTCCCAGCCTGTGGGGAAAGGAGATTACCCAATGGCCCCCAACAAAATTCAGGATGGTCTGGTTGTCAGCGTGCAGTACACGTTGAAGCTGGACGACGGTGAAATCATCGACGAGTCCACCGCGGACGATCCGTTGTTGTACCTGCATGGCGCAGACAACATCATCCCCGGCCTGGAACGCGCCCTGACCGGCATGGCCGTCAACGAGACCAAGCACGTGACGGTCGCCCCTGCCGACGCTTATGGCGAGTACGACGAAGACGCGCTCGAGTCTTTCCCGCTAGGTTTCTTCCCGGAGGACCTGGAGCTGGAGCCGGGCCTGATGCTCGACATGAGCGATGAGAACGGCAACCTCTTCGAGGCGACCATCGTTGACGTCAATGAAGACGAGGTGCTGGTCGACTTCAATCATCCGCTGGCCGGTGAAACGCTGCACTTCGACATCAAGGTGCTGGCCCTGCGGGAAGCTACGCCGGAAGAACTGGCGCACGGCCACCCGCATCTGCCCGGTATGCACGGCCACTAAAGTCGCCGGGCGGTAACCCCGCAACCTGGCACAAAAAGGGGCGCCACGCGCGCCCCTTTTTCATTGCCCGGCGGTCTACGCCACCAGGTTGTGGAAGAAGTGGATGGCGGTGGCGATCCCCCGCTCGAAGTAGTCCAGCAGCATGTACTCGTTGGGGGCGTGGACGCCTTCGCCTGTGCCATAGCCCAGCGACGTCAGCGGCATCCCCAGTTCCCGCTGGAACATGCCCATGATCGGCACAGAGCCGCCCGCCCGGATCAGCCGCGCTCGCTTGCCCCAGGTAGCTTCGTAGGCGCGCTGGATGGCCTCTACCTGTGGCCCGTCGAACATCATTGTCACCGGCCAGCCTAGCGGCCCGGTCTGCACGTCGATGCTGACTGTCGGCGTGGCAAAGCTGCGGACATAATCCACAAACTTTTGCTGCACATCGGCGGGGTCCTGGTCGGCCACCAGGCGCATGGTGACCTTGAAGCCGCCCCGTGCCGGGATCACGGTCTTGGAGCCGGGACCCTGGTAGCCGCCCCAGATGCCGTTCACGTCCAGCGTCGGCAGGGCGGTCGCCCGCACGCTGAAGCTGCCCAGCGGCTCCGCCCAGAAGGCTTGCAGGCCGGTGTCCTTGCGGGCCATCTCCACAAAATCCGGTTCGTATGAAGCCAGCATAGACAGCTCTTCCGGCGGCAGGGGACGCACGTTGTCGTAGAAGCCGGGGACGGTCACCCGCCCGCTGTCGTCATGCAACGCGCCGATGATCCGGCCTACCACGTGCAAGGGGTTGTGCACCACGCCGCCGTATAGCCCGGAATGCAGGTCGCGGGCCGGGCCGGTGACGGTGACTTCCGCCTCGATGATTCCCCGTGCGGCATACATGATCGTCGGGTCGTCCGGGCGGGAACCGCCATCGGAAACCAGCATGAAGTCGGCGCGGAGCAGGTCGTGGTGCTCACGGATGAACGGCTCCATGCTCGGCGAGCCGATCTCCTCCTCGCCTTCGAAGAACACTTTGACATTAACCGGCAGCCGTCCTTCCGCCGCCAGCATGGCCTCAAACGCCTTGAGGTTAACCCATACACCACACTTGTCGTCGATCACGCCACGCGCGTACAACCTGCCATCGCGGATGGACGGCTCAAAGGGTGGCGTCACCCATTCGTCCAGCGGGTCAACCGGCTGCACGTCGTAATGGGCGTACACCAGCACCGTCGGGCGGTCAGGGCCAGCCTCCAGCCATTCCCCGTAGACGACCGGGCTGCCGCCGGTAGGATAAGCGCGGGCGTTGCTGAAGCCCAGACGGCGCAGTTCCGCTACCACCCAGTCGGCGCAGCGCTCCAGATCGGCCCGGTAAGCCGGATCAGTGCTCACTGACGGGATGCGCAGAAAGTCCAGGAAGCCCTCCAGAAAGCGCTCGCGGTGGGCGCGCGCGTAGTCAATGGCCTGTTGTCGTGAGTCTGTCATCACTGCTCTCTCCTTGAAAACGCATGCTTCGCGCCCGGCGGATGGCGTCACCCGCCGGGGCCTGATCACTCGCCCGTGTAGCGCACCTGCCACACGTGCCCATAGATGTAATCCGCCACGACCAGCGACCCGTCCGGGGCGACGGCCACATCCACCGGGCGGATCAGGCCGGTCACAAAGGCGCTGACCTGGGCCGTCCGCGTGTTGGGGACGTTGCGCACGCGGATGACCCGCTGCGCCCCCTCCACGCCGTTCCACAGGGCCACGAACAGATTGTCGTAGTATTCAGGCGGGAAGGCCCCGCCATGATAGGCGACGATCCCGCGCGGGCTGGAATCCGGGGGCAGGGTTACCCAGTCCGGCACCGGGGTCAGGTCAGGGGGGATGACCGGGCATTCCAGGCAACCGCGCTCCCGCCAGTACGGCCAGCCGTGATGCCCGCCCTGCTCCAGCCGCATCAGCCGGTCGCCGATGCCAATGATCAGCCCGGTGTCGGTCACGAACAGCCGCCCGTCAGCAGTGAAAGCGAGATCGATCGGGTCGCGGAAGCCGCGCCCCAGCACCTCGACCGTGCTCCCATCCGGCGGCAGGCGCAGGATCGCCCCTTCCCAGCGGGTCGGCGTGGCGTACAACTCCGGCAGGTGAGGCGCGGCCTCGCTGTGATCGGTCAGCGCCCCGGCGGCCAGCACCAGGTAACCGTCCGGCCCGAAGGCGATCCCGTTGGGCTGGCCGTTGATGATCGTGTAGCAGCAGGGCAGGTCGTCGCGCAGCAGGCGCGGTTCACCGCCCGGCTGCAGGCTCCACAGCGCCCCGCCGCCATCCGCCCGCATCCGGGCCGTGTAATAGAGGATATCCGTGCCGGGGCGGAAGGCCAACCCGCCCGGCGAGATCAGGCCGTCCAGAATCGTCGCGCTCGCGCCGGTGGCCGGATCGAGTGCGACCAGCGCACCCGCCTGCGCGCCATCAGTGATCACCAGCGCGTAGAGCCGCCCATCCGGTCCGAAGGTGATGCTCACCGGCTGGCCGGGCAACTGCCCCAGATGACTGAGCGCAAAGCCCGGCGGGACGGCAATCCGTTGCAGGAAGCCCTCGATGTCGTCCTCACAGGGGAAGTCGCCGCAACTCCACCCGGCGGTGGGTCGCAGCGGCGCTTCGACGGTCGCCCGTACGGCGGGCTGAACCGCCAGCGTGGGCACCGGCGTCAGGGTGATCAGGCCGGGGGTGGGCGTCGGCGTGCTGGAGGGCGTCAGACTCGGCGTTGGGGTGAAGCTGGCTGTCGGCGTGAAGGTGGCCGTGGGCGTGGGAGTTAAACTGGGCGTGACCGTCGGCGTGGCGGTCGGTGTAGCGGTGGGCGGCAGACCGCCGCCGGTGATGCGCGTGGGCGTGACACTGCCCGCCGCCAGCGGCGTGATGGCCGGGGCCGCTCCGCCGCCCAGGTCGCAGGCCAGGGCGGCCAGCGCCAGCAGGCTCAGCGCCAGGAAGACGCGACTCAGCCCGGCAACCGGATTGCTGTGGAACCCCGTCCGCATCCCTGCCATCCCTATAAGGTGTCGGTGTCGAGGATGATCGTCACCGGCCCCTGGTTGACGATCTCAACGGTCATCAGCGCGCCAAAGACGCCGTGTTCCACCCGCGCTACGCCATACTCCTGCAACCTGCGGGCGTAGGCCAGCACCAGCGGCTCGGCCTGCTCCGGGCGGGCAGCGTCGACGAAGGCCGGGCGGCGGCCTTTGCGGGCGTCAGCGTACAGCGTGAACTGGGAGATCACCAGCACGCCGCCGCCTATCTCCAGCACCGAGCGGTTGAGCTTGCCCTCGTCGTCCTCAAAGACGCGCAGATGGGCCGTCTTGCGGGCCAGCAGATCGGCCTGCTGCTCGGTGTCGGTATGGGTCACCCCCACCAGGGCGACAAAGCCCTGATCCACCGCGCCGACAACCTGCCCGTCCACCGTGACCGATCCCCGCGTCACCCGCTGCAACACCACGCGCATCGCGTCGCTCCTCTCCTGCTGCCTGCGTTTCCAGCGGGGCGATTGTAGCACATCGCAACGGCTCCCCGGCAGAGAAAGTGCGGGCAGTGCTCGCCGGTTTGAAAACAGGCCGGGGATGGTGTTAAATAGATCGGGGAAGGCGGCCCGCAGGTTCGACCCCCTGGCGGTGCATCCGGCGCGTGAAGTCAGTGAGGGAACGCTATGGCCCAGGAATACCGGAGCGAGAAACTGGAGCGTGTGCTGCGCAAGGTTCATCTGGTGCTCCGGGGAGGCGTCAAGGCGTCGGTGATCGTCGATGTCAGCGGGCTGTTGATGGCCTCCTTTCCTCCCGGCCTGACTGACGCTGACGCCCCGACCAGCAGCCCGCAGGTGGCGGCCATGGCTGCCACCCTGATCGGCCTAGCGGAAACCACGCTGGAACGCCTGGCGCAGGGCAGGCTGGATCGTATTCTGATGGAAGGGCAGAACGGGTTGATGCTGGTCTATCCGGCGGGCCGGGTCGCCGCCATTGCCATCCTGCTGGAGAAGAACGCCCGGCTGGATCACGCTTTCTTCGCCGCCAGCAAAGCGGCCCGCGAAGTGCTGGAAGTCCTCAATCTGCAGCCATAGTACGCCGCCGGGCGATACCCGGCTCCCCGCCCATCGATCAAAAAACGCCCCGCCCATGACCTGCGGCGGGGCGTATCGTGATCTGCCAGCGTTCAGGTGTCGCCCGGCTCCTTGCCCTCGGGCGCTGGCGGAGTATCCGTGGCTGGCGGCTCCACGGCGCGGGTGGTTGGCTGGCCAGGCTCACCGGGGCGCAGGTTGTGCGCCGAACCGAGCAGTTCCTGCAGCGCCGGGCCGGTGATTGTCTCGATCAGGTTGTTGTTCTCGGCGGCGGGCGCACTGGTAGTTTGGGGCGGCTCTTCAGGGGTAGCGCTGGCGGGATGGTTGGGTACTTCCCCCAGGACGCCCGGCGGAGGCTGGAAGATGATGCGGATGACCATCTGCCCCAGCCGCAGCCGGTCGCCGTCGCGCAGGCGGTATGGCTGGTGCGGGTTGAGCCGCTGGCCGTTGAGGAAAGAGCCGTTGCTGCTGCCCAGGTCCCAGACATCCAGGTGTTCATCATCGGTCAGGCGCAGCGCCGCATGGCGGCGGCTGACGCCCATCCGGTAACCGGCGTAGGGCGTCAGGTCAATATCGGGCATCGCCCCGGTGGCCGGATCGCGGCGGCCAAAAATTACCTGCTGGCCGGGGCGGATCAGTAACGGTTCTGGCGCGCCCTCGATCTCGAAGCGCAACTGCGAGCCTGCCGGGAAGTGGTCGCTCCCCGCGCTGATAATCGGCTCGCTTACGGCGACATCCGTCTCGCCAAACGAGCGGGTGGCCCCGGCAGCGGCCATATTCTCCAGGCTGGTGCCGCAGTTCTCACAGAAGACCACGCCGGATCGATTAAGGTGCCCACAGTTTGCGCAAACGAGCATGGGTCTGGCCTTTTTTCAGGGTACGCGGTGCGCCGCTGTACATAAACGCTACCTGCTACCCTTATATTATAGTGCAATTACTCCCACAGACGATATGCCCCCGCCCGCAGGCAAAGGGCCGCGCCGGGCGGCAGTATCCCCTGCCTGCGGGCAGGCTGTGGAGGCTGCACCTACTGCGACCAGTCGGTCGGCGTGCGATCCCAGCGGTGGGCGCGCAGCTTCTGGATCAGTTCGGCGGGCAGGCCAGCGCCGTCGCTGGCGGCAATGTTGGCCTCCACGTGACGCACCTTGCGCATGCCGGGGATGACCGTGCTGACCGTCGGGTTGGCGAGGATGAAGCGCAGGGCCATCTCCGCCATCGTCATCCCCGGCGGGATCAGCGGGCGCAGGGCTTCCGCCCGGTCGACCGAGGCATTGAGATTTTCCGGCACAAAGTACGTATTGCGCCAGTCGCCTTCCGGCCAGCGGGTGTCTTTGGTCAGCGTGCCGGTGAGCGTGCCTTCATCGAAAGGCACACGGGCGATGATGGCAATGTCCAGTTCCTGCGCCAGCGGGAACAGGTGATCCTCCGGCGCCTGGTCGAAGATGTTGTAGATCACCTGCACGGCGTCGATCAGGCCGGTCTTGAGCGTCTCCAGGACGTTGTCCGGCTCCCAGCGGTTGACGCTGACGCCCATCGACGTGATCAGCCCCTCGCGCTTGAGGTCGTCGACGGCGTTCTGCCAGCTTTCGTCGTTGGCCCAGGCGTCTTCCCAGACATGGAACTGCATCAGGTCAATCCGTTCCACGCCCAGGTTGGCCAGGCTTTTTTCCGTGTACTCGCGGATGTAATCGGGCGGGAAGACGTCCATCAGTTTGAAGTGCGACCGGGATGGCCAGATGCGATTCTTGGGCGGAATCTTGGTGGCGATATACAGCCGCCTGTCCGGGTAAGCGCGGATGAGCTGCCCCAGCAGACGCTCGCTGTGCCCCTCGCCGTAGGCCCAGGCGGTGTCAAAGAAGTTGCAGCCCAGCTCAACCGACCGATGCAGCGATTGCATGGTCTCTTCATCGTCGGAGCCAGTCCAGCCGGCCAGGCCCCACATCCCGTACCCGACTTCGCTGACCTGCCAGCCCAGGCGGCCAAATCTGCGGTACTGCATGGTCGTCTCCTCCCCGCTATCTGCGGTTCAATGGTCTGCTCAGAGTATACCGTGATCCGCCGGAGCGTCAGGCTGGCGGGAGGCCACGGACGACCTCCCCGTCTCCTGACCTCCCGGCCTCCCCCCGGCGGCTGGCTGACCTTTGCCACCCGCGCCGGGCGGCGGTATAGTTCCCGGCGTTTGGGATCGGGGTTGCACTGAGGTTTGCTGATGGCCCGCCGTGCGCTGTCCGGCGGCTGGATGCCGTTTCTGGCGGCGCTGGCCGCCCTGCTGATCGTCTACCTGCCTACCGTGCAGACTATCCCGGCTGGTTCCGGCCATTACACCATGCTGGACACCGGCGAGACGCAGATCGTGCTCAACGTCTGGGGCACGCTGCATGCCACCGGCTACCCGCTGTACGTCATGACGGGTAGTGCGCTGGTGGCGGCGCTGCGGCTGCTCGGCGTCAGCCCGGCGACCGCGCCGGCGCTGGTCTCCCTGCTGTGGGGGGTGCTGGCGCTGGCGGTCTTCTATGCCCTGCTGCGTCACCTGACCGGGCGGAGGTGGGCATCCGCCATTGTCATCGTGCTGTTCGGCCTGACGCGCACGGTCTGGATTCACCATGTCATCGCCGAGATTTACACGTTTGGGCTGCTGATCCTGGTCGGGTTGCTGGCGCTGGCCCTGTGGCGCGCGCCGGTGCGGGGGCGCATCCTGTGGCTGGCCCTGCTGGGCGGGATTGGCGTCGGACATCATCGCGCCCTGGCCTTTGCCGCCCCGGCCCTGATCGTCGCTGCCTGGCCGGCGCTCTGGCGCGGCGACTCCGGCAATCCCTCCCCAGTGTCGCAGCGCGATGGGATCGCCCGGCTGGCGCGGCTGGCGGTGGCAGGGTTGCCGCTGGCGGCGGCAGGCGTCTTCCTGCCGTACCTCTACCTGTGGGCGCGGGCCAGGGTTGGCGCGGCCTGGGTCTACGGCGATCCGTCGACGCTAGCCGGGCTGTGGGCGCAGTTCAGCGGGGAAGAAGCCGGGCGTTACATCGGTCTGCCGGGGACATGGGAAGCCCTGCAGGCCAATCTGGCGCTGGTCAACGGCGTGCTGCTGACCGATCTGACCCTGCCGGGTGTGCTGGCCGGGCTGGCCGGGTTATGCATCGCCCTGCGGGAACCGCGCCAGCGCCGGGCGGCGGTCGCCCTGCTGCTGAACGCCGCAGTGCCCTACGCCTTTCACGTGTTCTTCTACCGGGACGTGCTTTCCGCGCTGATCCTGCCGGTGCTGGTCTCGGTGGCGGCGGGCTGGCTGTTGCTGGCTGACCGTTTGCTACGCCTCGCCGCGGAGCGCCCGGCGGGCTGGACGCGGCTGATCCCGGCCAGCCTGCTGGCGGCAGCAGCGCTGGCGGCGGTACTCCTGCTGCGGGCAAACGGCCCGTTCATCGCCGCGCTGGTGAGCGATCCCGCCGGGCTGAAAGCCATCGCCACGGCGGAAGGCACGCCGCCCGGCGCAACGCTGATGATCCCCTGGGGCGTGCAGTACTTTGCCGTCAGGTTTGCGCAGGATGTTGATCCGGCGCTGGCGCCCGGTCTGCGTGATGTGCGGGTCGTCGACCACCGTACTGACCTGCTGGCGCTGGCGCGGGACGGCGTGCTGGTCGTTCCCGCGGAGACACTGTGGAACCAGCCGCCCGCCTGGTGGGAGGCGCGGCTGGGCCAGCCGCCGGTCGCTCAGGCTGCCGCGCCGGGCCTGGTGCAGATCGGCCTGACGCCGGGGCGCATCGCCGACCCGCCGGATTCTTTCGGCCCCGCGGCAGAACGGATCACCTGCACTGCCAGGCGGGTGATCCTGGAGGTGACATGGTACACGCCGGAGACACCCGGCGAAGACCTCAGCGTGTTCGTCCACGCGCTGGACGCGAACGGGACGATCCTCGCCCAGGCTGACCAGATCGCGCCGGTCTATGGCTGGCGGCCGCTGACGACCTGGCGAGCAGGCGAGGCCGTGCGCGATGTCTACGCCCTGGACGCCGACCCGGCAACCGTGCGTCAGGTGCGCTACGGCCTGTACCGGATCACCACCAACGGCTTTGAAAACGTCCACACGTACGCGGTGGAGGTGAACTGCCCGCAGGGTGGAGCAAGTTCGCGGTCTTGAGTTCTGGCGCGGCGTGCGGGGTGCTGGGCGGCTTCTGTTGCGGGGGCGGAGCAGGCGCTCACAACCCCGGCGAGTAGGCGGTATGATCGGCGCTGATCTGCGCCTGTCTTGAGGGCGCTGCGGTGATCGGGAGGTGGAAAGATATTATGCGCGACAGGTTGCAGGCCGAACTGCACTTCCCGCCGGGCTTCCTGTGGGGCACGGCGACCGCCGCCCATCAAGTAGAGGGCGGCAATCGCAACAACTGGTCCGCCTGGGAAGCTCTGGGCGGCGGGCGCATCTTTGGGGATCACGTCAGCGGGCGGGCCTGCGAGTGGTGGGATGGCCGCGCCGAGGAGGACTTCGCCCGCGCCGCGTCCCTGCATAATAACGCCCTGCGTCTGTCGGTTGAATGGAGCCGCATTGAACCGGAGCCGGGCCGCTGGGACACCGCGGCGCTGGAGCGTTACCGGGCCATGCTCGATGACCTGCACGCCAGAGGGTTGGAGCCGATGGTGACACTCCACCACTTCACCAACCCGCTGTGGCTGGAAGAACGTGGGGCCTGGCTGGATGAGGAGACTCCGCGCCTGTTCGCCCGCTTCGCGGCGAAAGTGGCGGAAGCGCTGGGCGAGCGGGTGACGCTGTGGTGCACGATCAATGAGCCGATGGTCTACGCCGCCCAGAGTTACCTGATCGGTCACTGGCCGCCCGCGCACCGCAGTCTGGACGAAACCTTCCGTGTGGCGGCGCAACTGGTGCGCGGCCATGCCGCCGCCTACCGGGCGATCAAAGCCGTCCGGCCAGCGGCGCAGATCGGCTTCGCCAAGCACCAGATGACTGTCGCGCCCGGCACGCCGTTGATCGGGCATCTTGGCGCCGGGCTGATCCACTACCTGTTCAACGAGGCGATCTTCGGGCCGTTCAACGGGCGGCGGCTCAACTTCCTGGTGCGCTCGGTCAGCATTCCCGAAGCGCGCGGGACGCTGGACTGGATCGGGCTGCAGTATTACGCCGCCCAGCACATCTATCTGAGCAGGTCGCCCGGCGCCCGGTTGCCGCGGCTCGAGATGCGTGCGCCGGAAGGCCGGCCCCGTGGCCCGCGAGACTGGGGTGAACTCGCCCCGGAACAGATTTTGCCGCGCCTCAAGCACCTCTATCGCCTTGTCCGCCAGCCCATCTACGTGACTGAGGCGGGCGTCCCCGATCCCGACGATAGCCTCCGGCCCGCCTACCTGGCCCGCACGCTGCGCGCCGTGTGGCAGGCCTGCATGCACAATTACCCGGTGCGGGGCTTTTTCTTCTGGAGCCTGGTGGATAACTTCGAATGGGCGGAAGGCTACGATCCGCGCTATCGCTTTGGCCTGTACGGGGTGGACTTCCAGACGCAGGAGCGCACAGAACGCCGCAGCGCCCGGCTGTACCGCGCCGTATGCGCGGCCAACGCCCTGACTGCCGCCATCGTCCGCGAGCACGCGCCGGAAGCCTTCGACGTCATCTTTCCCACTCCGCAGCCGGTCGAATGAGCCGCTGACCAGGCAGCTTCATCGTTGCCGAGGAGCCTGAACCATGGATGTAGAACTGCTGTACTTTGACGGCTGCCCTTCCTGGCGGGTGGCGCTGGAGGAGCTGCGCGCTGCGCTGGACGAGCTGGCGATCCAGGCGCAGGTGAGGCTGGTGCGTGTGGAAACCGACGAGCAGGCCCAGGCGACTCGCTTTCAGGGATCGCCGACGATTCGCGTCAACGGCGCTGACCTGTTCCCGATGGGGCACGCCCGGTATGCGCTGGGCTGCCGCGTCTATGCTACGCCGGGAGGACTGCGCGGGTGGCCGGATCGGGCCATGATCGCGGCGGCGCTGCGCCAGAGCCGCTGAGGGCTGAGAGCTGATTGCCCTCAGCGGTAACGCTCCAGGCGGGCCAGAATCTGATCGATGCAATCCGGCGGCACGCGCTGGCGTCCCAGCCGGATTGTGCCGTCGGCTTCCGGGCGGTGGAAGTCGCTGCCGCCGGTCATGATCAGGCCGTAACGCCGGGCAGCGACCCGCGCATCCCGCGTGAAGATCGGGCTGTGATCGGGGTAGTAGACTTCCAGGCCGTCCAGCCCGGCGTCAACCCACCTGCCAAGCCGGGCGGCGTAATCCCTGACCCGAATCGGATGGGCCAATACCGCCACGCCCCCGGCCGCATGGATCAGGGCGATGGCCTCTTCAATGGGCAATGGGAGATGGGGGACGTACGCCGGGCCGCCATTGCCGATGTAGCGATCGAACGCCTCCTGCATCGTGTGGACATGCCCGGCTTCCAGCAGGGCCTGGGCGATGTGCGGGCGGGCAACCGCTCCGCCCGCGGCTAGGGCATAAACGCGCTCCAGGGAGATTGGCGCGCCCAGCGCGGCCAGGCGGGTGGCTATTTGCTCCGCGCGATCGCGGCGAGCCGAACGCAACAGGCGCAGCCGCGCTTCAAAGGCGCTGTCGGCAGGGTCCACGCCATAACCCAGCAGATCGATCGCTTCGCCGTCTGGCTGCATGGTGGACAGTTCCACCCCTGCCAGAACCAGCAGGCGGCTGCCGGAGGCGGCTTCCAGCGCCTCCGGTAGACCGGCGGTAGTATCGTGATCGGTCAGGGCGATGGCGTCCAGGCGGTGGCGTAGAGCCAGCATAACAACCTCCGATGGCCGGAATTCGCCATCGGAGGCGGTACTGTGGACGTGCAGATCAATGCGGTTGAGGGGCATGGCAGGAGACGCAACTGGCGACAGCGGCGCGCCGCCTAGCGTGTCTCAACAACCATGCGGATGGCGGTACGCTCCTGCCCGTCGATGGAGGTCTCGGTGAAGTACGGCACAAAAACCACGTCGATGCCGTCTTCAGCCAGATACCCGCGGGCGATGGCCATGGCCTTGACGGCCTGGTTGACCGCCCCGGCGCCGATGGCCTGCACCTCAGCCCGGCTGTGCTCACGGATTACCCCGGCGATAGCGCCGGCGACCGCTGTCGAACGCGAACGGGCGGAGACTTTGATTACGTCAACCTGCGAATGTTCCATGGGTGGGGCGGACGAGTCGGATGCAGGGGTTTGCATGGCTGGCTTCCTTGTGCAAGAAATGGCTCGCGAGAGGTTGAATGTAAGCTTATTGTACTGGAATTCACAGGCCGTTCAACGCGATTTACCTGAAGACGTGACAAATGGCCACTTTACTATACGACGATAGTCCCCCCTGTGACAGGCCCCGGTTCCTGCCTGACTAATAAGGCAGCCCGCGCCCGGCGCTCGCCTGGCGTTGGTTGAGGGGGTAGAGACTCTCTGCTACAATGAAAAATGCACCAGCGCCGCAGGGACACAATGCAGCGATCGTCTGGCCGCCCGACCGGGTGCCAGAACCCGACTCCGGGAGGGGGAGAGCGCCCGGCGCTCTATTGTCGCAACCACGCAGGCGATGTGATTCACCCGCAGATTGGTTCGCGTTTGCGCCGGGAGCTGACCGCGGGGCGGGTTAGCGGAGAGGTTGAAGCAGGGGGCAGCATGAGCAAAGCGACCATGACCGCCCAGGACGCCTGGCAGGCCACCCTTGGGCAGCTTGAACTACAGCTCAACCGGGCGACGTTTGAGACCTGGGTCAAAGGCGCCCGGTTGCTGGCCTATGAGGATGGCTCGTTCATCGTCAGCGTCCGCAATGCTTATGTCAAATCGTGGCTGGAAAAGCGACTCTACAGCTCAATCCGCCGCACGCTGGCTGATCTGTTCGGGCGCTCGGTTGAGGTGCGCTTTGTGGTCTACGACCCGCTGGAAGAGCCGGTTGATCTGGGGCCGCTGTGGCCCGAAGACGAGCCGGAGCTAGGCGCCGCCCCCGGCGAACAGTCCTACGAAACCAACCTCAACCCGCGCTATGTCTTTGAATCCTTCGTCGTCGGCAGCAGCAATCAGCTGGCCCACGCCGCGGCGATGGCCGTGGCTGATCATCCCGGCAGCGCCTACAACCCGCTGTTCATCTACGGCGATGTCGGGCTGGGCAAGACTCACCTGCTGCACGCCATCGGCAATGCTTGCCGCGCACGCGGGCTGCGCGCCCTCTACACCTCTTCCGAACAGTTCACCAACGAACTGATCGATTCTATCCGCGCCCAGAACACCGCTGCCTTCCGCAACCGCTACCGCATGGTGGATGTCCTGCTGGTGGACGACATCCAGTTCATCGCTGGCAAGGACAGCACGCAGGAGGAGTTCTTCCACACCTTCAACGCGCTGCACAGCGCCAACAGCCAGATCGTGCTGGCCAGCGATCGCCGCCCGCGGGCAATGGCCACGCTGGAAGAACGGCTGCGTTCCCGCTTTGAATGGGGTCTGATCGTTGACATTCAGCCGCCCGACCTGGAGATGCGCATCGCTATCCTCAACGACAAGGCCGAACAGCAGGGCGTTCACCTGCCGGAGGCGCTGGCCGAATTGATCGCTAACCAGGTGCGGGGCAACATCCGCGAGCTGGAGGGCGTGCTGACCCAGATTCTGGCTCAGGCGCGCCTGGCGCATGTCCCGCTTTCCGATGAGCTGGCTCGCCGTGTCCTGCGGGAGTTCCGTGCTCCGCGCCGCGTCCATACCGTCGATACAGTGCTGGAGGTCACCGCCGCCTTCCACAACCTGACGGTGGAGGACCTGATCGGCCCGCGCCGCACCAAGAAGATCGCCATTGCCCGCCAGCAGGCCATGTACCTGGCGCGGGAAGCTACAGAAGCCTCCCTGCCGCAGATCGGGGCGATCATGGGCGGGCGCGATCACACCACCGTCATGCATGGCTGCGCCAAGATCGCCGAACTCCTGGAATCGGATGAGGAGATGCGGCAGGAGATCAAGCAGCTCCGCCTGCGCCTGTTTGAGGGCGACTGATCGCCGGGAACCGCTCGCTGCTAGCCAGGCGGGCCGGCGCGCCGCAGCCGTTCGATGGTGAAGTCGCGGGCCGGGCTACTGCTGGCCTGCAGGGCGGCGATGGTCGCCTCGACGTCGTAAGCCACGCGGCGGATGTCCACGTTCGCCGCCCCATCGGCGAAGGTCACCAGGGCATAAGAAGCTCGCTGGTCGCCGTCGAACGGCATGCCGACGCTGCCGGGGTTGACAAAGCGCCAGGTCCCCAGGTCGCGGTCCATCGACCGGTGGGTATGCCCGCCGAAGGCCAGCCGTCCCTCGCGGTCAAGCAGAGCGTCCAGCAACAGATCATCGGGTGTGTAGGGCAACAACACCATCTCATCATCGCCCGGCCCGGCATGGAAGCCGACCACCGGCCCGTAACCGGGGACGTCCAGCGCCAGGTCTGTGCCCAGGCGATCCAGGTATTCGGCGGCTTCGCCGTCGAGTTGCTGCGCCGTCCAGCCAAAAGCGGCGTCGCGGCCCATCATCTGCCGGACGTGCGCGGCCCAGGTGGCGGCGGTAGGGCGCTCAGCGTGGGGGCGCGCCCCGGTGGTAACGTAGCGGTCGGTATTGCCCCGGATGACTTTGGTCCGCTCAGCCGGCAGGGCGCGGATGACGGCCAGACATTCCGCTGGCTGCGGGCCAAAGGCGACCAGATCGCCCA
Organism: Chloroflexota bacterium; assembly: GCA_019873685.1. Classification (GTDB taxonomy): domain Bacteria; phylum Chloroflexota; class Anaerolineae; order Aggregatilineales; family Ch27; genus Ch27. The sequence continues at coordinate 14,530 of JAIOAT010000046.1, forward strand.
GTATCCAGGTCAGGTCAGCGCCGCCAGCAGTCTGCAGGTCGGCCAGCACCGCTTCCAGGGCGGCCAGATTCCCGTGAATATCTGAAAGCACAGCCAGGCGCATCATGATCGGCTCCTGTGACTCCTGTGAATTACCCGGCAACAGGGGCGATTATACCCGAAACGGACGGGGTGGATTGATCGCCGCCCGGTCGATCGGGCATCGGCTTCCCCTTCAGAGGCCCCACATAGTGCGAATACTCAAAGACTTCCGGCTACAGGCGCGCCAGCGCGTTCATCGTTGACGATAATGACGCCTTTTGAGGAGACCCGGCTATCGGTCACCCTGAACGCCGTTGGCAGAAAGCCACAGCTTGCAGGAACAGTTCTCAAACAGCCTCTGAGGAAGATTACCCGCGCCCCGTCTTGCCGCCGCTTTTGCCGGATTTTGCGCTGTGCTATACTGATCGCGATATGAGCAGCGAAACCGACCGCGCCGCATGGCGCATGCGCTGGGAAAACCGCCTGGCTGGCTGGGGAGAGCGGTTGCGCGCCTGGGGGCTGGATGGGCTGGTGGCGGCGTTGCTGGAGGCCGCTGAGCCGCTTGGCCCGCTGGGGGCGCAGGTGCTCTATGTGGCCCAGCCCGCGCTGGGCGTCTTTCTCCCGGCGGAGTCGGTTGGGCGCTGGGCGCGCGCGCTGGAGGACCCGGCCACGCTGGCCTGGCTACGCGCCGGCCTGAACGCGGCGAATCCGGATGAGGAAGGGCCGTCTGATGGACCCGCTGACTAGTGTCTTTACCCTGCTGGTGCTGCTGGTCACCTTCGTGCTGATCACGGTGGTCGCCCAGTTCCTGCGGCGGCAGCGGCGCTTGCGCCTGGCGCTGCGGCCTATCGCCGCTTACCGGTCGATGCCGATCCTGGTCAGCGAGGCGGTGGAAAGCGAACGCCCGGTGCATATCTCTTTCGGCGGCAGCGGGCTGGGGCTGGAGTCGACCATCTCGGCGCTGGCCGTCGCCGATCTGATGTACCCGCTGGTGGAGCGCGCCTCCGTGGCCCGCCAGACCCCGCTGATCACGCTGAGCGATCCGACGGCGCTGGGCCTGGCCCAGGGCACGCTGATCCGCGCCTATCGCCGCCGGGAGGCGCTCGGCGCTTACCGCAGCCCTGCCGTGCGCTGGTACCCGCAGGGGCCGCGTTCGCTGGCCTTTGCGGCGGGCGTTGGCGGGGCGCTGGCGGATGAAGACGCCAACATGAGCGTGGTGGGCGGGCGCTTTGGCCCGGAGATCGCCTTCATCGGGGAGGCCGCCTACCGCTATGATCAGACCTTTTTCGCCCAGAGCGATGACCTGGACGGGCAGGCCATTGCCTGGGTGATGGCCGGGCGGCCCCTGCTGGGCGAAGAGTTGTATGTCGCCGGGGCGTACCTGCCGGCCAAGCCATCGGCCCTGCACCTGAGCCAGCTGCTGGCCATGGATGGCCTGCGCCTGCTGGTGGTGGTCGCCATTTTGCTGGTGGCGGCGTTCACCGTCATCCGGGAATACTTTGTCCAGATCGCCATCGGGCTGGGCCTGCTTGTCCTGCTGGTCGGCGTCTATTACGGGCTGATGTTCCTGCGCGCGCGGAGGAGGGGCTGAGCGATGCGGCGAGTACTGGCGGTGCTGGCTTCCAGTCTGGTGCTGGCGCTCGGTCTGGTCACGCTCTGGGGGTTGTTCCCCGGCTCTCCGGCGGCGCCGGCGGCTGCCGTGCTGATCCAGCTGGTGGTGATCGTCAGCGCGGTCGCGGTGCTGGTGGGCGTTCTCAACCTGCTATGGGTGCATCTGCAGCGCGTGATCAACGGCGATCCCGGTTGGCCGTACAGCCTGGTGCTGTTCCTGGCGGCCCTGATCGTGATTGCGCTGGTCACGGTGGAACGGCTGGGCCTGGTGGCCGGTGATCAGCTGAGCGGCTTTCTCTTCAGCGCGGTGCAGGTCTCGGTGGAAAGCGCGCTGGCCGGACTGCTGGCGTTCTTCCTGATTTTTGCGGCGGCGCGGCTGCTCCGTCACCGCGTCACCTGGGCAGCCGTGCTCTTTGTCATCACCCTGTTGATCGTCCTGCTCGGCTGGCTGAGGCTGCCCGCCCTGGGCTTTGTAAACGACCTGAGCGCGTGGATCCGCGATGTGCCCGCCGCCGCCGGGGCGCGCGGCCTGCTGATCGGCATCGCCCTGGGCGCTGCTGCGACCGGCGTTCGGGTGCTGCTGGGGCAGGACCCCAGCTATCGGGAGTAAACGGCTATGACCGACGACCGGCCTATCCCCCCGGAAGATGAGGGCCTGCCGGAATGGCTGCGGGGTTTCGAGCTACCGCCGGATGATGAAGAGGCAGCTAAACCGCCCCCTCAACGGCCCGCCGATTCCCTGGATTTCCTGCGCGATGTCGGCGGCGAACCCCAGCCCGGTATCCGCGATACCGCGACCATGCAGCCGGTTTCTTCCGGCGCGCCTCCCGCCAAGCCGGGGCGCAAGCAAATCCTGGAAGAAGATGATGACCTGCCCACGGTAGAGGAACTGCGCGGCATCACCGCCACCCTGCCCTGGATGCGCGACCTGCTGGGCCTGGAACCGCCCCCGGAGCCAGCGCCAGCCGGGGAACTCCCCCCCAGCCCACCCGAACCCGCCGCCGATGAACTGGATTGGATGGCCTTCGAAGCGGAAGCTGAACAGGGTGCGCCCGGCGCGCTGCCGGATTGGTTGGCCGGGGCTGATCTGGAATTGGAGCAGCGACCGCTGGAGGAGCCGCCGGTTCCGCCCCCGCCACAGGCCGAACCTCCCGACTGGCTGGTCGGGATGGAGGAACAAGTCCTGCCGCCGGAACCTGGCCAGGCCGCCGTCCCCGCCGGAGAGCCGGAAGCGCCCCCGGACTGGGCGGTAGAACAACCCGCCATGCCGCCCGTTGAGGAAAGCGGGCTTTCCTACGAGGAATGGGAACGGCTGCAGGAAGAAGCCGGGCGCGAGCCAAGCGAGGCCGAAAAGCTGGCCGAGGAAGTGCCCGAATGGTTTGAGGCTATCGCCGAAGGCGAACTGCCCGCGGCGGAACAGCCCCCTGCCGCCGCCGAAGCCGCCGCGCCGGAGTTCATGCCGGACTGGTACCTGGGGCTGGAAGAACAGGAACCGGCGCAAAAACCGGAGTGGTTCTCCGCAATTGACTATTCGCCGGACGCCCTGACCGCCGAGCCAGTCATCCCGGAAAAGGCTCCCGAACCGGAGCCATCGCTGGAGGACATCCCCGATTGGTTTGCCGGGGCTGAAGTCCCGCCCGCGCCGGAACCGGAGACGCCTGCCGAAGAGGAGGTGCCCGACTGGTTTGCCGGGGCTGAAGTCCCGCCCACGCCAGAGCCGGAGACCCCCGCTGCGGCGGAGGTTCCCGACTGGTTCGCCGAAATCGGGCTGACGCCCTCCCGCGAGGCGGATTGGATGGCCGATCTGCAGGCCGCCGCGCCGGAGGAGGAGCAACCTGCTCCGCCGCTCGCCGAGGAGCCAGCCCTGCCAGAAACGCCAACCCCGGAAGTTGAACCGCCCCGCCCGGCGCACGTGACCGAGCCGCCCGCCTGGCTGGGTGATTTGCCGTTTGAGCTTGAGCGTGCGCCCGCTGAGGCGGAGGAAACGCCGCCACCGCAAGCGCCTGCTGAGCCGGTCGAAGAATTTATGCAGCTCATCGAGGAAAAGCTGGGCGAGGTGGAAGCGCCCGCTCCGCTGACCACCGGCCAGGACGCGCTGGTGCCGCTGGAGCAGGCCGAGTTCGACCTGGATGAGCTATTTGCCGTGGCGGAATTGCCGCCGGAAGAAGAAGCCGTTGAACAGGCGCCCCCGCCGGGGGCGGAAATCGCGGCGACGCAACTCCCGGATTGGCTGGCCGGTGTGCAGGTTGGTGGATTCTCTGTCGTCCGCCAGGCTATGGATGTTGGCGAGACTCCGCTTGAGGAGTTAAGTGAGCGCCTGCGCGCCCTGCGCGAGCGGGCACTGGCTGCCGCTGAGGCCGCGCCGCCGCCTTCGCCAGCTCCGGCTACGTCTGCGCTGGATGGGATCACCGATGGCCTGGCTCCGGCGACGATCTTTGGCAACATGGCAGGCCGGGAAATGATCCTGGAAACCCGGCTGGATGAGCGCCAGGCGGCGCGTGTGGCGACGCTCTCCGGCCTGCTGGGGCTGGGTGAAGAAGCTGTTGCCCGTGACGCCGAAGGCCGTCCGGTCGCCCTCACCGGCGCCCAGCAGGCCGTACGCATTGCGGAGGCGGCCAAGCGCGCCCGCGCCCGCAGCCGCTTCAAGCCCGCCCGCGTGCTGGTTACGCTGGCGCTGCTGGCGGCGCTGGTGCTGCCCTTCCTGGTTGATGTTTCCGCCCTGCTCCCACTGCCACCGGCGGCTCTTGACCCGGCCAGTCAGGGGACGCTCGATGCGGCGATCGAGGAACTGGACGAGCGCTCGCAGGTGCTGGTCGGCTTTGAGTACGGTCCAACCGCCGCTGGCGAGATGGACGCTTTGACCAGGGCGTTGCTGACCCATGTGTTGATCCGGGGAGCCAGACCTGTGATCGTCAGCACCAATCCGGCGGGCGTGCTGCATGCCCGCAATGTGCTGGCTGACCTGGCCGCTGACCCCTTCATCCTGGCCCGGCGGGGACGCACTGCCGCCCTGACCATGCCGGATGATTACGTGATCCTGCCCTACCTGCCGGGCGGGGTGGTTGGCCTGCGCGCCCTGACCGCCACCAGCACCGATGCCAGCGCCCTGGATCGCGGCCTGTTTGCCGTCGACCTGGAAGGCCATCCGACCGGCCTGGACATCCGCTTCCTGCAGACGGCGTTTGACCTGGCGCTGGTCTTTGGCGAGCGCGGCGAAGATGTCCGTCTGTGGGTGGAACAGGTTGGCGCGGTGATCAAGTTGCCGCTCGGCGCGGCGGTCGCCGCCGGGGCGGAGCCGGTGGCCCGCCCGTACCTGGCCTCCGGCCAGCTGATCGGCCTGCTGGCCGGTTATCGCGACGCTTACAGCTATGACGCCGTGCTGCGTTCGGCCCTGGCCCAGGCGGGCGGCGAGGCTCCCGGCGGGCGGTTGACAACCGGTACACCCCTGCCCAGCCCGACTCCCAGCCCAACACCGACGCAGCGCGTCACCGCCACACCAACATCCACGCCTGCTGACGAAGACCTGACGGCCACTGCCCTGGCTTCCGGCACGCCAACCGCTATCCCCAGCGCCACGCCCCGCGTGATCATCACCGCTACCCCGGTTCCCACACAGGCGCGGCCCGCCGTCGAATCGCAGGCGCCGACGCCCATCCCGCCGCCGCCCGCCCCGCCGGAACAGGACACGCGCTGGTACAGCATGACGCTCGGCGTACTGGCTGCCGGAGGGCTGATCGGTCTGGGGGCGCTGGTCAACTTCGCTCAGTGGATACGCCGGAGGCGAGAGCCGTGACGCCACAAGCGCTTGACGCCATCGGGGTCTGGGTGGGCTTCATCCTGACCCTGCTGATCTTCAGCTACCTGCTGACCGACAACTTCCTTTACCGGCTGACGGTTTACCTGTTTGTGGGGGTGGCAGCGGCCTATACCGGCGTGGTTGCTGTGGAAGGCGTGCTGCTGCCCTGGCTGCGCGGGACGCTGCTGGCCCCCGCGCCGCAAACCGGGCAGATCGTGCTGGGTCTGATCCCCCTGCTGGTCGGCGGCCTGCTCCTGCTCAAAGCTATCCCGGCCCTGGCCCCGCTGGGCAACCTGGGCCTGGCCTTCCTGATCGGCATCGGCACGGCAGTGGCGCTGATCGGCACGATCAGCGGCACGCTGATCCCGCTGGTCTACAGCAGCGGCGCGGCCATCGGCGATGACTTCGTCAACGGCCTGATCCTCATCCTGGGCACGATCACCACCCTGCTATACTTCCAGTACCTTTCTGTTAAGACGCCGGAAGGGGAGGTGGTGCGGCCTCTGCTGGTGCGGGTGGCTGGCGGCATCGGCCAGATTTTCCTGATCGTAACCTTCGCTTCGCTCTATGCCGGCGCGATCCTCTCCAGCCTGACCATCGTCAGCGAGCGGATCGCCTTCCTGCTGGCGCGTGTGCTGGGCTGAGTGGTGTGAGCCATGGCTGGAACGAGCGACCTCAAATCGATCATTGCGGTGGATTTTGGCAGCGTCAACACGCGGGCAGTGCTGATCGACCTGGTGGACGGCGTATACCGTCTGGTGGCCTGCACCGCGACGCGCACCACCGCCGACGATCCGCTGCGCGACGTGGCGGTGGGTCTATTCCGCGCTCTGGCGGCCATGGAGGAGCAAACCGGGCGCCGCTTGCTCGATGCACAGCAGCAGTTACTGACCCCGGAAACCCGCGACGGCGCCGGGGTGGACGCTCTGCTGGCGACGGCCAGCGTCGGGCAGCCGCTGCGGGTGGTGGTTGTCGGCCTGATGCCGGATGTCAGCGTGGCCAGCGCCCTGCACGTGCTGGCCGGATCGTATGTCACCGTCGTTGACACCCTCTCCCTGGCTGATGTCCGCACCGAAGAGCAGCAGATCAACGCCATGCTGGCTCATAAGCCAGACCTGATCTTCATTGTCGGCGGCACAGACGCCGGGGCGGAAGAGCCGATCCTTGAACTGGTCAGGGTCGTGCGCAGCGCGGTGCAGATCGCCGCCCACCGGCCGATGGTGCTTTACGCTGGCAACCGCGCCGCTCAGGAACAGGTGAAGACCCTGCTGGATGGGCTATGCACGCTGGAAATCGCCGATAACGTGCGGCCCACCCTGGAGGAAGAAACGCTCGGCGGCGCCCAGCAAGGGTTGGCCGTGCTCTATGACCGCTTCAAGATGGAAAGCGGCGGCGGCTTTGACGAGGTGAGCAAGCTCAGCAAGATTGGCGTGCTGCCCACTGCCCAGAGCCTGACCAATATCGTGCGTTACCTGGGGGAGGTAACGGCCCGCGACCGGCGCAACCCGGCCCAGGGCGTGCTGGCGGTCGATGTCGGCAGCGCCACCACCACGGCGGCGGCCTCCATCCAGCGCCAGCCGTACATCAACATTCGCACCGATATCGGCATCGGCCACAGCGCCGCCACGCTGCTCGACTTCACTACGCCGGGCAACCTGCGCCGCTGGCTGACCTGGGACGCCTCCGATTCCGAGATTATCTCCTACCTGCACAATAAAGCCCTGCGCCCGGCTACCGTACCCCAGACCACCCGCGAGCTTGAGCTGGAATACGCCGCCACACGGGAGGCGATCCGCGTGGTGGTTGAGCAGGCCCGCGCGTCCTGGAAGGTCGGCCCGGCGATGCCCGTGTTGCGCCCGATCATCGGCGGCGGGGCGGTGTTGGCCAACACGCCGCACCCTGGTCTGGCCGCCATGCTCCTGCTGGATGCCATCCAGCCGGTCGGCGTGACCGAGCTGTGGCAGGACCCGGTCGGGCTGATCCCGGCGATGGGCGCGCTGGCTTACCTCAAGCCGGAAGCGGTTGTGCAGATGATCGACGAAGGCGACCTGATCCGCCTCGGCTCAGTTGCCTGCATGGAAGGGGAAGTGCGGCGCATCGGGCGCGGCGGCATGCGGGTGACCATCCGCCTGGCGGACGGCCAGGTGGTGCGCCGTGATGTCGCCGCCGGGACGATCTGGACGTATCCATTGCCGCCCGGCCAGACGGCCGCCGTTGACATCAGCGTGACGCGCGGCCTGACCATCGCCGGGCGCGGGCGCGTCCGCCTGCAGATGACCGGCGGCGCTGCCGGCCTGATCTTTGATGCCCGGGGTCGTCCGTTGCCGCTGCCGCGCGACGCTGAGGCGCGGGCGCAGCTTTACCCGCGCTGGGCCGCCGGTACGCGGGGCGTCATCCAGCGCCGCGCCGACGAAGTGGATGAATCACAGGTGGGCAGGGGCGAACTGGATAGCGTCGCCCTGCAGCTGGAAGCGGAAGCGACCGCCGCCGTGCCGGAGGAAGAAGACCTGCTGGAAGTCTCCGATGCTCCCGTCCGGCCTGCCCGGCGCCGCCTGTTCGGCTTCCTGCGGCGGCGGTCAGCCCTGGCGGTGGAAGACGCGCTTGAGGAGGAAGAGTCGGAGGGCGCGCCGGTTGGCAGGGCGACGCCAGCCGGGCTGAACGGTGACGGGCAATTGACGCCGGGGTCGCCCTCGACCAAACCGTTCATCGACGATGAGGAACTGCGCACCGAGTTGCGCGGGGCAAAGGGCCGCCGCCAGCGCCGTTAAGCGGGGACGCGGGGGATTTGCGATCTGCCCGCATGGTTGAGAGGTTTGTGGCGGGCAGGGCTTTGCTTTTTTGGGCCTTCGGGCTTTAAATAGGGATACCCGGCGCACCTTACTGGCTGCGAGGGGCAAAGAGTCAGCGGACTATGGCTACCTACTACCCGGATCAGACGACCATCTTGCCCATGACGACCATCCGCCGGGAGCGCACGCTGCCGCCGGATGTCATTGGTGAGGTGACGGTGCAGCTTGATGCGTTTGTCAGCGCCGTGGATGTCGTTGCGCGTGGTATGCGCGCCAGCCGCTACCTGGTGATCGACTTGCGGAGTGCGCTTGGTACGAGCGACCCGGCCATGATGGCGGCCCGGCTGCACGTCCGGGCCGGTCAGGTCATCCGCAAGGGCGATGTCCTGGCCGGGGACAAGAAGAACCGCCGCACACTCCTGCGCGCCCCGGTGGCCGGCAGGGTACACAGCGTGGTGGATGGCCGGCTGGTGTTGCAGACCGGCCTGAGTGAAGTCAATGTGCGGGCGGGCTTCCGCGGCGTGGTGACTTCCGTCCGACCGCGCGGCGTACTGCTGGAGACAACCGGCGGGCTGGTGCAGGGCGTATGGGGCAACGGGCGCAACTGCCTGGGCGCGCTCAAGATGGCCCCGCGCGGTGGACTGGGGGTGCTAGAAGTGGAGGAAATCACGCCCGACTGGCGGGGAGCGATCGTCGTCAGCCCGCAGCCGCTGGATCGCCTGGCCCTGGCCAAGGCAGAGGCGCAGGCCCTGGGGGCGGTCATTGCCCCTTCGATGCCGGCGGATTTGCGTCCAGTCGCGCTAAAGTTCAAAATCCCTATAATGTTGACTGAGGGCTTTGGCTCGGAACCGATGAACCGGTTGGCTCAGGAGGTGCTGGAATCCTACGCTGGCATGCAGGCGTCGCTCAGCGCCCACGAGCCGAACCGCTGGTCGCCGGATCGACCGGAGGTGATCATCCCGGCGCAGGCCGATCGCATACCACCCCCACCGGCCCGTGATGAGCCGCTCCGTCCCGGTGCTGAGGTGCGCATCATCCGCCAGCCCTATGCCGGGATGATTGGCCGGGTCCGCAGCCTGCCGCGGGTCCCGCAGCGCATTGAAAACGGCCTGCGCCTGCCGGTAGCGGAAGTCCTCCTGCCCAGTGGGCGGACGGTGACCGTCCCGCTGGTTAACCTGGAACTGTTTGGACGGGGTTAAGCCCCTGCGTTCAGGGGGTTTTTCATCCCCCGCACAGTGAAGGAGAGAGCAATGAGCGATAGGGACGAGCTGTTCAGGGATGACTCCTTCGACGAAGAACCCTTTGGCGATGAAGATTTCTGGCCGCCAGAAGAAGAGGAAGCGGCCGGAGAAGGCGATCTGCGCTCCGAACTGGGGGATGAAAGCCGCGATGTGCCGGAGTTTGGCGAGGAGCTGGAAGAGGAAGAAGGCCGCCGCCGGACCATCCTGGGGATGAACCGTACGTTTGTCATTATCGGCGCCATCATCGCCCTGATCGTGTGCCTGGGGATTGGCGTGCTGCTGGTCTACATTCAGGCGACCGCTGGCCCGACGGACATTGAACTGACGGTCACGGCGGTCTACGCCACCAATACTTTTGTCGCCTACGCTCTGGAACTGACCGAAACGCAGAACGCCGTCAACGCCAACCTGACGGCCACCGCCGACGCCTGGACAGATACGCCCACGCCGACGCCGACTTTCACCGCGACGCCCAGCCCTTCGCCCACCGTGGAGCTGGCCACCCAGGTGCCGATCTTTATGACGCCCACCCCTGATCTCTCTGCCGGAGGGCTGAGCGCCAGCGCGATCGAATTGACCGCGACGAAGCTGGCAGTCGTCCTGCGCGGCGGCACGCCCACACCGGAGGGAGGCGTTGTCGTCCCCGGCGGCGGGTTCGTGACGGTGACGCCGTCCGGCCCAGTCCCACAGGTGACCACGCTGCCCGATTCCGGCCTGTTTGATGATGCTATTGCCGGCGGGCAGGGCATCAACGGTCTGCTCACGGCGGCGCTGGCCGCCCTGGGACTGGGGGCCGTGATCGTGGTGGTCCGCCGTCTGCGGGCGCAGTAACCTGCGGGCGCAGTAACCTGCGGGCGCAGTAGCCTGCGGGCGCGGGGATCGCGCCACCTGTCGACCCGGTTCCCGTCGGCGGAGACTGTCCACCATAATAATGCTCGAAAGGCCGGGCGAGGCTGCCCGGCCTTTTGGTCTGTCCGGTGCGTGTGTACAGACCTTCCGCGATCGGGTTGTTCCCTGCCTGCAGACCTGCTGCCCCCATGGCTTCCTGGCTCTGGCCTCCTGGCCTCCCGGTGCCCGGCCTCCTGGTCTCCTGACCTCCTGGCCTTGCCTTTCGCTGGCAGACCCCGGCCATCATTTTTCTGCTAAAATCTCCCGTGTCGGACGCTCATGAAGGGCTTCCCCATCGCCAGGCGAGAAACGCTATGGACACTGCCGGGGTTTCCGAGCTGTACCGCGATGATGATTTGCGCGCTGTGTTGCGCCTGCTGGCCGGCGGCCATTGCGTCGCCGTGGTGGGGATGAGCAACTTCGGCAAGTCCACCCTGCTGCGCGCCCTGCAATCCCCCGCCGCCGCCGAGCATTACCGGGAGCTGACCGGCACATCTGCGTTATTTGTTTATGTTGACTGCAACCGGATGCTGGAGCTTTCGCCGCGCGGCTTCTTTGAGGCTACCCTGCGGGCGGTGCTGGAGACGCTGCCCCCGGAGGATGAGGCGCTGCGGGCCATCATCCAGGCGCAGTATGAGATCATTGTCCAGCCGCCGAATGATTTCGCTGCGCCACTGGCGTTCAACAATGCCCTGGTGAGTCTGGTGGAAGAAGCGGCGCGGCGGGTTGTCCTGCTGCTGGATGAGTTCGACGAGGTCCTGACCGGGATTGAGCCGCGCATCCTGCTGAACCTGCGCGCCCTGCGCGATCGCTATGGCGCCGACCTCAGCTATGTGATTGCCTCCGTCATCCTGCCCACCTACGGCCCGGACGACGACCATGTGGCTGAGTTCGCCGAATTGTTCGCCGCCGGGCGGCATTATCTTGGCCCGCTTTCGCTGGAGCATACCCGGCGGATGGCCGCCGAGTTGTTCACCGCCGCCAACGATCATCTGGATGACGCCGAAGCCGAGTTTGTGGAACGCCAGGCAGGCGGCCACCCTGGCCTGATCCAGTCAGTGGTGCGGGTGCTGTTGCAGGTGGAAAGCGGCGCGCCGCAGCTTTACCAGCGCCAGGCTTTTGCCCTGGCGACCGAGATGCTGGAATCCGACCGCCAGACGATCAACGAGTTGAACCGGCTGTGGCGGCAGCTCAGCGGGGACGAACAGCAGGCTCTGATCGAGGCGGTGACCGGCGGGCGCTTTTCGCCGGAGACGGTGCGCGCCCTGGCCCAGCGCGGGCTGATCGACCCCGCCCAGATCGATCAGCAGACTCCCCGCCTGCTGGGGGAACTGTTCACCCGCTTTGTGCGCCGCAAGGCGCTCACGCGGGCCGGGCGCCAGCGCGGCATCCGCGTTGACACCGATTCCGGCCAGGTGTGGGTGGACGGTGTGGCAATCGAGACGCTGACCGATCTGGAGTACCGCCTGTTGCTGCTGCTCTATGGGCGGCTGGATAAAATCTGCGACAAGTACCAGCTGGTTGAAGCCGTCTGGGGCGAGGAGTACATCGACGAAGTGGATGACGCCCGCATCGAAAAGCTGGTCAGCCGCCTGCGCTCCAAACTGGAAGCCCACCCCGGCGCGGCCCGTTACCTGGTCACCGTGCGCGGGCGCGGCTACCGGCTTTCCAGCGTGCCGGAGGAATAAAGCCCGGCCAGGCTGCCTCGTCACCATTTGACCTGGGAAACCATTAAGGCAGAACCGGGCAGCTAAAAACGGTGTTATACTTCTCTGCCGGGCCATTGCCGGGCAAAGGCGCTGATCCCGGCCCGGATTCCCGGATTTCATGAAGCGACCATTGCGCCTGAGTATGATAGAATGATAGCGTCAAGGCAGATGGCATATTCAACGCGCCTATTTTGTGTGCGAATCGACAGTCGGCCAGCCACTGGATGGCAGGCCCGATAGCGTGAAGGAGGAGGGCCTGATGGCTGAGCGTCAAGCAACCCTGCTCGTGGTGGAAGATGATATTCATCTGCTGCAGGGTATCCGTGACATTCTGGAGATCGAGGGGTACCAGGTGGTAACCGCCTCCAGCGGTGTTGAAGGGCTGGAAATGCTGCATAGCATGCCCAAGCCGCCCGACCTCATCATCTCCGATATTATGATGCCGCGTATGGACGGCTACCAGTTCTTTGAGGCGGTGCGGGCGTCGGAAGAATGGCTGGATATCCCGTTCGTGTTCCTGACGGCCAAAGGCGAAAAGCACGATGTCCGGCTGGGCAAGCGCCTGGGCGCGGATGACTACGTCATCAAGCCGATGGACCCGGAAGACCTGCTGGTGGTGGTCGAGTCCAAGCTCAAGCGTACCGCCGAGATCAAGGATCGCTACGACAGTCAGGTATCCAGCATCAAGCACAACATCCTGACCATCCTCAACCATGAGTTCCGCACCCCGCTGACTTACATGGTGGCCTACGCCGATATGCTCAACACCGACGCTGAGCACTTGACGGCGGAAGAACTGCGCGCATTTCTGCGCGGGGTTAACAGCGGCGCCGATCGCTTCCGCCGCCTGGTCGAGAATTTCATCGCTCTGGTGGAACTGGAGACAGGCGAGGCCCGCAATAACTATGAATGGCGCCGGCAACCCGTGACCGATGTGCGCCCGCTGTGCAACGAGGTTATGGAGATGACTCGCCCTGCCGCTGAGGAGCGCCATGTCGAACTGATCGCCCGGGTTCCGGAAAGCGTGCCAGAGTTTTCCGCCGATTATGAGTATCTGCGGGCGGCGCTGGTTCAGCTCCTCGACAACGCGGTCAAATTCTCCGACAAGCCCAACTCGCGTGTGGAACTGCGCGTCGATTCCGATGCTTCCAGCGTGCGCTTTGCCGTGCAGGATTGGGGGCGCGGCATCGAAGCCGCCGAGTTTGAACGTATCTGGCAGCCGTTCTACCAGATCGAACGCGCCCAGTACGAGGATCAGGGCGCGGGTTCCGGGCTGGCGATCGTGCGCGGCATTGTCGAGTTGCACGGCGGGCGGGTGGACCTGCAGAGCACCTTTGGCAAGGGCAGCACCTTTACGATCATCCTGCCCCGCACGGCCCCCGACCTGGCCTGAGACCCGCCCCAGGCCCGGATCGTCAGCCTGCTGTCCGACTGCTGTCAGTGTCTAACTGGCGTGCCTGTGCTAAGATAAAAGGCAAACCGGGGCACAAGCTTAAGGAGGCCGTCGCTCATGGCGCAGTCTTTGCTGGACAAAGTGCAGACCCTCATTTCGGCTAACCTGCATGGCCTGGTTGACGCCGCGCTGGAAAAGAACTCGATCAAGGTGATGGACGAGTACATCCGGCAGGCCGAGCGCAACCTGGATTCACTGGAGGATTCGGCGGCCACCGTTGGCGGGACGGTACGCACGCTCAAGCGCAAGCATGAGGAATATGCCGCCGCCGCCGAAAAGCTCGACCGCGATATCGACGCCCTGCTGATCAGGGGGAAGAACGAACTGGCGGCTGCTGCTCAGGCTGACCTCAACACCAAGCAACAGCTGGCTCAGGAATACTACGAGCAGTGGCAGCAGCAGGAAGAGCAGTACCGCAGGATGATGGACATGAAGCTCAAGCTGGAGGCCAAGCTCACGACCATCAAACAGGAACGTGAGCAGGTCATCGCCCTGCTTGAGCTGGCCGAAGCCAAGCGTATCACCACCAAGACGATCAAGAGCCTGGATGACCTGGCCGGTCAGGGTGATGAAGACGTCGCCCGCGTGGTGGACGCCATCCGCAGCCGCCTGGACCGGGAAGACGCCAAGCTGGCTATGGCGACCGGCCGTCTGAGCGAGCAAATCGAGGAAGCTGTTGGCTTCAGCGAGGTGGAGCAGCAACTTGAAGAACGCCGCCGCCGCCTGAACCTTGGCGGTGGCGAGAGCGGCGGGCAATAAAAGAACGCCGCGGCTGCCGCCAGCTATCACCGGGGCGAGGTCGCCGGGGGAGCGCGATCATCCGATCAGTTCTTCCGGGCTGGCCTCGCTCTTTTGATCGAACCATCCAAAGCTGTGTGGCAACGCGGCAGGTCCCAGCGGCGCAGGGGGGTGCGACGATGAGCGACCTCATCGGAAAACACATTGGAGACTACCGTATCCTGGATATCTTAGGGCACGGCGGGATGGCCGATGTCTACTACGGCCTCGACCCCGCTAATAACCCGGTTGCAGTCAAGATCATGCATCCCCGCATGGCCCACGACCAGCAGTTCATCGCCCGCTTCCGGCGTGAGATTCGCGTTACCAGCGCCCTCCAGCATCCCCATATTGTCCGGGTTTACGACAGCGGGGTACACGAAGCGATTCCTTACCTGGTCATGGAGTATGTCAGCGGCGGGACGCTCAGCCAGCTGCTGGATCAGGGTGCGCTCCCGCTCACCGAGGTAGCCCACCTGCTGGCGCAACTGGCTGACGCGCTGGATTATGCCTGCCATCAGGGCGTCATCCACCGGGATGTCAAACCGCAGAACGTGCTGATGGCCTCCCCGACCGAGGCCAAACTCTCCGACTTCGGGCTGGCCAAGATCGCCGGCGACCAGGGCGGAGCCACAGTCAGCAGCACCGCGATGGGCACAGCCCGCTATATGGCCCCGGAGCAGTTCATCGACGCGAAAAAGGTGGATCATCGCGCTGACCTCTACGCCCTGGGCGTGATCCTCTTTCAGATGCTCTCCGGCCACTGCCCCTTTGAAGCCACCAGTGCCCCCGAATTGATGCACCAGCACATCAGCGCACCGGTGCCCTCCGTGCGGGAGTTTGCGCCCGGCCTGCCGCCGCAGATCGACAATCTGCTTTACAAAGCGCTAGCCAAGCAGCCGGATGACCGCTTTCAATCTGGCGGGGAAATGGTCGCCGCTTTTCAGGCTATTCTGGATAGACAGGCGGTCGAGGTCGCCCCGCCGGAAGATCTGAAGGATCAGACCCTGCCCCCGGACATCGACGAGGCTGAGGAAGAACTGGCGCCGTACCTGCAAAAGATGCGACCGGCGCATCAGGCGCTGTTTCAGCGGGCGCTGGCGGCCTACAGCCGTGGCGACAACCTCATCGCTCTGGCCCTGCTGCGGGAGATTCTAGAAGCCGATGAGCGGGCAGCAGCGGCCTGGGTGCTGCGCAGTTACGCGGAAGCGAACTGGTACGATCAGGTGCAGTGCGCCCGCAACGCGCTGGCGGTCGCCCCCGATATGGTTGACGCCAGGCTCCGCCTTCAGCAGCTTGAGGCGCAGGAGATCAGGGTCACCTTTGCCCGGACGCATAGCGACATCCCGGCCATCGGTCTGCAACTGACCGCCCCCGAACCGCAGGTCTCAGCGGACAATGACCCGCTGGATAACCTCTACCAGTGCCCGTACTGCGGCGTGGTCAATGATCCCTCTCGCCAGCGCTGCAGCAGTTGCCGCCGCAGCCTGATGCGCCCTGTCCCGCCTGAGCGTAAACCTACTCCCGCGCTGCTGACCGCTGGCTCGCTGGCCCTTGGCCAGTTTGTCATGATCATTTTCCAGTGGCTGCCAGCCCTGTTCTGGACGTGGTATGACGGCCTGGAAGATGGCTCCCGGCTGAAGTGGAGCGCGGAGCAGATCTTTGCCACCGATGCATCGCATATGTTCGCCGGGGATTTCTACCGTGTGCTGACGCCCGACCTCTTCCAATTCATCATGGTCACCAGCCTGATCCGCGCCGGACTGGTGCTGCTGGTAGCCCTGGGGTTGCGGCTGCGGCTGGTGTGGAGTTTCTACCTGGGCCTGCTGGTCTTCATCGCTGAGATCGGCTGGGGGATGCTGGGCTTCGCCCGCGACTGGACCGGCTCGATCCCCGGCGTGGGTGGGGCATTGCTGGCAGTGGGGATGCTGTTCATGCTCAGCCGGGCAGCGCCGAATTTCATCGGCACGGCGGAGCGTTACCTGGTCAAGCCCGACGCCAAATTGCCCAGCGGGCAGGCGTACTGGCAACTCGGACGCGAGTATGAACGTAAAGGGATGTGGGCGATGGCTGTGGCCCACTACCGGGCAGCCGCCGCGACCTTTCCGCGGCGCCCTGAATTCTATAAGTCGCTGGCCATCGGGTATAATCAACTGGGTCGGCTGGATCGGGCCTGGGCTGCCCTGGAAGAAGCCCGCATCCTTGCCCCCACCGATGAGGAGATCCCGGCCCTGATGCAACGCCTGACGGCGAAGCAGCCCCGGGGAGGGATACAGGGAGTTATCCATGAGCGATGAGCTAACCCCGCGCGAACGCCTGCGCGAACGCGCCAGGAAAACCGTCTGGGCGGATGCTTTCTTCCGCTGGGAGAGCGCGGTCACCATCGCGCTGACCATGTTGCTGGCTTTTTTCGTCCCCCAGCTTCCGGCCCCCTTTGAGTGGTGGCAGTGGTGGTACTGGCTCCTGGCCGGGCTGGTTGTCGAGGCCGGGCTGGTGCTGGCCCATGTCACCGATCCGCAGTCGGCCCAGGCCGCGGTAGCCCGCCTCTTTCGCCGCGAACACGATCCGCGCGACATCCGTAACCGTACGGCCCGCCAGCAGCTTCAGAAGGCGCTGGACTACCGCGACCGCATCGCCGACCTGGTGGCCCAGCAATCCGGCGTGCTACAGATGAGCCTGCAGCAAACGCTCGATGACGTGGACGAGTGGATCGCCCAGGTTTACCGCCTGGCCCGGCGCATGGATAGCTTCGCCGCCGATTCCCTGCTGGAACGCGACCGGCGCAATGTGCCGAACGAACTGCGCGCCCTGCGCCGCCGCCTGGAAACCGAGGAATCGCCCACCGTGCGCCAGGAACTGGAAGACGCCATCCGGCTGAAGGAGCAGCAACTGGCCAACCTCAAAGCCGTCGAGGATAACATGAAGCGGGCCGGACTCCAGCTGGATAACACGCTGGCCGCGCTGGGCACCCTTTACGCCCAGGTGCAGGTCATCGACTCCAAAGATATGGACAGCGCCCGCGCCCGGCGGTTGCGCGACGAAATTCACGACGAAGTGGCCGAACTGCAGGATACCATCCTGGCCATGGACGAGGTGTATTCCACCGGACGGCTGCGCGAATGAGCGTCCTGCGCTCATCCGCCGGGCTGAGAGGAGGTGGGTATGGAACCGCTGTTGCCGCCTGCTTTGCTGGACCCTAACCTGCTGTACCTGGTGCTGGTGGCCGCGGCCTGGATCGCTGTGCTGGCCCTGTTTGTGCCCGGCACCGGGATTATCGAGGTGCTGGTGATCGTCGGGTTGCTCTTCGGGCTGGGCGGGCTGCTAACGATCGGCGCGGGCTGGCCGGGCCTGGTGTTGCTGCTGATCGCCTTCGGCCTGTACGCGCTGGCGATTCTGAGCCAGTTCACGGCTGCCCGTGAACCGGCCCGGCGATCCTGGCTGCCGGTTTCCTCATGGACGGCGGCGCTGGTGGCCACCGCCGTGCAGATCGGCGCCGGCCTGCTGCTGGCATCGGGCCTGCCGGGCCTGGCCTGGTGGC
>JAIOAT010000047.1 GCA_019873685.1 Chloroflexota bacterium
CTGCACATCGCCTGGGCGGTTGTCATCCATGACTGTGACTTTGACCCTGACTACGCCTCTCGAACACAAACCATGACGACAACCCCTTGACTTTCAACACCATATCTTGCCTCTGCCTTTCCCCCTGCCCGCTCTCCCGGCGCTGAGGCTTGTTCCCCGCCCCCGGCTGTGTTAAAGTCGGGGCGTGTCCTGACCGGCCGCCGCGGGGCGGCAGAGTCCAGCCAGGGAGCCAAGCATGGTCGTCAAATCCATCAAGCCCGTCCTTGCCAACGGCGTCGAAGTCACCCCTCGCCCGGCCCTGTGGGCCGACGTGCCCGACGAGCAGTGGAACGACTGGCGCTGGCAGATGAGCCACCGCCTGAACACCCTCGATGAACTCAGCCAGCTCATCCGCCTGACCGACGAGGAAAAAGAAGGTCTGCAGGCGCAGGGGCTGTTCCGCATCGATATCACCCCCTACTTCGCCTCGCTGATCGACCCGGACGATCCCACCTGCCCGGTGCGCCGCCAGGTCATCCCGCTGGGGCGGGAGGCGCGCGCCTTTGAGGCGGTGATGGCCGATTCGCTCGCCGAAGATGCTCATTCGCCCGTGCCGGGGCTGGTGCACCGCTACCCCGACCGGGTGCTGATGCTGGTCACGACGGAGTGCGCCAGCTACTGCCGCTACTGCACCCGTTCCCGCCTGGTGGGGGATAACAGCGCCAACTTCAGCAGCAGCGACCACGAGGAACAGATCGAGTACCTGGCCAACACGCCGCAGGTGCGCGATGTGCTGCTCTCCGGTGGCGATCCGCTGACGATGGCCCCCCGGCGGCTCTACAACCTGCTCAAGGCCCTGCGTTCCATCCCGCACATTGAGGTTGTGCGCATCGGCTCGCGGGTGCCGGTCTTCCTGCCGCAGCGCATCGATGACGAGCTGTGCGCCATGCTGGCGGAGTTCCACCCGCTGTGGCTGAACATCCACGTCAACCACCCCAAAGAGATCACGCCGGAACTGAGCCGGGCGCTGGACAGGCTCAGCCGGGCGGGCATTCCACTGGGCAACCAGGCGGTGCTGCTGCGCGGCGTCAACGACAGCCCGGAAGTGCAGCTGGAGCTGGTGCACAAGCTGGTCAAGAACCGCGTGCGGCCCTACTACCTGTACCAGTGCGATCTGGTGCAGGGCGCGGGGCACTTCCGCACGCCGGTCTCCGTGGGGATCGAGATCATGGAGGCGCTGCGCGGGCATACGTCCGGCTTTGCCGTGCCGACCTACGTGATCGACGCGCCGGGCGGCGGCGGCAAGATTCCGGTCGCGCCCAACTACGTGCTCAGCCAGTCGCCGGGCAAGGTCGTCCTGCGCAATTACGAGGGCTTCATCACCACCTACTACGAGCCGACCGACTACGATCGGAGCGAACGCAGCCAGCTATGGCTGGAAGGCCGGGCGCTGGGGCGCGACGAAGGGCTGCAGAAAGGCGTCGCCGACCTGCACAGCGGCAAACGCCTGACGATCAAGCCGGAAGGCTTCGACGCGCTGCATCAGCGCGGGCGCGCGGGCGGGATCACCAAGCGTGGCCGCCGCAACCGCCTGGATAGCTACGACGAATTGAACCCCAACCGCTAAGGGGGGATGGGGGTGGTGGGTGTGTAGGGGCGCAGCATGTTGCGGGGCGCAGCATGTTGCGGGGCGCAGCATGCTGCGCCCCTACATACCCCTATATGTGCCTTACACGCCTGCCTGTGCCCTGCCCCGCGACCCGCCCCTGCCCATCCACCCGCGCCGCTATTCGTAAATCTCCACGCTGTTGAGGATGCTCTCCAGCAGCGGACGCTCGGATTCCCACTGGTCGACGGGAGCCGATTGAACGAACAGGTAGATGGTCACCACGCCGGTGCGCAGGGCGGTGATGCGCGTGCGCAGTTCCGGCCAGCCCTCAAACTCGCTGCCCTGCACCTCCACCGTCAACGCCTGGCGGCCTTTGAAGGTGGTTGGCGTCACCGCCTGCACCAGCGCCCACTCGCGGTTGGGGCGCAGCGGACCGCGCCGCAGGTATTCGTCAAGGGCGGCCTCCAGGCTGCCCTCCATGGCCAGCGTATTGCTGCGGTGGATGGTGAAGCTCGGCCCCGGCACGCCCTGAAACGTGGTCGGGCGGGCCAGGATCAGCACGCCCACCTGCGGAATCTGGTACATCCAGCCATCCGGGTAGCGAAAGCTGAAGGCGGTCGGGCTTTTGGTGTATTCGTGCACCAGCGGCGGCGTGGCAGGCCGGGCGATCAGGGCGATGATCGCCGCAGCTACAGCGACGACGATCACAGCGGCCAGCGCCAGCAGCAGCCGGCGCGATGGGCGGCGCAGAGCGAGCACGGCGACTTCCCCTTTACGTGCGGCCACGCACGTTCCTGGGGTCCAGGGCGTCGCGCAGGCCATCGCCGACCAGGTAGAAGCACAGCACAGTCAGCGTGATCAGCAGGCCGGGCCAGACCACCAGGTGCGTGCCCTGCACGAAGTACGAACGGGACTCGGTCAGCATGTTGCCCCAGGTCGGCGTCGGCGGCTGGACGCCCAGACCCAGGTAACTCAGGCCCGATTCGATCAGGATCAGCGAACCGGCGTTGATCGTCAGGGAGATGATCACGATGGAGAGCGTGTTGGGCAGGATGTGCTGCAGCATCAGCCACCAGTCCCTGGCGCCCACAGCGCGGGCGGCCATCATGAAGTCGCGTTCCTTGAGGGAAAGCACCTGTCCGCGCACCAGCCGGCAGGTGGTCACCCAGCCCAGCGCCCCCAGGATCAGGATCAACACCTCCGCCGAAGGCGACCAGACGGTGGCGGCAATCAGCAACAGGAAGATCGTCGGCACGGATTCCAGCGTGTTGATGAACCACATGATCAGGTCGTCCACCGCCCCGCCATAGTAGCCGGAGATGATTCCCACGACCACGCCGATGGTGATGGAAAGCACGCTGGCGGTATAGGCGATCGACAGGGAGACCCGCCCGCCATACAGCAGACGGATGAACTGATCGCGGCCCAGATGATCGGTGCCCAGCAGGTTGCCCTGGCCCGGCGGGGTGTAACGGTTGGTCAGGTTGGTGCGGTTGACATCCACCTTGAGGACGTTTTCCGCCACCGGCGGCCCCACGTAACAGATCAGGGTCAGGATCACCAGCATGCCCAGCGCGGCCATGCTCAGCCGATCCCGCACAAAATGGTGCATCGCATCCACCCAAAAGGAGCGCGACCGGTAGACTTCCGTTGCTTCCGCCAGTTCCAGGATTCTGGTCTCGGTAGCCATGATACGCCTCCTTATTCCAGGCGGATGCGCGGATCGATCCACGCATACAGCACATCGGAGAGCAACACGCCCAGGATGTAGAGCACCGCGCCCAGCACGACTGACCCCATGATCAGGGGGTAGTCCCGCTGGAACACGCCGTTGACCACCAGCCGGCCCATGCCCGGCCAGCTGAAGACCTGCTCCGTGATCACCGCGCCGCCGAGCAGGCTGCCCAGCCCCGGCCCGAGCAGGGCGGCGATCGGGATCAGGGCGTTGCGCAGCACGTGCCGGAATACGATCGTCCGCCGGCTGAGGCCCTTGGCGTAGGCCGTGCGGACGTAGTCCTGGCCGAGCACCTCGATCACCTCCGCCCGCATGTAGCGGGAGATGGTGGCGATGATGCCCAGCGACAGGACGGAGACGGGCATGATCATGTAGCGGATCGATTCCAGGATGTTGGTCTCAGCGGCGGGGCGCGTGATATCGCGCATACCGCCCATCGGCAGCCAGCCCAGGTTGACGCTGAAGATGATGATCAGGATCAGCGCCAGCCAGAAGCCAGGCACAGCATTGCCGATTACAGAAAGCACCCGCGAGAGCTGGTCAAACCAGGCGCGATTGTTGATCGCGGCAATAATCCCCAGCGGGATGCCGATGACGTAGCCGACAATCAGGGAGGTCAGGGTGAGCTGGAGCGTGGCCGGAACGCGCTCCACGATCAGCTCCGTCACGCTGCGCTTGTGCTGCAACGACTGGCCCAGATCGCCGCGCAGAAAGCCGCGCCGCGTGCCATAGACATCGCCTACGCCGTCGCCATCAACGTCGATCTTCACCCAGTCGTTGCCGATCAACCAGTACAGGTACTGCACCAGCGGCGGTTGATCCAGACCAAGCTGACGGCGAAGCTGAGCCGTGCCTTCCGGCGTGGAAGTGGGGTTGAAGGTGATCAGGGTGACCGGATCGCCCGGCGCGGCTAGCATCAGCAGAAAGGAGATGATGGTGATCCCGAACAGCGTTGGGATAGCCTGAACCAGACGGCGGATGATATAAGTGCGCATACGGATTCCCTACCTTCATATGGCTAGCCGGGAGCCGCCGGACTGCGCGAGCGTATGGGAGATGTGGCGTTTGAAATGCGGCAGGATAGCCTGCGGCAGCAGGCGCCAGGGCTACAGACAGATACTAGCCGCCAAGATTAGCAAACTCGACGATTTCCGGCAAAAAAAAGTAGCGCCCCCTGGCCCACACAGCCCCCGCCGGAGACCGACGGGGGCTGTTGTACGCTGGCTGCGACAGAGCATAGCTTACCCGTTAGGCGGGTAGCCGGTTGCCGGTAGCAGCGTCGGGAAGCCAAACACCTCCGCATAGGCGGTCACGCGCAGCCCACCATCCGCCGTCAGGATCGCCAGGTTGGTGATCGGCGGCTGCGGCCCGCTGATGATCGTCGTCTCGATGCGCATCTCAACGACCTGCCCCGGCGCCAGCGTGCCCAGGTTGAAGGTCACCTGCTGGCCGGAGACAGCCGCCGTCCCGACCGCTGTCGATGCGCCGTCCACACGCAGATCAGCCCGGATGGTATCGCTGACAACCACGCCGGTCAGCGGGACACTGTTCGGGTTGGTGGCCGTGATCACCCAGGTCACACGCTCCCCGATTACGCCGCGCCCGCCCGGCTGCAGGACGCCCACCTTGCTCAGGGCAGGATCAACCAGCGTCACGCCGGTGGGCTGCCCGCCGGGCAGACTGGTGATGGTACTGGCGCTGTTGTTGTTCAGGTTGGCGTCGTTGTCCGCGCCGGTGGTGGCCGTGTTGGGGATCGGGTTTGGCCCGGCGTAGTCAGCAGGAACCGCCACTGTCAGCGAGAAGGGGTACGGCCCGCCAACGGCCACCGACGGGTTGGTGCAGCTTACCGTACCGCCGCTGCCGACCGCCGGAGTCGTGCACGCCCAGCCCGCCGGCGCAGAGAGCGAGACAAACGTCGTCCCCGCCGGAAGGGTGTCATTCATCACGCTGTTGACCGCCGCGATCGCGCCGACATTAGCCACGTTGATCGTGTAGATCAGGTTGTTGCCGGGGGTGATCGGATCGGGCGCGTCGCTCTTGGCAATGGCCAGGTCAGCCTCCTCAGGCGGGGCCGTAGTCAGAGCGGTGGTGGTGCTGGCGCTGTTGTTGGCGGTATTGGCGTCGTTATCCGCACCCGTGGTCGCCGTATTGGGAATCGGATTCGGTCCGGCGTAGCTGGCCGGAACATTGACCACCAGGGTGAACGTGTATGGCCCGCCAACCGCTACCGACGGGTTGGTGCAGTTCACCGTCCCGCCGCTGCCCACCGCCGGCGTGGTGCATGACCAACCCGCCGGGGCAGAGAGCGAGACAAACGTTGTGCCCGCCGGAAGCGCATCATTCATCACGCCGTTGGTCGCCGCAGCGTTGCCGACGCTATTCACGGCAATGGTGTAGGTGATGTCTCCACCGGGTGCAACCGGATCAGGCGCGTCGCTCTTGGCGATACTCAGGTCAGCAGTGGTGCTGACAGCCTGGCAGGTGAAGCCGAAATCGTTGCCGCTGGAAGTGTTGTTGTAGCCGGTGAAAGGCGGCCCGCCTGGCGGCAGGAAATCCACCTCATGCACGTTGCCGGGCGTCAGCGGCGTGGTATAGACGCTGCCCACGGGGATGATCGCCCCGTCCATCACGATCAGCAGCGTATCGGCCATGCCCACGGAAAAGCTGAACGTTCCGCTTGCGCCTGTCGTTGTCTCCTGGATCAGGATGTCGCTGCCATCCAGCTGATCCGGCGTGCCCCGATCCAGGTAGAGCCGCAGGGTAGCGTTGGCCTGGGGCGTGTCGCCGGTGTTGAACACACCGTCATAGCCCGAGGGCGGCTCGCAGAAGACCGTGCCGGTCATCACGTTGGCCCCGGCGGTGATACAGGCCACGCTCTCATAGTCCGTGTCTGTGAGGAACGTGCCGATGCGAGTGACGTGGGCGGTGGTGACGTCGATCTGCCACATCGTGTTCCGTTGCGTGGCAATGATGCTTTCGCTGCCGGTCGTGCCGTAGAAGGTGCCATCGTTAAAGACGCCGAAGCCTTCCATATCGGTCACATTGTTGGTGCCGTCGTTGAGGATGCCGACCAGGCAGGCGCTAACCAGGCCGGTGGCCGGGTTGAAGCCAGGGCTATTGGCCGGGTCGCGGCCATCGACATTCAGCCGGGCCAGCCAGTCCACGGTAGGCGCATTGATGTCGTTGACGATAGCATAGAATGTGCCATCTTCCGGGTGGATAGCCAGGTCGTCAATTGTGTTCGGGCAGTTGACGCCGGGCGTGCAACCCGCCCCGCCAGAGCAGCTGGGCAGGTTGGCCGGGCGCAGGTCGATGATGGCATAGTCAAAACCCGTGCCAAAGACATCGTTGACGTGGCTGCCGGTAGCCGGATCGACGCGGAAGATCGCGTTGTTGGTGGTGCCGCCGGTCTGCTCCAAGGCCCACAGCTGGTTGGTGCGGGCGTCAATGGAGAGGCCGTCGCCATCGCCGACGTTTCGCGTCCCCAGCACGGTGTTACCCGCCAGGCCAATGCCGGTGCCGATGGGCGTGAAGACGCCGGTGACCTGATCGATCACCCCGAACTGCCCGGTGCCGCCAGTATCGGTGGTGTCATCGATCGCCCACAGAAAGAGGTTGTCCAGGCTAAGCTCGATAGCCTCGACCTGATCGTACGGATCGGTCTGGTTGGGCCGCCCACCCAGGTCAACGCCGGTGAAGCGATCCATGCTGTGCAACATATCGCCGCCATCGGCGACCGAATAGCAGATGATCGGGTTGGGCGGTCCCTGAGCCAGGGCGACTTCCGAGGGAATGCTCAGGCTAACAAGCGTGAGTACGGGCAGAATAGCCATCAGCGCCAGGCTGATGAGCGAGAGGAGAAAAGTGCGTATGCGTAACATGGGGGCAACCTATCTACACAAGATGAGCAATCTAAACACGCCGCCGGCCATCGACTGGCCCGGCGAACCCGGCTGCGATTCAGCACGCCCGAAGCTCCCACAGAGGTTGCCACACCGGGAAGAAAACCACACTGGCAGCCTGTGAACAGCAAAGAACTGGTACAGTGAAGGCGCCGGGACAAGCATTGCCCCTATTATGGCAGATTTTCTCTAATTGCAACAGCAATTGGAGGGATGACACAACTATTACGATATCGCGGCGACAACGAACCCAATTCATCCCCCTCGGAGCCGGGTTACCTGTTACTCGCGTGGCAGCGCGGCCAGGAGTGGGTCAAAGGCCGCCGCCAGGCGGATCATGGCCTCGATCAGCACATCATGCACGGCGGGCCAGTTGGCCTCTACCGCCAGCGGC
This sequence comes from Chloroflexota bacterium, assembly GCA_019873685.1. Classification (GTDB taxonomy): domain Bacteria; phylum Chloroflexota; class Anaerolineae; order Aggregatilineales; family Ch27; genus Ch27. The sequence continues at coordinate 7,620 of JAIOAT010000047.1, forward strand.
GCGATCGGCGTCATCCATCCTATCCGGCAGCGCCGATGCTGCTCCAGCCGTTCCCAGCGCAGCGGCTCGCCGAAGGCCGCCTCAATCGCCGGACGGGAGGCCATCAGTGCGTCGAAAAGCGCCTTGTTGCGGGCAGAGTTGCCCCGATCGATGATCACCTGCACGCCGGCCTCGCGGCGGCCCAGCACGTAGGCATAGCGTACACCGGGGTAGCCCGCGGTGGCGACCAGTGCGTTGCGGCGGGGCGGTTTCAGGCGATCATGCAGACGGATGCGCGGGCGGGCGCGGCTCTGCAGCGCCGCCCAGAAACGGGCATGACGTTCGGCGGCGGGTTCTCCGGCGGGCGATTCTCCCCCCAGTTGCGGCAAGGCGGCCAGCAGGCGCGTGAAAGCGGTCTCGTATGGCTCTTCGACAAAGTCGACGTACTGTAGATCGCGGGCCAGCAGGGGTGGCTTGCAGGGGGCGATGCGGATCGGGATGACGGTTTTGCCTTCCTCCAGCGCGTAAAGCGCCTCCTTGCGCACGAATTTGGAGCGGTTGGAGGCCGGGGACATGACCAGCACCAGATGGGTGGCATCTTCCAGGGCGTTCTCGATAGCGGCCAGCCATTCCGCGCCGCCGGTCAGCGCCGAGCGGTCCAGCCAGACCGGCACCCGCTGCGCCCGCAAATCATCCACCAGTCGGTTGACAAACGCCGCATCCTTACGGGAATAGCTGATGAACACAAGCGCCATGCGCGGCTCCCCTCCGCCAGCGATCACCCCCTGTCCAGACGCAGAAAATGCACACCGCCTGCTTCCAGGCCGACATACAGGCCGGGATCGCGCAGCTCATCCCCGGCGCGGATGAACGTCTCCCCGCTGAGCGCGTCTTGTAGCCGCCAGCGTCCCCCGGCCAGGTCGTCCCATGGCAGGCGGATGCGCCCCTGCGCTGGCTGTCCGCCCAGATTGACGACGATCAGCCGCCGTTCTTCTTCCAGCCGCCAGCACCAGGCCGCCAGATTCCGGTAGGTGGCGTTATCCGGCCATCCGGAACGTTCGCACAGCTGCCACACGCCATCATGGAATACGGCAGCGCGCAGTTCAGCCAGGAGCGCCCGGTAGAAATCCCCCAGCGTCGCATCCGGCAGCTCCGGGTGGCGGCGGCGCAGCTGCACCGGCAGCCTGATCCGCGCTCCCTCAAGCTGTCCTTCGTGGAACAAACGCGCGCCGGGCAAGGTCGCGGCGGCAACAGCAGCCGCGCGCACCAGCCGGGGATCGAAAACAGCGGCGGCGCGCGGCTCGTCATGGTTTTCGATGAAGCGTACCAGCCGCGCCTGGTAATCAGAGTCGGCTTCCAGGTGCGCGTTCACCGCCGACGGATCGGCATGCGCCAGCCGGTCGTATAGCCGCTTATCGTAGCAGTAGTCGAAACCCTGCTGCTGTAGCTCCCATTCCATATCCCAGTAGACTTCGGCCATGAGCAGCAGGTCTGGATGGGTTTGCCGCACCGCGCCGAGCACCTCCGGCCAGTATTCCACAGCAGGCGGCTCCCCGGCGCGCGCACCCCATGTCCCGGCGAAGATACGCCCGACGGGCAGCATAGCCATGTCCACGCGCACGCCATCGCACTGATCGGCGATGGCGCGTAGCGTGTCGATCGCCGCCCGGCGCAGGCCGGGGTGGAAAGCGTTGAGCTGGGCAGTGTCCGTCCAGGGGGGGAAGTAGGGATCGCGTCCATGGGCGACAATATACTTTCCGGCGCGGAAGAACGCCGCCGGCTGCTGTTCCAGGTCGTCAGGGGCGCCCTGGATGAAGTATTCGGGGTGTTCGGCCAGCCAGGGGTGATCAACCGCCACGTGGTTGGGGACAAAGTCCAGGATCAGGCGCAGGCCGCGCTCCGCCAGCGCCGTCCGCGCGGCAGCCAGCCCCGCCGGGCCGTCCAGACGTCTGTCGACCACATAGTGGCCCACCGCATAGGGTGAGCCGATCACATCTTCCGGGTTGAAGTCCGGCAGGGCAGCCCGGAAGCCCGCCTGCAGGTCAGGATGAGCGCGAGCGATCCGGACGCTGGCGGCGCTGCGCTCCCAAACGCCCATCATCCAGACGGCGTCAAAGCCGAGCGCAGCCAGCGCGTCCCACTCAGCGGCAGGGACATCACCGAGCGCGATCGGCCTGCTATGGCGCTGGCTGAGTTCATGCAGCCAGACCCACGTGTTGATCTCGTAGATAGTCGGATGGCGCGGCCAGCTGGTCATGCAGCATCCTCAAGAGCAGGCGGCACAGTCCTGATCATAGGCAGGGTAAGGGATTCGGCAAGCGGTGAGGCAAAGCGCATGGCAGGATACAGGCGGAGACAAAAAACGGCCGCCAGGGCGGCGGCCATTAAACCGGGGGGAGAGGTCCCCGGTGCGTCACGCGGCTCCGTTACGGTTTCTCTGGCGCGTTACTGATCAGCCGCTTGCGCAACTGACTCCCTACGCTGGCTCCCAAACAATCTTAACACTATGGGGTTTCGATTTTCGCTTGTGGTTATCCCCGGCGTACCTCACAACACCGGTCTTGGCCACTCACAGCACCAACCTAATATTGGCACTGCCTGCCAGCTTCAGTACCCTTTCGCGCGCCGTCCTCCGTAACGCCTACGCGAGTCCGTTGGACCCCTCGTATTTTCACGGTAGCACCCTTCTGCCGGCCCGTCAACCGGATTCGGTCGATTCCCACAAAATTCTGCTTTGTGGATGGTAATCATCGCAATAAGAGCGCAGCAATCGTCTGCGTCCGGGCCAGCGTCGCAAAGAAGAGGCCCACCCGGTCACCCGGATGGGCCTGCACAGCGCTTATCTGTCAGCCAGCACTACTGGCTGATCGTCCACTTTTCGATGCTCCACAGACCGTTGTCCCACGGGCCAGGCTGGACGTTCTGGATGCGGGCGCTGTAGACATGCACCTGGTTCGGCGTGACGGTGAAGTCGTAGGCCACTTCCTGCTGGGTGATGCGCTGCAGTTCCCAGTAGATTGGCGTGCGGTCTTCCACCGAGCAGCCAGGCACGGTACGGCCCCGCACCAGCAGGTCATCAACCTCGGGGTTGACATAAGAGGCGATGTCAAAGCCGGAGCCGGGGATGTCGTTCTTGCTGTACATCAGCGCGTTAGCGATGGCGTTGGGGTCGGGCGGGCTGCCGCCACCGAAGCCGACAACCAGCATGTCGAATTTCTGCGGCAGCAGGCGGTCATTCAGGAAGGCGCCCCACTCCAGCGTGGTCACGGTGATCTTCATCCCCAGCTGCGAGAGCTGATCCTGGGCCACCAGGGCAATGTTCTCCCACAGGTCGGTCAGCGGCGAGGAGAGCAGTTCCAGCTCCAGCGGCTTGCCGTCCTTGTCCAGGATGCCATCACCATCGGTATCGGTCCAGCCAGCTTCAGCCAGCAGTTCGCGGGCGCGATCCGGATCATACGGCCAGGGGGTCAGTTCGGTGTTGAAGGCCCAGGTGATGGTCGGGATGATCGAGGAGATCAGGCGCACACCGTTGCCCTCGCCCAGGGTCGCCAGGATGGCGTCCTTGTCGTAGCCCATGGCGATCGCCTGGCGGACACGCACGTCGCTCAGGATCGGGTGCTTGGGCTGGTCAATCCGGTTGCCTTCCGCATCCCAGGCCGGCTGTGGATCGTTGGGATCGCCCCAGTTGAGGACGAGGATCGGGGTGTTGTGCAGCGGGAAGGAGAAGGTGTTCAGGCCCTCCAGCGAGGGGAGCTGGGCCAGCTCATCGGGATACATGAAAGCATAATCGATCTCACCGGCGACCAGCGCCTGATTCTGGACGGCCTTATCCGGCATGACGCGCACAATCACATACGGGATCTGTGGCTCGCCCAGATAGTAGTTGGGGTTGGCGCGCAGGCGTGTGTACTCATCCGCCTGGTGCTCTTCCAGGATGTACGGGCCGCTGGCGATATCCGGATTGGTGTTGAACTCGCTGGTCATGATGTCGCTGAAGTCCGGCGCATACTTGTGCGAGGGCAGCGGGCTGTTCAGCGCACCGGCCAGGTTGTTCCAGATGGTGCAGTTGACTTCCTTGAGCACGACCTCAAAGGTCTTGTCGTCGATCACGTTCACCGCCGCAATCGACTCGATGTCGGATTTGCGCGGGGATTGCACCGCGTCCGAGGCCACGGCGTCATAGGTGAACTTGACATCCTGCGCCGTGATCGGCACGCCGTCGCTCCACACCGCGTCCTCGCGGATGGTGAAGGTGTAAGTCAGGCCATCCTCGGAGATCTCCCAGGAAGCCAGGCCGGGGACGGGCAGGCCGGTCATCGGGTCAACATTGAACAGCCCCGCCCAGATGAACTGAGCTACATCAAATGAGCCGCCATCGGTCATCAGGATGGGGTTGAGGGTGGTCATGTCGTAGGAGCTTGAGTAGATGAACGTCTCCTCGCGTCCCCCCTGCCCGATCGTCACTGACGACGGCAGCACCAGCATGGCAAGCACCAACAGCACAACGAGCTTTTTCATAGCACAAATCCCTTTCCTGTTCTCAATCTTGTACGGAAGCCGGGGCGGCAATCCCCGCCCGGCGTCGGTCTCCGGTGGCCGCGCGCCAGCCATCGGCGACTCCACCACGTTGCGTATCTCCCCGCTCACCTCCTTTCCCGGCCCTGCTGGCCTCTCCCACACGCGATGCGCTATCGAGGTTAGACTGCGCCGGGGCTATCCCCGGTCACGCAGATATGCCGCCGTCGCCAGCCCGGCGCACACCTGCACGCCGACCAGGCTACGGATTGGCAACACACGGTAGTTGAGCCGACCTTCCAGGTCTGCGCCCTGCTCTTCCAGACGGGCGCGCGCCTCCGCCGCGACCTGGCGGATCGCCGGGCTGCTGTTGCCGGTGGCGATCTCCGCTTCCAGCATCCGGGCGAACATCCCCAGCAGCAACATCCGGTAGAAGCGCGAGCCGAGCGCATTGCTGAAGTATTCCGCCTGGGTCGCCGGACGGTTGGTCTCCTCGCTGGTCTGCGCCCACTGGCGCTCAGCCTGGCGGTAGGCCGGTCCCATCCCCAGGAAAGCGTTGACAGCGCGGGTGATCGGCGTTTCCTGGCGCAGGTCTGCTTTGACCGCGTCCATCCGGGCGGTCATCCAGCCGTCAAATTCGTCCTGCGCATCCAGATTCTGGAGGATGGCGTCGCGGCGCAGGATATCTGTCGGCGTCTGGTCGTTGACGCGCGGATCATCGTAGTAGGGCAGTTCCACCACCAGGAAGAACGAACCGTAGCGGCCGGCGTATTCCGCGCTGGATGCGCCGGATTGCATGGTCTGGGCCGGGTCGGCCACGCCGTTCTGCTCCAGGTAGTCATAGGTGTCTTTGGAGGAAAGCATCTGGTAGATGGCCGGGGCAAAAGTGACCGCGTTGCTCATCTCCGGCTCGCCCAGGTCCAGCGCCAGCCCGAACCACTCCGGCAGCGCATGGAAAGTGGGGTACAGCGCTTCGCAGCGTTCGGAGACGTAGTAGTACACCCCGCCAAAGCCAGAGTTGTGCAGGGAGTAAAGCAACGTCGGCCTGACCTCGTCAATGACGCGCATCAGCGCCTGCGTCTCCGGCAGCGGAGAATTGAACTTGAGCGTCTTGTACTCAATCGGGAAGGTCCATTCCACCTGGTCAAAGGGCGCCGGGCGGAAGAAGTGGCGGGCGTAGTTGGTCGGCGTGAATGGCCCCTTGAACCAACCTTCATTCAGGCGCATCCCATCAGCGTCGATGGCCTTGATGAAATGCCAGGTGTAACCCAGCTCGGCCCGCAGGGCGTCATCTTCGCACAGACGGCGGCTGAGGTATTCGATCGTCATCGTGCCGATCGGCTCATTGGGATGTGGGCCGCCGAAGATGAACGCCTGACGCGGGCCGCCGGCGATGGTGAGCAGTTCAATCGGGTCGCCGCGCCGCGTCTGCCCGACCGTGCGCAGGCTGGCCAGGCCAGGGAATTCCGCCACCAGGCGGCGGCTGGAGGTGTTCAGTTCATCAACCGTCAAGAAATGCGTGTAATCGGGGATGTCGCGGGCAATCGCTTGCAGATCCATCAGGATCGATCTCCAGTTGTCATTTATGGGATGGCGGTCATTGCAGCGAGATATGCACCGCCATCCCCCGGCGCGCAGGGCAATGAGCGTGGTGGCAGGCGATATCAGGATGATCCGGGGTGATAGGGTTACGGGCGAGCAGCGCCCGCCTGATTGCGCTGATTATAGCATGCAATGCAATGTCATCAGCAAGTTTGAATGCGCCCAGACCGATCAGAGGCTTCAGCGGCAACACGGCAGACCACCGGCAGGCGGTAGAATGCGAAGAAATGGAAACAGGCGACACGGAAAAGCCAGAACTAGACGACAGGGGCGCAGCCAGCACCATCGCCGCGCCCCTGCCTGCGCCTGCCCTACAGCAACCCGTACTTTTCCGCGCCGGTCTTGAGGAACCTGTAGCCCTCCGCCGCCAGCACCTCCGGCCCCTGGTTGGGTGGCCGCCACAGGCAGGTGGCCGCCGCCAGCGCCGGATTAATCGCGGCAAAGGATTCCAGCACCAGGTGCCCATCAAAATGGGCGTCGGCCAGCCCACGCCAGACTTCGTCCCAGATAACCGTGCCGGTGCCCACCAAGCCGCGGTGGCTCTCGCTCATGTGGATGTAATCGAGCACATCGGCGGCGTTCACCAGCGGGTGGTAGAACCCCTCTTCCTCGATATTCATGTGGTAGGTGTCGGCGTGCAGCTTGAGGTTATCCGCGCCGACAGCCAGGACGGTCTCACGGGCGTCCGCCAGGGTGTTGTAGAGGTAGGTCTCGTAGCGGTTGCAGGCTTCGAGAGCCAGGGTAATGCCGCGCCGCTTTGCTTCGGCAGCCACATCACGCAACACCTCAACCACCGTCTGCCGCTCCTGGGCCGTGGGCGGTGCGCCGGTCAGCGTGCCCAGTGAATAGGCGATGCAACCGCCGAGGTAGTAGCTGCCCACAGCCTCGGCCTGGGCCAGCGCCCGGTACAGGAAGTCGCGGGCTTTTTCCGGCCTGGCGGGCATATGGGCGTCTTTGGGCAGCACCAGCGAGCAGGTGCAGCTGATCCCGGCCTTAGCCAGCGCCGCGCGGTGGGCAGCGGCGTCAAAATGATCGGGGTCAAGCAGCGGGATTTCGATCAGGTCAAAGCCAACCCGGCCCGCTTCCGCAATGGCGTGGTTGCCCGCCTCGGTCGTCCACTCCCCGATCCAGACAAAAGCGTGAGCGCCAAACTTGACCATAGCCATATCCTTTCGTCATCCCGGCCCGTCGGAAGCTAACCTCGCCCGGCCAGACGGTGAAAATCCGCTTTCAACAGCGGGTATAGCCCGGTGAACTGCTCATACAGCGCCCGGTAGATCGCCTGATGTTCGGGGAGCGGCGGTGTCTCCGGCCCCAGCCGCACCACCCGGGCGCAGGCAGCAGCAAACGACGGATAGACGCCCGCGCCGACTCCCGCCAGCAGCGCTGCTCCGACCCCGGCCTGTTCAACCAGCAGGGTCTGGCGCAGCGGAAGGCCAAAGACATCCGCCTGGATCTGCCGCCAGACCGCGCTCTCCGCTCCGCCGCCAGCCGCGATGATCACGCCCGCTGAGCCGCCCAGCCCCAGGCTGATCTCCAGCGCCTGCCGCAGGGCAAAGGCCACGCCTTCCATCACCGCGCGGGCCAGGTGTCCCCGCGTGTGGTAGTGGCTGAGGCCGATGAACGCCCCGCGCGCGGCGGGGTCCATGTGCGGCGTGCGCTCCCCGGAGAGATAGGGCAGGAAGATCAGGCCGTCGGCCCCCGGTGGGATAGCCGCCGCTTCCTGGCTCAGCAGGGCGTAGGCTCCCGGCGTCCCGGTCAACCCGGTCAGATCGCGCAGCCAGCGCAGCGATAGCCCTGCCGAAAGGATCGCCCCCAGGACGTAATTCACGCCCGGCACGGCGTGGATGAATACATGCAGGCGCGGATCGGTGGCGATCCGGCCATCCCCGGCGGCGACCGGCACAAAAACCTGTCCGCCACTGCCAGTCGTCACGGAGGCCATCCCCGGCTCCAGCAGGCCATTGCCGATGGCCTGGGCCGGCTGATCGGCGCAGCCAGCGATCACCGGGATGCCCGCCGCCAGCCCCAGTTCAGCGGCAACTTCCGGCAGGAGCGCCCCGGCGACTTCGGTTGACTCCAGCACGTCCGGGAAGAGGCGCTCTGGCAACCCGACCGCCGCCAGGATCGGCGTGGCCCAGCGCCGCCCCGCGATGTCGAACACGCCGCTGCTGGCGGCGTCGCTCACTTCGGTGGCGATGCGCCCGGTCATGCGTAAGCGGACGTAATCCTTGGGGAAAACCGCGCGGTGCGTCCGGGCCAGGCGTTCCGGCTCATGGCGAGCCAGCCAGAGCAATGTCGCGCCCATGAAGCCCGCCGCCGGGAGCGTCCCCGCCAGGCCGGCGTAACGCTCTGGCCCCAGTGCGGCGGTCAGCGCTTCGCATTCGGCGGCGCTGCGCTGGTCGGCCCAGATGATGGCCGGGCCAAGCGGCTGGCCCGCAGCGTCCAGCAGGACCGTCCCGTGCATCTGGCCGCTGAAGCTGATGGCAGCCACGTCAGTGCGCCCTGCCGCCGCAATCACTTCCCGTGTGGCGCTGACCACCGCGTCCCACCAGGCCTGGGGGTCCTGCTCGGCGCGGTCAGGGGCGGGCTTGAGCACCGGGTACTCCCGCCCGGCCACAGCCACAACTCCGGCAGATTCGGGGTCAAAGAGCACGGCTTTGGCGCTTGAAGTTCCGATATCCAGACCTAACAGCAACGGCATGGCGGCCTTCCTGAAAGACGTGCGGGGCGCGTATTCCGACGCTGATCGCGCCCGTACCCGCGAAGCAAAGCCTCACAGCGCGGGCCTGCGACAACTTGCCGATAACTATAGCAAGCCTGCCCGGCCAGTGGAAAGCCCCCATAAGCGAGACCGGGAGGCCGTCCGGGGTGGTGATGCGCGGTATGCGGGCGCCGCTGGAACAACATGGCTTCCCGCCTCAGGGTATCCCGCTGCTCAGAGCGCTAACCATGTCAGACCGGCTTATCCCACTGCCGGGACGGGAAACAGGCTGCGCGGGCCGGAAACCACCCAGCCCGCGCAGCGATCTAGCAGAAGCAACCGGTTGTTACATCGGTTACGAAGCGCGCCAGTACTGGCTGTTCTCCGCGGTGATCACCACCACGCCGGTATCCACGTTGGGCGGCAGCGGCGAGATGCCCGCGGCCTTCCAGTCGGACACGGACTTGATGAACCCGTTGCGAACCATGTAGAGCATCATCAGGCCCCAGAAGCCCATCTGCCAGGTGCCCTGGGCCAGTGTGGCGCTCAGTTCGCCGCTGTCGATCAGGTCCAGCGTGCCCTCGTCGTAGTCGAAGCCGATGATCTTGATCTGCCCGGAGAGGCCCGCCTCACGCACCGCCTGCCCGACGCCAACCGCGCCCAGCGCGTCTGTGGCGAACACGCCCTTGATGTCCGGGTTAGCCTGCAGCAGGGACGACATCTGCTGGGCGGCGATGGTCGAGTTGTTCTGGTCGTCGATGATCAGGTCGTCAGAGGTCACGACGCCGGGGAACTCGGCGGCCAGCGTGTCGATGAAGCCCTGACGACGCTGGACATGGTTGAGCTGGGCGGTCACGCTGGAGATGGCCACCTTGCCGGAGCCAACCAGCGGGGCCAGCCAGCGGGCGGCCACCACACCGGCGTAGTAGTTGCCCGTCCCCACAAACGAGTAACGCTTGCTGAGGGGCGAGTCAGCGTCAAAGCAGACCACCGGGATGCCGGCCTCGATGGCGGCATTGATGGGGGCGATGAACGCATCCGGGTTGGCGATGGTCGGCAGGATGCCATCGGGCTGCTGGCCCGCCACTTCCTCAAAGACGCGGGTCTCGGCGATGATGTCATTCTCCGGCGTGCCGGTGTAGATCGCCTCGACGCCCAGGAACTCGGCGGCGTCCTGCATGCCGCGGTAGCAGTCCTTCCAGTAGTCGATGCCGGAAACAAACGTGACCATATAGTAGGTCTGCTTCTCCTGGGCCTTGACCGTCTTGAGGGCCGGGAGCAGACCCGATGCGGCTAGAATACTGCTGGCCTTAAGAAATTCACGACGCTTCACAGGGAAATCTCCTTTTCCTCGCTAAAAAACGGACGAACAGAGACGTACTACCCGAACAGGGCCTAAGCCTTCCGGCGGGTCGGGCGGGCCTGGAAGCGCTGGCTGAACGTGTCGAAGCCCACCGCCAGCAGCAGGATGATGCCCATCGCCAGGTTCTGCCAGTAGACCGGCACCCGCAACAGCACCATCCCGTTGTTGATGAACCCGACAAAGATCAGGCCGAGCAAACCACCCAGCACCGTACCCTTGCCGCCCTTCAGGCTGGCCCCACCGATAATACAGGCCGCGATCAGGCGCAGCTCTTCACCGGTGCCTGACCCCGGATCGGCTACCGTAAAGCGCGAGACCGACAGCACGCCGGCCAGCGCCGCCAGCAGCCCCGACAGCGCGTAGACGCCGATCGTAATCCGATCCACGTTGATGCCGGAAAGCCGGGCTGCGTCCGGATTGCCGCCGACATAGTAGATGTTGCGGAATAGCGCCGAACGGCGCATCAGCACATCCCCGACGAACACCACAAACAGCGCGATCAGGATCAGGTTCGCCACACCCAGCGTCTTGCCCTGGCCCAGGACGAAGAAGTCCTGGGGCAGGCTGGCAATAGGCGAGCCTTCCGTGATCGCCAGACCAACGCCACGCGCGATGCTCATCATGCCCAGCGTGGTGATGAAGGGGTTGATCCCGGCCTTGGTGATCAGCAGGCCGTTGGTCAGCCCGGCCAGCGCCCCCGCGCCGACGCCGATGAGCACCGCCAGCCAGATCGGTAAGCCGCCGCGCAGCGCTACCGCTGTCGTCACCCCGCCCATCGCAAACACCGACCCCACCGACAGGTCAAACCCGCCGGAAACCAGGGCCGCCGTCATGCCGACCATCATGATCGCCGAGGCCGAAAAACCCATCAGAATCGCGTTGATATTGGCCGAGCTGAGGAAACGCCCGGTCTGCCATTCCAGCAGCAGGCCCACCAGCACGATCATCACGATCAGGGTGAATTCACGGAAGCGAAGCATCCGCTGCAAGAATCCGGCCACCCCGTCGTAGCCAGCCCTGCCTGTCGCCGCTGCATCGACCTTGCTCATGCCCCATTCTCCTGCCCACTGGCATACGTCATGATCAGTTCCTCGGTAGCCTCACTGGCCGCCAGTTCGGCGACAATCGCGCCTTCGTGCATCACCAGGATGCGGTCGCTCATGCCCAGAATCTCCGGTAATTCGGAGGATACCATGATCACCCCGACGCCTTCCCGCGCCAGCTGGCGCAGCAGGTGGTGGATCTCCCGCTTGGCCCCCACGTCGATGCCGCGCGTTGGCTCATCGACGATCAGGATACTTGGCTTGATTGCCAGCCACTTGGCTACCAGGGTCTTCTGCTGGTTGCCGCCACTCAGACGGCGCACTTCCTGATCCGGCCCGTAGGTGCTGATGTTCAGCCGCCCGATGTACTCGCGGGCCAGCGCCACCTCCCGCGCCGGCACGACGAAGCCGTTGGCCGTCACCTGCGGCAGCGACGCCGCCTCAATGTTGGCCTTGAGCGCCATATCCAGGAACAGCCCGGCGGCTTTGCGATCTTCCGGCAGGTAGGCCAGGCGCAGATCAATGGCATCCTGCGGCGAGTTGATGGTGACCGGACGGCCCTTCAGGAGGATTTCCCCGCTTTCTTTTTCGTCCGCGCCAAAGATCGCCCGCATCAACTCCGAACGCCCGGAGCCGATCAGCCCGGCAAAGCCAAGCACCTCGCCCTGGTAGAGCGTGAAACTGCAGGCATGTTGCTGGCCAGGCAGGCGCAAATTGCGCACTTCCAGCAACGGTTCGCCGCGCCCGGTACTTTTCTCCGGGTACATATCGGTCAATTCACGACCGACCATCATCCGGATAACCTCTTCCGGGGAAGTCTCCGCGGTGATCCGCGTGCCGATGTAGCGGCCATCGCGGAGCACGGTGATCCGGTCGGAGAGAGCGAAGATCTCGCTCAGCTTGTGGCTGATGTACAGGATGCCCACCCCATCCGCCGCCAGCCGGCGCAACAACGCGAAGAGCGTCTCCGCTTCGTGCTCGGTCAACGCGGAAGTCGGCTCATCCAGAATCAGCACCTTGCACTGCCTGGAGAGCGCCTTGGTGATCTCCACGAGTTGCTGGTTAGCCACGGACAGCGTACTGACTTCGGCGCGGGGATCGACAGCAACGTTCAGGCGGGCCAGCTCGCGGCGAGCGTTTTCAAACAGCTCACCGTATTTGACCATGCCCAGCCGGTCGGTTGGCAGGCGACCCGGATAGATATTTTCGGCCACCGTTAGAGCCGGGATGACGCTCAGTTCCTGGTGGACGATGGCAATGCCCAGGGCGATCGCCTCCTGCGGACTGCGCAGGGAGACGGGTTGCCCCTGGAAGAAGATCTGGCCGGCGTCGGCGGTATACACGCCGGAGAGAATCTTCATCAGCGTGCTCTTGCCCGCGCCGTTTTCCCCGATCACTGCGTGGATTTCGCCAGCCTGCAATTCCAGCTGGACATCATCCAGCGCCAGCGTGCCCGGAAATTGTTTGGTGATGCCTCTGGCTTCAAGTAGCACAGACATGGTCTTCACCCGGCGTTCAGCCGGCGACTCCTATTGGTGATGGTAAGTCGGCCATTCCAGATACTTGTTGAACGCCTCATCGATGATCGCCGCCACCTGCGACTGGTTGATGCTGACGTGATGCTCAAACCCATTCTCACAGATATACGCCAGCAGGTCCTGGAAGTGGGGCACATGCACCACCCCGTAGCCGCCAAAGGTCTCCAGCGGGTCACTGGTGAAGTGACCTTCGCCGGTATAGGCTGTGATCTCGCCGCTGAAATCATCGGTGGAGATGCGCAGGAAGGTGAAGGGACTTTCCTTGACCCGCCCGAAGATCGTGCCGTAGGTATTCTCCTTGCCGACCGTCCCGGCGATGATGTCCTGATAGCTCATCACCGGGATGTCTTCCACGAAGATAGCCTTGGGCAGGTTGGAGCAGTGGAAGATCACGCCCTTATCCGGATCGTCTCCGTAGTTGTTGTTCCAGTCCACAATAGCCGAAGGCCGCCCGGAGGCCAGCTGCAGGGCCAGCATTGCCAGCGCCCCGGCGATATCCGTCTCGCAGGCGGAAGGCGTCAGGGCGTTGCTGGCCATGCTCATCAGCGTGCAGGGCACAATGCCGAAGTACTCTTCCATCGATGTCCAGCACTGGACAGCCGTGGCGTCCAGCTGGTTGTCGGCCATCCAGCCGTCCAGCACCGCGCCGAACTTGGCCATCTTGAGCAGGGCCGCGGCGGGCACATCCTGCGTGCGGGCGTAAGCGCGGATGCGGGCCAGGCGCTCCTGCACCGCTGCGTCATCGTCCGCCAGGCGCTCAATCCGGCCAAAGACTTCCGAGAGGTCGAGCGTTTCCACGCTGATCCCGGCGCGGTCAAGCAGCTTTTCGCTGAAGCGCACGGTCTTGAAGGCTTCCGGACGTGCGCCCAGCATCCCCAGCCGGGCGCGGCGCAGCCCGCGCACCACCCGGCAGATGCCCGCAAATTGCAGCAGATCCGCCTGGAATTCGGCGCTGGTCGGGTCCATCGTATGGCGGCTGGTGATGGTGTACTTGATGCCATACTGGCGCAGGTTGTTGCAGGCGCTCATCTTGCCGCAGAAGCTATCGCGACGGTTGGCGATGTCCATGTGCGCGACATCATCGGGGAACGCCTGAATCAAAACCGGCACATCCAGATCAGCCCAGCGCAGGGTATTGGCAATGGCCCGCTCATCGCCAAAGTTGGGCAGCGTCACCAGCACGCCATCGATCTCGTCGCGGTGCTGGCGGAACAGATCGGCGCAGATCTGCGCCTCGGCCAGCGATTCAATCGCCCCGACGTTGGTCGCGTCTTCCGGGGTGATGATGGCCCGGATGCCCGCCTTTTCCAGCACTTCCAGCACCGTCTTGCGCCCGCTGAGGGCCAGGTGAGCCGGGAAGAAGCCCCGGTTCCCGACGATTACCCCCAGCGTCACCGGCCGCCGGGTGATCTCCAGGGCAGAAAGCCTGCCGGGCAGGATAGCAGTCATCGTCGTCTCGCTCCTTGAATGCGTGCGTTCAGCCTGTGTGATGGCAGCTTTAGCGCTGCCCGTAGACGTTCTGGTAACGATCGTACAGCCGGTCGATGTCCGCCTGCGCCAGGGGGATCGGCGTGCCAATCTGCAGCGCCGCCCAGACAATCGCGGCGTTATCCTCGGTCATTACCGCCGCTTTGACCGCCGCTTCAGCCGTCGGCCCGATGGTGAACACGCCGTGATTCTGCAGGATGCAGGCCGGGCTGCGGCTGCCGGTCAGCGTCTCCACAACCACCTTCCCGATCTCTTCCCCGCCGATCAGGGCGAAGCCGCCGCAGGGAATGGGGCCGCCAAACTCGTCGGCCATGGCTGTAGTGGTGCAGGGGATGTCCCGCCCTAGGATGGCGAAGGCAGTGGCAAAGCGCGAGTGGGTGTGCACCACGCCGTTGACGTGCGGCATGTGGCGGTAGATGTAGCAATGGGAAGCGGTATCGGAGGACATCTTATAGTCCCCCTCCACCAGCTTGCCATCCAGATCGACAATCACCATGTTTTCCGGGGTGAGATCGGGGAATTTGACGCCGCTGGGTTTGATCACCACCAGCCCGGTCTCCGGATCGCGGGCGCTGATGTTGCCGCTGGTCCAGGCGACCAGGTTATTCTGCGGCAGCAGCGCGTGTAACGCGCAGACTGTTTCCCGCAAAGCCTGTAGTTTCATGTGCTGATATCCCTTGAACAGTCTGACGCTGGCCGGTGGCCAGGGCGCCGACTGAACAGCGCCCTGGCGCATCAGGTCAGGTCCCCTTGAGGGTTAACCGGTTGCCACGCCGCGCGCGGCCAACTTGATCGCCTTGAGGCGCTTCATGACGTCATTGCCGCCGCGTCCGAAGTAATCGTGCAGCAGCTTGTATTCAGCGTAGAGCTGATCGTAAACCGCTTTGTTCTCGGGGATCGGGCGGACAACGCGATCCTTGAGCTTGCCCATCTTCTCGGCGGCAGCCTTGATGTTGGGGTAGACCCCCGCAGCAACAGCGGCATGCATGGCCGAGCCGAGCGCCGGCGATTGCGCTGACCCGGCGAACTTGAGTGTCTTGCCGGTGACGTCGGCGTAAATCTGGACGAGCAGCTGGTTCTTCTCCGGCAGGCCGCCAGCCAGCACCAGATCATTAACCGCCAGGCCCTTCGCCTCAAACGCCTCGATGATGATCCGCGTGCCGTAAGCGGTTGCCTCGATCAGGGCGCGGTAAATGTCCGGGGCGCGGGTGGCCAGCGTAGCTCCCAGCAGCAGGCCGGTCAGGTCAGCGTCGACCAGAATCGACCGGTTGCCGTTCCACCAGTCGAGCGCAATCAGGCCGTGCTCGCCCGGCTTCTGCTTGGCTGCTTCGGTCTCCAGGTACTTGTGCAGGTCCACACCGGCGGCTTTGGCCGCTTCGTGATACTCCGGCGGGACAGCATGATCGACAAACCAGGCGAAGATATCGCCTACCCCGCTCTGACCGGCTTCGTAGCCGTACATGCCGGGGATGATGCCGCCATCCACCACACCGCACATGCCATCGACTTCGCGCAGTTCGGTGCCGATCAGCATGTGGCAGGTGGAGGTGCCCATGATCATGACCATCGTGCCCGGTTCGGTGACCTTGACGGCGGGCGGGGTGACATGCGCATCAACGTTGGCTACCGCTACGGCGATGCCAGGCCGCAGGCCGGTCGCCTCTGCCATCTCCGGCAGCAGGCCGCCAGCGCGGTCGCCCAGCTGGGCGAAGACCCGGCTCATCTTGGTATCGACCACATCGGCAAGATCGGGATGCAGGGCGGCGAAATATTCGCGGGGCGGATACGTGCCATCCTGCACCATGGCCTTGTAGCCGGCGGTGCAGGCGTTGCGCGTCTCCACGCCGCACAGCTGCCAGATCACCCAGTCAGCGGCTTCGATAAACCGATCGGCGGCATGGTAGATCTCCGGCGCTTCCTGCAGGGTTTGCAGCATCTTGCTGAAGAACCATTCGGAGGAAATCTTGCCGCCGTAGCGGTTGAGCCACGCCTGGTTCATCCGCCGGGCAGTTTCGTTGATCTGGTCGGCCTGCGGCTGAGCGGCGTGATGTTTCCACAGTTTGACCCAGCTGTGGGGGTTATCGCGGTATTCGGGCAGGTAGCACAGGGGGGTGCCATCCGCTTTCACCGGCAGCATCGTGCAGGCGGTGAAATCAATGCCAATGCCAACCACCTCGGCAGGGTCGATCCCGCTTTCCTTGAGGACGGCGGGAATCGTGTGCTTGATAACGCCGATATAATCCTGGGGAGCCTGCAAGGCCCAGTCCGGCGGAAGCGGCTTGTCGCTCCCGGGGAGTGTGTGGTCAATGACCCGGTGGGGATACGGGTAGACCGCCGTGGCGATCTCACGACCGTCACGCACATCCACCAGCACCGCGCGCCCTGATTCGGTCCCGAAGTCTATGCCGATCGTATACATTGCCAGCACCTTTAATGTGTGGTATGCTTTCTGTGAACGTTCACAGTAACAGCGTAACATCATTATGCATCTTCGTCAAGTAGTTATGGGGGATTCCAACAGGCCCGGCGCAGCTGACGCCACCCTCCCCACCCCGCCGGGAATCATCCTCCCCGGATGATCGATCGTTGGCGCCGTCGCCCGCCGCCCCGTCGCTGCTTCAGGTGGGCCAGACACAGGAGCCGCCTATGGCCAAACCATCGCGCCGCATCACCCTCAATGACGTCGCCCGCCTTTCCGGTGTTTCCTATCAGACCGTCTCGCGGGTGATCAACAGCCACCCTTACGTGGCCCAGGAAACCCGCGAGCGTGTCCTGGCGGCGATCAAGAAACTGGACTACCACCCCAACCGGGCCGCCAAGAGTCTGGTCACCCGGCGCTCGCACACCATCGCCATCATCGCTTTTGGCATGGCCTATTACGGCCCGCTGCAGATGTTGCTCAACATCGAAAGCGCGGCCAAAGCCGCCGGGTACGACCTGATCTTCTCCACTGTATCCGAAATGTCAGTCCAGAGCTTCCGGGACGCCATCGAGCGGCTGGCCGGCTGGCATGTCGATGGCATCGTCGCCATCACCCCCGTCTGCGGCTGCAATACCGACGAGCTGTATGTCGCCTGCGGCAGCACCCCCCTTGTGCTGATTGACACCTGCCTCGGCCAGCATGTCCCCTCGGTCGTGATCGACCAGGGCTACGGCTCCCGCCTGATCACCCGCCACGTGATTGAGCTGGGCCACACGGCTATCGCCGAGCTGAGCGGCCCGCTCCACTGGTACGGCGCGGAAGCCCGCCATAGCGCCTGGTTGCAGACCATGCAGGAAGCCGGGCTGACTCCCGGCCCCAGCGTCGCCGGGGATTGGAGCGCCCGCAGCGGCTACGAGGGGGCGCTGGCCCTGCTCAAGACGGGCGTGCGCTTTTCCGCGCTGGTGGTCGGCAACGACCAGATGGCGCTGGGGGCGGTGCGGGCGCTGCGCGAGCATGGTCTGCGCGTCCCGGAAGATGTGTCGGTCACCGGTTACGACAACCTGCCGGAGGCTGCCTACTTCAACCCACCGCTGACCACCATCTGGCAGGACTTCAGCATCGTCGGCCAGCGCAGCGTGGAAATGCTGATCGATCGGATCGCTGATCCCGCGGCGCCGGCGGAACAGCGGGTGATCTACCCCCGCCTGATCATCCGCGAAAGCACGGTCCCCTTCCAGGGCTGGTAAAGACCAGGAGAACACAGGCTATTAGTTGATTGACAACCGACAGAGACTATGCTACGTTGATTGCATGTGTGAACGTTGACAGAAATGGTCATTCTGTACGTGCCACCTGAACGCTGGTGATCTTTCCCGGTCGTCACCCTCAGTTCCACGTCCCGACGCCGCCGGAACCAGCCAGGCACGACAGGCATTTTGCCGCAGATGATGGGTATCCGCAGAACGCCTTAGCCAGAAAGAGTGCTCCCCATGATCGATCTCAGCAAGTACGAGATTTGGTTTCTTGTCGGCAGCCAGAAGCTCTATGGCCCGCAGGTGCTGGAACAGGTGGCCCAGCACGCCCAGACGATCGTCCGGGCGCTGGATAGCTCGCCGGCCATCCCTGCCCGCGTGGTCTACAAGCCCGTCCTGACCACCGCCGAAGAGATGCACGAAGTCTGCCTGGCGGCCAACAGCGCCCCCAATTGCGCGGGCGTGATCACCTGGATGCACACCTTCTCCCCGGCCAAGAACTGGATCGCCGGGCTGAAGGCGCTGCAGAAACCGCTGGCCCACCTGCACACCCAGTTCAACCAGGACCTGCCCTGGGCCACTATCGACATGGACTTCATGAACCTCAACCAGTCGGCCCATGGCGACCGCGAGTACGGCTTTATGGTCAGCCGCCTGCGCCTGAACCGCAAGGTGATCGTCGGCCACTGGCAAGACCCGGACGTGCATGCCCAGATCGGCGCGTGGGCGCGGGCTGCCTGCGGCTGGCTGGATAGCCAGAACATGAAAGTGGCGCGCTTTGGCGACAACATGCGCTTCGTGGCCGTGACCGAAGGCGACAAGGTTGAAGCGCAGATCCGCTTTGGCTACCAGGTCAACGGCTATGGCCTGGGCGACCTGGCGGCTTACGTCCAGCAGGCCAGCCCGGCTGAGGTTGACGCGCTGATCGCTGAATATCTGGACACCTACGAGGTGGCCGCTGAGTTGCGACCCGGCGGCGCGCGCCATCAGTCCGTGCGGGACGCCGCCCAGGTCGAAGTCGGGCTGCGCCGCTTCCTGGCGGATGGCGGCTTCACCGCTTTCACCACCACCTTTGAGAACCTGCACGGCCTCAAGCTGCTCCCCGGTCTCGCCGTCCAGCGCCTGATGGCCGAAGGCTACGGCTTCGGCGCTGAAGGCGACTGGAAGACGGCGGCGCTGGTGCGCACGATGAAGGTGATGAGCGCCGGTCTGGAAGGCGGCACCTCCTTCATGGAAGACTATACCTACCACCTGAATCCCGCCGGGATGTGGGTGCTGGGGGCGCACATGCTGGAAGTCTGCCCCAGCATCGCCGGCGGCAAGCCCCGCCTGGAGGTGCATCCGCTGAGCATCGGCGGCAAGGAAGACCCGGCCCGCCTGGTATTTGACGCCCGGCCCGGCCCCGGCCTGAACGTCTCGATCGTGGACATGGGCAACCGCCTGCGCATGATCGTCAACACGGTAGACGTCGTCGAACCTCCCGCGCAGATGCCCAGGTTGCCGGTCGCCCGCGCCGTGTGGCGTCCACATCCCGACCTCAAGGTCGCCGCAGCGGCCTGGATCTATGCCGGCGGCGCACATCACACCGGCTTCAGCCAGGCGCTCACCGTTGAACACATGCAGGACCTGGCCGAGATATTCGATGTCGAATTCCTGCTCATCGACGAAAAGACCGACCTGCGCCAGTTCAAGAACGAAATCCGCTGGAACGAAGCCAGTTACTAGGTGCGAAAGGCCCCGGTTGCGTACGCGTGACCGGGGCCTTTGACCAGCCAGTGAATGGGATAAGGCGATGGCTGTAAGTGAAGAACAACCCGTCCTGCTGGAAATCCGTAATGTCACCAAACGCTTTCCCGGTGTACTGGCGCTGAACCGGGTCAGCATGCAGGTGCGCCGGGGCGAAGTACACGCCATTGTGGGGGAAAACGGCGCCGGCAAATCAACGCTGATCAAAATCCTTTCCGGCGTTTACCAGGCCGATGAAGGCGAAATCCTGTTCAAGGGCCAGCGAGTAGCCTTCACCAATCCTCGCCAGGCGCAGATGGCGGGGATCACGACCATCTACCAGGAACTCAACCAGGTCCCCCTGCTCTCGGTGATGGAGAACATCTTTCTGGGCAGCGAAATCATGCGCGGCCCCTTCGTGGACTGGCAGGAAACGCGCCGGCAGGCGGCAGCGTTGCTCAGCAAGTTGCGGCTGGACATCGATCCCACGATTCAGTTGAGCAAGCTCGGCGTCGGCCAGGCGCAGATGGTGGAAGTCGCCAAAGCGTTGCGCCATGAATCCGACCTGATCATCATGGATGAGCCGACTGCCGCCCTGAGCCTGCGCGAGATCGACAACCTGTTCGAGATCATCCGCGAACTGAAGGCGCATGGCGTCGCGGTGATCTACATCAGCCACCACCTGGAAGAGGCGTTCAAGGTCTGCGACACTATCACCGTCCTGCGCGATGGCGAGCACATTGCCACCAGACCCGTCAGCGAACTGAACGTCGACGAACTCATCCGCCTGATGGTGGGGCGTACCCTCCACGATCAATTCCCCAAAGAAGTCGCCCCCAAAGGCAAGGAACTGCTGCGCGTCGAACACCTCAGCCAGGCCGGACGCCTGCATGACATCAGTTTCTCGGTGCACGCCGGGGAGGTGCTGGGCGTCGCCGGGCTGGTCGGGGCGGGACGCACGGAGATGCTGCGGGCGATTTTTGGCGCCGATCCCATCGACAGTGGCGACGTCTACGTCGAAGGGCAGAAGATCACCATCCACAGTCCCCGCGACGCCATCCGCAATGGCATTGCCCTGTTGACCGAAGACCGCAAGCAACAGGGTCTGCTGCTGCATCTTTCCGCCCGCGAGAACATCACCATCAGCGTGCTGGATCGCTTCGCCCGCGGCCCCTTGATCGATCGGGCGCGGGAGGCGGCGCTGGCCAGTCGCTTTGTAGAAGAGATGGCGATCCG
>JAIOAT010000048.1:0-4770 GCA_019873685.1 Chloroflexota bacterium
GGGTATCGCGACAACCGGTCTGAAGGGCTAGGGCGGCGGAAAGATTCGGCGGGGAATGACCACATCCGTGATCGGAGTTGCCATTGAAGCGGCGCGGCAGGGCGCGGAGGCGGTGCAGGCCGTCCGCGACAGACCGCGCGAGATCACCAGCAAGGGCTTCCGCGACGACGTCACCGACGCCGACTATGCCGCCCAGCAGGCCATCCTCAGTGTGATCCGGGCCGCCTTCCCCACCCACCCGGTCATCAGTGAAGAGAATCACCTTGGCGCGGCGGTCGGAGCCTGGCAGCCGCCGGAAGACTATTGGTGGCTGGTTGACCCCCTGGACGGTACGACGAACTTCAGCCGGGGCCTCCCACACTACTGTGTCTCGGTAGCCGTGCTGCGCGGGCCGATGCTGATCGGCGGGGCAATCTGTGATCCCACCCGCAACCACCTGTTTTACGCGGAGCGAGGCCAGGGCGCCTACCTGAATGACCGGCGGTTGCACGTCTCTGAGCGCGCGGACCTGGCAGAGGCGGTGCTGGAAGTGGCGCTGGCCCGCCAGCAGGATGATCGCCGCCGGGGATTGGCCATCTTCAACCGCCTGGCGCTGCTCAGCAGGACAGTGCGCTCGATGGGAGCGGCAGCGCTCTCGCTGGCGCATGTCGCGGCAGGCTGGCTGGACGGCTACGTGCACCTGACGCTCAGGCCGTGGGACAGCGCCGCCGGGGGGCTGATGATCCAGGAGGCGGGCGGACGGCTCTCCCTGCCCGATGGCAGCGACTGGGCCGGGCGCTTTGCCCCGGTGGTGGCCGCCAGCGCCGCCCTGCACCCGGCGATCCTGGCTGAGGTACAGCAAGCCCTGGCGGCGCTGGAATAGCGCCGGGCAGGCACAGGATCACCGCGATCCCCGGCGGGCATAAAACGCCTGCCAGATCAGCCCCTTTTGCCCACCCTGGTTTGCGTTTCTCAACATCCTCTCACAGGCTACTAACGTTCTTCTGATATCTATTGTGATAAACTTCACGTGAAAAGTCTAAATAGCGACTGAGACAAGACAGCCGCATAGACCCGGAAAGGAGCGCCCTATGACGCCCCGCCCGCAAATTGTGATCGTCGGCGCTGGCTTCGGCGGCCTGTTCGCCGCCCGGACGCTGGCGAATCAGGCCGTCGATGTCATCATCATCGACCGCCACAACTACCATACTTTCACGCCGCTGCTGTACCAGGTCGCCACAGCTGGCCTTGACCCCAGTGAGATCGCTTATCCGGTGCGCGCCATCTTCCGCCATACGCCCAATGTGCAGCCGTTGATGGGCGAGGTAGAGGCGATCGACACCATTGGCCGCCGGGTGATTGTGCAGGCCAGCGGCGAGACGCGCGCCATCCCCTACGATTATCTCATCCTGGCGGCGGGCAGCGTGAGCCACCACTTTGGCCTGGCGACGGTGGCCGAGCGTTCCCTGGGCCTGAAGGATTTACCGGAAGCGGTGGCGCTGCGCAACCACATCCTGCGCCAGTTTGAGCGGGCAGCCTGGTCTGATGATCCGGCCTCCCGCACCGCCGCAACGACGCTGGTCGTGGTGGGTGGCGGGCCAACCGGCCTGGAGACAGCGGGGGCCTTGCATGAGCTGGTGAGTCGCATTCTGGAGCAGGAATACTCCCGGCTTGAGCGGCCGATCACGGCGCGGGTGATTCTCGTCGAGGCGGCTGATCATCTCCTCGCTCCCTATCCTGCTCCGCTGCAGCAGGCCGCCCTCGATCAACTCCGTTCGCTGGGCGTGGAAGTTGTACTGGGCGATCCGGTCGTCGAAGCCGGCGCAGACGCGATCCGGTTGAAGAGTGGCCGGGTAATCCCGACCCGGACGCTGATCTGGTCGGCGGGGGTAAAAGCCTCCCCGCTGGCGGTGGTGCTGGGTGTGCCGCTGGCCCCCGGCGGGCGCGTGCCTGTGCGCCCGACGCTGGAAGTGCCTGGTCTGCCGGGAGTGTATGTCGTGGGCGATATGGCCTATGTAGAAGACGAGCGCGGCCCATACCCGATGGTGATCCCGGTGGCCAAGCAGCAGGGTATCCTGGCCGCCCGCAACATCCTGCGCCGGATTCGTGGCGAGCAGCCGCAGCCCTTCCGTTACCGCGATCGGGGCATGATGGCGACCCTCGGGCGCAGCCGGGCGGTGGCCTGGCTCTACAACCGCATCCCATTGCGGGGTTACGTGGCCTGGGTCGCCTGGCTGGTTCTGCACCTGTTGTGGTTGATGGGTTTCCGCAACCGGCTCAACGTACTGGTCAACTGGGTCTGGAACTATTTCACCTATGATCGGGCAGTGCGGATCATCCTGGAGCACAACCGCGCCGGGCGGGCATCTCCATCGCGGCGCACGCCGATCGTCCCGGTGGAACAGGCAGTAGAGGAGACGGAGATTCAGCGGATCGCCTGATCTCCTGCTCTCCGGCGTCTCCGTCCTCCTGCGGCGGGCGCGAATAGAACTATTGCCTCTTGACCCTTGCCTCTCCTTCGCCTGTCGATGGATAATCAGACTGTCTGAGTCGCATGGCAACAGGCGGATGGCAGGGAGTCCTTATGGAATTCAACGATCAATACATGCCCAAAGTCTTCAAGCTGTACCTGGAAATCTCCCAGTACCCCATCCTCAGCCGGACCATCCGCGCCGAGATGCGTAAGGAGCTGTTCTCGCGCGGGATCATCAGCGACGAGGACTTTGAGAAGGAAGTCTACCAGAAAGCCATCCAATCGCAGCATCGCGAGGGATTGCATGATCCCTTTGCGGAAGAAAGCCCGCGCGAATGGAACGCCCGCGTCAGCACCGTCCGTGACTACCTGACCGATTTTTACTTCGCCTACAACCTGCCGCACTCGCTCTTTGAGCAGATCGTGGCCCGGATCATCACCCAGCGCGTCCCGGATAGCGAGTTCCGCCTGACCTTTAACCCGGAGATCGCGCCCTGGGATGTGCTCTTTGCCGAGGGTGAACGTTACGAGCGATTGCCGCGGGAGGAATTCCTCAAGGTGCAACATCACCTGCGGGAGATCAAGGTTGTGCTGATCAAGGCCATGATCAGCGATCACCTGCAGTTTGCCCGGCTGGCGCGGGAAGTCTTCACCATGGCCGACCTGCGTTACATCCGCGATCATCGCATCGGGCGCGGCAAGATCGGCGGCAAGGCCGCCGGGATGCTGCTGGCCTGGAAGCTGCTCCAGCAGGATGCGCAGTCCTGCGGCTTCCCGCCGGAGAAAATCCGCATCCCGGAATCGTGGTACATCGGCTCGGATGTGTTCTACGAGGTCAAAGAACTGAACGATCTCTTCCGTTACATGAATCAGAAGTACCTCTCGACGGAGGAGATCATCGCCGATTATCCCAAGGTCTACGCGGCCTATACCAGCGCCCGCGTACCCCAGTATGTCCTGGACAAGTTGCGCGAGTTGCTGGAAGAGGTAGGCAAGACGCCGCTGATCTTCCGCTCCTCCAGCCTGCTGGAAGACAGCTTCGATACATCGTTCGCCGGCAAGTACGAAAGCTACTTCCTGCCTAACCAGGGCACGCTGGAAGAGAACCTGCGCGATGCGGCGCAGGCTATGCTGCGTATCTACGCCAGCACGCTCAACCCCGATGCGCTGATCTACCGCGCCCAGATGGGCCTGATCGACTTCGACGAGCGCATGGCCATCCTGATCCAGAAGGTGGAAGGCCAGCGCCATGGCCGCTACTACTTCCCGACGGTAGCCGGGGTCGGCTTCAGCCGCAATCCGTTCCGCTGGAGTCCGCGCATCCGCCGTGAGGATGGGCTGCTGCGCCTGGTCGCCGGGCTGGGCACGCGGGCGGTGGATCGCGTGGCCAATGATTATCCGCGCATGGTGGCGCTTTCCCACCCGCAATTGCGCCCGGAAACGCGCAGCAAGCAGATCCAGCAGTATTCGCAGCACCTGATCGATGTCATCGATCTGGAAGCCAATGCCTTCCGCACCTTGCCGATCACCGAGGTGATCGATGCCAGCCATCCGGCCTTGCGCCTGCTGGCGGCGGAGATGGCCGGCGATTACATCCAGCCATTCATGACCAAGCCGACCAGGGTCGACCCGGACAGGCTGGTGTTCACGTTTGATGCGCTGTTGACCGGCACCCGCTTTGCGGAGATGATGCGGCAGATTCTGGCCTGCCTGCAGAGCCATTACAACCGGCCGGTAGATATCGAATATGCAGTGGAGATCACGCAGACCTATCCGACGGTCAATTTCGAAATTGCCCTGCTGCAGTGCCGCCCGCTCAGCCAGCATGATCCGGAGGCCGCGCCGCCCATCCCCCGTGATATTCCCGCTGAGCTAAAGCTATTCACCGCCTGCCGGCAGGTGCCGGAAGGGGTAGTGCGGCGTGTACGCTATCTGGTCTGGGTCAAGCCGACCTACAATCAGATCGAGGAGCCGCATCTGCGGCTGGAGGTTGGGCGCGTGATTGGCCGCCTGAACGAACGGCTGAAGCATGAGCAATTTGTCCTGCTCGGCCCCGGTCGCTGGGGGTCGTCCAACATTCACCTGGGCGTCAAGGTCTCCTACGCGGACATCTACAACAGCCGCGCCCTGATCGAGGTGGCGACCTCCACCAGCAGCAATGGCGCGCCGGAGATGGCTTACGGCACACACTTTTTCCAGGACCTGGTGGAGGCGCGGATCTACCCGCTGGCGCTCTTCCCCGGCGAACCAGGCAACTACTTCAACCACGACTTCTTTGAGAACGCGCCGAATGTGTTGCCGGAACTGTTGCCGCAGGA
>JAIOAT010000048.1:5295-17021 GCA_019873685.1 Chloroflexota bacterium
GCGATGCCCAGCACGGCGTAGAAGCTCTCGTCCATCATGTGTTCCAGACGGTCGTTGATTTCCTTCTCCGTCCAGAAGAAGCTCTGCCGGTTCTGGACCCATTCCAGGTAGGAGACGGTCACACCGCCAGCGTTGCACAGGATGTCGGGGATGATCATTACGCCCTTGGCGCGCAGGATGTCGTCTGCATCCGGGGTGGTGGGGCCGTTGGCGCCTTCGGCAATCACCCTGGCCTTGATGTCGGCGGCATTGGCGCCGGTGATCTGGTTCTCCAGCGCGGCGGGGATCAGCACGTCGCAATCGATGGTCAGGAGTTGCTCGTTGGTGATCGGCTGGCCGCCGGGGTAGCCTTCGATCAGGTTGGAATTCTTGCGGGCATAGGCCAGCACGTCACGGGCGTCAAATCCATCAGGGTTGTACAGGCCGCCGCTCACGTCGCTGATGGCGATGATCCTGGCGCCCTGATCCTGCAGCAGATAAGCCGCGACCGAACCGACGTTGCCGAAGCCCTGCACAGCCACCCGCGCGCCCTTGACCGGGATATCCAGGTGCTTGAGCGCCCGGACAACGGTATGCATCACGCCGCGACCGGTGGCTTCGTGGCGGCCCAGCGACCCGCCCAGCGGGATGGGCTTGCCGGTGACTACGCCGGGCGAGGGGGTGCCCTTGATCATGGAATAAGTGTCCATGATCCAGGCCATCGTCTGTGCGCCGGTGTTCACGTCGGGGGCGGGGATGTCGTCATCCGGCCCAATGATCGGGGTTAGCTCGTAGGCAAAGCGCCGGGTCATGCGCTCCAGTTCGGCCTGCGACAGTTCGCGCGGGTCGACGATGATGCCGCCTTTGGCCCCGCCGTAGGGCAGGTTCATGACGGCGCACTTCCAGGTCATCCACATCGCCAGTGCGCGAACTTCGTCCATCGAAACCATCGGGTGAAAGCGGATGCCGCCCTTGGCCGGGCCGCGCGCGATGCTGTGCTGCACCCGGTAGCCGGTGAACATCCGGATCTCGCCGTTGTCCATCCGCACGGGGAAGTTGACGGTGAATTCGCGCTTGGGCCGGCGCAGGTATTCAGCCATGCCGGGGGAGACTTCCAGGTAGCGTAGCGCCCGATCCAGTTGTTGGATCGCGTTCTCATACGGGTTGGCGGCTTCTACGCGTGGACTCGCTGTGGTCATGGAACTTCCTTTCGACCCTGGCTTGGTCAAAATGCACAATCCAAGGAGATAACTTGTACAAAAAAGGATAACACCAAACCGGGGCCTCAACCAGTGGTGATTGCTCCCTGGCTGGCGTGATTTCCATCACCTGCCCGGCAGCGCCGCGGCCGGTGGTGCGGCAGTTTTCAGCATAGAATAGAGGGGAGTGTTGCGCCTGGCAGGATGGAAGGGGGGAGAGACGATGCTTGGTCTGGATCGCCTGACTGCACCATGGGGGACAATTGCCCTGTTGCTCTTGCTGGCTGCGGCAGCGCTGCTGGTCTACGCCCTGGCGCGGGGGCGTTATGATAGCGATCGGCTGGGGCGGATGGCCAAGCGGCACGAGCTGCCGCAGACAGTGCTGCTGATCGGCCTGGCCGCCGCGATCTGGCTGGGCGGCGCGCGCGATACCGCGCTCAGCACGGCGGCGGCGCTGGTAACCCTCGGCGTGGCGCTGGGCTTCGTGGGGGATGTTTTCATGGCTGGCGTCTTCGGCGAGCCGGATGTGATCCGGGGGATGCTGGCCTTTGGCCTCGGCCACATTGCCTATCTGCTGGCGCTGCGGGAATACGCCACGATTCTCGGCCTGACGAACGCCGCGCCGCTGCTGGTGGGCGTTGTGTTGTTGTGGGTGGTCGGGCTGCTCCTGTGGTGGGGGGCGACGCGGGGCAGCTCAGCGCCGCGGATCATGGTCGCGCTGAGTCTGGTTTATGGGCTGCTACTGGCGACGATGGCCGGCGTAGCAGTTGGCTTGGCCCTGCAGGCCTTGCCACTGTGGTCGTTGGCTATCGGCGGCTTGTTGTTCGTCCTCTCTGACGGCCTGATCGCTATGCGTCTGTTCGCCGGGTTACGCCGGGCCTACCTGGGGGATGTCATCTGGGGGACGTACATTGTCGCCCAGGCGTTGATCGTCACCGGGGCGGCGGTGGCGCTGACCCTGCTGTAGACCGGCAGATTCCGCCCTCCTTCGGTGTGCTCATTAGCCCCTATCCCCTGACCCCTTTCCCCGCAGGCAGGGCAAGGGGAGCCATCCGCCTTGCACATCAG
This sequence comes from Chloroflexota bacterium, assembly GCA_019873685.1. Taxonomy (GTDB): domain Bacteria; phylum Chloroflexota; class Anaerolineae; order Aggregatilineales; family Ch27; genus Ch27. The sequence goes on from JAIOAT010000048.1 coordinate 7,542, forward strand.
CGGGAGCGCTACAGAGCGGGGTTCACGGCGCACACGGCATTGCAGGATGCGCCTGGCTCCAGCGGATGGAGTTCACAACACGCTTTAGCGCGTCGCTTCCAGGACGCGGTAGCGCGATCCCTCGTAGAGGGCGCGGACCTGTCCCGCGCCGAAGACCTCGGCCATCAGCCGGTCATAGGACAGGAACAGGTTGGCGACCAGCCGTAAGCGCCCGCCGGGGGCCAGCCGCTGACGTGCCCCACTGATCAACTCGGCGGCGGCCTCGGTATCAACCGCGTGACCAACGTGGAACGGCGGGTTGGAGAGGATCAGGTCGTAGGGTTCCGGGCCGACATCAGAGTACAGATCGCTGGCCCAGGCGCGGCACACCGAGCTGAGGCCGTTGGCGCGGATGCCGTGGCTGGCGCACTCCAGGGCCAGCCAGGAGGAATCCACCATATCTACCGCCGCCGCACCATGGCGGGCCGCCGCCAGCCCGATCACCCCGTAACCACAGCCCATGTCCAGCACGCGCCGCCCGGCGCAGAGGGCATGATCCAGCGTATCCAGCAGATGGGCTGTGCCGTCGTCGAGTTCTTCCCAGCTAAAGACGCCCGGCATCCCGAAGAGTCGCAGCCCGGCGGCCTCAAACTCGCGGTAGGATTCGCTGGGGGTGGCTACGCCGCTCGCCCCGGCCAGCCGTACGGCCACACCGACACGGTTGCGCGCCCGTGTGCGGATGGTGGCCGAGCGTCCCAGGATCAGCCCGGCGTCTTTGACGACTGCTTTGGCCCCCGCAGGATTCGGCCCGGCCAGGTATAACCGCCCGCCCGGCTTGAGGGCGTGGAAAGCAGCCCCCAGCAGCGAACGGGTGTAGGCGCGGCCTTTGGGGATGGTCAGCAGGGCCACGTCGAAGAGGCTGCCCGCGCCGCCGGACGGGCAGGGCGCTTCGTAGACGGTCGCGGTGACGGCGTTAGCGGCCAGCGTTTCCCGCGTCAGCCGGGCGGCGATCAGGCTGTCGTCGTAGCAGTGCACTTCCCCGCCGCGCCGGGCCGCCCAGACTGCCAGCACACCGGTCCCCGCTTCCAGCACCAGCACGCGATTACCCGGCTGGACGTCGGCGTTTTCCGCCAGCAGGGTCACCGCCGTCTCCACTTCCGCCCAGGTTTCCAGACCGGCTTTGGTGTGGAAGACAATTCGCTGACCGTCCAGCGTCACCCGCTGGCGTGTCACGTCGTAATACCCCATAGCGCGCCTGCCTGTCTGGCTATTTTGCGGTACGGTCCCCCGCCTGTATTGTGCCCTGATTCCGCGCTTTCAGCCATTGGCCGGCGGCAGGGAGAGCACCGGTGGCCGCTACTTGCTGAAGTCTGCGAGCGTGCGCAGATAGTATTCCGGCAGGCCGATGTCAAAGCGCTGGCCATCGACGATCAGCCCGCGGAAGCCGTCCTCCTGGCGCAGCCGATCCAGCGCCGAAGTCAGCTGGAACTCCCCGCGCTCGCGGACATTCGCCCGGATATGCTCCTCCAGATAGTTGAAGATCTGCGGCTTGATGATGTACTGGCCGAACAGCGTCAGGTATTCATCCTCCGGCAGGCCATCCACGCGCAGGTTGGTGCGGGCGTAGTCGACGGTAGGCTTTTCGGCGAATTCGGTGATGTTGAGCGTTCGGTGCTCGTCATCCAGCCAGCGGCCGCCAACCGTCCCGAAGCTGCCGATCATCGCCTCCGGTGTGCGGCGCAGGCCGACCACGCTCACGCCGTGCTGGTTGAAGGCGTCCACCAGTTGCTGCGCACACGAGCGTTCGCTGTCTGAGCGATAGATATGATCGCCCAGCATGAGCAGGAAAGGCTCATCGCCGATTGCTTCGCGGGCGCAGTAAACGGCATGTCCAAAGCCCTCCTGCGTTGTCTGGATCACAAAGCGGACCCGCCGCCCGATCTCCAGCAGCCGCTTGGAGTATTCCTGAAAATGCGGCGGCAGCTTGTTGTAGTTCTCGATCGGCACCTGGATGTTGAAGAACGCCTGGAAGGCGGCCAGATCGTGCTCCTGGACGATGATGATCACCTCATCCATCCCGGCGTTGAGCGCCTCCTCCACGATCAGGAGGATGGCCGGTTTGGCAATCCCATCGCGGTCGACGATCGGGAATAGTTCTTTCTTGGTGGCCTTGGAAGCCGGGAATAGCCGTGTCCCGAAGCCCGCCGCCGGGATGAGCGCCTTGCGCACTTTTGGCCCGGAGGAGAGGGTGAGCTTGAGGCATTCCATGCCCAGGTCACGCTCGATGATCTCGATCACGGCCTGCTGGTCGGCTTCGCTGCGGCAGATGAACTGGGCGGTGCCGTCCCCCTGGGAGCCGACGCCCTTGCCGCCCCAGATGTGCGGCTGGAGCGGTTCGTAATTCAGCACGCGATGCAATACCGGCGCGGTCAGTTCCTCCGGACAGGCTGGCGCAGCGTAACGGTCGAAGAAAGACTGCGCTTCGATCATCAGCGCGCCCAGCCGCTGTGCGTCGCCGGCGACCAGCGCCTCCATCGCCTGATGGACGATCCGGCGGTTGATCGGGCCAAGCAGCTCCTGCACCCCTGCTTCGATCTCGTTCTGGGCGAAGGGGTAGCAGCGGTTGAGCCGCCGCAGGATTTCCATGGTGTCCTTGCGGGCTTTGAGATCGACAATGACGAAGTAGAGGTCCTGCTTGACCTGCAACTCGCGGGTATCCAGCCGCTCACCATCGAAGGTCATCAGCACCGGGCGCACGCCAAAGGCGCAGCCCTGATCCAGCCGCCCGCAGCGCGACGGCGTGGTGATCTCGCCCTGGTAGGCCATCTCCATCTCGCCGCGCACGGTCATCTTGAGATCGTAGACACGGTTGAAGGCCCGCGCGGTCAGGACGCTGATCGCGGCGCTGGAGGACAGCCCCTTCTTCATGGGCATGTCCGTCCGGTAGTTGTCGATCACCAGCCCGCGCACATGGTAGTTGGTCTGGATCTGGTAGGCTACGCCGGCGATATAGCTCCAATAGCCGCCTTCTTCGGCGACCTGCAGCAACGCCCGCGGCTCCATCGGAATTTCCACCGGCCCGATGGTCTGACCATCAGGCGTGGTCGAGGTCAGGATCAGCGCGGAAGGGTGCGGCTCGACCTCGGCATAGATACCCTGGTTGGTGCCGGAGATCAGGGCGTAGCCCTTTTCAATCGCGGCGTTGATCCGGCGGTAGCCCCCGGCCCAGTCGGAATGCTCCCCAAACAGGCAGATACGGCCCGGCACGAAGATTTTCACGGATGGTGCTCCTTCAACTGCAACAGGCAACCGACAGGCTGCCTCCAGTGCTCACGTTCAAATAGCCCGGCAGGCGACCGGCCAGCCAGCAGCTGCCGCCCACCGGGTGATGCTCTTGACGTCTCCTACCACCCTGCCGCATTCAGGCGGGCAAGCTGCTGGTCGGTCAGGGTGATGTTCAGCGCATCCAGATTCTCCTGCAGCTGCTCGTGGGTGCTGGCGGCGATCAGCGGCAGCACGCCGCTGGCCAGCATCCAGGCCAGCACAATCTGGTTGCGGGTGGCGTTCTGCTCGCGGGCCACGTCCCGCAGCGCGACCAGACGGTTATCCGTGTCCGGCCCCTGGACCTGCGGCGGGAATTCGCGGTCGCTGCGGGTGTAGGCCCCGCCCAGCAGCGCCGAGTAGGCCAGCAGCGTCACGCCTTCAGCCTGGCAGTAGGCCAGCAGGTCTTCGTTCGCCTCGACCTGCGGGGTGAAGACCTGGCCGCGCCGCGCCCGCACGTACGTATAGCGCTGCTGAATACAGCCGAATTGCGCCCAGCCGTTGACCCGGCTGATCCAGCGGGCCTTCTCCAGCCGCCAGGCAGAGTAATTGCTGGCGCCGATGGCCCGCACTTTCCCGGCCCTGACCAGCCGGTCGAAGGCTTCCAGCGTTTCTTCCAGCGGGGTGTGGGGATCGTCGACATGGGCGTAGTACAGGTCGATGGTCTCAATGCCCATCCGCCGCAGACTCTTTTCACACTCGGTTTCGATCTGCCGGGCGCTGAGGCCGCGTGGCTGCTCCGAATAGTTGAAGCCGACTTTGGAGGCGATCACCAGCCGGTTGCGGTGACCGCGAGCCTTCAGCCAGCGGCCCAGCAGCGCTTCGCTCTCGCCGCCCTTGAAGCCGGGAACCCAGTGGGCGTAGATGTTGGCCGTATCGATGAAATCGCCGCCAGCGTCGACGTAGTGATCGAGTAGCTCGAAGGACAATGCCTCGTCCTGACGGGTGCCAAAGTACATCGCCCCCAGGCACAGTGCGCTGACTTCCAGACCTGTCGTGCCAAGCTTCATCGTTCGCATGGTTTGCCCTCCTGTGTGGATTCCCTATCTGCTCTGCCAGGCGTGCTGGCGACCATCACGCCACCAGATCGCTGTCTCATCTCCATCCCGTGTCTCAAATCCCAGTTGCTCATACAGGCGCACCGCCGCTGTGTTGCCCTCTGTGAGGATCAGCACCAGCGCCGGGCATTCCAGCCGGTCCAGGCCCTGCATCGCGGCGCTCACCAGCGCCCGACCCAGCCCACGCCGCCGATGCGCCGGGTGCACCCCTACATCGACCAGCACCGCGAACAACGGCTCTCTCGTGGTCAGGATGTAGCCGACGACTGCCCCGGTGGCGTCCAGGGCCACCAGCGTGGCTTCCTCAACACACTCGCTGTATTCGGGATGGTTGTTGTGGCGGATGCGTAGCAGCGCCTCGCCGACACGATCCGCCTGCGCATCCGCGACGACTACTTCGTCGATGCTGCCACGCATCACCTGCGGAGCCAGCGCCCGCACCTGATCATCGTGCTGATTTTTCCAGCTGACAATGCTGTATCCCTGCGGGCGAGGAACCCGCCTTAACTTACCGGTCAACAGATTGAACACCATCAGGTTGCGCCGGAACATGACCGCGCCGTGTCCGAGCAGGGTTGCGCGGATGGCGTCCTGGCCTTCCCGTACGCGGGCAGCGATCATCTCCACGTTGTCGTTGGCCAGCAGCGTTTCCCATAGCGCGTCGATCAGGGCCTCCGCTGCGCCTGCCGGAGCATCCGGGTCGATGTGCAGGAGATTCGCGTCAACGAAAGCATCGGTTACGCCGGGGTGATACCACACGGCGACGCCGCAGGCGTCCTTACCCTCTCCGGCGCGGAGCAGCAGGCCCTGATTCCGACCAGTCTCCAGTTCATCAAGAATCAGTTCGACATCTGCTTCCGGATCTTCCGATAGGGCGGCTAGCGCCCGGATCAGTATGCGCCGGCCCAGCGGTACCGTGAGCGGTCGGGTGGTGAACGCACTCATAAGATCATCCTCTTCTGAAAGGTATATTCTCCCCTCAGGGCCGCCACCAGTTGATCCAGGCGTCCACAAAGCCCAGACCGGGCCAGAAGCGGCTGCTGAGCGGGTTGGTTGGCGCGTAATTGACGAACATCGCGCCCACGCCCCGGTCGCTGAACCAGCGCCAGGCAGCATGGTAAAGCGCTGTGCCGATCCCCCGGCCACGCCAGTCCCCGCGCACGCCAACCTCATAGATATCGCCGTATTGCCCGCGCAGGAAGAGGGCCGGGCGGGTGAGCGGATCCTGAATGCTGAGGCCGATGGCAAAGAAGCCGATGATCTCACCATCATATTCGGCCACCAGCAGCAGTTGATTATAGCCGTCCCCCAGCAACTGCGACGCCTGACGACGGCAGCCCTCCCGGATCAGGGGCGATAGCTCGATGGCTGGCTGGTGTGCGGCGTGAAACTGCCACGACTCGACCATCAGGTCGGCTACAGCATTGATGTCGCCCCATTCCGCCGGGCGCACGCAGGCGGCCACTGGCGGCGGCGGGGGGAGCCTTTCCGGCAGTGGCTGGTGGGCGATCGCATGGTACGGCGTGAAGCCCTCAGCGGTCAGCACGGCGGAAAGCGCAGCGTCGCACGCAGGAGTCATCACCATCAGACCGGGTCGGGCGGAGCTGGCGCTGCCTGCCCTCATCAGTTGCTCAGGCGCTGCCCGCGCCAGCAGCAGCGGTAGAATCGCCGCCGGATCGGCCTGATCCGCCAGGGCCAGTTGCAGCCGCAGGTAGCGGCGCGGGAAGACGCTGGCAAACGGGCTGTCCACCGTCCAGTGTTCTGCTTCGGCGACCACCATGCCCAGGAGGGTGCTATCCGCCCTGGCCAGCCAGCATGCGCCATCCTGCGGCAGAATCCACCAGGACGACAGGATCACCTGGTCAGGCAGGCGCGGATCGGCGCGGTGAAAACGCGCGGTTTGCATCTGGCACAGCGCCTGCACCGCTGGAACGTCGGCGATGCTGGCCAGGCGGGTCGTTAGCACGGGGCGCTCCTGGAAAGACGAGGGTAGCTTACTTCCGCCGCTGATTATAGCGAAGGCGCCGGTTGCCACCCACCACAGGATCGGGTACATTTTTCGGACTTAATCGATGGGAACAGCCTGCGCTGGTAGAAGGGGCTGGTTGACGCATGATCCGGTGGCTCAGTCGTGGCAGTCTTATTGTGGCGCTCTTTCTGCTAGCGCTGGGCGCGCCAGCGCCCGCGCTGGCGCAGGGGCCATGTGGCGTCGTTGACGCCATCGACTACCCGCTGGACCCGGAACGCTTTGGGATTGCCTATCCGTTCGGGCAGCCTTCTTCCCGCTACGATGGCCGGTTGCATACCGGCGAGGACTGGTTCGGCGGGCGGGCGACGACTTACGGCTCGCCGGTGCGGGCCATCGCCGCCGGGCGGGTGACCTACGCCGCGCCGTTTGGCTGGGGGCGCGATAAGGGCGTGGTCATCCTGGAGCACCTGATGCCTGATGGAACCTGGTGGTATAGCCTGTACGGCCACATGGAGGAACTGAACGGCTACACCTTTCCGGCTGTGTTCACCTGCGTTGAGCGCGGCGCGATCATCGGCGCGGTTGGCCGCCCGCGTCCGGCTCCTCACCTCCACTTCGAGATTCGCAATTTCGGCCCCGATTCCCCCGGCCCCGGTTACTGGGGCACTGACCCGGTCTATTCCGGCTGGCGCAACCCGTCGCAATTCATCCAGAACTGGCGGGCCTGGTTGCATCCGGCGCATGCCTGGCACGCCGAACTGACCGACGATTCCGGCCCGCGCTTCCCGGCCATCATCCGCGCCGACAATGCCACGATTGTCTTCGATGATGGGCGGCTGAAGGCGCTCAATCCTGCCGGGGCGGTGCTGTGGCGCTACATCATGGCTGAGACGCTGGAGATCGTGGCAGTGACGCCCTATGAAGGGAGCATCCTGGTCGCCGACTACGGCGGCATCCTGCAACGCTGGAGCCTGGAAGGTGGCTTCATCGAGCAATGGCGGCTCCCGACCACGACTAATGATGCTGTTTTCACCTGGGGCAACCTGCTGGTTGTCCACGATGCGGCGAGCGACACTCTGATCGCCTACGGCCCTGACCGGGCTGAACGCTGGCGCGTCCCGGACATCCCGCGCCCGGTCAGCGTGACGCCGACGGATGCCGTGCTCGGCGTGATGTCGATTCGTGGGGCGCTCACCGTGCTGGGGCCGGACGGACGAATCATCGACCGGGCGACGCTGCGCGGCGCTGGAGACCTGACCCCCGCGCTGGATGGCGGCCTGATCGTACGCAGCCGGTCGGCGCTATGGCATGTCGACCCAGCCGGCCACTGGCAGCGCCTGGCCGACGCCCCGCCCGTCCAGCAGGGGACGGTGGCTCTTTACAGCCGGGCCGATGGGCGCTTCTTCCTGTACAGTGGTCTGGCCGATCAGACGCTGTACGCCTATGACGCTGCCGGTCGCCTGCTGTGGCAGACGGTTCTGCCTGACCTCAAGGGCCGCCCCTTCCTGCTGGCGGAAGGCGATACGTTGCTCCTGGCGGATGGCTACGGGCAGGTGATCACGGTTGACCTGGCTTCCGGCGCCGTCTGTGATCAACTCCGTGTGTGGGGCGGGCGGGCGGCGGACGCCTGGGCCGCGCTGGGGCCGGATGGTATCCTGCGCCTGCACATTGCTGACCAGATGATCGGACTCAAGTGGGCAGTGCTGACGGACAGCTGCCACTGATCGCTATGGGTGATTGTGTTTTGCGCTGGTTTTCTCCGCTGAGTCGTCCTGTTATCGCGCTGATTCTGGGGGCGATTCTGCTTGCTGCCGTTCCGGCCTCCTTTGCTATAGCCCAGACGCCCGCTGACTGCGGCGTCGTGACCGAGATCGGCTACCCGGTGGAAAACATCAGCGGTCGCAGCGACGACTTCGGTCTGTACCGGGGCCGCTTCGGCGGGCTGCATACCGGCGTTGACCTGGCCTTCTACCGCTATGGCGATCCGGTCTATGCGGTCGCTGATGGCCGCGTGACCTACGCCGACCCGGAAGGCTGGGACACGGAAAAAGGCGTCGTGATCGTAGAGCATACCTTCCCGGACGGGAGTGTGTTCTATTCGCTCTACGGGCACATGGAGCCGATCGGCGACTACTTCTTCCCCGGCGTCGGCCAGTGCGTCCGCAAGGGGAACATCGTCGGCGCGATCGGCGATCCATCGCTGAGCGCGCCGCACCTGCACTTTGAGATCCGGGACTTTGGCCCGGATGACGGCGGCCCTGGCTACTGGCCGGTTAACCCCCAGGAAGCCGGTTGGGAGCATCCGCTCGATTTCATTGCTCGCTGGCAGCTCCGCCTCCAGACAGCCAGCGATCGCTCGCCCTACGTCACCAGTGTGACTGGCCTTATCGCGCCGGGCGTGCCCCCGCTGGTCACGGAGGATGGCGGCCTGGTGATGGCTCGCGCGCGCGTGGTGGAAGGCATCGGGCCAGAGGGGGTATTGCGCTGGCGGATGGAGCTTTCCAGCGCGGTGGCCGGGATGATCCTGTTGCCTGACGGGCGTATCCTGACCCGGACTGCTGACGGCACGATTCTGCTAATGCGCGACGGCCGTTACGTTGGCCTGTGGACGCCTGACTGGAAGCCGGTCAGCGGCCCCTACTGGCTGGATGACGTGGTTGTCTTCGTGACGGAGGATGGCGCGCTGGCCGGTTATACACCGGAAGGCATCTTGCGCTGGCTGGCACCGCTGGCGGAAGGCCAGCCCGGCAGCGTGGCGGTCAGCGCCGATGGACGCCTGGCAGTGAGCATTCGCCCATCCACGCCGGAAGCGGCCCCGTCCTGGCATGTCGTAGCCGCTGATGGTCGCGTGCTGTATCAGGTTGCGGCGCCGGCCACCCCTTACGCGGCCTTCAGCCCGGCGGGGGACGCTTACCTGCTGGCCGGGGATCAGCTTTACCACATCGGTGCCGGGTATGTCCCCGTGCCGCTGGCGCGTCTGCCGCAGGCCGCCGGGCGCAGCGTGGCGCTGGCCGCTGACAGCGCAGGCAATGTCTATGTCTTCATGGCTCTCGATCAGGGCGTGCTGTACGCCTACGCGCCCGATGGGACGCTCCGCTGGCAGGCGATACTGCCCGGCGAACATCGCCAGCCGCCGTTGCTGGCCGTTGGACG
>JAIOAT010000048.1:17555-27102 GCA_019873685.1 Chloroflexota bacterium
GTGGCTGCTGGCCTGGCGGAGTACCTGAATGTGGACGTCACCCTGGTGCGGGTGATCTTCCTGCTGGCCGCCCTGACCGAAGGCGCTGGCGTGCTGATCTATCTGGCGCTGTGGCTGGTCATGCCGGAGGAAAAAACCGGGGAAGAGTGGCGGTAGTTACCGACCATAAGGCGAGAATCAGAGTGGCCTGTGTATGGCAGATCATAGAAGGGGGAGACAACCATGACGGTGCACAAGCGGCTTTACCGCAGCAGAACTGACCGGCAGATCGCCGGCGTGGCCGGTGGGCTGGCCGAGTATCTGGACATCGATCCCACACTGGTGCGGCTGGGATTCATCTTTCTGTCGCTGGTTAGCGGCCCTGGCCTGTTGCTCTATGTGATCATGTGGGCGATTGTGCCGGAAGCGCCGGAGGACGTGGATGTGTGGCAGGATGCGTATCCGGGTGAGGGGGCCGATAGCCCAATGGCGGAGGATACCCGCCGCGACGACCTGGAGTTCTAGCGCGGCCTGCTGATGCCCACCAGCAACAAAAGCCCCGGTTTGCCTCGGCGCCGGGGCTTTTGTTGCCCGGCGGCGCTCAGTGGCCGGATGGCCTGTTCCGGACTATGATCGCGCCGTTTGCTGTCTCCGGCAGAGTTGTGGCGCTGGCAAAGGAGGGTCAACCGCGTGGATCATCGCTCGCCAATCGCGCGATCGCGTCGCCGTAAGCTGGTGCTCTTGCTGCTGGCGCTGGTGATCCTGCCTGGCGCGGCGCTGATCGCTGGTTACCCGGCCCTGCGCACAGTTGCAGGCGTGATCCTCCGCCATCCGCCCAACGAGGCCCTGCTCCGCTGGTTTTACGAGCCGTCGGCTCGCGCCGCGTTGAGCACCAGTTTCGCTGCGCCGTGCCCTGGCTACCCCTTTCTGACGCCATCAGCGGGGCTGGTAGGCGGCCTGCCCTGGAATGCGGCTTACGCTCCGTACAACATCTTGCAGCCGCACCCCGGCATCGACATCTTCGGCGACGGCCCGGAAGGGACCGTCCCGGTGTACGCTGCGTATGATGGTCTGCTCACTCGCGAAGAGGACTGGGTGGCGACGGTGATCATCCGCCACGACGATCCGTTGCAGCCGGGCCGCGTGATCTGGACGTACTACACGCACATGGCCAGCGTTGATGGCCGGCGGTCGTACATTGTCGATCGTTTCCCGCCCGGTGTGACGGCGCTGCCGGTCAGGCAGGGGGAGCTGCTCGGCTACCAGGGCAGCTACAACGGTGGCCCCGGTGCGCAGCCGATTGGCATGCACCTGCATTTCAGTATTGTTCGCAGTGACGCACTGGGCCATTACCTCAATGAAGCGGTCTTCGCCAATACGCTGGACCCGACGCCGTACCTGGGCCTGAAGCTTAACGACCCCTCTTCCGGCGATTTTCCGCTGCGCTGCCTGCCGCCGCCGGGAGCCGCCCCGTCCTCCTAGAGGACACAACCCCGGCGCGCACTGAGGGCGTACTGGCGCAGCGCCTGGCGCAGGGCCGGATTGGCCGCCAGGAAGTCGTCAATGAGGCGGGTGATCCGCGCCGGGTAGTACTGCTGCCAGTGGCCCAGACCGTGTAACGCGCTCTCCTGGCAGGCTTCCGAGTTCAGGCGCAGGCAGGCGGCCATCACGTCCAGGGCAGCGTTATCCAGCGCGGCCCGTTCTCGATCCTGTGGGGCGGGGGCCAGCGGCAGCACATCCCACCACATATAGCACACCATGTTCAGCGGGCGGGCGCCCGGTTCATCCAGGTGGCCCAGCACATCCGCGCAGCGCGGCGCAAAGAGGCGCTCGAACAGGGTTGCCATCGCTGCCAGGCAGCCGACGCGCTCCGGGAGCGGCGCCCGCCTGTCGAAGAGCGTCAGCACGTGGCAGGAGGCGCCGGTATCGATCAGGTAATACAGCCCCTGGGCGATCCGGGCGTCGTCATACGGTTCCAGCGCCGCTTCCGGCTCGCTGAACAGGCGGGTAACATAGCGGAGCGTCAGGCGGGGATCGGCGGTTTCGTCCCAATGGCCGGTCTCCGTGCTGAAGTACCAGGCGGGATCAGCAACCGGATGATCAAAGACATGGGTCAGCCAGTCGGTGTAGGTAAGCGGCGCAGTCGCTTCAGCCATACCAGGCTCCTCCGAAAGCGCCCAGCGGTAGCCGGTCAGGTTCCGATGGGGACAAGACCACCCTCCTAGGGGGCGGGAGCGAGGAAATAGCTGTCTGCGTCGGCCTCAGCTGTCCAGCCGATGTGACCGGTGGCGGCGCGCACCTTCCACCAGCTATGCCCTTCCAGGCAAATCAGGCCATCCAGCAGGGTGACGCGCACGCGATTGGCGATGCTGGCGGTCACCGGCGCGTTGCTGCCGGGATCGCTGTGCAGCCGAAGCGGCAGGCCGTCGGGCGTATCCACGATGGCGGTTGCGCCGATGTGCAGCCGGGAAGCCAGCACACCGGGGCAGGTCCCTTCGCCGAGCGCGGTGACCAGCGGCTCCACAAAGTAGGCGTCCTGACCCGATTCGGCGATCCAGCCGGTCAGACCATCGCTGAGGCGCTGCACCATGAACCAGGGGTAACCGTCCTGGCAGACCGGCCCCTCAACCACGCGGAACTGGGTGTTGACCGGGAACTGGCCCAGCCGCACCGCTTCCAGACCCGGTTCAGCGCGGACATTGACCGGGCGCGGGTCCTCATCGCTGACGATCCCGAGCTGGCCGGTGGTCAGGCGGGATGGCAGCAGCCCGGTGCAGGAAGCCGGCGTTGCTGTGGCTGCTGGCGTCAACGTCGGGGTGGGTGGTGCGGTAGCTCTGATCAGGGCGGTTGGCGAAGTTGCTGGCGTTGGTGACGGAGACGGAGTCAGGGTGGGCGTGGCCGAGGGTATGGCGCTGGCGGTGGCGGTCAGGGCGGCCTGGGATGTCGCCAGGTCAACCACGACGGCGCGGGCGGTCGCGGTCAGGTGGCGCACCAGGCGGTGAAACGTCGCCAGATCAAGCGCATCGGCGGTCGCGTAGACGTCCACCGTCGCCGTCGCTGTTGGGGTGGCCGTCGCAGTCGACGTCAGCGAAGGCGTGGCCGTCTGCACGGCGACACTGTTGTCGCCCGCGCTGGTTCCCGCCGGTTCCATGATGGCGACCGCGGTTGGCGATTCCGCCGTACCGAACAGTCCCGCGCCCCTCCCCAGCAGCAGGGCGGCGACCAGCAGCAGCGCGACGGTCACGATGGCCGTCAGCGCAATCAGGCCGCGCCCGCCGCCATCCCACCGGGCTACGGGTGTAGTCTGTTCTGCCTGCTGGCTGGTGGTGAGCGCGTTGCCTGCCGGGGATGGGGTCGGTGGGGGATTTGAGACCGCAGGCCAGGGCACAGAAGCCAGTTCGCCTGTAGGCGTCGCCGGCACAGCGGCTTCAAAAGCCTCGCTCATGGCCTGCACGGAAGGGAAGCGCTCGCCCGGCTTCTTGGCCAGGGCGCGCAGGATGACCGCTTCCGCCGCTGGCGGGAGGGTCTCCAGCATGGTTCGGGGTGGGGGCGGCGCTTCGTAGATGTGCTTGTGCATGAAGCCGTAGGTGGTATCGGCGGCAAACGGCGGCGCACCGGTAACCATCTGATAAAGCAGCACCCCCAGGGCGTATTGATCGGTGTATGGCCCGACGGGTTCCGCCTTCCACTGTTCGGGAGCCATGTAAGCGGGCGTCCCGACCGCCGCGCCGGTGCGGGTCAGGTGGGTGGCGCTCTGCAATATCCTGGCGATGCCGAAGTCGGTCAGGTACGGGTTGTCGGCTTCGTCCAGCAGGATGTTACCCGGCTTGAGGTCCCGGTGGATCACGCCTTTGGCATGGGCATAGGCCAGCGCGGAGGCGATGCGGCTGAGCATATTGCGCGCGGCGGGCAGGGGCAACGGCCCTGCCGCCAGCCGTGTCTCCAGCGTGCCCGCGCCGACATAGCGCATCACCAGATAGGCGCCAAAGTCTTCCTCGCCATAGTCGATCACGGGCAGGATATGCGGGTGTTCCAGGCGGGCGATGATACGCGCTTCCTGATCGAAACGGGCACGGAAGTCGGGTTCCTGTGAATAGGCGGCGCCGATCACCTTGATCGCAACCAGACGATCCATATGCTGCTGGCGGGCCAGGTAGACGATCGCCATGCCGCCCCGGCCCAGTTCCTGCAGAATCTCATAGGAGCGAAATACCCGCCCGATCAGCGCGCTCATGGGACGCCCTTCTGTGTGCGATCGCTGCCCGCGAGTCTACGCATCTGCCCGGCGCAAGTCAAAACGCTGGCCGGGAGGGGGTGCGTTGATGCTGGTAATTATGGATTATGCTAGTCAGATTATGATATACTATCTTTGTGCACCAGGCAGGTATCTCTTGTCAGCAGTATTCGTTTTCGCTTCCTTGAAGACAGCAACCAGATCGTGGCGGTGGTATCGTTCGGCCTGAGCGCGAACTGCGTTGGCGTGGGCTTCCATTTACCGCGTGGACACTCAGGCAGCCTACGACTTCGTGATGCCATATCTCAACAGTCGTGGGCGTTAGCCCGTACCGAAGGTTGAACACCGGCCGGAGGGGGAACCTTCCGGCCGGTGTTTTTGTGGTCTCGGTAGTGTGCCCGCCAGCGGGGCGGGATTATGCCAGTTGCCCCTGCACTTCCGCGATCAGACGCTGGCGGATGGTCTCATCCGGCGGTTGGCCGTCTTCGTCCATCGCCAGCAGCACCGCGCCAACCACCGGCGGCGCGGTCAGGCGCACGATCTCCACACCGGGCGCGAAGGCGCGGACTTCAGCCGCCAGGGTATCCCGCAGCAGCGGAAACTCCGCCCGGAAGACGCCGCCCGCCAGCACGAGTTCAAAGATCTCGTTCTGCATATCCAGGGCGCGGATCACGGCGTTGATCCCCCGCGCCAGGCCCTGACCGGCGTGTAGCAGGATTTCCGTAGCTACCGGGTCGCCTGCCGCCGCTGCGGCGAAGACCAGCGGGGTGTAGTCATTGCGGTAGACGCGATCGCGGCTGATCATCTCCATCAGAGCGGTCACGTCCGCCGCGCCGTAGTGCGCCAGCAGGGCAGCGGTCAGGGCGGTAGGCGGGCTGATCCCCTTTTCGGCGCGGGCGACGGCCGCCAGCGCCGCCCGGCAGAGGTCGCCGCCTCCGCCCCAGTCGCCGAAGTCGGAGGCCAACCCCCAGGTGCGGAAGATGTGCCCGGCGCGGTTGCGCCCGGCCTTGGTGGAACCCGCGCCGGAAATGCAGACCACGCCATAGGGGCGGGAAGTCCCGGCGCGTAGAGCGATCAGGGTGTCGTTCTCCAGGAAGTATGGCCCCGGCACGCCCAGCGAGTCGATCACCGGGCGCAACCGGGCGTCGTCGCTGGGGAAGTCGTACCCGGCCAGCCCATAGCCGGCGGCGGCGATCTGCTCGCGACGCAGTCCGGCGGCGGCCAGCGCGCGCGCCAGTACGTCCGCGTAGACGGCCCGTGCACCTTCCAGGCCGATGCCCTCCCAGTTGCCGCCTCCGGCATGGATCAGGGCCAGAACATGCCCTTCCGAGTCGGCGATCAGGCCCTGGGTCTTGCTGTTGCCGGCGTCGATGCCAAAGTAGTAGCGGGTGGTCATGGGTGCGCGACTACGCCCGACCCAGCGCCTGCTTCACCAGCGGCAGGATGTGCGCCTCGACGTCGGCATCGCTGGCGGGCTGAGGGACATTGCGGAACAGGTACCAGTGCTCTACATGCTCAACCGCCGCACCCGGCTCCAGAGTGGTCAGCGGGCCAAGCGTCTCCAGTTCCAGCATCTGCTGGTTGGTGAAGACCTCCAGGTTGCTGTTCAGGTCAGGGTAGGTCGCCCCGGGGATGCAGTCAAACGTCTTCAGGAACAGGGCATTGTGGATGGCGCAGGCCGCCCAGCCGGCGGAGATCATGGCGCCGAGCTTCTGCGGTTTCCCGTTGCGATCCTGGCGCAGCAGGATGTACTTCTCCCCCAGCGTCCAGCGCGGGTCGGAGAGATCGGTGTAGGCCCACAGCGTTAGCGTGTGGGCGGGCAACAGGTTTTCCGGGTGGGAGCCACGCGGCGGCAGGGGGACGATGGCCGTCCCGCCGGCATCCATCACCGAGAGCGCCCAGGGGGCGAGCTGGATCGCCCAGGGGCCGTGGTTGTGGACGCGATGCGTCACTGTGACGTGGTCCGCGTCATCCGCCAGGGCGATGTCAATCTCTTTGCTGATGGCATTGCCAACTTCCACGGGCGCTTTGGCCCGCACAAAACCCGCCTGTTGCTCGATGGCGACCGGTACGTTGTCCGGGTAGTAGGTGCGCGGCTGGATTTCTGGCGCGACCCACAGGCGATGCCCGCCGTAAATCCGCCATTCGTCGCCGCCGGTCTGGCCCAGCATGTCCGGGTATGTGGCGAAGAGGTTCGGCCCACCGACAAAGCCGCAGTGGATGATACGCGGTCCAACATCGGCGGTGATCACCAGTTCCACGCGGCCATTGGACAGGCGGTAGCAGTTCGGCCAGCCGCCGTAACTGATTCGCTCAAATGCAGGCATGGGATGCCCTCCCCCTGAAGGAACGGTTACAGGTGAATGCTGGCCCGATGATACCGCAGCGAGCAGCATGCGGAAATGGCGTCAGGAGGATCGATCAGGAGACCAGGAGGCCAGAACAGGTGGCCAGGAGACCGGGAGGCCGGGTTATCAGGGGGCGGCAGGCGGTCGATCAACGCAGGCGGGTAGGCTGCAGCAGCCCGTGCTCCTGCAGCCAGGACTCCGGCGGGCCTTCCCAGCCAAAGCGCCGGAAGTCGACGCGCCCTTCCAGGTCGAACTGCACGCCTTCTGCTTCCAGGAGGCGGCGCTGTTCTTCCCGCGCGCCGGGGAAGGGCAGGTTGCTGATCGTGCCCTGGCTGTTAATCACGCGGTGCCAGGGGATGCCGCTGCCCACGGAAAGGCGCATAGCCGTGCCAACCCAGCGGGCGCGGACGTGCCCGTAACGGAGCGGGTCGTAGCCGGGCGGCGCGGGGATCATACTGGCGATCTGGCCGTAGCTGCTGACCCTGCCGTACGGGATCAGGCGCACGATCTGCCAGACGATCGGGTTGAACGTGTCAGGATCGGGTGGGTTGAACATCAAAGTCTCAACTCGTCCTGAAATCTATGGTGTGGCAGTCCAGTTCGTATGTAGCAGGCGCAGCGGCGCGACGATCTCCTCGATCTGATCATACTCGATGATTGCGGCGGCGATACCGCGCGTGGTGTCCTTGATCGGCGTGCCGCGCCGCAGAAGCACGATCACGCGCCTGCCAAGCGCGTAAGCCATCCCCGCTTCGTAGGCGCGACCGGTGGGCTTTTCCGTCAGGTCGATCAGCAGCGCGTCACAGGCGGCGATCTCGGCCAGCGTGCGGGCCATCAGTTCGCGCGGGTCGTCAAAGACATGCGCCCAGCCCTCCACATCGCGCACGAAGCAGAAGGTCTCCCAGCCAGCCTGGGCGACCAGCGCACACAGGCGCTCGATCTCAGGGCGGTTATCCGCTCCCCTGTAGGTGGCGGTGATATACAGGCGCATGGCACCCTCCCTGCTGTAAGGCCATACCGGGCTATTATAGCCCGCAAGCGAGGGTATAATCTCCGGCAGTTGCTTTGTTGTGACCGCTGTATGCGGTTTGCCGGTTGCTGCTGGCTGCCAAGGAGCGAGAAGACCCATGACCGAAGTCGTGATCATCGACGCGCTGCGCACGCCGATCGGGCGCGTGGGCGGTGCGCTCAGTGAGGTGCGCCCCGATGACCTGGCCGCCCATGTGCTCAAGGCGCTGGTGACGCGCACCGGGCTGGACCCCGCCGCAGTCGAGGAGGTGTACCTGGGCTGCGCTAACCAGGCCGGGGAGGATAACCGCAATGTGGCTCGCATGGCTACCCTGCTGGCCGGCTTCCCGGTGACGGTGGCGGCAGTCACGGTCAACCGGCTATGCGCCAGTGGCCTGAGTGCGGTCAACATGGCGGCGCGGGCGATCCTGGCCGGGGAGGGAGACGTGTTCATCGCCGGCGGCGTGGAGAGCATGAGCCGCGGTCCCTACGCCATCCCCAAGAGCGGGCAGGGCTGGCCGATCGGCAATGTCACAGCGTGGGATACGTCATTCGGCTGGCGCTTCCCCAACCCGAAGATGGAGGCGATGTTCCCGCTGGAAGCGATGGGCGAGACCGCCGAGAACATCTACGAGCAGTTTGAGCCGAAGATCACCCGCGAGGAGCAGGATGCTTTCGCCTACGAAAGCCAGCGGCGGGCGGTGGAGGCGATCAACAGCGGCCGCTTCCGCGACGAGATCGCCCCGGTGCCGATCCCGCAGCGCAAGGGCGATCCCGTGCTCGTGGAACACGACGAGCATCCGCGGTACACCTGGCAGGATGGCCGGGCCGTGCTGGACACTTCCCCTGAGAAGCTGGCCAAACTCCGCCCGGTCTTCCGCGCCGGGGGGACGGTCACGGCGGGCAACGCCAGTGGTCTCAATGATGGGGCCGCGGCGGTGTTGCTGATGAGCGCGGAGAAAGCGGCGGCGCTGGGGCTGACGCCGCTGGCCCGCTATGTCACCAGCGCGGCGGCGGGGGTCGACCCGCGCACCATGGGCCTCGGCCCGGTCCCGGCGACGCGCAAGGCGCTGGAGCGTGCCGGACTGACGATCGATGACCTCGATCTGATCGAGTTGAACGAGGCATTTGCCGTGCAGGCGCTGGCGGTGATGAAGACGCTGGGCCTGCGCCCGGAGATCACCAACGTCAATGGCGGGGCGATTGCGCTCGGTCACCCGCTTGGTTGCTCCGGGGCGCGCATCCTGACCACGCTGCTCCACGAGATGAAGAAACGCCGGGCGGAAGGGGCGCGGATGCGTTACGGGCTGGCGACGCTGTGCGTCGGCGTGGGGCAGGGCGAGGCCACGATCATCGAGATGGTGTGACGCGGCGACGCAGAAACAGGACGCCCGCCACAGCTTTCGCGCTGGTGGCGGGCGTTTTGCTGGCATCGGGCCGGGAAGCGGCTGGTAATGCGTCTCAGTCCTGCCTGTCGGCGTCCTGCTCTACCGGGGAGTGCAGGGTTGCAGCTGCCTGCTCGATATAGACCGAGCGCGACGGGAAAGCGAATGACAACCCCATTTCCGCCACGATATCCATCACCTGCAGCATGATTTCTTGCTGCTCCTTCATGAAAGCAGTCCAGTCCGGGAGCTGAACGTAGGCGATCAGCCGCACGTTCAGTGCGCTATCCCCAAAACCTGTGAACAGCACGTTCACGGTATCTGCAGCAATTGATTCCCGTGAGCGCAGCAGCGCCTCCAGCCGCTGCAGCAACTCGCGCAGCTGGGCGCTGGTGGTGCTGTAGGTCAGGCCGATGGTCATATCCAGCCGGCGCTGGGTCAGGCGCGACCAGTTGGTGACCACCGATCCGGCCAGCTTGCTGTTGGGGATGGTAACCAGCGCGCGATCAAGCTGGCGGATGCGTGTGGTGCGGAAGCCGACATGCTCGACAAGGCCGGTGACATCGGGCGTGCTGATGTACTCCCCGATGGCC
>JAIOAT010000049.1 GCA_019873685.1 Chloroflexota bacterium
GAAGCTGGCGACTACCTGCTGGACTGGCGGCAGGGCGCTTCCGCCCTGCGCTACTGCCACTATGTGGATGACGCCGAACACGCCGCGCTGATCGCCGCGACCGGCCTGGAAGTCGCCGCGATCTACCGCGCCGATGGGCGCACCGGCGACGCCAACCTGTACGCCCTGCTGCGGCGGGCGGCTGGCCGGTAGATCGGCCACGGAAGATCAGGCTTCTTCCAGGTACGGCTCGCTGAGCTTGCTGCGCGTGGGCAGGGCGATGGAGAACACGCTGCCGGGCAGGCGTTGCTCATCCCGGCCCGGGCTATCGACCCAGATGCGCCCGTCGTGAGCCTTGACGATCTCGGCGCAGATGGCCAGCCCCAGCCCCAGCCCGCCGCCCCGGAAAGCCACCTTGCTGGAAGCGTGAAGCTGGGTATCGCCCGCTGTGTAGAACCGCTCAAAGATCAGGGCCTGTTCCGCTTTGTCGATGCCGATGCCGGTATCCTGTACGGTGATCAGGACATGATCGCCGTGCAGCATGGCCCGCAGGATGATCGTACCGCCATCGGGCGTGTACTTGATCGCGTTGCTGAGCAGGTTGGCCAGGGCCAGCGCCAGCAGGTCGCGGTCAGCGTAGATACGCACGTGGGCCTGAGTCGTGTCCACGATCACCCGCTGGCGACGCTGCTCGATGGCGCGGGCGTAATCGGCCACCACCTTCTCGATCAGCGCTCCCACCTGCACCGGGTTGACGACCAGTTCGATTCTCCCGGAGGCGATCCGGCTGACGAGCAGGATCTCGTTGATCACGGCGGCCATGCGCTCGATGCCTTCCAGCAGCGTATCGACCAGGGCGGCGAATTCCTGGTCTTCCTGGGCCAGCCGGGCCACGACCGGGCTTTCCTGCAGCAGCCGCCCGTAGCCGTAGATCACCGTCAGCGGCGTGCGCAACTCGTGAGAGGTCAGCTGGATGAACGCTTCCTTCATTCTGTCCAGCCGCTTGAGGTCGCTATAGGCGCGTTCCAGCTGGCGGATCTTGCTCTCCAGCCGTTCGACAACTTCCTGGGAATAGGCGGTGCGAGCTTCCGCCAGGGCCTGCGGATCGACGTGATCCTGCTTCCCGGCCAGGTATTCGGCGATCTGAGCAGGCAGTGCGTCAATGTCCAGCGGCTTAGCGATGTAGCCGGTCAGTCCGGCGGCGATGGCCTTCTCACGTTCACCGGCGTGGGAAAGGGCCGTCAGGGCGACAATCGGCGTGTGCTTAAAGCCGGGCATCGCCCGCAGGCGGGTGGTGACCTCCCGACCGGAAAGATCCGGCAGGTTGATGTCCATCAGGATCAGGTCCGGCTGGTGGATGCGGGCCATATCGATTCCGGATAGCCCGTTGGGGGCGATGTGCACCTCATAGCCGGCGTGTTGCAGCGTGCGTAACACCAGCAGCTGGCTACCGGCGTCATCTTCGATGTAGAGGATAGTCGGGCGCTTGCCTGCGGCCATCGCGCGCGCTCCCCGGCGCTCAGTTCAGCGCCGTCAGGATGTTCTGAAGCAGCTTTTCGTCCAGGGAGGAGCCTTTCTGTAGCAAGGCGGCGATCTGACCGTTCAGGCGTTCCCGTTCGGAGGCGGTGAGTTCCTTGGCGGTCAGCACGATGATGGGGATATGGCGGAGGGATTCGTCGTTGTGGACAGCTTCAATCACCTGGAAGCCATCGACACGGGGCATCATGATGTCAGTGATCACCAGATCAGGGTGTTCCTGCTGGATGCGGCGCAGCCCTTCAGCCCCATCGCGGGCGATCTCGACGGCGAAATCGCCGCGGGTCTGCAGGATGCGCTGGATCAGTCGGGCGGCGTCCGGGTTGTCTTCGATGATCAGCACCCGGTTGAGGTCGCTGTGCACCCCTTCCAGCGCACTGAGCAGGCCCTCTGTCGGCAGGTTGATCCGCCCGCTGGCGGAAGCGATGTCCAGTTCGCGCTGCCATTGCTCACCCAAGATGTGCTTTTCCACCGGCATCGAGTGGCCTGAGCAGTTGACAACTACCACGTCGTCAGGGCGAATCTGGCCGCTCTGAGCCAGTTTGAACAGCCCGGCGAAGGTCACGGCGGTGGCTGGTTCCACGCTGATGCCTTCTGTGCGGGCCAGGATACGCATGGCATTGAAGGCTTCCTCATCGGTGGCGCTCTCGGCAGCCCCGCCGTAACGCTGCATGATCTCCCACAGGAGCTGGTAAGCGCGGCCCGGATTGCCGGTGCTGAGGGTGGCGATGATGGTCGCCGGGTCGTCGACCGGGGTGGCGATGGGCTGCCCGGCTTTCCAGGCGGTGACCATCGGCGCACAGCCGGCGCTCTGGATGATGCCGATCGCCGGCACGCGATCGATCAGGCCCAGGGCTTTCAGTTCCTCAAAACCTTTGGCGACTCCGATCGGCCCCATGCCGCCGCTGACGCCCTGGATGTACCAGTCCGGCGCGCGGCCATGCAGTTGCTCGGCCAGTTCAAAGGCCAGCGTTTTCATGCTTTCCACCGCGGCGATGGATTTGATGCCCCGGTCTTCGTACAGGCCCTTTTGCCGGGCGAAGCGGTTGGCGACCAGCTTGGTCTGGTCGTAAGTGCCGGTGACCTTGATCACCTCCGCGCCATACAGGGCGACCTCCCGCATTTTCTCGCTGGAAGCCAGGCTGGTCAGGAAGACCCACAGCTTGATCCCGGCGCGGGCGGCATAGGCGGCGTAGGCCATGGCCACGTTGCCCGTGCTGGCGACGACGGCTTCGGTGATGCCCATCTCGCGCATGACGCTGATGGCAACCGATGCCTGGCGATCTTTGAAACTATTCGTCGGTCCCTGGCGTTCGTCTTTAAGGTAAAGATGGCGCAGGCCGAGCATGGCGCCAAGCTGCGGAGCAGGGATCAACGGCGTGCCGCCCTCCCCCATGGTGACGATGTTAGCGGTGTCGTGCAGCGGCAGCAGTTCGTGGTACCGCCAGATGTCATGCCAGCGGCCGTCCAGGCGGCGCAGCCAGTTGCCATACTTGAGCGGCTCAAGATCGTACTCGGCGCGCAGGATGTCTTCGCCGCACTGCGGGCACGCTGGCATGGGACGGTTGTAAGCCATGCGGTGCCCGCAGTGCACGCAGACCAGTTCGATGTGCTTGTAACTCACGCGGCAGTCTCTCCGTTGCTGGAATGTTGACCGCCTCTATTATCGCTGAGCAACGCCTGAATGTCAGCTAGCAGTTCCGCCTCGTCGATGCTTTCGCCCCGCCGGATGAGGGTCAGGCCGTCCGATTGCACATCATCGGTGGTTGAATCACCCGTACCGGCGAGGATCAGGATGGGCAGCTGGCGCGTCAACGGGTCTGCCCGCAGGCGGCTGAGAATCTCACCGCTGTCGATCCGCGAGCCACTCTCCGGCGCAGTCAGGTTGAGCAGCAGCAGGTCGGGTTGCTGGCGGACGATCGTGTCCAGGCCGCGCTCGACATCATCGGCGGTTTCTACCAGGCAGCGGCCCCTGGTTCGCAGCAGATCGGCGATGGCGCTGGCCGACGCCGGCTGGCTGTCGATGAGCAGGATATAGCGGCGGGCGGGGAGGGTATCGACCTGGCGTACAGCAGCGAGCAGGGTCTCCTCCAGGAAGGGTTTAGCCACGTAAGCCGCAGCGCCCAGCTCCAGCGCCCGCCCGCGATCGGGTTCCAGCGTGCAGACAATTACCGGGATGTAGGCGCTATCCGCGCTATTGCGCAGGCGTTCCAGCAGCGACCAGTTGGCCCCGGCGGGCGTCCGCACATCGAGCAGAATGATGTCCGGCTGGACGACCTGGAGTAGTTCGCCGACCCGGTCATGGGCGGCAGTGGCCTCGACAGTGTAGCCGTGCTTGTTCAGGTGGCGGCGGTAGGCCTGATGCATGGCCAGTTCGCTATCGATCACCAGGACGATCTTGCGCCGGGGTGGGGCGAGCGGACGGGATGGAGGCGCCGGTTCCGCCG
The DNA here is from genome assembly GCA_019873685.1 of Chloroflexota bacterium. Lineage (GTDB taxonomy): Bacteria > Chloroflexota > Anaerolineae > Aggregatilineales > Ch27 > Ch27. The sequence continues at coordinate 3,963 of JAIOAT010000049.1, forward strand.
GGACGGCGGGCGCTGCCTGGCCGGTCAGGGGGGCGGCTTCCGGACGCGGCGCGGCGCCGGTCTGCCCGGCGGGTTGGCTGGCTGCCACCTGCTTGGGGAAAGCCGGGATAATGAAGCTGAAGGTGGAGCCGACGTTGAGCGTGCTTTCCACCCACAGCTCGCCGCCCATCATCTCGATCAGGCTGCGGGAGATCGGCAGGCCCAGCCCTGTGCCGCCGCTGGCGCGGGTCAGGGAGCCGTCAACCTGCTCGAAGGCGATGAAGATCGTCTCCTGCTTGTCTTCCGGGATGCCGATGCCGGTATCGGTCACGCTGACCTGAATGTACGGCCCATCCTCCCGCTGGACGTTGAAGGCCGAGATGGTGATCGAGCCTTCGTGGGTGAACTTGGCGGCATTGGAGAGCAGGTTGAGCAGCACCTGGCGGGTGCGGATTTCATCCCCCCAGACATGGGGCAGGTGGTCTTCCAGTTCGACATGCAGGCGGACGGCTTTGTCCTTGAGCAGACCGACGCTCATCGAACGGGCCGCCTCGATCACCGGGCGCAGGTCGAATTCACTGATCGTCAGGGCCAGTTTGTCAGCCTCGATCTTGGCCTGGTCGAGGATGTCGTTGATCAGGTTGAGCAGGTGCTGGCCGCTGGCGTGGATAGTCTCCAGGTCCTGGCGTTGCAGGTCGGTCAGCGGGCCGTCGATGCCCTTGAGGATCACCCGGCTGAAGCCGATGATCGAATTGAGCGGCGTGCGCAGTTCGTGCGACATATTGGCCAGGAACTGGCTCTTGACCCTGTCCAGTTCGCGCAGCCGCACGTTGGCCGCCTGCACTTCTTCCAGCAGGCGGATGTTCTGCACTACGGCGCTGATTGACCCCGCCAGCGCCTGGAGCAGGCGCAGGTTGCCTTCGTCGTAAACGCCCGCCTCTTCCTTGAAGAGCACGATCAGGCCCAGCATGGTATTGCCGCTCAGGAGGGGCGCGGCAAGCAGGCTGCGCAGGTTCGTGGCGATGATGCCGGGAGCGTCGGCCAGGTCCTGCAGATCGGGCAGGAGGAAGGGGCGGCGCTCGCGGAGCGCCTGGCGGGCGACCCAGCCGGTCAGCGGGATGCGCTCCGAAATGGCATAGCCGGGGTTGCAGTGCGCCGCCACCCGCTGCAGGCTATCGCCGCCGGGGGAAGCCAGGTAAACGCCCACTGCATCTACCGGCAACTGGCCGCGTAGCTGGCTGACCACGGTTTCCATGCTGGCTTCCAGGCCGGGCGTTTCCGCGGCGAGGGTGGTGACGTTGAACAGGAAGGCCATATCCTCGGCCTGTTGCTGCGTGCGGGCGAAGAGCTGGGCGTTGCGGTAGGCGGTGGTGACCTGGGTGGCGAAGAGCTGGATCAACGTCAGTTCTTCGGTGGTGAATTCCCGCCCGCCCGCGTAGATGTCCAGCCCGATCGACCCCAGCACATGCTCGTCGTGGGTGAGGAAGGGCACCAGCACCAGCTCGTTGATCCCGACTCCCAGCAGCGCCCCGCGGGTTGCCTCGTCCAGCAGTGGGCTGGTGCGGACATCAGATACCACGACCGGCTGACGGGTGGAACGGTAGACCTCGGTCCACCAGGTGCCTTCCAGAGGCAGGATGATGCCCCGCGTGCCGGTGTCAGGGTATTCGGCCCGCACGATGCCCAGTTCAGGGTTCTGCTCCATGGCCGTAGCGATGCCGACGTGGTCGACTTTGAATTCAGCCGCCAGGTAACGGGCCGCGGCATTGAGAATCTCATCCGCGTCGAGCAGCGTGGCCAGCCCCTGGCTGGCTTCCAGCAGGCTCTGCAGGCTGAGCACCTGCCGGGAGAGCGCCTCCGTGTAACGCTGGGTTTGCTCGAACAGGCGAGCGTTGGCCAGGGCGATGGCGATCTGGTCGGCCAGCGAGGTCAGGATGGCTACGTCTTCGTCAGTGAAGGCGCCGGGCTGGCGCGACTGCACATCCAGCGCGCCGAGCACCTGCCCCCGTGAGATCAGCGGGATGGCCATCTCCGATCGCGTGTCCGGCAGGTAGGGGTTGGGGCGGTGGATCACGCGGGCGTCGGATGTATCCAGCGCGATGACCGGCTCCGCACGGGCGGTAACCTGCCCGATCACGGAGTTAGAGCCGACGGGCAGCGACCAGTTGATGCTCAGCAGAATCTGCCCGGCTTCGCCCGTGCTGGCCTTGAGCACAGCGTTTTCCCGTGCGTCATCCAGCAGGAAGATCTGGACGTGATCGTACTGGAACGAATCGCGGATCAGGTTAACGATGCGGGGCAGCAGGACGTTGACGTCCAGGATGGAGATCGCGTCGCGGCTGACCTGGGCGGAAGTCTGCAGCTGGCGGGCGCGGTGCTGGGTCTGGCGCAGCAGGCGCAGATTTTGCAGGGAGATAGTCGCCATCTCCGCCAGGTTCTGGTAAATGCGCAATTCACGCGGGCTATAGCGACGAGGATGCGGCCTGCCGAATAGCAATGCGCCCGCTGGCGCACCGCCCATTTCCAGCGGGGCCACCACCAGCGCGGCGATTCCCAGCGCCAGGTACGAGAGCCGGCTTTCCTCAGATAGCCGTTCATCAGTCGCTACGTCATCAATCGCCAGCAGGGTTGGCGTGGCCAGTTCCGGCCAGTGCGGATACTGGGCGGCGGTGAAACGCATCCCGCTCAGGTCGGGCAGGCTCCCATCCTGTGACCAGACTGCCGCGATCTCAACCTCGGCGTCCGGTCGGTCCCAGCTCCGGCCATGCAGCAGGAACAACTGGGCCACGCTGACCTCCGAGGCGGCGGCGGCGCGGGCCAGCGTATTGAGCATCTCCTGCACGCTGCTGACATCGGCGATCCGGCTGGCGGCTTCGTAGAGGATACGGGCTTCTTCCAGCGAACCCTGTGTCTGGCGTAGCAGTGTCCAGTTGTTGATGATCATGGTGGCCTGGTCGGCCAGCGTCATCAGGTAGTCGCGCTCCTCCGGCAGGAAGCGCCGCGCCACAGGCAGGGCCATCAGCAGGCGGCCAATGACTTCGTTCCGCAGGTAAAGCGGCAGGGAAACCAGCGCCTGTCCGCCGGTAGCGGCCAGGTAGCGGCGTTCGGCGGCTGGCAGAGCATCTGTTTCAGGGGCGCTGGCAGCGTTTTCCACGTAGCAGGCTGGATGGTCAAAAGCCCGCGCCGGATCGATCTCGGCCAGGCCGGAATCGCCCGGCCAGGGCGCGCCGTTAGCATGCCAGTGATGGAGATGCTGGAAGGCGTCCTCAACCCGCAGGTAGATATCCAGGTGAGAGGGCGCGTAGTCGGCAGCCAGCAGACTCTGCAACACGGCCAGCGTTTCCTCAACGGAGCCGGCGTCGCGCAGGGCCTGGCTGGCGCTGTAGAGCCGCTCGGTCTGCCACAGAATCTGGCGGGTCGGCGTAGCCGGTAACGCGCTCAGCGGCAGGCCAGCCGCGCCCGGCTTAACGGTGTCACTGCCGAGGGCCAGGCCGATTACGCTGGCAGCCGTTTGCAGCGCCTCATCGATCGCAGCGGGTATGGTCAGGCCGGCGGGCAGGCGTACGAGCAGGGCATGAGCCGCGCCGGACGCGTCGCTGATCAGCAGGGGATAAACACCGATGCTCTCACGCTCCCCTGCCAGAATTGTCGGTGCAGTTCCCTGGAGTGCTTCCGCCAGGCTGGGGTGCTCGGCAGCTGTCAGGACGGCAGGCGTCACCGGTTCCACGCCGCGCCAGGCCCGGCGGGTGATGTGCTGGCCGTCCCAGTCGACCAGCGCCGCGCTATCCAGCGGCGGTAGATTGGCCAGCAATGTATCCAGCAACCCGGACGCCAGCGCAGGGGTGAAAGCATAGCGGCGGGCGGCGGCAGCCAGCGCAGCCGTCAGCGAAGGGATCAGCGCGGGGGAAGGCGGTGCGGTCATGTCAGCAACTCCTGAGGTCCGGGGCGGCCAGCTAGCGCCACTCCCAGACCGGTTCACCATTAAGGATGCGCCGGATCTGCTCCGGGAAACGGTCGGGGTCGAGCGGCTTGCCCAGAAAGCCGTTGAAGCCGGCGCGCCGGGCTTTGAGCATCTGTGATTCGCTGGCCTCGGCGGTCATGGCGACGATCGGCGTGTTGACCAGGCGCGGGCTGCTGCGCAGTTTGAGGAGCGCCTGGTAACCGTCTTCGTAGGGCAGCCGCAGATCCATCAGGATCAGGTCAATGCGCGGCAGGGTATCCGCATACTGCACCACCTGCCAGCCGCTGGTCTTCCATTCGCAGTTGCGGATGCCCATCGCCGCCAGCAGGCGGGCCAGGAGCACAAAGTTAGGGACGTTGTCTTCCACGACCAGAATCCAGGCATCGCTTAGATTCTGGTCAAGCACAGGCAGGCCAGGATTCATCCACCCCTCCGCAAGTAATGTTGCACTTCAAGCGGGAACCTGTCAACATCGATGGGCTTGGGGATGTACCCGTCGCAAACCTGCAGGGCGCGGGTGCGTTCCTCCGGCATCACATTGGCGGTCAGGGCGACAATCGGCACCGCCTGCAACGCCGGAATCTGGCGCAGGGTGCGGGTGGCCATCAGGCCGTCCACTTCCGGCATACTCAAATCCATCAGGATCAGGTCGGGCGTCAGCTCTTTGGCCAGGGCGATTCCGGTTCCCGCGTTTTCCGCTTCAATCACTTCCAGACCCTCAGCCTCCAGGATACGGCGAACCAGGGTGCGATTCGCGCTGTTGTCCTCGATCACCAGCACTTTGCCCATAATGCCATCTCTCCCGCCATCAGGCTCACGGCGGACATCAATCGTTTTTAGTTTAACACGAGAAGGAAGTAAGGTTCAGTTTATACTACAATCTTCCTATATTTTTCATAAATTATTTAGCCGTACATTTTTCCCCCCTGCCGGGAATTCGCTGCCGGGGCGAGTCGCCTGTGCTACAATCGCCACCACATTCGTCATGATTGCGGCAATCAGGTGAGGTTGGCTATGGGTGTCAGCACGAACAGGCGGTATACCCCGGAGCGTGTACTGGTCATTGTGGCGCATCCGGATGACATCGAGTTCGGCGTGGCCGGGACGATCGCCCGCTGGGTGCGGGACGGAGCCAGGGCGCGCTATGTCCTCTGCACCAGCGGCCAGGTGGGTATCAAAGACACCTCCATAACGCCGGAGGAAGCGGCAGCCATCCGCGAGGCAGAACAAACCGCGGCTGCCCGCGTTGTCGGCGTGGAGGAAGTGGTCTTCCTGCGCCATCCGGATGGTCTGCTGGAGAACACGATCGCTTTGCGCCGCGAGCTGGTGCGCGAGATTCGACGCTTCCGCCCGGAGGTGTTGATCACCCAGGACCCGACGGCGCTGTTTGTGGGCGAAAGCTACATCAACCATCCCGATCACCGCGCGGCGGGCAGCGCGGCCCTGGACGCCGTCTTCCCGGCGGCGGGGATGCCGGCGCTTTTCCGTGAACTGGAAGCTGAGGGCCTGACTGCTCACGAGACGCGCAAGGTCTATGTCAGCACCTGGCAGCACGCCGATACCTTCGTTGATATCACAGAGACGATCGATCTCAAGATCGCAGCGCTCAAGCAGCATGTCAGCCAGATGGGCGGCTGGGACCCCACCGAACGGATCAAGCAGTGGGCCGCTGAACGCGCCAGGGGGCTGGAGATCGCCTACGCGGAATCGTTCCGCGTGATCACCCTGCGCACCGATGAAGAATGGGCGCGCTGCAAGGGGCATGTCCTGCCGGAAGAATGCCCGCAGCCGGAGACGGAAGAGGAGGCGCTGACCGGCTAGGCCACACTTCCTGTTCCACCCTCTGCCATCCGCCGCACGGGCTGGCGCAGAACGGTACGCATTTTCTCCGGGGCGGTGCGGCGCGGATCGCTCAGATAAATCTCGTGATGCTTGCCAGCCGGGGCCAGCCCGTGAGCCGGTAGATATTCGCCGTGCAGGCGGGCCAGAGTCGGCGCTTCGGCCTCGTATGGGCCGATATGCATGATCTGCACGGAAAGCCCCTCGTGGTACGCCTCAAAGCGCAGGCTATCCAGCGCGGGCAGCGCCTTCTTGCGGCGCGTCTCCTCGATCGCCCGCGCCGCCAGCGCCGCCGTGACCGGCTCCGGCTGCATGATCATCATCGTCCAGCGCCAGGCGTCTTTGTCCGCCAGGGAAAAGGCGGCCATGTCCGGCGTCCACCATAGCCCTTCCGGCGGCGGGACGGTGTAATCCACGCCGTATTCCCGCTTGCAGATGAACTTGAGCGCGTAGGCGACGGCATAGAGCGCTTCCAGCGCCTGGGTATAGGCGGGGGCGGTGTTGGGGTTGCCCTGCCCATCGATCATCAGGAAGTTCATGGGCGGTACATCGACGATGGTGAAATCCTGGCTGCCCGGCTGGTAGAGGTGCTTGAGGTCTTTTTTAAAGTCCAGCTTCTTCATGTTTCCCCTCCTGAATGCTTACACAAAGTATAGTGGTTTTCGCCGCGCCGGGATGTGGCGTACACTTGGGGGTGAACACATCTGCACCCGTTATCATGTATGCTGCGCAGGAGGCCGTCATGACCCCCCGGAGGCTCGCTCTTATCCCCGGACTGCTTGTCCTGCTGGTGGCGATCGGCTGTACTGGCGGCAGTGCGGCCATCCCAACGGTGGCTTCCCTGCCGACGGTCACGCCGACGCCGCTGCCGGTGACGCCGACGGTCACGCCGCCCCCCACCTGGACGCCCGCACCGCAGCGGGTGCTTTCCTGTGGGGAGGTGATCGCGGCGACAGCGCGGAATGTCCCGACGCTATGCGCTGGGCTGGCCCCCGGCGAAGCCTGTTACATCAGCCCGCGTGTTGAGGTGATCCTCCGCCCGGTGACCGGGCAACCGGTCTTCAGCTCTCCGGGCGATCGCATCCTGCAGACGCTGTTCAGTCAGATTCGCACTTTCCCATACGAGTCGGCCACCAACTCGTGGGGGATGGCCCTGCTTTCTATCGCTACACGGCCCGGCATCCGGCCTGATCAGGCGGTGGGGCTGCTGCTCTACGGTGACGCCACCGTGGTCGACATCGGGGGCGGGAACGGCTTCTTCCAGAACATGGTTGTCCTGACCGGCCTGCCCGATCCCTACTGCACCGCCGGCCCGCTGCCCGCCGTGATCCTGCAGACCCCGCCGGGAACGACCTCTGACCATCTGATCAACGGCGTGCTGGTGCGCCTGCAGGGGACGCTGCTGATTCGCGCTCCGGCTCGCGCGGCCATGGTGCTGGCGCTGCTCAGCGGGCAGGCGGAAGTCAGCACGGCTGATGGCGGGATCGAGATGCCTGCCGGGACACAGGTCTTCACGGCGCTGGGCGGGGCCAGCGGCTTTGAGCCGGTTGGCCCGCTGACGCTCCAGCCGCTGAGCGAGGAGAACCGGGTCGCCCTGCCGCTGGCGGCGCTGCCGCGTGCGGTGGCTGTTAGCCTGCCGGTGCAGCAGACGCCGCAGCCAGTGCAGGCGACGGAGATACGCTTCGTCCGTCCGCCGACGCGCACGCCTATCCCTACCGCCACGCCGCTGGTGCCATTCGTCGGGACCCCGCCCGGTGGAGTCTACCTGACCTTCAGCGGCAAGCGCCTGGAGCCGGGCACAACGGCGACGGGGACGGTCCCCGCCGGGGGGAGCGATAGCTGGGTCTTCACCCCGCGCGGCCTGGCGCCCGCCGCCGTGGACTCCTTTGAAGTGACGGCGCTTGGCGACTGGGACCCGATCCTGACTATCGAGTCAGCCACCTGGGGCGTCTATGTGCCGGAGTACGATAGCATGGCCGACCGGGTGGAACGCTACCGGGCGTCGCTGGCCGGCAGCGGCGGCGACTGGCGGATCACCATCCGTGACGCCGATGGCGGGGGCGGCACCTATACGATCCGCTACATCTGTCTGGGGGCATGCACCAACGAGCCGCAGGAGGGCGGGTAGAGCCTGCTCAGTCGAGATTGAGCGGATCGTCCTCATCTGGCGCAGGGCGCGGAGCGCCGGGAATCAGACGGCGGGTGCCCCCGCCGCCGATCAACGCCTGGCGGGCCAGCGGACTATTGATGCGACGCAAGGCAGCCTCTGCCACCTGCCGCACGCGGGGATCGTCGTCTTCCAGCGCGGCGGCCAGCCCAGGCACGGCCCAGCGCGCTTCGATCTGCCCCAGCACAGCAGCAGCGCGGCGGCGCACCTGCCAGTCAGGATGGCGCAAGGCTCAGCGCAGCGGCCAGCCCAGGCACGGCCCAGCGCGCTTCGATCTGCCCCAGCACAGCAGCAGCGCGGCGGCGCACCTGCCAGTCAGGATGGCGCAAGGCTCCAGCCAGGGCCAGCACATCCGGCGCACTTTTGAGGGCCAGCAGCGCTTCCACGATCACGTAGCGCACGTCGTCGGGGGTGGTGGCGCGGGAAAAGGCCGCCAGCAGCGGCTCCACCGCGCGCCTGTCGCCCAGTTCACCCAATAGCCGGGCTGCGGCGCGGACATCCGCGTCGTTGGGGCTATCGAGCAGCGCGATCAGGGCCGGTATATCCCGCTGCGCTGCCAGGTCGTCGGGGGTGCTGGCCTGTTGCAGGCTGTTCAGGGCAATCGACAGGCTGGCCACCACCTGCCAGTGGCGTTCCAGCGCCAGGGCGGTCAGCAGGGCGGGGACGGCGCGCACAGCCCCCAGCTGGCGCAGGGCGCTGGCGGCTTCCTTGCGGACGATCGGATCGCTGTGCCGCAGGGCGTCGATCAGGCCGTCGATGTCGCGGTGAGCCGCTAACCGCCGGACGTTCACATAGGAGATCGGCTGTGTGTCCACGCTGTGGAGACTCCGTCTCTGTTTCCCCACCGGCATTGTAGCACAGCCTGATTAGGGGCTGGCTGGATTGCTGCAACCTTCCCCCACAACTTGCGTATACAATGATGTAAAGCAAGCTGTGGAGCCTGCCTAATCGTTGGCAGATCAAAAAGCAGGGGAGGAATAAGCAATGTCGGACATGGAAAACCCGGTTCCCACCGAAGAGATGGAAGCAGAAACCAGCGGCGCGCCAGCCAAGGAAGAAGGCGGTTTCATTGAGGAGTTGACTGTGGCGGGCAGCCAGCTTGTCCGTGAAGTTGAACGCCTGATCAACGAGGGCAATGTCCGCCGCCTGATCATCAAGCAGGATGATAAGGTCCTGCTGGAAGTCTCGCTGACGCTGGGCGTGGTCGGCGCGGGCGCACTGGCGATCTTCGCCCCGTTCCCGGCGGTGCTGCTGGCCGCGGTCGCCGCGCTGGCGGCGGCTGTGAGCAAGGTCACTGTGGTGATCGAGCGTTCCGACAAGGGCAACGACATGGAACTCCCACAGGAGCCGGAGGAGAAGCAGGAGTAGGGTGTTTCATCCTCGTCTGCGGTGTGGCAACCGCCAGTCAGACAGGCGCTGCCGGATGTTCCGGCGGCGCCTGTTGTCATCCTGCCCCCGGAGTCGGGATCGCGGTGGCTGCGAGGTGGGCAGGCGTCCAGCCGGCCGGCGTGGACTGGACTACAATGAACATGCATAGAGGCCACCTGTGGCCATGGCGCTAGGAGACAGAGTCATGCGCTATCTTTTGTTGCTGGTGATTATCGGAATGTTGTTGGCGGCCCTGCCGGTCGGGGCGCAGGGGGGCGATTGCACCCTGCCGCCGCGCCTGACTGTTGGGCGTTACGCGGTCGTGACTCCGCAGGGCGCGCTGCTTAATGCGCGGCAGGAGCCTGGCACGGAGTCCGCCCTGGTTGAGCAGTTGAAAGCGGGGGAATTGCTGGAAGTGCTGGACGGCCCGCGCTGTATCGGCGGTCTCAACTGGTGGCAGGTCAACACTCTGATGGCGGGCGCTGTCTGGATCGCCGAGGGCGCGAACGGCGAGTACTGGGTGGAGCCGTACACGTTTGAACCGGAGCCGCCCGTGGCGCTCAATGTGCCGATGACCCCGCCGGTGATCACGACGCCGCAGGTGCCACTGCCCGCTGCTGTCCCGGCGGAACGTCCTGCCGTGCTGAGCGGCGGCTTTGCCCGCTGGGACTGGGAAGCTTTCCTGGCGGATAGCTATACCACCGGCCCTGATCCGCTGGCCCTGCAACTCCCGGACGTTTATGCGGGGGATTTCCCCGTCCCGCCGGTGAACCTGAGCGAGGTGCGCTTTGTGGTGGACGCCGGGCTGAGCGATGCCCAGCTGGCCCTGCTGGCCCAGAACGGGTTTGTGGTTGTGCCGGGCGGCTACGCGCAGTTTGACCAGGTCTACACCGACGGCACCTGGCCGCAGGAAGAGGGCAAGGGCGACTTCGTCACCACCGATGCTCTGCTGCACACGCTGTTCCTGACCTATCAGAACGCGCTGATGTTCCTGGAGCAGGGCGGCTTTTACGGGGAGGTCGCCGCCTTTGTGGGCGGCAGCTATGCGGCGGCTGAGCAGCAGTGGACGCAAGCTACCGGCACGCCCCTGGAGGAGAATGCCCGCCGCGCAGCCATCTACTACGCTGTGCCGCTGATCCTGCTGGCCGATGGCGAGTCGAGCTACGTCAACGCGCTGAACCAGGAAACGCTTTTCAATGAGGGTGACGTCATCCCCTCCGCTCGCCTCAGGGTGATGAACCCGGACATTCGCGCCGAGGCAGAGCCAATCGTGGCCATGATCCGGGCGGCGGAGGGCCGGCTGGATGTGCCGATTCTGGATGATCTGAAAGAAGATTTCAGCCAGTACAAGGTACGCGGCTACTATGCCGGTAACCCGGTGCTGGAGTCGTACTTCCGGGCTATGATGTGGCTGGGGCGGATCACCTTCAAAGCCCGCAGCGATGTCGACACCCTGACCGGCCTGCTGGCGCTACGCGCCCTGCTCAACAGCGGCGCTTACAACCGCTGGCAGGCGATGGCCGAGACGCTGGCCTTCATGGTCGGGCCAATGGATGACCTCAGCCCGGCTGAGTATGAGCCGCTGGCGGCGCAGATCTTCGGCGCCGGGCTGCCGCTGGACACGCTGGCTGACCCGGCGCGGCTGGATACCTTCCTGGCTGGGGTGGCGGCGCTGCCCGGCCCGCGCGTCAACAGCCTGCCGCTGCCGATCGGCATCACCGCCGAACAGGTGGACGAGTTCACGCGGGGCTTCCGCCTGTTCGGGCAGCGCTTCACGCTGGATGGCTACATCATGCAGCAGTTGATCTATCCGGAGGTCGGCACGCCAGAGCAATCGCGGGCGCTGCCGCTCGGTCTGGATGTTGCCGCCGCGCTCGGTTCTGACCATGCCTATGTCCTGGCCGACCAGGCCGGCGCGACCGCCTTCCAGAATTACACGGAGAACCTGGCTGCGCTGCGCGGCGAGATCAACGGTATGGCGGCGGAGGCCTGGCTGGAGAATCTGTACGGCGGCTGGCTGTGGGCGCTGCAACCGCTGCTCGTCCGCGATCCGGCGCTTGTGCCGCCAATGATGCAGACTGACGCCTGGAAGTACAAGGACATCCTCACCACGCTGGGCAGCTGGACGGAACTGAAGCACGCCACGCTGCTCTATGCCGAGCAGCCGTATGGTGGGCTGGGCGGGGGCGGCTGGACGCCGCCGGTGACCAGCACCAGCATCGTGGAGCCGAATCCGGAGGTCTTCGCCCGGATCGCGATTGTGGCGGCGGCGCTCAGCCAGGGTCTGGATGAGCGCGGCTACCTGGCGGAAGGTAGCTGGTCGGGCCGCCCGATCGACGCGGTGAACGGCGCCCTGCGCAACCTGGCCGTGCTGTCCGCCCGGTTGGCCGAGATTGCCCGCAAGGAGATCGCTGGCGAGGAACTGACCTACGACGAGCTGTACTTCCTGCAGGAGCAGTTCGGGCAGACGCTGTGGTACATCCGCTTCGAGGTCGAACAGTGGAACCCGAACCCGCCGGAGACGGTGGCGCTGGTGGCCGACGTGGCCAGCAACCCGTCAGCGGGCACAGTGCTGGAGGAGGCGATCGGGGAAGTTGACCTGATCTACGTGGTGGCGAATGGCCCGCATGGCCTGCACCTGACACGCGGCGCGGTCTACAGCCAGTACGAGTTCATCCAGCCGATCGACAACCGCCTGACCGATGACGACTGGCGGGCGATGGTAGCCGCTGGCGAGTTGCCGCCGCGCCACGCCTGGACCAGCCTGTATTTTGGCGAGTAGGGCGGGGAAGCTTCCGGGGCGCGGCCAGAGTATCGGCTGCGCCCCGGTTTGGTTTGTGCGCCTGTGAGAGGCGGACGTACAATGCCCCTTAGCGCCCCGGTGCGATTCCAGAGAATTGGCCTGTCCTCGGCACGGACTGCGAGCAGGCCATCGCCGTAACACCGCCTGCCCCTTCCTGAAGCTCGAGAATTGAAAGGTCATCGATGGACAGCCAGAAGCAGATTGAGCAAGCTGTTGAGGCTATGGTGCGCTATTTTGAGTTGGCAGAGCCAGATTTCGAACAAAATCGCTCGCTCATCCGAGGCGATGCACAGCAGTTTGGGGAGTTGCTTATTCCGGTCGGGCTTCTGGTCACCTGTGCTCAGTTGCGGGAGCTTGCTGGCAGCCAGCCCCTCCTGGGTGACGAAATTGAACTGAACGACCAGCTTGTCTTGTTCGCGATCATGCGGACGACCCAGTTAGTCAGTGTGATCGATATCTTCGAAAGAGGGATTGAGGGGCTGGCGCTCGTGCTGGCTTTCTCTGATGAAGACCTCGTGGCGCTGGCGGCATTCATGTTCACCAACCCCCGGTTTATCAGGCCAGCCAACCGTCAGGCGCTGGAGCAGGCCTACAGCAAGGCCTATGGAACAAGCTGCAAAGTAGCGCTGGCCGCCGCGCTGTACAAGCACGGTGTGGTGAAGCCTTTCAAGGAGTTTGCTGTACCGTACCTCATCACAGAAGAAGGGCTGGAGAACAACCGGAACTGGCTGCGGAGTGTGTTGCCGGGTGAGCAGGCGGTGGAAAGCGCGCTCCTGGATGAACTGGTCGTTCCCGGCAGTTCAGGACATATACCGTACTTTCCGGGGTATGAGTACACCGGCGTGCTGCGGGTGGTGGCCCTCGATATTGCGTCGGATGGGGCCGCGTACCTGAAGCCGGGAGGCCCCTGGAAAAGGAAGGGCAAGGACAGCCCGGAAGCGTAAGTTACGTGCTGATCAGCACAGCAGCTGCTGTTGGCGCGGGAGCGTGGCAGCGCACTGGCTGCACCCCGCTGATCTGTGAACAGGATGCGATCGGTCCCCTTGCGGGCAACACCGGTAGTGATATTGGGCGCTTCTCCCAGCTGTCGATCGGGAGGCGGCTCATGACTCGCGGCCCGCTTCCTGCTGGGCAAGCCAGTCTTCATAGGTGACGAATTCGCCGCCGGTGACCGATTTCTCCAGCAGGCGTTTGCTGGCGTCAAAGGTGAAGTCAGCTTCCAGCCGCTCGAAGCTGCGCTGCCCGACGAGTGTCTTGTGCGTGTAATAGCCGGAGACGCGATCGCCTTCGTATTCCGGCGAAAGCTGGTTGAGGTCCAGCCGCAGGCGGATGATCTCGCCGCTGCGCCGGCTGCGGATGTAAAAATACAGACCACTGGCGTCACGCGGCGCGCCGCCGCCAAACAACCGCTTGAGGAAGTCCATCCCTTGCCTCCCTGATACTATTCCGGAAGCTGCCCGGCATTCCAAGCATACCACACCGGCGGCTGAGCGGGAACGGAGCAGGCAGCGGAAATTCAGCGTATACTGGACAGTATGTATCCGGAGCAGAAAGGGAACCACGATGCGCCGTCTGTGGCTGCTGACGGGGTTGCTGATCGTGGGGCTGGCCGCTGCGCAGCCAGTCATGGCGCAGGGCGGCGGGCCGCCGCCGCGCGTCCCCATCACCGAGGACACCTACTTTCAGCTCAAAATCCCGGCGCTGGCGCTGGATATCCCGGTTTTTGAGGCGTGGATGAACCGCCGCACCTGGGAGTTCCGTGTCCTGACGGAGGAGGCCGGGCATCTGCAATACACGGCGTACCCCGGTATGCGCGGCAATGTGGTAATCGGCGGGCATTACGAGCTGGCGGACTTTGCGCCGGGGCCGTTTCATGAACTGGATCAACTGAAGCGGGGCGACACGATTGAGATCGTTTATCTGGGGCAGACCTACCGCTACCAGGTGGTAGCAACGGCGCTGGTCAGTCCCCGCGACCTGCGCGTGATCCAGCCGACGCCCTACGAGGCATTGACGCTGTTGACCTGCTATGACTACAGCCCGCAGGCGGAAACCTACACGCAGCGCTACGTCGTGCGGGCAGTGCGTTTTGGCGCAACGCCGGCGCCCGCCGTCAGCGGCAATTGACCCGGAGGCTTTCATGGCGGCAGAAGAGAGTGCCAGACTGGATCGAGGCCGGTTGTATGTGACTGAAATCGGGGATGTGCTCGCTGACCTGCAGGCTGAACTGGACTTCACCTGGCATCCCGGTGGCCGCGACGCAACCGACGTGCTGGCTGCTGCCTGCCATATCCGCCCCGGCGCGCGGGTGCTGGAGGTTGGCTGTGGGGTCGGCCTGACGGCGTGTTACCTGGCCCGCCGCTACGGGTGCAGGATCACCGGCATCGACAGCCGCCCGCGCCTGATTGCCCGCGCCCGTGACCGTGCGGCGCATCTGGGCCTCAGCGACCGGGCCGACTTCCACGTGAGCGATGCCCTTAGTCTGCTGTCTCTTGGTGCAGACGCCGTCGGTTACGACGCCGTGATCGGGGAAAGTGTGCTGGCTTACCTGCCGGATAAGGCTGCGGTCCTGCGCACCTGGATGGATATCACCCGTCCGGGTGGATACGTGGGCTTTAGCGATGCTACATGGCTCAGGCCGCCGACTCCGGCGGCGCTGGCGCTGGCAGCGGAGGCGCTGGGCCGGAGCCTGGCCCTCCTGCCGCCGGAGGGCTGGGCGGCGCTGCTGCGAGAGGCCGGAATGCTGGAAGTGACGGCTTACGTGCGCCCGTTGCGTGCGGTTGGCGAGGCCCGCCAGCAGCTTGAGCACGCCGGGGCCGGGTTGCTCCGTGCCTGGAGCCGGGCCGCTGCGTTGTGGGCCGGTCGTCCGGCTGATCGGCAGGCCATCCGCCATGCGCTGGGTCTGCCGCGTGGTCTGTTCGGCGCGTGGGGGTATGGCGTCTGGGCCGGGCGGAAGCCGTAGGAAGAGGTAGCAGGAGAACGACGCCGCGCATCGCGGCAAAGGGGACGAGTCCGCGATGAACGCACAGGTAGAGCCAGCCGGTCGAGTCTTGCGCCGCGTGACGCGGATGCTCTCTGGCACGGTGTTGGTCGCTGCGCTGCTATTCGGGACGGCGGGACGCCTGGATTGGTGGCCAGGCTGGCTGCTGGTCGGGTTGTTTCTGGTCTACTCGCTGGCGCTGTCGCTGGGGGCCGGGGCGCTGCTGGAGGCCCGCCGCCGCCAGCCACCGGACACGCCTCCGGCGGAGCTAGCGCTACTGATCGCGACGCCGGTGCTCATCGTTGTCATGCTTGGCGTGGCTGGCCTTGAAGCCCGCGCCGGGCTGCCTTCCCATATCCCGCTTGTCCTGCAGATTGCGGGCTGGGTGATCCTGTTGCCTGCTGCCTGGCTTGCCACCTGGGCGCTGCTGACCAACCCGTTTGCGATCGCTTTCAGCCGCATCCAGCCTGAGCGCGGTCAGCAGGTGATCACGCACGGCCCGTACCGGCTGGTGCGCCACCCGGTCTATGCCGGGGCGATTGCCTTCGCGCTGGGCACACCGCTGGGGCTGGGGTCGGTGTGGGCGCTGCTGCCGGGCGGGGCGCTGGCCGCGCTGTTTGTGGGGCGGACGATCACCGAAGACGCTATGCTACGGCAGCAGTTGCCCGGCTACGCTGAATACGCCGCGCACGTGCGCTACCGGCTCTTGCCCCGGGTGTGGTGAGGGAGCCTACTCCGTCCCGCCCCGGGTCATCTTACGGGCGCGCATCCGCTCCGCCCCCATCTGGATGGCCAGCTTGACCTCCCCGATGGCCCGCGTGACCTCAATCTCGCGCGGGCAGGCCGGCGTGCAGTTGAAGATCGTCCGGCAACGCCAGACGCCATCCGGCGCGGCCAGGATATCCAGTCGTTGCTCCGCCGCCTGGTCGCGGCTATCGAAGATGAAGCGATGGGCCTGGACAATCGCCGCCGGGCCGACATACGATCCGTTGGCCCAGAACGAGGGGCAGCTCGTCGTACAGGCCGCGCACAGGATGCACTTGGTGCTGTCATCGAAGATGGCGCGTTCTTCCGGGGACTGGCGGCGCTCCCGGCCGTCCGCCGGAGGCGGGTCGTTGTTGACGAAGTAAGGCATCACCGCCCGGTAATGGGCAAAGAACGGCTCCATATCCACAATCAGGTCTTTGATCACCGGCAGGCCCAGGATCGGCTCCACCTGAATGGTCACGCTCTCTGCGCCTTCCGCCGCCAGGCTGCTGACCAACACCTTGCAGGCCAGCATGTTGCGGCCATTGATGCGCATGGCGTCGGAACCGCATACGCCGTGCGCGCATGAACGCCGGAAGGCCAGCGTGCCGTCCTGCTCCCATTTGATGCGGTGCAGCAACTCCAGCACACGGTCGGCAGGGGCGACATTGTCCAGGGTGAAGTCCTGCCAGTAGGGTTTGGCGTTAGTTTCCGGGTTGAAGCGCCGGATGCGGAAATGGGCTTTCATCGCTTGTCCCCAGTCTGATACCAGTGCAAAGTGTTGGGCTTGCCGCGCCGGGTCTGGCGCTGGCGTTCACCGCCGTGTACCCGGCTCACTACTCCCCGCTGCCTTTCAGTAAACGCGCTCCTGCGGCTGGTAGCCCAGCGAGAGGTCTACCGGGCGGGAGTGATTCAGCTGGATTTCGCCATCAACCAGCGTGGCGAACGTATGCACCAAGAAGCGCTCGTCGTCGCGCTTGGGGAAGTCTTCCCGGCTGTGGGCGCCGCGGCTTTCCTGGCGGGCCAGGGCGCTGGCGGCAGTGACCTCGGCTACGTCCAGCAGCGCGCCCAGCTCCCATGCTTCCAGCACGTCAGTGTTGAAGCGGTAGCCGCGGTCGTCAAGCGTCAGGTCGTCCCGGAAGGCTGCCTTGAGATCGCGCAGCGTCGCCAGCGCTGCCTGGATGCCCTCCGCCGTGCGGAAGACGCCGACATGATCCATCATCGTCTCCTGCATCCGCCGCCGGATTTCGCCGGGGCGGGTGCCGCCCTTGCAGGTCCGGAGGCGATCCAGTTCGGCCTGGACGGGGCCGCTGGGGTCAGGCGGCAGCGGCGGCAGGTCAGCGCTACGGGCGTATTCGGCGGCCTTCTTGCCGGCGATCCGCCCGAAGACAATCAGGTCGGTCAGGCTATTGGTGCCCAGACGGTTGGCGCCATGCACGCTGACACAGGCCACCTCGCCCGCCGCATACAGACCGGGCACGATCGTGCCATCGGCGGCGGCCAGCACTTCCGCGTCGACGTTGGTCGGGATGCCGCCCATGGCGTAGTGGGCGGTCGGCGCGACCGGGATTGGCTGCTCGACCGGGTCCACTCCGGCGTAGGTCTTGCAGAAGTCCAGGATATCCGGCAGCTTCTGGTGGATCGTCGCGGCGTCGATGCGGCGCGAGTCGCCCGCTTCCGCCAGGTAGCGGTTAACCGTCTTGGGCGTCACGTCCAGATGCACGTATGGCTTGCCGCCGATGCCACGCCCGGCTTTCAGCTCCAGGTAGATCGCCCGGCTGATCACATCCCGGCTGGCCAGGTCTTTGATCGTCGGCGCGTAGCGCTCCATGAAGCGCTCGCCCCGGCCATTGAGCAGGACGCCGCCTTCGCCGCGCACGCCTTCCGTGATCAGCACGCCCAGCCCGTAGAGGCCGGTGGGGTGGAACTGGAAGAATTCCATGTCTTCCAGCGGCAGGCCGCGCCGCCACAGGATGGCCGGGCCGTCGCCCGTCAGGCTGTGGGCGTTGCTGGTGACCGACCAGACCCGGCCCCAGCCGCCGGTGGCCCAGATCACGGCCTTGCTGCGGAAGACGTGCAACTCGCCTGTGCCGATCTGAATGGCGACCACGCCTGCCGTCCGCCCATCATCGCTGAGCAGCTGATCCATGACGTGGTATTCGTCAAAGAAGGTGATCTGGTTCTTGATGCACTGCTGGTAAAGCGTCTGCAGGATCATGTGCCCGGTGCGGTCGGCGGCGTGGCAGGCGCGGCGCACGGGTTGCCTGGTCTTGTTGTTGGTGTGGCCGCCAAAGCGGCGCTGGCTGATCGTGCCGTCCGGGTTGCGGTCGAAGGGCAGGCCCAGATGCTCCAGCTCGATCACGGCGCTGATGGCTTCCTGCGCCAGCACGCGCACCGCGTTCTGGTCGGAGAGGTAGTCGCCGCCCTTGACGGTGTCGAAGGCGTGCCACTCCCAGTGATCTTCCTCCAGGTTGCCCAGCGCCGCGCCAATCCCGCCCTGCGCCGTCCCGGTATGGCTGCGGGTGGGGTAGAGCTTGCTGATGACGGCCACCTTCCCGCCGGGGAGGTTCTGGCTGGCGTAGAGCGCGGCCATCAGCCCCGCGCCCCCTGCGCCGACGACGACGATGTCGAATTCATGTGTGTGCATAGCGTTTCGCTCTCAGCCCATCAGGATGTCACATACCCGGCACGCCGCTGATCAGGGCCAGCGCGCCGACGATGATCAGCGCCGCACAGCCGACGACTGCCGCCCAGGTCAGCCCGCGCCGCACCGTTGGATGGTGGGCGTAGTCATTAAAGACGATGCGCAGGCCATTGAAGCCGTGAATGAGCGCCAGGGCCAGCAGCGCCGCATCGTAGATCCGCCAGCCCAGGTAGGCCCAGCGCGCGGCGACAAAGCTGGCCGCCAGACCGGTCCCGCCCTGGTTGATGCTGAACACGCCCTGGATCACGTGCATGATCGCCAGATGGCCGAAGGCCAGCGGCAGGATCAGCATCCCGGAGACGCGCATGAAGCCCCACAGCACCTGCTCCAGGCGGCTGCGGCGCGTCAGCAGCGGGCCAGCCAGCCCTGCCCGACCGCTGACGGCCCCGAACAGCCCGGATAGTAGCACCCCCGCCAGCAGCGCCAGGATCATCCCGCCGCCGAACGGCACGACGACCCGGTTGAATACCAGCCCCAGCTGCAGGTCCAACGGGCGGCCGGTATAGAACTCGACCACATGGCCGCCGAACGGCACGACGACCCGGTTGAATACCAGCCCCAGCTGCAGGTCCAACGGGCGGCCGGTATAGAACTCGACCACATGCTGGGCCATCAGGGCGAAGACCGGCACCAGCACCACGAACGTCGCCAGGTAGACGATCTGGGCGGCGCGCGCCTGATGCCGCCACCATTCCGGGCGGTAGTCGAAGATAGCGATGCGCAGCCCGTTGAAGGCGTGGAAGACCACACAGGCCACCAGGGCGAACTCGCCGATGGTGAACAGCGGGGTCTGGTAGATGGCGATCGCTTCCTCGTAGAGTTCCGGGAAGAAGGCCACCCACGAGGTATCTATCACGTGGATGACCAGGAAGAGCAGCGTGCCCAGCCCGGCTAACCGGTGCAGGACCCAGCTCCACTGCCCGATCTTGCCCCGGTAGCGCAGGACTTCGGTAATCGTTGTCGTCAGGGTGGTCATCGGCGCAGGCTCCTGAACAGGCGCTCCCAGGCCCGCCGGACGGCTGCTTCGCCGGGGCGGGCGCTGGCCCGCTGGGTTGCGGCAAAGGCCGGACGGGTGGAGCGATTTCTGGACAGTTGACGGTGACAATGGCCGATTATAGCCCGGCGCCTCTAAATGCCAAATGACGGGGCGTGGCAGGGATGAGCGGGGGGACGGGGAGGGGTATGGCTGCTGCGGGCGAGGGCTTCTGCTGTATAATGTGCGCCATTCTTCTCAGGGGGTAAAGGTACCATGCAGCGCGATCGCGAGTACTGGATGGTGGCGGGCGGCTACGCCCTGATCTTCGGTGCGATGGCCCTGGTGGAGCCGTACCTGGTCCCGCACCTGCTGGGGCTGGGGCTTTCCGGCACCGAAATTGGCAACCTGATGGCGGTGGTCAACCTGATCGGGCTGCTGTTCATCCCGCTGGCGTCCTCGGCGGCGGATCGCAGCGGGCGGCACCGGCGGATCACAGTGTGGTCCACGCTGCTGCAGGCGGTTGCCGCGCTGGCGATGGGCCTGCTGACCGTCCCGCTGCTGGTTGGCGCGGCGGTGATCCCCTACCGCTACTTCGCCGGGCTGGGGATGACCACCCGCAACCGCCTGGCGCTGGCCTGGCTGCAGACGCGCAACAGCCGGGATTACGGCAGCCTGCGCCTGTGGGGATCGCTTGGATTCGCCGGGTGCGTGGTCGTCGGCGGCGTGGTCGCCCAGCGGGCCGGTGTGCCGCTGCTGTTCGTGGTCAGTGCGGCTGTCGCCCTGGCCTCGCTGACGCTGCTGCGGCCATTTGCGGCGCAGCTGCCCACGCAGGAACAGCGCAAGCGGGAAGGGCGGCCTTCGCCGGTGCTGGTGCTGCTCCTGCTGGTGATCATCCTGATGTCCCTCTCCCGCGCCGCCTATAACGGCTGGGCGCAGGATTTCATCCAGACGGGCCTGGGCGGCGGGCAGAGCGCGGTCGGGCTGTATATGGCGCTGGTGGCGCTGATCGAAGTGCCGGTGATGGCCTACGAGCACCATCTGGTGCAGCGGTGGGGTTCCGGGACGACCTGGGCGCTGGGGCTGATCCTGGTGGCGGGGGCGTTCTGGCTGTTCTCGCTGGTGCAGACGGTTCCCCAGGCGTTGCTGCTGGCTGTGCCGATGGGCGTCTCGCAGGGGTTCACCATTGTCGCGCCGGTGGTGCTGATCGGGCAGGTCAGCCGCCCGCACAACACGACGCTCAACCTGGCGCTGGCCGGGGTGCTGGGCAACCTGGGCACGCTGATCGGCAGCCCGATCGCCGGGCGGCTGTTTGACGCTTACGGCGTGCGGACGCTGCTGCAGGTCGGCGCGCTGGGGATGTTCCTGACGCTGATCGTGCTGGTGGGCGGGCTGCGGCTGGCCGGGCTGGGCGCGCTGCGCCCGGAGGGCGCGGGCAGGTAGGGGGCTTCCACTATCCCCAGTAAAGATAGCGCTAAAATGCTGTAACTGAGATCTGTTCCTACTCTTTTGCCAATAAACAGAACAGTGGTATGCTTCTAGGCGGGGCAGCCGATGGACTATGCCTCGCAGGAATGACTTCTCGCGGCATGGCGCCGGGAGGGCGCGTTCTCATCAGTGGTGATGGCAACGTGTTCAAAGGCCTGGTCAAACGCAAATCCCCCGAAGAGCAGGAACTCGAAGATAAGCAGCATCAACTCGCCGAACTGGAGGAGGAACTCAGCCAGCGGGAGCTGGATCTGGCTACGCTGACAGCTGAGCTGCAATCCTGTGAGCAGTTGTATATGACCGTGATGGGCTGGCGCTATGCGGAACTTGACGCCATCCGTGCCCAGATAGCCAAGCAACGCCTCGAGTCAAACCCCACCAGCAGCCAGGCCAGGACAGAATACACCCGCGCCAAGGAGCAGGCCCGCGCCTCTGCGGAAAGCGCGGGCGAGCATCCCCGGGAAGCCGCGCCGGAGCGTTTTACTCCACCGGAAGAACTGCGGAAGCTGTACCGTGAAGTCGCCAAGCATGTCCATCCTGATCTGGCAGTTGATGACGAAGATCGGG
The DNA here is from genome assembly GCA_019873685.1 of Chloroflexota bacterium. Taxonomy (GTDB): domain Bacteria; phylum Chloroflexota; class Anaerolineae; order Aggregatilineales; family Ch27; genus Ch27. Next base: position 25,539 of record JAIOAT010000049.1, read on the forward strand.
CGATCCGCACGCGCCTGATGGCGCAGGCTAACGAGGCCTACGAACAGGGGGACGCGGACAGATTGCGAGCGATTCTGGAGCAGTATGAGGCCAGCCCGGAGGCGGTGCGCGGCGAGACGATTGGCGACAAGCTGATCAGGTTGATTCGCAAGATCGCCCGGGTCAGGCAGCGTCTTGAAGCGATCAGTGAGGAGATCGCGGCGCTGGAGGCCACGCCTATTGGCCAGTTGTATGCCCGGGCGCGTGAAAGCGGAGAAAGCGTGGAGTGGTTGCTTGAGCGCCTGGCGAAGCATGTCGACGAGGAGATCGCCGGGGCGCTGGAAGAATGGGCGCAACTTGTCAGGAAGAGGGGCTGGCGATGAGCGAGGAAAAGCGACTGACGCCGCGGCCGGTGCAGGGGATAACCACCGGGAACGACCTGATTCAGCGCGGTCTGGAAGCGGTGCAGCGGTTGTCGGGCAGGCAGGTTCTGTCGAGAGTGAAGGACATTCTCCCGCCGCCGTTTGAGTGGGTGGAGATTCCGGGTGGCAAAGTTACGCTTAAGCCGGGAGGATATCTCAAGGATTACACAACGTTCGAAGTGAAGCCGTTCGTGATCGCGAAGTATCCGATCACCAACGCCCAGTTTGCCAGGTTTGTGGAAGCGGGTGGTTATCACCAGAAGCAGTGGTGGACCGAGTGTGGGTGGCGAACAAAAGAAGAGGGATGGGGGTGGGTGATCACTGATACAGATGATGATGTGATCTACGAGCCGACTGGAAGACCGTGGACCAGGCCGCGCTTCTGGCAGTATTCTGACTGGAACCAGCCTGAGTATCCGGTGGTGGGCGTATCGTGGTATGAGGCGATGGCCTTCTGTAACTGGCTGAGCAGTAAGGTCGGGACGCGCATCACCCTGCCCACGGAGCAGCAGTGGCAGCGGGCGGCCCAGGGGGATGACGGGCGGGAGTATCCGTGGGGGAACGAGCCGCCCAGCCCGCAGTTGTGCAATGTGGCAAAGTGGGCAGGGCGGACTACGCCGGTGACCCGCTATCCGGCCGGCGCCAGCCCCTACGGGGTGATGGACATGAGCGGCAATGTGTGGGAATGGTGCCTGACAGGCTGGAAGACCGGTACGACTGACCCTGAGGGCGATGAGTTGCGGGTGCTGCGGGGCGGGTCGTGGGTCAGTGACCACGACAACACGCGCTGCGCCGGCCGGGTCAGGGGCTACCCCGGCTATAGGTACGACTCCGGGGGGTTCCGGGTGTGTGCTTCTGCCGCTAGTTGAATCTCTGGACTCTGACGAAGGTAGGTGTGGGAGGGGGGAATACCCCCCCCACTGGCGCCGCCGGTGGCCAGTTGTATGCCCGGGCGCGCGAGAGCGGAGAAAGCGTGGAGTGGTTGCTTGAGCGCCTGGCGAAGCACGTGGACGAGGAGATCGCCGGGGCGCTGGAAGAATGGGCGCAACTTGTCCGGAAGAGGGACTGGCGATGAGCGAGGAGAAGCGACTGACGCCACGACCGGTGCAGGGGATAACTACCGGGAACGACCTGATTCAGCGCGG
>JAIOAT010000050.1 GCA_019873685.1 Chloroflexota bacterium
GCTGCAGGTCGAACTGATCACCCCCGTCGCCCTCGAACGCGGCTCCAAGTTCGCCATCCGCGAAGGCGGCCTCACCGTCGGCGCCGGTATCATCACCGAGATCCTGGAGTAAGCCACAGCGGCGCAGGGCGGGAGGCGGCGCTGACCGCCGCCCGCCCGACCGGACGCTGCCAGAGAGGAACCTATGGCCAAGCAGAAAATTCGTATCCGCCTGAAGGCGTATGACCACCGGGTGCTGGATCAGTCAGCGCGGCGCATTGTCGAGACGGCAGAGCGCACCGGCGCGCGGGTCGTGGGGCCGGTCCCCTTGCCCACCCGCATCGAGCGCTTCACCGTGCGTCGTTCCACCTTCATCGACAAGGACTCGCACGAGCACTTCGAAATCCGGACGCACAAGCGCCTGATTGACGTCCTGGACCCGGACAGCAAGACGATCGATACTCTGATGCGGCTCAACCTGCCAGCAGGGGTGGACATCGAGATCAAGATTTAACCCGGTCGAGCGGAAAGGCCCGTCAGGGCAACCCCCTGACACACCAGAACGATGGGGATGATGTGGGCTCGCTCCCCCGTATCCGTGCGGCGGGCCACAGTCCCGTGGAGGTACCATGAAGGGCATCATTGGCAGAAAAATGGGGATGACCCAAATCTTTGACAGCAGCGGAACGGTGATCCCCGTGACGGTCATCCAGGCGGGGCCTTGCTACGTCACCCAGATCCGTACCGCGGATCAGGATGGCTACACCGCCGTTCAGCTGGGCTTTGAGGAAACCAAGCCATCCCGCCTGACCCGGGGTCAACTGGGCCACCTCAAGCGCAACAATCTTCCCGCGCTCAAGTACCTGCGCGAGTTCCGGATTCGGAACGGGGAGACTGGCGTGAAGGAAGGCCAGAAGATCACGGTGGGGAACACGTTTATCGTTGGCGACCGGGTGGACATCGTCGGCACCAGCAAGGGCCGCGGGTTCGCCGGGACGGTCAAGCGGCACGGCTTCAACCGCCAGCCGAAGACGCACGGCCAGTCGGACCGTGAGCGCGCGCCCGGTTCCAGCAGCTCAACCACGACACCGGGCCGCGTCTACAAAGGTACGCGCCGGGCTGGCCATATGGGCAGCCAGCGTGTCACGGCCCAGAACCTTGAGGTGATGGTCGTTGACGACGAGCACAACCTGCTGGCGGTCCGGGGATCGGTCCCCGGCGCCAAAGGCGGCGTGGTGGTGATCAAGCCTGCCCGCGCACACAAGAGCCGCCGGTAGGCCTCCAGGAGCATAAGACATGAAAGTTCCGGTGAGGAATATGGCTGGTAAAGAGGTGGATACCATCGAGCTACCGGCCGACATCTTTGAAGCAGAGATCAACATCGACCTGATGCACCAGGCGTATGTCCGCCAGATGGCGAACGCCCGCCTGGGCACCCACAAAGCCATGACGCGCGGCGAGGTCAACCGCACGAAAGCCAAGTGGTACCGGCAGAAGGGTACTGGCCGCGCCCGTCATGGCAGCCGTAACGCGCCGATCTTCGTCGGCGGCGGCAAGGCGCACGGCCCGCGCCCGCGCAAGTACACCCAGGCCATGCCGCGCAAGATGCGCCGGGCGGCCCTGCGCAGCGCCCTCAGCGCCCTGCTCCGCGACGATCAGCTGGTGGTGGTTGACGAGTTCAAGCTGGATGAGGTCAAGACCCGCGCCGCCCGCGCGGCGCTGGAGGCCCTGGCCGGCACCGGCAGCAGCCTGGTGCTCCTGCCTGGCCGCGATGAGGTGGTGGAGCGCAGCGTGCGCAACCTGCCTAACGCCCGCGTGCTGCATGCCAGCTACCTGAACATCCGCGACCTGTTCAGCCATGACAAGGTCATTATGCCGCTCAGCGCGCTGGACGTGATCCGCTCGTACCTGAGCGTGGCGCAGGAGGGTTGACATGGCAGACATCCATCTCTATGACGTCATCGTGCGCCCTGTGGTCACGGAAAAGACCAACGCCATGGCTTCCGATCATCGCCAGTACACCTTTGAGGTGGACATGCGGGCCAACAAGATTCAGGTCAAAGAGGCCGTTGAGGTGATCTTTGATGTGACGGTGGAACGCGTGGCGACGATGATCATGCCGGCCAAGCGCGGCATGCGCGGTCGCCGGGTCTACCAGCGCACCAAGGCCTGGAAGAAGGCGGTGGTCACGCTGGCCCCAGGGCAGAGCATTGACCTGTTCAATCTGTAAAGCCTGAAGATCACAGGACGTGAATCATGCCAGTCAAGACGTATAAGCCCACATCCCCCGGCCGGCGTGACATGACGGGCTACACCTTCGAGGAAATCACCCGGAGCAAGCCCGAAAAGACGCTGCTGGAGGAGCTGAAGAAGCGCGCCGGGCGCAACAACCAGGGGCGCGTCACCGTGCGGCATCGGGGCGGCGGGCACAAGCGCCGCTATCGCATCATCGACTTCAAGCGCAACAAGTTCGATTGCGCGGCGGAAGTGGTCTCGATCGAGTACGACCCGAATCGCTCCGCCCGGATCGCTTTGCTGCGCTACGAAGACGGCGAACTGCGTTACATCATCGCGCCGCTGGGGCTGCAGGTCGGCGACCGGGTGCAGAATGGCCCGAACGCCGAGATTCGCAACGGCAACGCCCTGCCGCTGCGCAACATCCCGGTCGGCACGGTCGTTCACAACATTGAGTTCCAGCCGGGGCGCGGCGGGCAGATGGCCCGCGCCGCCGGGACTTCCGCCCAGCTGCAGGCCAAAGAAGGCGCTTATGTCACCCTGCGGCTGCCCAGTGGCGAGATGCGCCTGGTCAACCAGGACTGTATGGCCACCATCGGCCAGGTCGGCAACACTGATCATGGCAACATCAAGCTGGGCAAGGCCGGGCGCAAGCGCTGGCTGGGCTGGCGGCCTACCGTACGCGGCTCCGCGATGGACCCCAACAGCCACCCGCATGGCGGCGGTGAGGGCCGTTCGCCCGTCGGTATGCCCGGGCCGAAGACTCCCTGGGGCAAGCCCGCTCGCGGCGCCAAGACCCGCCGCAACAAGGCGACCGACAAGTACATCGTCCGGCGGCGTGGGAGCAAGCGTCGGTAATTAAGGAGAGGCGAGTATGTCGCGTTCACTCAAGAAGGGGCCGTTCATTGACCCCAAGCTGCTGCGGCGTATCGAGGAGATGAACGAGAAGGGCGAAAAGCGTGTCCTGCGCACCTGGAGTCGCGCCAGCACGATCTTCCCCCAGATGGTCGGCCACACCGTGGCGGTTCATGATGGCCGCCGCCATGTCCCGATCTACATCACCGAGAACATGGTCGGCCACAAGCTGGGCGAGTTCGCCCCCACCCGTTTGTTCCGCGGCCATGAGGCTGAGAAGAAGAAGAAACGGTAAGGCGGAAAGATATGCGCGTTCAAGCTAGGACCAAATACCTGCCCATCTCGGCCCAGAAGCTGCGCCTGGTCATCGACCAGGTGCGCGGGATGCACGCCCATGAAGCGTCGGTCGTGCTGCAGCACATGCCCCAGAAGGGCGCAGCGCTGGCACGCAAGACACTCGAATCGGCCATTGCCAATGCCGAGGAGAACTTCGAGCTTAATCGTCAGGACCTGATCATCCACACTGCCGTGGTTGATGAAGGCCCAAGCCTCAAGCGCGTCAAAGCCGGGGCACGGGGCCGCTACAAACCGCGTGTCAAGCGGACTTCTCACCTGACTATCGTCCTCGAGGAACGAGAGGTTTAGCCAAACTATGGGCCGTAAAATCCATCCAATCGGCTTCCGCCTGAAGGTTAATCGTGACTGGGACGCCCGCTGGTTCGCCGAGGGCGATCGCTACCGCGAGTTGCTGCAGGAAGACTTCGAAATCCGCCGCAAGATCATGGCCGAAGGTGAACGGGCCGCGATCTCCCGCGTGGATATCGAGCGCTTCCCCAACCAGGTCGTGACCACGCTCTACACCGCCAAGCCGGGCATCGTCATCGGCCGCAAGGGCGAGAACGTCAAGGAATTGCGTACCGCCCTGGAGGCTCTGACCGGCAAGAAGGTCAAGATCGAGGTTGAAGAGATCGCCAAGCCCGATATGGACGCCATCCTGGTGGCCCGCAACATCGCCAGCCAGCTGGAGCGCCGGATCAGCCACAGCCGGGCCATGAAGCGCGCCGTCACCCAGGCCATGCGCCAGGGCGCTGAGGGCATCCGCGTGCAGGTCAGCGGGCGCCTGGGCGGTTCGGAAATGGCTCGCCGCGAGTGGCAGGTCGATGGCCGCGTCCCGCGCAACACCCTGCGGGCCAACATCGATTACGGGACGGCGGAAGCCCTGACCGGTTTCGGGCGGATCGGCGTCAAAGTCTGGATCTACAAGGGCACCCAGCTGCCTGAAGAGCAGCCTGCCGAACCTGCCGACGTGTACGTCAGCCAGTAGCCAGTTGCCCCTGGGCATGGCACGGGCTGAGCGCTTGGAGTAAACGACTATGTTGATGCCAAAGCGGGTGAAATACCGCAAACAAATGCGTGGCCGCCGGACCGGGACAGCCTCCCGCGGCGCCAAGGTGCAGTTTGGCGAATACGGCCTGCAGGCGCTGGAACCAGCCTGGATCACCAGCCGCCAGATCGAGGCCTGCCGCCGTTCTATCGTGCGCAAGATTCGCCGCCGCGGGCGTGTTTGGATCCGCATCTTCCCGGACAAGCCCGTGACCAAGCGAGCCGCCGAAACCCGTATGGGTAAAGGTAAAGGCTCTGTCGACCACTGGGTGGCCGTGGTGCAGCCCGGCCGTGTCCTGTTCGAGATGGCCGACGTGCCAGAAGAGGTGGCGAAAGACGCGCTGCTGATGGCCGCTTACAAGCTGCCCATCAAGACCAAGTTCATCAAACGCACGGACCCGATCACTGGCGAGGAGATGGCCTGATGCAACCCAAAGACATCCGCCAGATGGGCGACGCTGAGATCCGTAGCGCGATCGAAGACGCCAAGACCGAGCTGTTCAACCTGCGTTTCCAGCGGGCCGCTGGCAGCCTGGAAAATACCAGCCGTCTGCGCGCCCTGCGCAAGGATATCGCTCGCCTGTACACCATCCTGCGGGAACGTGAGATTGCTGCCGCGCTCGTCCGGCAGGAGGGGAAAGACAATGCCTAATACCCGGCGGCGGCTGGTTGGCCGCGTGATCAGTGACAAGATGGACAAGACCGTGGTGGTGGCCGTAGAGACCGCCGTCCAGCACAGGCTGTATGGCAAGATCATCCGCACCACCAAGAAGTACCTGGCTCATGACGAATCGAACGCCATCCCGGTTGGGAGCGTCGTGCGCATCGTCGAGAGCCGCCCGCTCAGCAAGCGCAAGCGCTGGGTGGTGGAAGCGGTGCTGACCCAGGGTTCCGAGGTGACGGCGGAACTGATGGCCGCCGAGGCCGAAGCCCTGGAAGCAGGGGATGTCGCTGCGGTGACTCACCGCGCCAGCGACGAGGAGTAGGCTACCATGATTCAGAACGAGAGTCGGCTGGTCATTGCCGACAACACCGGCGCACGCGAGATCCTGGTCATTCGCATCCTGGGCGGCTCCAAGCGGAAGACCGCCACGGTCGGTGATATCTTCATCGGCGCCATCAAGTCGGCAGCGCCCCAGGGCGCGGTCAAGAAGAGCGAAGTTGTGCGTGCTGTCGTCGTCCGCACGGCCAAGGAATATCGCCGTAGCGATGGTTCCTACATCAAGTTTGACGACAACGCCGCGGTGATCCTGGACGGGGATACCAAGAACCCCAAGGGCACCCGTATCTTCGGGCCGGTCGCCCGCGAGCTGCGTGACAAGGGCTTCATGAAGATCGTCTCGCTGGCTCCTGAAACGCTGTAAGAGGAGCGCACATCATGCAACGCATCAAGAAAGGCGACACCGTTGAGGTCATCGCGGGCAAGGATCTGGGCAAGCGCGGCGAAGTCCTGCGCGTGCTGCCCAAGGAAAACCGCGTCGTCGTGGCGCAGGTGAACATCGCCAAGAAGCACCAGCGCCCCATGCAGGCCGGGCGGCAGCAGATCCAGCCCGGAATCATCGAGTTCGAGGCGCCGCTGCACGCGAGCAACGTCATGCTGGTGTGCCCCAAGTGCAGCGCGCGGACCCGTGTGGGCTTCCGCACCAATGAGGACGGGCGCAAAGTGCGGGTCTGCCGTAAGTGCGGCGCCGATATTGACTGAAGCTGTGAGGTAAAGACACATGGCCAAAGCCATTCCGCGTCTCAAGCAACGCTACCAGGACGAAGTCGTCCCGGCGTTGATGAAGGAATTCAATTTCGCCAACGTGATGCAGGTGCCGCGCGTCACCAAGGTCGTGGTCAACGTTGGCGTGGGCGAAGCGCTGGATAACCCCAAGGCGCTGGAGTTCGCCGTGGCGGACGTGCGCACGATCACCGGCCAGAACCCGGTCATCACCAAGGCCCGCAAGAGCATCGCCGCCTTCAAGCTGCGCGAAGGCCGTTCGATCGGCGTCAAGGTCGATGTGCGCGGTGAGCGTATGTGGTCGCTGCTGGACCGCCTGTTCAATGTCGCCTTGCCCCGCATGCGCGACTTCCAGGGCGTCAGCCCGGATGGATTTGACGGGCGTGGGAATTACACGCTGGGCCTGCGCGAGCAGCTCATCTTCCCGGAAATCCAGTACGACAAGATCGACAAGGTGCGTGGGATGGAAATCACCATCGTCACCACCGCCAAGAACGACGAGGAAGGGCGCGCATTGCTGCGCCTGCTGGGCATGCCATTTGCCCGCAATTAATCGCTAACCACCCCGGCTGCGTGGTGTCCGTTTAAACACCCGCCGGGGCAGGAGGAGGTTTTTCCTGAACTATGGCCAAGAAGTCCATTGTCGCCCGTGAAAAGCGACGCAAGTACAAAATCCGCGTGCGCAACCGCTGCCAGTATGTAGACCCGAATTCGGGCAAGATCTGTGGTCGCCCACGCGGCTACATCCGTCGCTTCGGCCTGTGCCGTATTCACTTCCGTGAACTGGCGCTCCAGGGCAAGATTCCTGGTGTCGTCAAGTCGAGCTGGTAGGAGTGGCCTCATGCATAGCGACCCTATCGCAGACATGCTCACGCGGATCCGTAACGGCTTGCTGGCGGGACACACTACGGTGAAGATCCCCAACTCCAAGCTCAAGCAGGAGATCGCGCGCATTCTCAAAGAAGAAGGGTATATCGTTGACTATCGGCTCGGCGACGAAAAGCCGTTCCCGATGATCAACGTCGAACTGAAGTACTACGGCGATCGCCGTCACCGCCGCCCGGTCATCACCGGCCTGGAGCGCGTCAGCCGTCCGGGACGCCGCGTCTATAGCGGACGCCGCGACCTGCCCTGGGTGCTCAGCGGTATGGGCATCGCCATCGTGTCGACCTCGCAGGGCGTCATGACCGCCGACGAAGCCCGTCGTCGGGGCGTTGGCGGCGAAGTCCTCTGCAAAGTGTGGTAAGGGAAGGGTCAAGCGATGTCTCGAATTGGTAAGAAACCCATTACCCTGCCAGCCAAGGTCCAGGTGGAAATCAAGGGGCCAGATGTGACCGTCAAAGGCCCCAAGGGCGAACTGCGCCGTTCCTTCCACCCCGATATGCAGATCGCGGAAGAAAACGGCCAGCTCGTCGTCACCCGCCCGACCGACCAGCGCCATCACCGCGCCCTGCATGGCCTGACCCGCGCCCTGCTCAGCAACATGGTGACCGGGGTCAGCCAGGGCTTCCGCAAGGAGATGGAGATCGTCGGAGTGGGCTACAGCGCCCAGATGGACGGCAACAAGCTGGTCCTTAAGCTGGGGTTCTCCCACGACGTGGTCATTGAGCCGCCGGAGAACATCAAGTTCTCGGTGGAAGAACGCGGGCGGTTCATCATCGTGGAAGGCATCGATAAGCAAACGGTCGGCCAGGTTGCGGCGGATATCCGCCGGTGGCGCCCGCCGGAGCCGTACCATGGCAAGGGCATCCGCTACCGTGATGAGGTCGTGCGCCGCAAGGCCGGCAAAGCCGGGAAGGCGGGGTAGTGAGCAATGGCTAAGACAAGTAAGAAGTATGTTGCGCGTCTGCGTCGGCACCGCCGGATCCGTGCGCATCTCGTTGGCACGGCACAACGGCCACGCCTGAACGTCTTCCGCAGCAGCGAACACATCTATGCCCAGGTGATCGACGACCAGGCTGGCCATACGCTGGTCGCGGCCTCGACGATCGACGGTGAACTGCGCAAGCAGTGCGCCGACCTGAACAAGACCGAAGCCGCCCGCGTCGTTGGTAAGGCATTGGCCGCGCGGGCCAAGCAGGCGGGCATTACCACTGTTATCTTTGACCGCGGCGGCTGGAAGTATCAGGGTCGGGTGAAGGCCCTGGCTGAAGGCGCCCGTGAAGGTGGCTTGGAGTTCTAGGAGTCGCACATGACTGGAAAACCGAATCGGGGACCCCGGCGCGACCGCCGCGAAGAAGAACGGGACGAGCTGGACGAGCGCGTCATTGATATCACCCGCGTCGCCAAAGTGGTCAAGGGTGGCCGCCACTTCGCTTTCCGCACTGTCGTCGTTGTGGGCGACAACAAGGGGCGGGTTGGCGTTGGCGTGGGCAAGAGCCGCGGCGTGCCGGATAGCATCCGCAAGGGTTCGGAGCATGCCCGTAAGGCCATGCAGGAGATCGCCCTGGAAGGCACCACCATCCCCCACGAGGTTGTGGGGCGTCATGGCGGGGCGGAAGTGCTGCTGCGCCCGGCCTCGCCAGGCACCGGCGTGATCGCTGCTGGCAGCGTCCGCGCCGTGCTGGAGGCAGTGGGCATCCATGACATCCTGACCAAGAGCCGCGGCAGCTCCAACACCCTGAACGTGGCTTTTGCCACCCTGGACGCGCTGCTCCAGCTCAAGCAGATCGACGAACTGGCAGCGATGCGCGGCAAGAAACCGGAAGAGATCCAGCCGTTCTGGCGGCGCCGCAGACAGGAGACCCAGGCATGAGCACCAAAGCCCTGAAAGTCACCCTGGTGAAGAGCGTCATCGGTTACACCGAGCGGCAAAAGCGCACCGTCCGCGCCCTGGGGTTGCACAGGATGAACCAGAGCGTGCTCCACGCTGACACGCCCCAGATCCGGGGTATGATCGCCAAGGTGGTGCACCTGGTGAATGTCGAGGAAGTTGAGCGCAATGAAACTGCATGACCTGCGTCCTAATCCGGGCGCCAAGAAGAAGAAAACACGCATCGGTCGCGGTATCGCCGCCGGCGGGGGCAAGACCTCCGGGCGCGGTACCAAGGGTCAGGGCGCGCGCAGCGGCCCGAACAAGGGCCTCTACTTTGAGGGTGGTCAGCTGCCGCTGGCCCGCCGTCTGCCCTTCAAGCGCGGCTTCAACAACATCTTCCGCATCGAGTACCAGGAAGTCAATCTGGACGCCCTGGCTGAGCGGTTCGAAAGCGGCGCGACCGTCACCCCCGCCAGCCTGGCTGAGCGCGGCCTGATCCGCGATGCCGGGCAGCCGGTGGTCGTCCTGGGTCGCGGCGAACTGGACAAGCCGCTCACCGTCCAGGCGCATCGCTTCTCCAGCGCCGCCCAGCAGAAGATCGAAGCGGCAGGTGGCAAGGTTGAAACGCTCAAGCTGGCGCTGACCGGCGCGCTGGCGACTGTCAAGAAACTGCGCAAGGAGCAACTTGCGGCGCTGAAGTCCCGCCAGCAGGCTGGCTGAGTCTGCGCTACAATCTCACCGCGCCTTCGGAATACGGCAGGGGGCGCGGTCTCTGCGCCTGCAGAAGTGGCATCCGCGGAGACTGCGCCCCGGGGGCCGTACTATGTGGAGTTAAGCTGAGGACACACCCATGATCGAGGCTCTGAAGAACGCATTCCGGCTGCCGGATTTGCGCAACAAGCTGCTCTATACCCTGCTGATCCTGGTCGTGTACCAGTTCGCAGCCCATGTGCCCGTGCCGGGTGTGAACCGCGACGCCCTGCAGGCGCTGTTCAACAGCGAGGGCGCGGGGCTGGTCAACGTGCTGAACCTGCTATCGGGCGGGGCGGTTTCCAACTTCAGCGTGATGGCCAACGGCGTCTACCCCTTCATCACCGCTCAGATCATCATCCAGCTCCTGACGCCGATCATCCCGCAGCTGGAAGAAATTCAGCGCGAGCCGGGCGGCCAGGAAAAGCTGAACCAGTACACCTACTACCTGGCGATCCCGATGGCGGCGCTACAGGCCTGGGGGCAGATCAACATCTTCACCAGCCTCGCCGGCGGCGAGCAGATCGTAGCCGGCTTTGGCAGCGATCCGTTCATCACGCTCTCGACGATCATCACGATGACCGCCGGGACGATGTTCGCCATCTGGCTGGGCAACCTGATCACTGAAGACGGCATCGGCCAGGGCCTGAGCGTGATCATCTTCTCCGGCATTGTGGCCCGCGTGCCCTACAACCTGGGCCGCCTGGTTCTCAACAGCCCCAACGCCCTGTTCAACCTTGCGGTCTTCGTGGCCCTGACGGTGATCACCGTCATCGTCATCGTGGTCGTGCAGGAAGGCGTGCGGCGCATCCCGGTGCAGTATGGTAAGCGTGTGCGTGGCCGTAAGATTTACGGCGGCGGCAGCACGTTTGTCCCGCTGCGGGTCAACACGGCAGGCATGATCCCGCTGATCTTCGCCCAGAGCATCATGGCCTTCCCGGCGGTGATTGTCAGCCTGTTCCCCAAGGGGCCGGTAGGCGACGCCATCACCAATGCCTTTGGCAGCCAGCAGGGCTTCACCTACTGGTTCCTGTACTTCCTGCTGGTGGTGGGCTTCACCTACTTCTACACTGACGTGATGATCCAGAACCAGAAGCTGTCGGAAAATCTGCAGCGGCAGGGCGGTTTCATCCCTGGCCTGCGGCCCGGCAAGCGCACCCAGGACTTCATCACCCATGTGGTACGGCGGATTACGCTGGTGGGCGCGCTCTTCCTGGGGATGGTTGCCGTGCTGCCCGGCGTCGTCCAGGGCCTCAATACCCTGTTCTTCCCGGCGACGGCGGGGGACTTCGGCAGCAATCCTGCGCTTGTGATCAGTAGCGCCGGGTTGATCATCGTGGTCGGTGTGGTGATCGACACCATGCGCCAGCTGGAAGCGCAGCTGGTGATGCGCAACTACGACGCCTTTATGCGCTAGTGTGCGGGTGAGGGCGGGGCGCCGGTCGCCGAGACCGGCCCCCGGCCAGCGCAACGGTGAGGGAGAGACGATGTACCTGATCATCATGGGGGTCCAGGGCGCGGGCAAAGGCACTCAGGCTGCCGCCATCAAAGAGCGGTTGAACATCCCGCACATCACCAGCGGCGGGCTGTTCCGCGCCATGAAGGACCAGGATACCCCCCTGGCCCGCCAGGTGCAGGCCATCATGGCCCGCGGGGAACTGGTGCCGGATGATGTCACCATCCAGGTCGTCCGCGAACGGCTGATGCAGCCCGATGCCGCCCGCGGCTTCATCCTGGACGGCTTCCCCCGCACCCGCCCGCAGGCCGAGGCGCTCGACGCGCTGATGGCGGACCTGGGCCAGCAAATCACCGCTGTGCTTTACCTCCACATCGACGACGATGAGGCGGTTGAGCGCATCAGCGGGCGGCTGCAGTGCACGCTGAACGAGCAGCATATCTATCACCGGCGCTACAACCCGCCCCGTACCGAGGGCGTGTGCGATGTCGATGGTGGGCGGCTCTTTACCCGCGACGATGACCAGCCGGAAGCTGTCCGCAAGCGTATCGCTGAGTTCCATCACAAGACACGCCCGCTGCTGGACTACTACCGCGAGCGTGGATTGCTGCGGGAGATCGCGGCAGACCGGCCCATCGAGGCGGTAACCGAGGCCATCCTGCAGACGCTGCAGGCCGACCAGGCTGAATGAGGGAAAAGCAGTCACTATGGCCATCCACCTGAAGACCCCTGAGGAACTGGAGATCATGCGCGAAGCCGGGCGCATCAACGCCCGCGCGCATGCCGCCATGCGGGAAGCCATCCGCCCGGGGGTCAGCACGGCGGAACTGGACGCCATCGCCGCCAGAGTGATCGCCGAGGCGGGGGGCAAACCGGCCTTCCTGGGCTACCCGCCGGGCAGCCCGCACCCGTACCCGGCCACGATCAATGCCAGCATCAACCATGAACTGGTGCATGGCATCCCGCGGCCAGACCGTATCCTGCAGGAAGGCGACATCATTAGCCTGGACTGCGGTACGATCTACAACGGCTTTGTGGCCGATTCCGCCTGGACCTACGCCGTGGGTGAGGTCAGCCCTGCTGTGCGGCGGCTGCTGGAAGTCACGGAACAGGCGCTGTGGATCGGCATCAAGGCCAGCCAGGCAGGCCGTGATTCCAGCGAAATCTCCAAGGCCATCCAGCGGTATGTGGAGGAGCAGGGCTACAGCGTGGTGCGGGAATACACGGGGCACGGGGTGGGGCGGCACATGCACGAAGAGCCGCAAATCCCCAACTGGTGGCCGCGTCGGGCGGCGGCTTATGGCTGGCGCAGCGTGATCCTCAAGCCGGGGATGACCTTTGCGCTGGAGCCGATGGTCAACGCGGGGCGCCCGGAGACCCGCGTCCTGGACGACCACTGGACGGTGGTCACCCGCGATGGCTCGTTGTGTGCGCACTTCGAGCATACGATAGCAGTGACAGAAAACGGACCGATCGTCCTGACAGCCCCCTAGACTCGGCCTTCATTTTCTGCTAGAATGAAGCTTCGCGTCTGCTGGAAGGACCATGTTTGTCACAGGGAATTGCCATGAAAGTCACAACGTCGGTAAAGCGGCGCTGTCCCAAATGCAAAATCATCAAGCGCCATGGCAGAGTCATGGTGATTTGCCAGAATCCCAAGCATAAGCAGCGTCAGGGTTAAACCGAAGGAAACGTCGCATGCGTGTTCAAGGTGTAGATTTGCCCCGCGACAAGCGGATCATCATCAGTCTGCAGTACCTGTACGGCATTGGCCCGACGCGGGCGAAGCAGATCATCGAAGCGACAGGCGTCAACCCGGACACCCGGACCAAGGACCTGACCGAAGCCGAAGCTTCCGCGCTGCGCCAGGAGCTGAGCAAGTATCAGATCGAGGCGGACCTGCGCCGCGAAGTGCAGATGAACATCAAGCGTCTGCAGGAAATCGGCTGCTACCGGGGAACACGGCACCGCCTGCATCTGCCCGTCCGTGGCCAGCGGACCCGCACCAACTCCCGGACGCGCAAAGGCCCCAAGAAGACGGTGGCCGGGCGTGGGCGTCGGCGCGGCATGAAGAAGAAGTAATCACCAGCGGGATCACCCGTCCTCCCTGCGGCTGTTGCCATCCAGCGACGTGTTGGGGCATGCGTGGCATGCCCTGGCAGCCTGAAGCGATGGTGCGCCAGCAGGTTGGGGAGGGTGTCCGGTTTGTAGCCTAACGACCTGTAAACCAGTCAAGGCAGGATGGAAAACTATGGGACGTACCAGAAAGGCGGCGGCTCCGCGCCGCGGGGCACAGCGTAAGGTCAAAAAGAACATCCCTTACGGCCAGGCCCATATTCATGCCACCTTCAACAATACCATCGTGAGCCTGACCGATCAGCAGGGCAATGTGATCTCGTGGGCCAGCGCCGGCACCTCCGGTTTCAAAGGCTCCCGCAAGAGCACGCCCTACGCGGCGCGTCTGGCTGCGCAGCAGGCCAGCGCCGTCGCCCAGGAGCACGGGATGCAGGAGGTGGATATTGTGGTGAAAGGCCCCGGCCCCGGTCGTGAAGCGGCCATCCGCGCGATCCAGGCCAGCGGCCTCAAGGTTCGCTCGATCACGGATGTGACCCCGGTCGCGCACAATGGGTGCCGGCCGCCCAAGAAGCGCCGCGTCTAATACGCGGGTGTGGCGCAGTAGCGCCACTCACACAATTGAACCGTCTTTACGCGGAGGATGACGAACAGCTATGGCACACTTTGGTGGCCCCGTTTGTAAACTCTGCCGTCGAGAAGGGGAAAAGCTTTTCCTGAAAGGCTCCCGCTGCCTTTCACCGAAATGCTCCTTCGAACGGCGTGCTTATCCCCCCGGCCAGCATGGCCGTGATGCTCAGTTCCGACGCGGACGCGCTTCGGACTATCATCGTCAGTTGCGCGAAAAGCAGAAGGCCCGCCGGATTTACGGCGTGCTGGAGCGCCAGTTCCGCCGTTACTTCCGGGAAGCGCAGCGTCGTCCCGGCCTGACCGGCTCCAATCTGCTTTCTATTCTGGAATCGCGCCTGGATAACGTGGTCTACCGCCTCGGCTTTGCCGAATCGCGCGCCCATGCCCG
The DNA here is from genome assembly GCA_019873685.1 of Chloroflexota bacterium. Classification (GTDB taxonomy): domain Bacteria; phylum Chloroflexota; class Anaerolineae; order Aggregatilineales; family Ch27; genus Ch27. The sequence goes on from JAIOAT010000050.1 coordinate 14,228, forward strand.
CCAGCTGGTTGGTCACGGGCACTTCACCGTCAATGGCCGGCGGACGAATATCCCGTCCCTGATTGTTGGCCCCAATGACGTCGTGGCCGTGCGCGAGGGCAGCCGCAAGCGGCAGTATTTCCGCGATCTGCGCAGTGCCCTGGAAAACCGCCCGCCCGTCCCGGAGTGGCTGGCCCTCAACACAACCGAGTTGAGCGGCTCCGTCCTGCGCCGTCCGGAACGCAGCGACATCGATCTGACGATCAACGACCAGTTGATCGTGGAGTACTACTCGCGCTAAACGCAACCGGCGGTGGGGGGCAGCCGTCCCCCGCCCCGCCCTATACCCGGAACCTCAGCGTGAGCAGAGGAGGGGGTTTCTTTGACGAGCAATATCACTGGCAGCATGGTGCTGCCGAAGATCGAAGCTGACGCCAATACCCAGAAGTACGGGCGTTTCATCATCAGCCCGCTGGAGAGTGGGTATGGCATCACCGTGGGGAACGCCCTGCGGCGGGTGCTGCTGGCCTCGCTGCCCGGCGCGGCCATCACGTCCGTGCGCGTGACCGATGTCGCCCATGAGTTTTCCGCTGTGCCTGGCCTGCGGGAGGATATGACTCAGATTATCCTGCACCTCAAGCAGGTCCGGCTGAAGATGTACGATGTGGACACCGCCCACCTGACCCTGGAAGTGCGCGGTTCCGGTGTGGTCACGGCGGCGGACATCGTCTGCCCGCCGGAGGTTGAGATCATCAACCCCGACCTGTACCTGTTCACCGCCGATGGCGAGGATACCAACCTCGACTTCGAATTCACTGCCAGCACCGGGCGCGGCTACAGCCCCGTGGAAAACCGCGAGCGCCTGGCCATCGGCGAGTTGCCGGTTGACGCCATCTTCAGCCCGATCCGGCGCGTGAACTACGAGGTCGAGCAGGCCCGCGTTGGCCAGCACACCAATTACGACCGGCTCATCCTGGAAATCTGGACGGATGGCACCATCCGCCCGGATGAAGCCATGAGCGAGGCCGCCAAGATCCTGATCAACCAGCTGCGGGCCATCGCCGGTGTCAGCGCGGAAACCTTCCTGGAGATGGAGCCGGTTGAGGAGCCGGAGGAAAGCGTCCGGCACGAAACGTACGACCTGCCGATCGAGACCCTGGACCTCAGCGTGCGCGTCTTTAACTCGCTCAAGCGCACCGGCATCACCACCGTCGGTGAGGTGCTGGAGATGCTGGAGCGCGGTCAGGACGCCATGCTGGCCATCCGCAACTTTGGCGAAAAATCGCTTTCCGAACTGAAGCAGAAGCTCAAGGAAAAGGGCTACCCGGTCGACGAGACCGAGGAAGCCTAGCCTCCCTGAGCCGTGTGCTGACGACCGGGACGCCCTAGCCGACAAGAGTAGAGTGACACTATGCGACACCGTATTGCAGGCAAGAAGCTGAACCGCAACAAGGATCAACGCAAGTCCCTGCGGCGGAACCTGATGAACGAGCTGATCCGCCACGAGCGGATCCAGACCACCCGCGCCAAGGCGGAAGCCATCCAGGGCGAGGCGGAGAAGTTGATCACCCTGGCCAAGCGCGGGCTGGCTCATGAACAGCCGGAGCGCGGGGTGCATGCCCGGCGCATCGCCCTGGCCCGCCTGAACAACCGCGACTCCGTGCAGAAGCTGTTTGACGTGCTGGCCCCCCGCTACGAGAACCGTCCCGGCGGGTACACACGGACGCTCAAGGTGGGCCTCCGCAATGGCGACCGCGCCGAGATGGTGCTGATCGAGCTGGTGGATCGGCCAGAAGAGTAAGCCAGCTGCCGGGCTGAGTGCGATGCCGCGCTTCCGGGCAACCCTGGCCTACGATGGCAGCGCCTATCACGGCTTTCAACGCCAGGCCGGCGCGACGCCCACCATCCAGGCCGCTCTGGAAGAGGCGCTGCAACGCCTCAGCGGAAGGCCGGTCACGGTCATCGGCGCTGGCCGAACCGACGCCGGGGTCCATGCCAGCGGGCAGGTGATCGCCTTCGATGTGGACTGGCGGCATGAGCCTGAGGCCCTCCTCCGGGCGCTCAACGCTCAATTACCAACCGATATCGCGCTGCAGACAATCGCCGTCGCTCCGCCGGGGTTTCATCCCCGCTTCAGCGCCAGGCGGCGGACGTACGTCTACCGCTTCTACCGGCGGCGGATCCGCCAGCCGCTGTGGGATCGCTACGCCTGGCAGATCGCCGTCCCGCTGGACGGCGCGGCCATGCAAACAGCGGCGGCCATGCTGATCGGCGAGCATGACTTCGCCACCTTCGGCCAGCCGCCCGGCGAGGACGATCCCGACGTGGTGGGCCATACCCGCCGCCAGGTGATGCAGTCTGAACTGGACTGGGCCGACGGCGCGCTGAGCAGCTACACCATCACTGCCAATGCTTTTTTGCAGCGGATGGTGCGCAGTATCGTCGGTACGCTGGTTGAAGTCGGGCGTGGCGCGATGTCTCCGGAGGAGTTTGCCGCGGCGCTGGCGGCAGCCGACCGTCGCCGGGCAGGGCCAACCGCCCCGCCGCACGGCTTAACTCTGGTCAGTGTGGAGTATTGACGCGGGCTGTGAGACGCCCCGCAATGAAGTGGAGTGGCAACATGCGCATCAACACCTATGTCACCAAACCCGCCGAGATTCAACGCGACTGGTGGGTGGTGGACGCCAAAGGTCTCACGCTTGGGCGTCTCGCCTCGCAGATCGCGGTGATCTTGAAGGGCAAGCACAAGCCCCAGTACGCCCCTAACGTGGACGCCGGGGACTATGTGATCGTCATCAATGCCGACCGTATTCATGTCACCGGCAAGAAGCTGACCGACAAGATGTACTATCGTCACTCGATGTACCCCGGCGGCTTCAAGGAAACGACGCTGCGGGTGATGCTCCAGAAGCATCCGGAGCGCGTCATCCAGCTGGCCGTGCGGGGCATGCTGCCCAAGAACGCACTCGGTCGGCAGATGCTCAGCAAGCTCAAGGTTTACGCGGGCGAGACACACCCGCACCAGGCGCAGCGGCCCAAGAAGCTGGAACTGTAAGGCTGAGGACAGACTATGTCAACACAGTATTATGAAGGCGTTGGCCGTCGCAAGAGAGCGACCGCGCGGGTGCGCATTTATCCGGGCGGCAGCGGCAACATCCTGATCAACGACAAGGCGGCGGAAGAGTTCCTGACCCGCGAGAACGATGTTAACCGCGTGCTGGAACCGCTGCGGGCAACCGGTATGGAGAAGGCCCTGAACGTCACCGTGCATGTGCGCGGCGGCGGCATCACCGGCCAGGCGGACGCCATCTGCCTGGGTATGGCCCGCGCGCTGGTCAAGCTCAACCCGGAACTGCGCAGCGTTCTGCGCGCCGAAGGCGACCTGCTGACCCGCGATCCGCGCGTCAAGGAACGTAAGAAGCCCGGTCTCAAGCGTGCTCGCAAGGCCCCGACCTACACCAAGCGTTAGTTGCTCAGTCGCTTGCCGCAGGCCGGCAGGACAGACGCAGCGGTGCACAGAGCAGGGGCACAGGGCGGACAGGTCGACAGGGGGCTTAGGCCCCTTGTCTCCATGCTCTGTTTGAGCGCCTGGGCGGGTTCGCGGGCCGGTGGCAGCCGGGTTGCCCGCTGGATCGGCCCGGCGGGGCTGATGATCTCCCTGGTTTCATCTCCACGCAGACGGGGCGGCGGATGAGTCGCCCCTCTGCGTGGTGATTCTTCAGGTAGCTGGTCTTTCCGCCCGCAAGGAGGAGGCTGCCGATGCCCGATTTCGCCGACGATTACGACGACGACCCGGAACCCATTGAAGCCTATTGCGTCCGCTGCCGGGATACCGTCGAGATGGAAGACCCCCGCCCTGTCTGGACGCGCCGCGGCGCGCCCGGCACACGCGGGGTCTGCCCGGTGTGTGGGACGACTATCTTCCGCATGGGGCGTACCGACGCTCACGCCAGCCTCCGGCAGCCGGCCCCGGTCCGCGCTGCGGTTGCGGATGGCCCCGCTGCGCGGCAGAGCCGTCCCGTCCGCGCTGTAGCAACCACCTACATCGCCCACGCGGATGTTGACGCCCCGCTGGCGCATCGGCTTTCCAGCGATCTCAACAATCTGGGTGTGGCTACCTGGCTGCCCCGCGCCACCAATGGCGATATCGCCTGGGCCAGCGGTGTGCATCCCGCGCTGGAGGACTGCACGCAATTGCTGGTGATTCTGTCGGCGGCGGCGCTTGACTGTGCCCCCGCCCGCCAGGCCTGGGAATACTTCCGCCAGCACAAGAAGCGCATCATCGTTGCGCAGGTCGGGGCTGTCCCTGTACCGGACGCCCTGCGCCGCGCCCCGCGCATCGACTTCAGCGGCGAATACCGGCCTGCCCTGCGCCAGCTTGTCCAGACGCTGGGGGAAGCCTGAATCAGGCAGCGCCGGGCAGCGCGGGTGAGTGATTAACCGGATAGGGCGCCTATGGACTCCCTGCTTCTGTTTACCGGCCCCATCATGGTCAGTGCAGCGGTTGGCGCGTGGGTGGCGCTGGGACGCCTGTATGCGGCCCGGCTGGGCGGTATCCGCCTGGCGGGCTGGATTCCCTGGGCGATTCTGGCTCTCAGCCTGACAATCAGCCTGGTTCTGGCCGGGACGCAGCTGATCAGTGCGGCGCTGGCGGTTGGCGTGACCAGCACCCCGGCCATCGAACGGGGCGCGGCGGCGATCATCGCCCTGTTGATCAGCCCGGTCTGGCTGATCAGTACCGCTCTGGCCGTGCTGGGCATCACGTTGCATTACGCCCTGGATCCGTTGCTGGACAGGTTGGGACTGGCGCCGGTTATCAGTGAAGGGCTGGCGCGCGGTCTGCGGGCTGCCTGGGCGGTCATCGGTCTGCTGGCGCTGCTGTTCGGTCTGCAAAGCGCTTACGAAGGGGCGATTCTGCAGTACCGTAACACTATCGATGCTGTGCTGGCTGCCGCCGGGCCGGGCTGCCTGATCGCCAACACTGCGGCCATCCTGGTCGGACTGCTGGGGATGAGCCTGCCACCGCTGGTGGAACGCGATCGCCGCCGGGCAGGGCGCTCAACCCCGCCCGCTGACGAAGCCGGCCCAGCCTGAGGGCCGCGCTCAGCTCAGCATGACCACCACCGCGCCAGCGGTGTCCCCTTCATGGGTCAGGCTGACTTCCCACGTGCTCAGCCCCAGTGCCTCCGCCAGGGCCGCCGCCTGGCCGTGCAGGCGCAACAGCGGCCGCTGACGCTCATCGCGCGTGATCTCCAGGTCGATCCAGCGCACATCGCCGATCCCGCAGCCCAGCGCCTTGGCTGCCGCTTCTTTGGCGGCGATGCGTGCTGCCAGCCGGCGCAGATCTCCCTCGCAGATGGCCAGCTCTTGCGGCGTGAAAAAGCGCTGATCGAAGCGCTCGCCGAAACGCGCACGGGCGCGGGCCACGCGCGCGATGGAGATGAGATCCAGCCCAACCCGCAGCATTGTCCCCCCTGGGTGGCGGTAAGGAGCGAGGCTGCACCCCGCTCCCGGTAAAGATTAGCTCTGGTCGCTGTCCGGCTTGAGCCGCAGCGATGCCGAGTTGATGCAGTAACGCAGACCGGTGGTCTCCTGCGGGCCATCGTCAAAGAGATGGCCCAGGTGTCCGCCGCAGCGACTGCAGGTCACCTCGCTGCGGCGCATCCCGTAGCTGGTATCGAGATGCAGCTCAACGTTGCCCTGATCAATCACATCCCAGAAGCTCGGCCAGCCAGACCCGGAATCGTACTTGGTTTCGGAACGGAATAACGGCTGGCCGCACCCGGCGCAGACATATGTCCCATCCGCTTTGGCGTGCACGTACTCGCCGCTGAAAGGGCGCTCTGTGCCCTTCTGGCGCAGAATGCGGTATTGCTCCGGTGTCAGCTCAGCCCGCCACTCTTCTTCGGACCTGGTGATTCTGGCTGCCATGATGTCCTCCACGTAGAGACTTTGCCGATGTTTCCAGTACGACACAGGCGATCCTGAAACTGATTATACCCGGGAGTAGGGGAAGCCCGGTGCGATTCTCATGCGGTTCCAAGGTCTTGGTCTGCTGGAGGAAAAAGCGCGCCCCCCGACCCGGGGAGCGCGCCGGTCAGCCGATGATCAGGACGGCGGATCAGTCGCCGTTGGTGACGCCTTCACCATTGTAGCCGCGCCCGATGGCCCGGTAGTTGAAGCCGTACTGGCGCATAGTGGCTGGATCGTAGATGTTGCGACCGTCTACCAGATTCGGCGCGGCCATCAGGCTGCGCACCCGCTCCATGTCCAGCTGCTTGAACTCATTCCACTCGGTGACGACAATCACGGCGTCGCACCCCTCCACGAGTTCATAGGCGTTGCCTTTCAGCTCGATCCAGGGGTGGGTGCGGGCCACGTTCTCCATCGAGACGGGGTCATAGCCGCGCACGGTAGCGCCCTCATCCCGTAGCATCTCAGCGATGGTCAGGGAAGGCGCCTCACGCATGTCATCGGTGCCGGGCTTGAACGCCAGCCCCAGCAGGCCGATCGTCTTGCCCTGGACGTTGCCGCCAAGCAGTTCACGTACCTTGATCACCGCAGCCTTACGCTGGAAGTCGTTGATCTGGATCACGGCGTCCAGCAGCTGTGGATGCTTGCCGCGCACCTGAGCCATGTACTTGAGCGCCTTGACATCCTTGGGGAAGCAGGAACCGCCATAGCCCAGCCCGGCGTTCAGGAACTGGGGGCCGATGCGCTTGTCAAAGCCCATGCCGCGGGCGACTTCGGTCACGTCCGCGCCCAGGCTTTCGCAGATGTTGGCGATCTCATTGATGAAGCTGATCTTGGTCGCCAGGAAGGCGTTGGACGCATACTTGATCATCTCCGCCGTGCGCAGGTCGGTGACCACGATCGGGGCGCGCAGCGGCAGGTGTAATTGCGCCACCGCGTCCGCCGCCGAGCGATCCTCGGAGCCAAGCACGGTGCGGTCCGGATTCATGAAGTCGTTGATGGCAGAGCCTTCCCGCAGGAATTCGGGGCAGCTCACCACAGCGAACTGGATCGGGCGCGGCTGGGTTTCCCTGATAATGTCGGCTACCCAGTCGCCCGTGCCGACTGGCACGGTGCTCTTGTTAATGACGATCAGCGGATGATCCATGGTGCGGGCGATCGACTCGGCGGCCATGCGCACATATTGCAGGTCGGCCTCGCCATCGACGCCTTCCGGCGTCCCCACACAGATAAAGACGAACTCGGCGTCTTTGAGCGCCACATCATAGGCCGTCGTAAAGGACAGGCGGCCCGCGCGGACGTTACGCTCCACCATCTCCTGCAGGCCCGGTTCGTAAATGGGCATGATCCCCTGCTTGAGACGGGCGATCTTCTCCTCATTGATGTCCAGGGCAACCACCCGGTTGCCCAGATCGGCAAAGGCTGCCGCTGTGACCAGGCCGACATACCCCACTCCGATAACCGCGATATTCTTCATGTGCTTGCATTCCTTCTGTTTTCGTTGTGCAACAGCCTCAAGCGCCGGAACCCGGCGCGCTTACGTCATCCGCCAGCCGGGCGAAACCGCTGGCTTTCTCCACATCTATCCGGGGAAAGGCCGTAGCCCTTCCCCGACACCGCTGATCAGTACACCCGTATCCCGCTGAATCCTCATCGGTTGCTTCCGCTCACTGCAGGATGGTGGAGCGATCAGAGAGCAGCATCACCCGCATGAACCATCCTCTGGAAGAATCTTCGGTCATTTCGCGCCACTGGCGATGATATTCCTCGCGGCTGGCATAACCCAGTTCGGCCAGTTCCTGGTCCGTCAGCTGATCGCAATCGACCATCCGAATTTCGGTGACCTGCACCCGGCAGACGATGTCATCGCTTTCCAACGGGCAGACGGCCAGCACGTCGCCCAGGCGGGTCGTATATTCTCCCAGGTGGCTGACTTCGTTGACCACCCTGCCATGCTTCCATAGCCGCCACTGGTGCAGGGCGTGCCACTGCTCATCGATGCGGAAGAAATCCGCCCAGGTGGCGATGGTCAGCATCGCCGTCTTGGAACGGGCGTCGAGCATCCGCTCCGGTTGTGCCACCTCGATCACCTTGATCGAATCAGGCTCTTCCATCCAAGGTTCCATGTTGTATCAGGCATTCTCCCGCCGCCCTACCGAGGCCAGGTAGATGACAAATTCGGTTTCGCCATCCAGGCCCAGCAGGCTGTTGAGGCGCTCGTCGTCAAAGGCAGCCATCGCGCACACGCCGCAGCCGATTGACTCCGCTGCCAGGTACAGGTTCTGGCAGACGTGCCCGGCGTCCAGGTGCAGGTAGCGGTAGCCGCGCTCGCCGTAGCGCCACTGCATCCGGTAGACATCCGCCACCCAGATGAAAGTGACCGCGCTATCGACGACCTGTTGCTGATCCAGGCAGGCAGCCATAACCTGCGCGGCAATGTCCGCCGGAGCGTCAAGGACGATCAGGTCGTGGGCCAGGGCGCCGTAACGGTACAGACCCGCCGCCAGTCCCTCGACACGGTTGGCCAGCACAATCGTCTCAAAGGCATGGCGCGCGCCTGCGGAGGGTACAGTGCGCCGCGTGTTGGTCGGGGTAATCTTCTTGACGCCCTGTGTGCACCACAACAAGTAGGCCAGTTCTGCCAGACTCAGCGGCGTCGGCGCGTAGCGGCGCAGGGTCTGGCGGCGCGTCACCAGGTCCAGGAAGGATAGCGGCGCAGGCGCAGCAGTCGCTGCTTCCGGCAGGGGTAGCCGTGTCGCACCCGGCGGGGCGGGCTTTTCCAGTGGTGGCTGGGGCACGCCCTGGGACTGGTCGGATGGCCCCATCTGCGCATAGCGGGTCTTCAGCATAAACTCGCGTCCGATGCTCATCGGTCTGTCTCCCCCATCGCAAACGCTCATTCAGCCAGCAGGCGGGCGGCGCGCCGCCCGATCTCTACAGCGTAATTGGTGCCGCGATCCCAGGGATACACCTGGCTCATACTCGCCCAGTATAGCCCGTCCAGTGGCGTTCTGATCGGCGGAATGTGACGCGAATGGTTGACAAACGGCACAGGCTGGGCATATGGCGCGCGGAACACCCAGCGCCGCCGAATCCAGTCCGGGCGGAAGGCCGGGTTGACCTTCGTCAGCGCCGGGATGAAACGCTCCGCCAGCGCGTCCTCGTCCAGTCGGAAGTACTCATGATCAGCGGGGACGTAGTCGCCCAGATACACAATGTGATCGCCGCCGAAGTGTTCCGGCGGGACATAGTTGGTATGCTCCACCAGCGCCAGGAAGGGGAAGGGGTTGGTCGCTTTGTCCGGGCTATTGGCGGGCAGGTTGAGCCAGTAGGTGCCATCGGTCATCAGCTGGCGATCCAGCGCCAGGATGACCACCACCGCCCCCAGACTGCGCAGGGCGCGCACCTGCGCCGCATATGCCTCCGGCAGGTCGGGCGCCAGGCGCAGCAGCAGGCCCGGCCCGGTGGTGACCAGAACGCGGTCATAGCGCGTCGCCGAACCGTTCACAGAGACATCCAGCCCACCCTCCGGCGCGGGCCGGATTGCTTCAACTGGCGTGTTAAGTCGAATCTCCGCCCCGGCGCTCTGCACTGCTGCCGCCAGGTCTTCCAGCATGGCCTGGAAGCCGCCCCGGTAGGTGCCCAGCCGCGCCGTGCGCTTGTAGAGCCGCGCCCACATCCAGGCCATGTTGACCCGGTCGTAAAGCGCACCGAACTTGCCGATCAGCAACGGGCGCCACATGACCTCATAGGCCCGGCGGCCTACCCAGCGGCGCAGCCAGGCGTCGGCAGTGTAACGCTCCAGAGCCACCCCGCCAGCATATTTGGTCAGCAGAAAGCTCACCGCGCCAAAGCGCAGCCTGTCCAGCAGTGACAGCCCCGGCATAGCCAGCACATTGATCACCCGCGAAAGCAGAGCGCTCCCCAGGCGGGGCTTATCCGCCGGGAAGGTGCCGTTTTCTGTCCAGATGCTGGTTGTCGGCCAGGGGAAGAGCACTTTGTCCGCCTGACCGATTTCGGCGATCAGGTTCAGGATGTCGGTATCGGTCTCAAACCAGTGGTGGTAGAACTTCTCCAGCGACCACTCCCAGGCAGGGTCCCGGAATCCCGCGGCCAGCCCACCGACCTCCGCGCCGCCTTCATAGACGGTGACACGGTGCCCGGCGCGGGCCAGGTCCCAGGCGGCAGCCAGCCCGGCTGCTCCCGCCCCGATGATCGCCACCTGCAGTTTTGCGCTCATGCGTCTCCGTTTCCCGCCAGCGGTCGCTTTGCCGCGCCGCTGGCTCTTCCTGATCGTACACCGTCCGGCACAATCGTTGGGTAAAAACGCGCTAAATTCCGGCCAGCCACGCCTCAGGGCGTGTCGTGGCGGGCGGCGGCCACTGCCTGCCGGGCGCGGGCGAAGTCCTGCCAGCCCAATCCCAGACGCAGCAGGGTGATCACGCCGGCGACTGTCACCGGCAGCCAGATGACCGCGTGCATGACCACCGCGTACGCTGCCGCGCCGGCCTGCTCCACGCCGAAAGCTACCAGCACCAGGGCGACAATCCCGTGGAAAGTGCCGATGTAGCCGGGCGTGGTTGGCAGGATGGTGGCCAGGTTGCCCAGCCCGACCATCAGCAGAACGACGAAGAAGCTGGCCGTGAAAGGGAAGGCATGCAGCACGATCCAGTATGTGCTGGCCTCTACCGTCCAGCTCAGCAGTGAGGCTGCAAAGGTGAGGATGAGATCGCGTGGGCTGCGCAGTGCCTCCAGACCGGAGAGCAGGTTATCCGCCAGGTCCAGCATCGGCTCAGCCAGCCGCGCAGGAAACAGGCGGTCGATCAGCGCCACGACCAGGCGGCGGGTTAGCGCCGGGCGTAAGGCCAGGGCAAAGAAAGCCAGCAGCGCCACCACAAACGCCGCCGTCAGGATCATGACCCCGGAACGGATGCCGGGGGCATCGAACTCCACAAACAGCAGTGCGGCAAAGACAAAAGCCAGCATCGTGATCCCATCAAAAACGCGCTCGACCAGGATCGTGGTCAGTGTTGCCGGGATGTTGGCTCCGGTCTGGCGGTTGAGCAGGTAGGCGCGGATGACCTCACCGATGCGAAAAGGGTAGATGTTGTTGCCGGTGTAGCCGATGATCACCAGTGGAAACAGGCGATGTGGGTGGACATCGCGCACCGGACGCAACAGGTAGTACCAGCGCCAGGTGATGATGTAGGCTGCCAGAAAGTAGACGGCGGTCGCTGGCAGGAGCCAGCCCACCTCAATTGTACGGATCGCTTCCCATAAACGAAGGGGGTCCAGGCCGCGAAAGCCCAGATACAGAAAGAACCCGCTGAAAATCAGTCCCAGCACTACCAGCAACCAGCGTCGCATCTCCTGCCGCCATTTCTGTGACCGTTACCCGCTCCAGCACGGGAGCAAGGGGTTATTCTACCCGACGGCCTGCCCGCGGACAATCTGCATTCTTGCACCTGCATTACACGCCCAGTTGCCTACTTCCTCAGCGGCGCGGGCCAGCCCGATAAAGCGCGACGCTCATCACCAGATGAGCGTCGCCGAAGCGGGTGGTATCCAGTTGTGGGGTGGGGGCGAGGTCCGGACGCCCGCTACGCCTGCTCCTCAGACTCGCTGCCGAGCATGCCTTCCAGGACCTTTTCCAGGGCCATGGTGTGGCTGCAGACGCCGCGGGTCTGGAAGAAGTTGCAGGTGCAGGACCAGGTTCCGTGATCGTGCTTGACGGTGTGATCGCTGTTGTCACCCTTGAAGGCGACTTCAAAGGACAGGAACCGCATCCGATCGCGCTGTTCGGCGTAGCGCTTGGCCTTCTCAATCTTGCCGATCATCCCATAGTCCACCAGATCGCTCCTTTCCTGGCGGCGGCGCTATGACCGCACGCGTTTACAACGGCAGAAAAACAAAAGCACGCTGGCGCCAAGCCACCGTGCCTCATCTCTGAAAGCGGATCAGTTGTCTCAGGACGACGCGCATACTCCCAGCCTGCTTCCTGTACACCCATTTGTCGTAGTATACGGGTCTCCCGGCGGTCTGTCAAACGACGACATCCCTACGCCGGGCCGGTTGCGGCCTACAGGCGGGAAAACAAAACATGGAGATGAGGGGATTCGAACCCCTGACATCCTGCTTGCAAAGCAGGCGCTCTCCCACTGAGCTACATCCCCGGGAACAAAAAACAGGTGGGGCAGACAAGACTCGAACTTGTGACCTCTCGCTTATCAGGCGAGTGCTCTAACCAGCTGAGCTACTGCCCCGCACCGTTGTGTTGATATGTTAGCGTAGCGACTTGCCGGTGTCAAGGGTCGGTTAAGTGGGCCTCTGTGAGTAACGCGGGGCGACCAGTGGATACCTGTGGCCCGTTCGTCACGCGGGGGGCTGCTCCGCCGGTTGTGTGACCGCCGCCTTACCGGCATAATTG
>JAIOAT010000051.1 GCA_019873685.1 Chloroflexota bacterium
CTGGAAGGAACTGGTGGCGCTGGTGCCGCTGATCGTCCTGATCTTCTGGATCGGTCTCTTCCCGCAGATGTTCTTCGGGATGATGGGCAGCAGCGTGAGCGAGCTGGTGGCGCAGGTTGGGCCATTCGTGCAGATGGTCGCGGGCGGCGGCTAGCGCCCGCGCTGCGCTGGAATGGGAATCACACGGGGGCGCTCTGCGGTGGAGCGCCCCCGTTGTGCTGTTTCACTATCCTCACCTGTACCCGCCTGGTGTTCCACCCCTGCAGGCGCTTCCAGCTTTAGCCTTCCGCCTATTCGGGCAGGCTATCCTCGTCCCGATCCTGCTCGCGGGCGCGCTTGTGCCGCAGCAGGCGGGAGGCCACCGTGCCTTCCTCCTCCGGCGCTTTGGGCGGCTTAGGATAAGCTTGGGGCGTGCCGCGCCGCGCCGGACGCGGCTCCGGGGGAGGCGCTGGCGGCTGGGCAGGCAGCGGCCCCGGCGTGGACGGCGGAGCGCCCTGTTCCTGCCGCGCCCCGCGGCGGCGGGCAGCCAGCGCGGCAGCGGTCGCGGCAGCGGGGGCGGCCTCTTCCGGGCCAGGGCGGGCGGGCGTTGGCTGGCGGCGCTCGTCAGCGGGCAGGATGCGCCCGGCGGGCGGGTGCAACTCACCGCCTTCCATCTCGCTGCGGGCACGCTCACGGGCGGCCATCAGGCGGTCAAGCTGCTCGGCGCGGACAGCCTCCCGGACAGGCGCCGGGCGACCCAGCCGGGCATCCAGCCACGCCCGCAACCGGCGCAGATCGGCGGCGGTCAGCACCAGGCGACGAGCGCCCACATCCAGCGGCAGCAGGATCGCCGCCAGTCCCAGCAACCATGGCCACAGCGGCAGCGCCGCACGGGCGGCCCGCACGTTGTGAGCGTAAACAGCTTCTGGCCGCCCGGCCAGCGAGCCGCCGCCGGTCAGGTTGGCCAGTTCGTTGAGCAGGTCGATGTCCTGGCTGCCCGCCGGCAGGCGGTACTCCGGCGAATAGGTCAGCACCCAGCCGGTCGTCTGGGCCACGCGCACGTCGGCGGGAATCCGCGCGCCGGGCGCGGGCCGCCCGACCAGACGGATGAAGTACGCGCCTTCCTCCCCCGGCTCAAAAACGCCCTCGTAGCGCCCCGGCGCCACCTGAAAGAGCTGGACAGCCTGCGCCTGCAGGCCAGGACTGACGATTCCGGCGTCCAGCAGCAGACCGTTGAGGAAGTTCCCCACCCCGTCGCGGGCGTCCACGATCAACACGGCCTGCTCCCCGCGCTGCTCCACCCGCGCCTCCAGGTTACTGTTCAGCCCCTCGGTGATGGTCCAGCGTACCATCTGGTTGAAGAAGCGCGGGTAATCCTCCCAGGTGACCCACTGGCGCGCCCAGCGGGCGGCGGCGTCACTCGTCCAGGCAACAGCGCGGCCCAGCCCGTATTGCCACGCCGCCAGAATCGGATCGGCGTTGGGCTGCGGGCTGCGCAGCAACACCTGGGCGGTCTCTTTGGCGGTCGTCGCCACGTAGCCCAGCAGCGGCGGAAGGCGCTGAATCCCGCTCAGAATCGGACTCTGGCCGGTCACCGCCGGGAAGAACTCTTCCTCCATGATGTAAGAGCGGGTAGCCAGCACGGTCTCCGCAGTGAAAATCGAAGGGATTGTGCTGACATCGCGGGCCACATGAAAGTTGCCCTGCCCGGCCACAGCCACATCCTGCAGGAAAGGCGCGTAGCCTTCGCCGATGGCGACAACGGTGGTTGTGGCGTTGTACAGGATGCGCATCAGCTGCACGGTGGGAACGATGCCGGTCGGGTCGGCGCCGCCATCGGTCAGCAGGATAACATGCTTGAGCAGGGAGGGGTCCTGCGGCAGGTAATCGGCAGCGGCGCGGATGCCCGCCAGGATGTCCGTCCCGCCTCCGGCGCGCAGGGTGGCAACCTGCTCCTGAATAGCCGCCGGATTCTCCGCGGAGATAGGCGGGACAACCCAGGACGCCTGGCTATCGAAACCGACGACGCCGACGCGATCCACGGGGTTGAGCAGGTCAACCGAGCGGATAATCGCTTCTTTGGCCAGATCGACGTTGGTGAAACCGCTCGGCCCAATCGCCCCCATTGAGCCGGAGGTGTCGATCACAAAGAGCATGGTCAGCGCCGGCAGACGCTCCTGATCGCGGAGCTGCATCTCCACCGGCAGGACCTCCTCCAGCGGGGTGCGGTAGTAGCCGCCGACGCCATAGCTCTGGTCGCCGCCGATGACCACCAGCCCGCCACCCAGATCGCGCACATACGTGCGCAGCGCTTCCATCCGCAGGTAGGAAAGGTCCCGCGCCGGGATATTGACGAGGATCACGCTGGCGTAGCTGCTCAGCGGGGCCAGGCCGATCGGCAATTCGGCGGGCGTGGCGGTATCCAGCGCCAGCCCGACCTCCTCCAACGCCGGGCGCAGATGCTCGATATCCGCCTGGCCTTCCGCGCTATCCCGCGCCACCAGTAGCACCCGCGCCGGGCCGGTGATCTCGGCGAAGGCGGAAAGCTGGTTGTTCTGGTAGAAGCTATCGGCGGCGGAATCCTCCGGCTCCACCTGCACGCGGATATCGCTGAAGCCGGGGTTGGGGAAGCCAGAACTGAGGCGGAAGAAGTAGCGGTTTTCCCCGGCCCGCAGGTTGACCGGCGCACGGGCGACCGTCTGCCCCCCAGCCTGAAGGGTGACCACAGCGGGCGTATCAATCGCGCTGGTGATGGTGTAGCTGATCTCAAACGGCTCATTGACATTGAGCCGCGAAGGAACCTGCACATCCGTGACGGCGATTTCCGGCGCAGCCTGCCGACTGAAGGGCACAAAATCGATCTGCACGCCAGCGGCGGCGGCCAGCCGGGCAGCTGCCTGAGCGTCGCCCACCGTAGCCACGCCGTCGCTGAGGATCACCAGGCGCCGGGCTGCATCCGCCGGGAAGAGCGCCAGCCCCAGCCGGATGGCTTCCGCCAGGTCAGTGTTGAGCGTGCTGGGGCGGGAGCCGACCGGCCCCAGTTCGCGGCCTGGCAGCAGCGGGCGCTCCACCAGGGCGTCCCCGCCAAAGAGGATCACGGCTGTCCGGTCATCGGGCGGGCTTTCGGCCATGGCCGCCCGGACGTAATCCAGGGCGGCAGCCTGGGCGGCGGCGTCCATGCTATCGGAGACATCCACCAGGAAGACGACAGCCAGCCGGTCAGCGGCGCGGGTGAGTTGCAGCCCGGCCAGGCTGAGCACGATCAGGGCCACGATCGACAGGCGCAAAGCCAGGCTGAGCGCGTCACGGCGACGGCGATAGGCAGCCCGCGGCCAGCCGATGGCGGCAATCACCGGCAGCAGCGCGAGCAACAGCAGGGCAATAGGGTTGGTGAAGCTCATGACGCCCTCAAAAGCCTACGACTCCGTCCCGGAAGCGTCCAGCGCGGTTTCCCGGCGGACGATTGCCTCCGCCGCGGCCTCGTCCAGACCGTTGAAGCGGCGGTTGCCGGGGTAGATGACCATGTTTGGCCCCTCAGCGCACATGTCCAGGCAATTGGCCGTGCGCAACAGGAATGGTGGATGAAGTGGATCGGCCTCCGCCAGCAGCGCTTCCAGGCGGCGGTAGATGCGCTCCCCGTACCCGGCGGCGTTGCAGTTAACGCCGGTGCAGACGATCACGCGCGGGGGCTGGTGGGAATCAGGCATAGGACCCTCTACTGAATACCTCGCGCAGCGCCGCCAGGGCGTCGCAGTCATGCGTCAGCGTCACCGTTATCGCCATACCTGGCCCGACTCCCCATTAATGCCTGCATCACCCTGCGCGACCCACAACTATCTTCCCCACCACAACAGAAGCCTCAGCCCTTCGCCCGGCTCCTGGCCCAGACCTCCGCCGGGCTGGGCAGGCGCATCCGCCGCTGATACAGCCACCACTCCAGCGTCAGCAGCGCCAGCGCCGCCAGCGCCAGCAGCGGCCAGAACTCGCGCTGCCCGATCTCTTCGCGGGCCGCTTCCGTGACTTCGCTGGCGCCAATACGCAGGCTTTCGGCGGGCCGGATCAGGCCCTCCACCCGGTCGAACAGGTTGACGGCGAACGGCTCGCGCCGGATCAACTCGCCCCGCGCATAGGTCTCAACCGTGTAGAGGCCGGGCTGCGTCATCCCGGTGTAGATCAGCGCATCCTCGCCCACGCGCAGGGTGGTCGTCGCGCCATCCGGATCGGTGATCCGCAGCGTATCCGCCTCGAAGGGTGGATTCAGCGCCAGCGTCTCCCCCACGCGCAGGCTCTCCGCTGTACCGGCTGTCCGCGCCGGGGTGTACCACTGCATCAGGTTGGCCAGCAGGATCGGCCAGGCGATCTGCAGCGGCAGGTCGGAACGGTGCAGGTCAAAGGTCAGGATGGCGACCTGGCGGCCATCGACCGTCCCGGCCAGCAGCAGCGGCCCGCCATCGACTGTGATCAGCGGTTCGGCCCAGTCTACCCCGTCCAGCACGTTGAAGTCCAGCACACTGACATTGTCAAAGCTGACGTAGCGGGTGCGTGGGTCATCACGGCGAACACGGGGGTTGCCTGTTTCCAGGCTGCGCCCCAGCACGCGGAAGAGCGCCGTATCGCCCGGCGGGTTGACGATCAGCAGGTCGCCGGGCGGCAGCACGCCATCCTCTGGCAGCCAGCCATCCAGGATGTACAGGTCAAAGGTCTGGCCGGTCGGCAGCCCGGCGGCCGTCTGCCCCTGGAAGGCCGCTACACCCGGCAGACTGGCCAGCGCCTGGCGCAGGTACAGGTTGCCGGGCGTCATCAGCAGGATGCGCCCCGCCCCCGGCGGTGTGAACACCGCCCAGGCGCGGTCATCCACCGCCAGATAATCGGGCACAGGGGAACCGCTGGCGGGTTGCAGGGCCGCGCTGAGCGTGGAGAAACTGCCGGGCAGATCGGTGTAGACGATCTCCTGCACGCTCCCGCCGGCGATGCGGAAACGCTCGGCCCGGTCAAGGACGCCATCCAGTTCCAGGCTAAGGATGACCTCAGCGGTTTGTGACCCGAAGTTGGTCATTTCCACAAAGACCTGCGGCGGCTCCCCGGCGCGAGCGCGAGGGGCCAGCGCCGTCAGGCCGACGTTTTCCGCGCTCTGGCCGATCGGGACGTAACGAAATTCGCCGGGGATGGCCGGCAGGTCAGGCGGCAGACCGCCGTCGCTGATCAGCACCACGCTGAAATGCTCCACGCCTGTCGCCCCACCAGCGGCCAGCGTCAGCGCCGCCGACCAGTCCGCCGGGCCGGAAGATGGCCGGGCGCTCAGAATGGCTTCCCGCAGCAGGTTGCGGTCGCTGGTGGCGCTGGCCAGCACCTCTGGCACTGCCGCCACGCGGATCACGGTCATGCTGTCCTGTGCGCTGAGCGCGTCCACCAGGGCCAGCGCCTCCTGGCGAGCGGCAGCGAAGCGCGAGGGCGTGACGTCAGTCGCGTTCATGCTGGCGGAAGCGTCCAGCAACAGGGCAATGCGGCCGGTGGTGATCGTCGGCGTCTCCACGAACGGACGCATCAGGGCCAGGACGAGCAGCGCCAGGATCAGGAGCTGGAGGAACAGCAACAGACTGCGGCGCAGGCGCTGCCAGGGGGCGTTAGCCTCACGATCCTGCACGATCTGCCGCCACAGGTAGGTGCTGCTGACCTCGGCCTCATGGCGGCGCAGGCGCAGCAGGTACAGCAACACAATGGGAATGGCCAGCGCGCCAAGCAGCGCTGCAAGCGGTGTCAGGAAGGCCATAAACCGCCAAGTCCTCCAGGACTCATGTATACGGGCAACCGGCCCTCACATTCGCGTATCGCTCGCTCTGCCGTCAACAGGCGACCGGGCGATACCCTCGCGCAATTGCAGGGTGTCGGCCCGTTTCTAGCGCACCACGCCCAGCCGCCGCAACTGGTAGAGGATGACCTCCTCCCAGGGCACGGACGTTTCCACCGGGACATAGTGCACGCCGCGCGCGGCGCAGTACACCTGGATACTTTCCCGCCAGGCTACCAGCCGCCGCCGGTACAGATCGCGCATGCTGTCATCGACCGAAACATCCTGGCCGGAAGCCGTCTCCACATCCACCAGCCGCAGGTCACCGGCCAGCGGCGGGTTCACTTCATCCGGGGAGAGGACATGAATCAGGGCGACCTCATGGCCGCGCCCCAGCAGGGCGGTCAGGCCGTCGGCGTAGCCGTCGGGGGAGAACAGGTCACTGATCACGATGCACAGGCCGGGTCGCCCGCCACGCAGGGCATAGGCGCGCAGGCTGGCTGAGAGCGCCGTCTCCCCCGCGGTCCGGAATTCCTCCACCGCGCCGAGCACCTCCAGGATGCGTCCCCGGCCCCGCCCCGGCCCCCACTGCTGCGGCGCCGGCCCGCCCAACGCCCGCACGCTCAGGCGATCGCCGCTAACCAGGGCAATGTAACCCAGCCCGGCCAGCAACCGCCGCGCAAACGTGAACTTGTGGGCGGCGGACGGCGCGCCAGGATCGCGCGGCCAGTCCATGCTGGCGGAAGCATCCAGCAGCAGGTGGACGGCCAGATCCTCCTCTTCCTCCAGCAGCTTGATAAAGGGGCGTTCCAGGCGGGCGAAGATGTTCCAGTCGACGCGGCGCAGGTCATCACCGCGCGTGTAATTGCGGTAGTCGGCGAATTCAATGCTGGTGCCGCGCTTGGTGCTGCGTCGCTCGCCCTTGATCGCCCCGGCCCGCACCTGGCTGGCCACCAGGGCAAGCTGTTCCAGCTTGCGCAGGGTCTTTTCGTCAAAGAGCGTGCTTTCCGCCATGAAGCCGCGTTCCTCGCCGGACCGGTGGCCGCGGCCTAGGGCACCCGCACCACGATGACCGAGATGTTGTCCAGCCCGCCGTAGGTATTGGCGGTCAGCACCAGGCGATCGGCAGCCTCCTGCGGGGTGGTCGCGCCGGTCACAATCGCGGCGATTTCACTATCCGCTACCATGTTCCACAGGCCGTCGCTGCACAGCAGCAGCCAGCTGCCCGCCGGCAGACGGCGGGTGTTGATATCCGGCTCCAGGTTATCGCTGAGGCCCAGCATCTTCCACAGCCGGCTGACTTCCGGGTGGTGGGCGGCTTCGTCAGCAGTGATCTGGCCGATTTCCTCCAGGCGCTTGGCGACGGAATGATCGCGGGTGAGCTGGCTGATCCTGGGCGGTTCGTTGCCTCCGCCGCTGATCAGGTAGGCCCGGCTGTCGCCCACGTGCGCGATATGAACCAAGTCGCCAATCACCACCGCCGCCGTCAATGTCGTGCCGCCGCCAGGCACTTCCTCCCGCAGGCGAGCATCGGCGGTCTGGACGGCTTCAGCCAGCACCTCCGCCAGCGGGGGAATCGGCTCCGCGTCCGTCTCAATATGGCGCAGCAGCATGGGCAGGAAGATGCGCTGGCTGACCAGATCCATCACCGTGCGGCTGGCCAGCATCGAGGCCTGCTCCCCATCCTCATGGCCGCCCGCGCCATCAGCCACGATGAAGACGCCAAAATCGGGGTTGTTCTGCGTGTTGTTCTGGCTGCTCAGGAAGGCCAGCGTCGAATCCTCGTTGTTGGCGCGCACCATGCCGATGTCGCGACTGTAGCCATAGGAGAGACGCCGGGATTGCCCGGGCGCGCCCAGGATGTCGGGCAGGCGCTGCGTCGCATGAATGTCGCCGGCAGTGTTGGCGGGCTTTTCAGGCTGGGTGGCGTCAGGCTCAGGGCCTGCACCCGCATTCGCCATGGAGTCCCGATTGGCGGTATTGCGGTTTTTCTCATCCATAGGCCAGAACTTCTTTCCTACCCCCATCGCCGACCGGCATGACCGGGGCGAACGGCTGATCAACAGGCCAACGCGAATCAGGTCTCCCTGGGCACGCTTTCCAGCAATTCGGCGATCACCGTGTCAGGGCGGATTCCCTCCGCCAGACCTTCAAAATTGAGCAACAGGCGGTGACGCAGGGCTGCCGGAGCCACCGCCCGGATATCCTCATAAGCTACGTTGTAGCGGCCACTGAGCAGGGCGGTGATCTTACCACCCAGGATCAGGGCCTGCGCCCCGCGCGGGCTGGCCCCGTAGCGCACATACCGGCGCACGATCTCCGGCGCCGTCGGGCTTTCGGGATGCGTGGCTACCACCAGCCGGGCTGCATAATCGCTCAGGCGGCTATCGATCGGCGTCTGCAGGGCAAGCTGGCCCATAGCGATGATCCGCGCGCCATCGGCAGCCTTGTGCACCATTGGTTCTTCCGCCCCGGTTGTCCGATCGAGGATCGTGACCAGTTCCCCGGCGCTGGGGAAAGGCACATCCACTTTGAACAGAAAGCGGTCCAGTTGCGCTTCGGGCAACGGATAGGTGCCTTCCATCTCCAGCGGATTCTGGGTGGCCAGGACAAAGAAGGGCGGTTCCAGCCGATAGGTGCGGTTGGAGACGGTCACCGACTTCTCCTGCATGGCTTCCAGCAGGGCGGACTGGGTCTTGGGGGTGGCGCGGTTGATCTCGTCGGCCAGGATCAGGTTGGCAAAGATCGGCCCGGCCTGAAAGACGAACTCGCGGCGGCCATCTTCCCGCTCCTGCATGATGTCCGTGCCAGTGATATCCGCGGGCATCAGATCCGGGGTGAACTGGATGCGGCTGAACTTGAGGTCGAGTACCTCGGCCAGCGTGCGGATCAGCATGGTTTTGCCCAGGCCGGGCACGCCTTCCAGCAGGGCATGGCGACCGGCGATCACGCAGATCAGCACGTGGCGGATCACGTCTTCCTGGCCGACGATCACCCGGCTGACTTCGTTGACGATGCGCTCGGCTGTATCGCGGAACTCGTCCACGCTGAGCGTGGTGGATGAGGATGGGGCTGTCGTCATGCGCATCTCCAGATCGGTCAGTCAGGCTGCCCTGAAAGGGTCATGGCCTGATCATACGACAAACCAGCGAACGCGCCAGAAGCCCGGCGCCCTAGAAACGCCATTGCCCGACCATATAGCCATACTGATCGATGGCGGTCGCCCGCAGGGGCGTCTGCCCGGCGGCCAGGACCAGCAGGTAACCACCGCCGCTGACGGTTGCCGGGGCGTTGCCGCCGCCCGCGAACTCGATGGCGACAGCGGTCACCGCCGGGTTGCCCGTCAGGCCAAAAGCCACCCGCACGGTCTGGCCGGTGGGATCGGTCAGCGCCTCCACAAAGCCGACGCCCCCGGTAAAAGTCCCGCAGCGATTAACCGCCAGTGTCTGCGGGTCAAAGGTCAGGGCCAGGCAGGTGCCCTGTGCACCTTCGTAACGGATCAGCCGCAGCGTCCCCCCGGCGGTAGGTTGCTCCAGCAGGATCACCGGCGCGGCAGGTTCCACTACTGCGGGGGTCGAAGAAGCTTCAGGCGCGGGCAGCGCGACGGTAGGAGGCGATTCTGTGGCGGGCATCAGGCAGCCGCCCAGCAGCAGCGCCAGGGTCAACACGCCGATCAACCGCCGGGGACAGAGTGGAATACCATGAACCATCTGAGGCAAACCGTTGCCGATCGTGTGCGTGCCGCTAAGGTTCCAGGGAAGCGAAGTAGTTCCGGACGATATCGCGCATACTGAGCGGGATGTAATCACGCTGGAGGGCCTGGCGGGCAGCGTTGGCGTAATCGCTGAAGACGCGGTCATAGCCGATGATCGACTCGCCTGCTGGCTCCTGTACAAAGTTGCCTTCGTCGATGACCGTGTCACCCGGCTCGCCAGAACCGCCAAGTTGCACCTGCTGGCCGCCGCTCCCGCCGATAGCCCGCGGGGCGAAGATTGGCTCATAGTCGGTCAGGCCACGGCCATCCGGGGCATTATTCTGGTCGATCGTCTCCCCGCTGGCAGCAAAGCCGCCTTCCTGCTGGCCGCCAGCGCTATCGCCCGCACCGGCGGCGGCGCCGGGGCTATCGCCAGCGCTGTCATCAGGCTCGATGCCCTGGATGATGCCCTGCTGACTCTGTTCGCCCGTCTCATCCCCCGCCTGGCCACCGGGCTGACCGACCTGACCCTGCTGGTCAGATTCGGTGCTCTGCCCGTCCTGGCCGGGCTGGATCTGCTGGATGCGGGTGGCGGCGGCGCCATCGCCTGTTTGGTCGCCGGACTCCCCGCCGGGCTGACCCTGGCGTTGCTGGCCGGGCTGCCGGGCCACCTGCTGCGCACCCTGCTCCGCCTGCTGAGCCGCCTGCGAGGCGATCTGGCGGGCGGCGGCCTGGCTTTCGGCGCCCTGTTGCGCTGCCTGCTGCGCCGCTTCCTGCGCCGCCTCCTGCGCCGCCTGGGCAGCAGCTTCCTCAAGCGCCTGCTGCGCTGCGCCGGTATCTTCACGCTGCAGGGCTTCCGCCGCCTCGCGGAGGTTCTCGGCCAGTTCCGGGCTGACCTCGCGCAGGGCTTCAGCGGCGGCCTGCAGCGCCTCAGCCAGCGGCTGCTGTTCCGCCTGGCCGATGCCGGTCAGTTCCCGGCTGAGTTGTTGCAGGGCTTCGGCGGTGCGGGCCGGATCGGCCTGTTCCAGCGCCTGACTCAGATCAGTGGCCCGGTCGCGGACGGCATCCGCAGCCTGGCGATACGCTTCCCGCTGCTCCGGGCTGAGCGTCCGCGACCGTTCGGCCATGGCCCGCATCTCCTCGGCCAGGTCAGACAGGGTGGCAAAGGCTTCCTCCCGCGACAGCTCCTCCTGGGCCAGCCGCTCGGTAGCGCGGTCGAGCGCTTCCAGCATTGCCTCGCGGGTTTCCTGGTCAATGGTGGTGTTTTCCGCCACCTGCTCGCGCAGGGCTTCCAGTTGCTCGACCTGCTGCTGGATGGCGGCCTGCATCAGCTGCTGCTCCGCCAGGGCCTGGCTCTGCGGGTTGGGCAGGGCCAGCAGCAGGACCAGGAAAACGACCAGGCCCAGCAACAGGCCGACATCGCGGCTCCTGACGCGCAGGGGCAGGTAAGCCGCGGGATTGATGCGTCTGGCGCGGTTCAGCGTGTCTTCCAGCAGGCGGGCGGTGATCTCCGGGTTGGGGGAGCGGGTGCGCCCGGCGGCGATCTCCAGCGATGTGCTCAGGCGCTCCTTGAGATCGAACGTGTCATCAAAGAAACGGGCCAGGCGCAGGCTATCCTGCTGGCGCAGCCAGATCGCGGCCAGCACCCCCAGCGCCCCCACCACGGCGGCGATCGCGGTCAGCACTGCGATCTGCTCCGGCAGGAGCAGGGGACGCAAACGGGCCGCCACGGCCAGGATGACGCCCGCGCCGACGCCCAGCAGCAGGCCGCGCGGCAGCCACAGCAGGCTCTTCTGGAACCGCAGGCGGCGGTCCCAGCCGGCCAGCAGGGCCAGCAGTTGCAGGGCGATCTCGCGGATCATGGTGTTTTACCCCCGGTGGTGACGCCCGGCGATGATGAGGCAGCGGACAGCGTCACTGTGTCCTGCTTTCATTATGATCCCGGCGGGCCGATTCGACAATGGGGATGCGCTTCACCGCCGCTAGGACTCTTCGATGCGATCCACGCGCCGCACGGCGATAGCCAACAACACCACTGTCACGATCAGGGTGAAGATGACGAACACGATCCAGGGGGACACCAGTTTGATCACCGCGCCGTTCTGCAGGGTGACATCAAACACCCCGGCTACCTGGCGGTCGGCCAGCAGCTGCAACGTCCCGTAAAGCGTCCCCAGCGGGTTGGTGGCGAGGAAAAGGCCTATGATGTAATACATCGCCGCCTCCACGCTACCGGCCGTCGCGCCATAGGTAGAGGTCAGGCTGCCGATCACCGGCCCCAGGATCATCAGCCCGATCGGCAGGATGAGGACAGTCAGCAGCGCGAAGGCGTAGCTGAGCACACTGGCCGAAAGCGTGCGCCGGGTGAGCGCCGAGAAAAAGACACCCACAGACGCCAGCAACACCGCCGTACTGAGCAACACTACAAACGAAAGTATCAGTTCTATCTCGCTAACACCGCCAAACAGGAAAGCGATGCTCTGCAACGGGATGGCCGCCAGCAGGAGCAGGAGGATGTAGGACAGCGTGGCGAACAGCTTGCCGCCAACCAGGGCACGCGCAGGCAATAGCGTCGTCCGCAACAGATCGTAGGTCTGCCGTTCCCGTTCCCCGCTGATGGTCCCGGCGGCAAAGGCCGGAGCAATGAAGGTCACCAGAAAGAGTTCCACGCCGACGATGCTGTAGAACAGGACGCGCCCGATCTCACCGCCCTGCCCGGACCCGCTGAAGGCCATCGACTGGGCGTAGAGAGCGTAGATCAGGGTGAGGAAGATGCTCATCAGGCCCAGGTAGATCGTCAGGACGATAAACGCCCGCGCGCCGCGCATCCGCCCGCGCAGCTCTTTGATCACCATCGGATTGCCAAACAGGCGCTCCTTGAGGGTACGACGGTTCCTGGAAATCGGGTCTGCGGTCATGGGCACCTCTGGCCGGGGGCTTCAGGCGTCCCCCGCCATCTCCTGGCACAATACGCTAAACTGCGAACTCAGGTCACCAGCCCTTTGGTCACGCGCATGAAGAGCGCCTCCAGGCTGCGCTCCTCCTCGCTGAAGCCGACGATGGCGATGCCCGCCGTGCTGAGCCTCTGGCTCATCAGGGCCACGCCTTCATCTTCCCCGGTGAAGATGATCTTCAGGCGGGGACGACCTTTTTCGCTGGCTTCGATCTCCACCACATCATCCACGCCATCAATGCTGCCGATCAGGCCTTTGGCGCGTTCGCGGTCTTCAACGGTCAGGAAAGTGATCTTGATCTCACGGTGCGGCATGAGCTGGCGGCGCATTTCCTCCATACTGCCCTGGGCGACCATCTGCCCCGCCTCGATGATCCCGATGTGCGTGCAGATTTCGCTAACATCCGAAAGGATGTGAGAGGAGAAGAAGACCGTCTTGCCCATGTTGGCCAGTTCCACCAGCAACTCGCGTATCTCGATGCGGGCGCGTGGGTCCAGGCCGGAAGCCGGCTCGTCCAGAATCAGCACCTGCGGGTCATGGGCCAGGGTGCGGGCCAGGCACAGGCGCTGCTTCATGCCCCGGCTGAGCTTATCGACCATGTCGTTCTTGCGGTGGGTCAGGTCGACCAGTTCCAGCAGGTCGTCAACCAGGGTGGCCCGTTCGCGTTCCGGGATGTCGTAGCAGGCAGCGAAGAAATCCAGGTATTCCCAGACACGCATGTCATCGTAGACGCCAAAAAAGTCAGGCATGTAGCCGATCGCCCGGCGCACATTGCGCGGGTCCCTGGTGACCTCGTAGCCGGCAACGTAAGCCTCCCCGCTGGTGGGACGCATCAGGGTGGTCAGGATGCGCATGGTGGTGGTCTTGCCCGCGCCGTTCGGCCCCACAAAGCCGTAGATCGCGCCCTCCGGCACGATCAGGTTGAGGTTGCTGACCGCCTCCAGCTTACCGTAACGCTTGACCAGGTTGCGTGTCTCGATGATCGCGTTCATTGCGCTATCCTTTTGCCTCTCGTGATCATCCTGATCATACCCGCTTTGCGCCGCCGTTGCCTGACTTTCCGGGCGCGGCTGGCCGCCCAACATCCCTGCCCAGAGCGTGCAGCAGACTCGGTCCGCCTCATCCGCTGCGATGTGACCCCTTCCCGCGGTCGGGGAGGGACAGACGGCTCCCCTTGCCCTGCGGGCGGGAAAAAGGGGCCGGGGATAGGGGCGAAACGCCCTAAAACTGCCCGTACCACGTCACATCGATCTGCGCATAGGTCACGTAGGTATCAAGCTCCTCCGGCAGCACCAGCACCTCGACGGCGTTGTTCGGGCCAATGTATGGCGCGGGATCGTCCAGCCGCGCCCGGATGCCACCGCCCAGATCGAGCAGGTCCCAGCGCGACGCCGCCCAGTTCCAGACGAGCACGCGCGCCATCCCGGGGCTGGCCCGGCGGGCCGTGATCTCCAGTCGCTCGACCGTCCTGAGTTGCGCGGAGGGCAGGGGCGTGAAGCGGAAAGCCACCCGATCCTGGCCGCCAATCGTCACGTTGTACGGGCGCATCCCACTGACCGAGCTGGCCCTGGCCACGGCCCAGGTGGAAAGCCACGGCGGGATGCTGACCGTCCCCTCCGGGGCCGATACCACTACCGGCAACTCAAAGATGTAGAGCGCCACATCCTGCGGGGTCCACGCCGAGCCTTCCAGGTCTACTGGCAATGGGGAGACATCCGCCCAGCCAACGACAAAGACACGGTCGCCGCGCCCGCCGCTGAAGTCTCTGTCAAGGGCGACGGCGCTCAGCAGGTTCTGCCGCTGGCGAATCTGGCGGTCATCTTCGGTGACAGGGCGGTAGCTGCGTTGCGGCCAGTAATCCAGGCCCATGACATCCTGCACGGTTACATCCATGCTGTCGTAAGACAGGCTGGTATCCTGCCCGCTAACCAGTGTCAGCGGCGCGCTCTGGGAACCGGTCAGGCGCAGGTCAAAAGCGACGCTGGCCCCCGGCGCCAGTGTCCCCAGGTGCTGCACCCCGCCGTTGACCAGCACTGCCGCGCCGTCCAGGGTCAGGCCGGTCGTGTTGGTCACCGTCCCGCGCAGGCGCTGAGCCAGGCCATCGGCGTAGACCAGCTCCGCGCTGCCCTGCAGGCGCGGAACGCCATCGACAAAGCCGCTGAGGGTAAAGCCAGCGATCAGGCTGGCGTCAACCAGTACATTGCGGGCGGCAAAGTGATCGGTCTGTTCGATCGTGATTGCCGCCAGGGTCGGGTTGAAAGACCCGCTGCCTTCGGGGGGCAGCGGACGCAGGGTCAGGCCCGGCCCGGCGTTGAGGCGGTACACGCTCCGGCGCGGCGAGAGGACGCCAACCAGTCCATCCACGCGGGCGCGGTCGCTCCCCGGCCAGACCTGTACCACGCTCAGGCGGTTGAGCGTGATCTGTGTGCCGCGCAGGCTGAAGCCGGTGAAGTAGGCCAGAACGCTGAAGATCACAACAACGGCCGGGATGGTCAGCCAGGCCAGTTCACGCCAGTTGATCAGGCGCAATACCAGGTAATTGAGTGGGCCGATGATGATGATATAGGTGACCAGCATGCCAACGATCTCCAGCACGGAAGGCAGGGCGAAGCCCGGCGACTGGCGCACCGCGCGGTCGGCCATGGCCCAGTCCTGCAATCCGTCGGCCCAGCTTGGCGATTGCTGCGGGACGAAGATCAGGGCGTCCCATAGCGCGGCGCGGCCCGCCCAGCGGCGGAACGGCTCCAGGCCGGGATCGGCGGCCAGATAATCGACCAGACCCGCGCCATAGGTGCGGCGGATCAGCAGGGGCGTTTCCCCGATGCTGACCAGCACTTCAGCGCCGGGACGCGGCGCGCCCGTGGCCAGGATGACATCCGGCTCCCGCAGGTTGTCCCCGGGTCGGCCAGCGAAGCGAGCCAGCGGCGTCAGATCGTCCACCGGGGTGGTGCCCTCAATGTCCACCGGCAGCAGGTCAGCCAGCCCGGCGGTAGTCAGGCGGTAGTTCGGCCCGCCGCCAATGATCAGATGACCGCCCGCCAGCACCCAGTCAGCGATGGCCTGCTGCTGCTCCACTGAAAGCCGTCCGGTATCGACATCGGCGAAGACCATCACGTCCAGCCCCAGCAGGGCGCTGGCCGCGGGCGGGATGTGGTCTGCTGACCAGTTAGCCTGGTAAGTAGCGCCGCCGCCCAGGGCGACCGCCGTCAGGTCCAGCGAGCCGCCCGGCGAATCAGTCACCACCACCGCCAGGACATCCTGCGGGTTGGCGGGCAGTACCGGCTGGGAAGCCGTCACCAGGATTTCCTTCCACCAGACATCGGTCAGTTCAACCGTGATCTGGCGGCTCAGGGTCTGGACGCTGACATAGAGGAAGACCTGCTTGCGCGACTGGCGCGGCAGGTCAATCGGGACGCTGTAGGTGGTGGCGTTGAGACCGGGGTTGTTTTCCGCGCGGACGCGCAACTCACCGCTGATATCCGGGCCGTCATTGGCCACGCTCAACAACAGCGGCATCCAGGTATCCGGGCGGAAGCGCCCGCCAAACCCGGCGTCAAGTTGCAGATCGATAGTCGGGGCAGGCTGGCGCGGCGGGGCGAAGCCAGCGAGCAACGGCGCAAGCATCGCCATGGCAGCCAGGAACATGAGGGTTCGACGCTTCACGACAACTCTCCAGGGAGCAGTCATGGTCGCCTGCTGGCAGACGCCCCGACCACAGGGGAGAGCACGGCAGGCTGGAGCGATGCCGCCGGGGCATCCCTGCGCAGGCCGGGCGGAACCGCTCCGTATGCAGCGCGATTGTACCACGCCCCGGAAAGCGGCTACAAGCACGCCGGGCCGCGCCGCGCCCCCGGCTTCCTGGCGATTCCGGCGTGCCGGGAGGCCGTCAATGACGTATAATCAGGCGCTGCGCCGCCCTGAGGTTAACAGGACACGCCCGAAACGATACCATGACACCTGAAATCCATGCCATCGCCGTCGACCTGGACGGCACGCTCCTGAACTCCGACCATCAGCTGACTCCGCGCTGCGAGGCCGCCTTGCGAGCGGCAATAGCCCGCGGGGTGCGGGTGATCTTCGCCACCGGCAAGACGGCCACTTCCGGCCTGGCGCTGGCCCGCCGGCTGGGTCTGGATACCCCCGGCGTCTACTCGCAGGGGTTGATCCTGGCCGACATCGACGGGACGATCCGCTACCAGCGCGTCCTGGACCCGGAGGCCGCCCGCATCGTCACCACGTATGCGGAGACACATGGCTACCCGATCGTGGCCTACAGCGGGATGCGCATCCTGGCTGAATCCTACAACATCCAGACCGACTTCATGGTCGCCCATCATGAGCCGTTGCCCGAACTGGTTGGCCCCCTGAGTGCGATCGTCGACCGCGTGCCGTTGAACAAGCTGAACATGCACGTCTATGGCGAGGAAATGGCCGCCGTGCGGGCCGAACTGACCGACCGCCTGGCCGGGCGGGCGACGCTGGTGCAATCGCTGCCCGTGCAGCTGGAAACCCTGCCGCCCGGGGCGTCCAAAGGTGATGGGCTGCGCCGGCTGCTGGCCGACCTGGGCATCGATCCCCGCCATGTGCTGGCCATTGGCGACGGCGAAAACGACCTGGAGATGTTGCGTCTGGCCGGGGTCGGCGTGGCCATGGCAAATGCGCCGCAGTCCGTCCGGGCCGCCGCCGATCATGTGACGGCCAGCAACGACGAGGACGGCGTCGCCCTGGCTATCGAACGCTTCGTGCTGGATGGCTCGCCAGCCGCCTGAGGGCGGCCTATGCTGCGTGTAGATTCCCTCCGGGCGCCGGTGTCATCCAGCGCCCGGAGGCGTTTTACAATGGCCGTCCTTGCCCCTGCAGCGGTGACACGCCCTAGCAGGGCGGACTTGCAGAGCGCAGCTTATCGCTGGCCGCGCACCGGCGTAGGCGTGATGGGCTGTGTAAAGTTGATCTCCCGGTTTTCCGGCACAAATGGATGGAAGAACTGCGCCCGTGAGGGGAGATAGCCCGGCGGACTTGCAGAGCGCAGCTTATCGCTGGCCGCGCACCGGCGTAGGCGTGATGGGCTGTGTGAAGTTGATCTCCCGGTTTTCCGGCGTAAATGGATGGAAGAACTGCGCCCTTGAGGGGAGATAGCCCGGCGTTTCCGTCCACACGCTGACCATGATCCGGCTGGGCAGCCACACGAATCCCTCATAGTAGCCGCTGGCGTCCGTCGGCCCCAGCACCTGCAGGGCGTCGGAAGTGCCCATCTGCACCAGCACCCGCACCCCTGCCACACCATTGCCTGCTGCATCGCGCACGTAGCCATAGAGCCGATTCTGATCTTCGCCGCCGGGCGGCGTGATCGTCCCCTGGTATGCGTAGAAGTCATACCCCCAGCGGTTGATCCCGGCCTCAGCCTGCCACTGGTAGGCCGCCGGTTCGAAGACATTCGCCGCGCTCGCTGCCCGCAGACTGAGCCGGTCGCCGGGTTGCACACCGGCTATCTCAATCCGGTAGGAGCCATCGATCTGGCTCAGGACGGCGGGTTGTTCTACGCCGTTAATCGCCAGAAACACGCTGACCCCGCCAAGACCGCCCGGTGTAGACGCCGGGTAAAGCTGCCAGACCCGCCCGCTGATGACCGTCACCGGCTGATCCGGCGAGGGGGTGGCTGTGGGCGGAAGCGGGGTCGCCGTCGGCGGAAGCGGGGTCGCCGTCGGCAATGGCGTCGCCGTCGGGGGCCGTGGAGGAGTTGGCCGCGGAGGAACGCGGGTAGCCGTCGGGAGAGCGGTGGCTGTGGCGGTGGGGGAAGCGCTGGCGCCGGGGATATAGGTGGCGCTCAGCGTATAAGGCAGCAACGAAGTGTGGTTGTAGTGCGTTGAGGGCTTGATGTAGTAACGCTGACCGGGTGTGAGCGCGTGGTCCAGGGTAACGGGCTGGCCAGCCGACGAGTAAGATGTGTAGGAGATGATCGTTCCGTTGCTATCCAGCAGGGTCAGGCGGACGCTCAGATCGGGAGCGGGGTTGGTGAGCGTGAAGGTGACCGGCCCGCCCCCCTGCGTAGCCGGAGCCACGAAAGTGAAGTAATCATGTTCCCCCGCTGTTGTATCCCAGAAGTAGCCGCTGACCGGAGTCAGATTCCACTCCGTCGCCGTGGCCAGGCTATCGTTCGGCTCATCCGGATCGGGGATGAAGCTGGCGAAGTTCAGGGTGTAACGCTGATGCTCAGCGCCGGAGGCGAATGCGACCGCCAGGATCAGCAGGTAGTACTGCTCACCAGCCGAAGCGTCAAAGGTAAGATAAACGGGCTGCCCTGCAGTTGGAGCAGTAGCGCTATCTAAGGTGCGATGCGTGGTGGGGTGAATCAGCACCATCCTGAGGCGCAACCCCGGCCCGACATCTGTCAGGGAGAAGGTATAGATACCGGACTGGCTGAAGCTCAACAACAGCATATCCCCATCCATCGAGTATGACAGTTCGCCGGTGAACGGCCCCTGCATGTCCCAGCTGTTGGCTTCCTCATACATGTCATTGGGTTCCACTTCGCTGAGACCAGCGCTGTCATCAACAGCGGTCGGGGTAAGCGTTGCCGTCGCCGTGGGGGTAGGGGTGGGTGTGGCGGTCAGCACAGGGGTCGGGATCGTCCAGAGGATTTCCAGCCGGAATGCGCCAATCCCGCCGCTGGCATGCCAGCTATGCACAAAGATGTAGTAGTCGCCGGGGACAGGATCGCTGAATGAGCAGCTGCCTGAATAGCCGGCGGAGCTGGTAGCCCAGCAGTCGTATTCATTACCGATGTAGGGAAAGTCTGGCACAGGGATACTGCCCCGGCGGATGAAAGCGTCATACTGCCCGCCGTTTTCCGACACCAGTCGCACCAGCATAAAGCTAACTTCATCCGGCACGTTCAGGCGGAACATCTTGCCCGGCCCTTCGCTATATTGGGCGCTGTGATAGCCCGGGCCGGGCAGGTTAATGATGTACAGGTTTGCCACACTGATGGTCGGGGTTGCCGTAGCCGGGGTTCCGCCGCCTGTCCCGGTCGTCCCCCCCTGGGTAGTCGCAACAACGTCATACGAGTAGCTGACACGGTTGTCGCGGAAATCTTTTTCGTGGGGGATGTCGGCCACGACCTGAACGGTGTAGTTCCCCTCCAGGACTCTATCCTGCGGGCCGCGCAGGGCAAACACATACGTATCGCTCTCGCGGCGGGTTTCGGTGAGCCAGCAGGGGGATAACCAGCTCACGCACTCGCGATTAGTAATCGTCACCGGGCCATTGCTGGCATCCCAGGCCTGCAGGCTGACCGTATGCTGGCCGCTGGAGAGGTAATGGGTCTTGACCAGGGTGTAACCGGCGTACGGCCCCTGAGCGATTGTGATGCTATCGTCGTCGCTCAGCAGGCGGATGTAGCCATCCGTGCTGAACGACCCGCTGGCATCGGAAAGGTCACTGACCTGGCCGGAAAGATCGTAGAACGCGCCATCCAGGAACTCGACCGAGGCGGAAACCGCGCTCGGCAGGGCGAAATTCGCCAGGATTTCGCAGCGCGCGGAATCAAAGCCGTATTCGCTGATGCACACATCAAGCCCTCCGCGCGTGATCCAGTTTGGATAGCTCAGGCTGGGCATGGGGGTCTCGTTGATCAGCAGCGCCTCGCCGTCCTCATAGGTCAGGTAAGTCTTCAGGGTGAACTGGCGGCTGTAAGCGTTGGGTTGGAGTTCCGGGAGCTTGCTCAGGTTAGACTCGTTGTCTGCCGTGACTTCCAGGTAGCCGGGAAAGCCCTGGTCGAGCGTCAGCTTCACATTGGGCGCGTAGCGGGCATCCCTGATGAAGTAGTTCGAGCACTCATTGCCGCACAGGCTGGCCTGCGCCGCCAGCCCCTGCCAGCACTGCATGGTGTAGCCGCCGGGCGCGCCGACCATATCGCCGACAACATCGAGCAGAAATTGCAGGTCGGTTTGCCAGGTAGGAGCGTCACAGCCAGTCAGCGTGAAATAGGTGTCAAACCAGGCGTTATAGGCGTTGCGGGCTGCGGTATCCCCCAGGTTGGAATGCAGGAAGTTGACGTCCGCGACGCAGTTGCCCGTGCAGGCATTGTGGATGGTGCGCGGCTCAGTGCCGCCCTGCGCCGGGACAGAGCGGTTGGTTAGAAGCATAACAACACTCATGAAAACCAGGATGAATACGGTACGCGGAAGCGAAGCTCTGTGGCTCATGCCTGCCTCCTGCTGAGGATATAGAGAAGCGATGGTTGGGGGGGATGAAGAGGCGATGTCTAATTCAGGCATACCACTCAGATCGGGTCAGAGTCAAGTCGGGTACGGATAGGCGTCTGCCCACAGATGCAGATGGCGCAGGCGCGCCGTTCCGTCTTCAGGTGGAGACCGCCGCGCCCCTGCCGGTCTCACCTTCCGCCGGAAAATGCGGTATCATTCACCGCCAACAGATCGACCGGCCAGCCTTCTGGCCGCCTGAGCGAGGATTCACCCTATGACGCTTATCCTGGGCATCGAAACCAGCTGCGACGAAACCGCTGCCGCTGTCGTCCGCGACGGGCGGCACATCCTCTCCAACGTGGTCGCCTCCCAGGTCGCCCTGCATGCGCCGTATGGCGGCGTCTTCCCGGAGGTCGCCTCCCGCGCCCATATCGAGGTCATCAGTGCGGTTGTCCGTCAGGCGATGGAGGAGGCCGCCGTCGGCTACGACGCCCTTGACGCCATCGCTGTGACGCGCGGCCCCGGCCTGGCTGGCAGCCTGCTCGTTGGCGTCAACTTCGCCAAGGGGCTGGCCTTCGGGCAGGGGCTGCCACTGGTCGGTGTTAACCACCTGGAAGGGCACATTTACTCCCTGTGGCTGACCGAAGCCGCGGAGCAGATCACTTTCCCGGTCGTGGTGCTGATCGTTTCCGGCGGGCATTCCGAGCTGGTGCTTGTCCGCGATCATGGCCAGTACGAGCACCTGGGCGGTACGCAGGATGACGCCGCCGGGGAAGCCTTTGACAAGGTCGCCCGCCTGTTGCGGCTGGGTTACCCCGGCGGCCCGGCCATCCAGAAGGCGGCGGAAGGCGGTAACCCGCGCGCTTATGACTTCCCCAAAGCCCGTACCGACGCGCCCTATGACTTCAGCTTCAGCGGGCTGAAGACGGCCGTCCTGCGGGAAGCGACCGTCCAGCCGGGCGGCGCCCTGCCACACCAGCGCGTTGAAGAACGCGAGGCCCCGCTGCGGCGCGATATCCGCATCAACGACATGGCCGCCAGCTTCCAGCAGGCGGTCGTCGATGCGCTGGTGGAAAAGACCGTCCGGGCGGCCAGGGAGTTTGGCGCGACCGCCGTCCTGCTGGCCGGTGGGGTCAGCGCCAACCGGGCGCTGCGGGAGACGGTGCGCCGCCAGGCGGAACTGCCCGTCTATTACCCGCCCCTGCACCTGTGCACCGATAACGCGGCCATGATCGCCACAGCGGGATACTTCCGGTTCATCCAGGGCCAGCGCGACAGCCTGGACATGGATGTGCAGCCGATGTGGCCGCTGATCAGTCTCAAGCCGATGTCTTCGGCTGCGTCGCCAGCCTGACCGTTCCCGAATTCTGAAGCGATGATGCGCCCTACCCTGAGCACCGGGATGTCTGCAACCTTCGCATGGCTGGCTCTGACCAGCCTGCTGGTCGCGCTGATGGCCGGGTGCGCCCCCGCCCCGGCCCCCACTGCGACGCCGACGCTGACTCCTCTGCCCACGGATACGGCCACCCCCTGGCCAACGCCCACGCCATCGCCGACCGCCATCCCGCGTACGCCATTGCCTACCCTGACGTCCACCGACGCCGCCGCCCCGCCTACCCCTTACGCCACGCTGGAAAGCGTCACAGCGGAAGTGCCGCCGCCGTTCGACATCACCCTGCCGGAGGGCTGGCAAACGGGCACCGGCCTGCTGCCGGTGCGCGGCGATGTAGCCGGCGGGAATGTGCCGGTGGCGGTCTATACCGGCCCGATCCCCGACCAGCCGGAGATCACCGGCTGGATCGTCGTGCTATGGGGCTTCCCCAGCATCAGCCCCAACCCGGTGCCTGATCCCTGGGCGGACGGCGTGCGCTTTTTGCGCGGGGCGCTGCTGGACCCGTCCTGCAATGTGGGGCTGGACCTGGCGCGGAACTTCAGCGTGGGCGGGCGCGACGACGCCGTAGGGACGTACTTCCAGGCGCTGGGCTGCCGCGGCGAGCCGGATACGGCGGGCTGGTTCGCCAGCCTGCAGGTGCAGGGCGGCAACTACGCCTTTTACATCTACACTGAGCCGCTGGAAGGCCTCAACCCGGCCATGCCCGCCCTGCAAACCATCCTGGACTCGATCGTCTGGCATCCACTGCCGACACAGACCGCGCCGTAAGACCGCCCGGCGCACCAACAGGGTACGTATGCACCGTTCGCTCCTGCTCTGCCTGTTGCTGTTCCTCCTGCTGCCCGCACCGCTGGCCGCGCAGGGATCGCCTGCGGTGGTCTCCACGCTGGAGCAGGTGCTGACCACACCGCTGCCCATCCGCGATCCGCTGGACCTGGCCCGGCGGCTGCGCGGCGTGGACGATCTCCCCGCGCCGCCCGCCGCGCCCGTCCAGCACTGGCAGGTGGGGGATATGGCGGTCTTCTGGGCGGATAACGTCGAAACCGACGAGAAGTTCCGGGTCAAGGCCACGCTGTGCTACGCCACTGACGTGGTCTACATGTGGGTGGAGAACGGCGCAGCGGTTGATCAGGCAGCGCTGGAACGTTCCGCCGAAGTGTTCAGCACGCACACCTACCCGCTGCTGCGCACGCTATTCGGCCAGGAAGCCAGTCCCGGCGTCGACGGCGACCCGCGCCTGCACATCCTGCATGCGGCCAACCTGGGGGCGGGGACCGCCGCCTACTTCAGCACGGAAAGCCTGTACCCGGCAGCGGTCAGGCCCGGCAGCAACGAGCGCGAGATGTTCTTTGTCAACCTGGATACTATGCGTCAGGCGATCGGCACAGGCTACTACGATGCCGTGCTGGCCCACGAATTCCAGCACATGATCCACTGGAACAATGACGCCAACGAAGACGCCTGGCTGGATGAGGGTTCGGCGGAACTGGCCGCGCTGCTGGCCGGGCTGGATCAGACCGGCTTTGCACCGCAGTTCCTGCGCGATCCGGGCGTCCAGCTGACCACCTGGCCGGAGAACGAGTCCACCCTCCCGCATTATGGCGCGGCGTTCCTGTTTGCCGCGTATTTCTACGAACGCTTCGGGGAAGCCGGGACGCGCCTGCTGGTCGCCCAGCAGGCCAACGGCATGGCCGGCGTGGATGCGGCCCTGCAGGCGCTGGGCGCGAGCGATCCGGCGACCGGTCAGCCGCTAACCAGCGCGGCGCTCTTTGCCGATTGGACAGTCGCCAACCTGCTCAACGGCAGCGGGGATGCCCGCTATGGTTACACGCGGCTGAGCAGGGCGCTCGGCGCGGCGCAAGTCCAGGAGACAATCGCCGCCTATCCGGCCACCCTGACCCGCAACATCCCGCAATACAGCGCCCGCTACATCGCCCTCCAGCATACCGGCCCCGGACGGCTGCGCCTGGACTTCAGCGGGGCGGAAACCGTGCGGCTGGTGCCGACGGAGCCGTTCAGCGGGACGCGGATGTGGTACTCCAACCGGGGGGATACAACCGATTCCCGCCTGACCCGCCGCTTTGACCTGCGCGGCGTCAACCGGGCTACGCTGGAATTCCAGAGCTGGTACGATATCGAGTACCTGTGGGATTACGCCTACGTGATGGTCTCCGTTGACGACGGGGCAACGTGGACGCCGCTCCCCGGCCTGTACACCACCACCGCTGACCCGCATGGCAACGCCTATGGCCCGGCCTATACCGGCGACAGCGGCCACGATGGCGGCGACGCCACACCCCTCTGGGTGCAGGAAAAGGTTGACCTGACGCCCTTCGCCGGTCAGGAGGTGCTGCTGCGCTTCGAATTGATGACGGACGAGTCGGTTAACGCCACCGGGATGGTCATCGACGATGTGCGCATCCCGGAGATCGGCTACTTTGACGACTTTGAGACCGGGCCGGGCGGCTGGGAATCCGAAGGCTGGCTTTACACGGATAACATCCTGCCACAGGAATGGATCGTACAACTGGTAACGCGCGGGCAGCAGACCGCGGTGACACGCCTGATGATGCCCGGCGCTGGCGCGCGCGGCGCGTGGGAGTTCGATCTTGGCGGCCCGGCGGGGGAAGCGACGCTGATCATCAGCCCGATCGCGCCACTGACCACCGAGCCGGGCTACTTCACGATCACGCTGACGCGGGTCGGCGGTTAGCCCCCCTGCCGCAACGCCGGAGGAGCGCTTCATGCTGATCGGCCTGCTTTCTGATACCCACAACAACGCCGCCGCCACGCGAGCCGCGCTGGCGATCTTCCGCCGGGAAGGCGTTACCCGCCTGCTG
The DNA here is from genome assembly GCA_019873685.1 of Chloroflexota bacterium. GTDB lineage: Bacteria > Chloroflexota > Anaerolineae > Aggregatilineales > Ch27 > Ch27. Next base: position 24,853 of record JAIOAT010000051.1, read on the forward strand.
CACTGCGGCGATATCACCGGCGGCGAGATTGTGCTGCTCTTCGCCGGGTGGGAGGTTACCTTCGCGCTGGGCAACATGGACAGGGCGGTAGCCGAACTGGAAGCCGCCGCCAGCCAGATCGGCTGTGCCCCGCCCCGGCCAGCCATCAGCCTGGTCATGGACGGCTATCCGATCGCCGTGCTGCACGGCCATGACGGCCTGGAACGGGCGATCCAGTCGGGCGCGTACCGCTACGTTATTCACGGCCATACCCACCTGCGCCGCGACGAGCGTCTGGGCGGGACGCGGGTGATCAACCCCGGCGCGCTGGGCGGGACCCGGCGTCAGGGGCGCTCGGTAGCCGTGCTGGACACCGCCGCCGATCAGTTGCGCTTTATCCCTGTGCCTGAGGAAGCCTGAAAGCAGTCAGAGCAGCGGGCGATCCTTGCGCATCTCAATGCCGGGATGCCCGCCGGGGTAGTAGCCGGGCTTGACGCCGACCTCGCGGTAACCGTTGCGCCGGTAGAGCGTCAGGGCGCGGGTGTTGTCGGCGCGGACAGTCAGGTAGATCGTACGGTCGGGCAGCAGCGACTCGCAGGCCGCCAGCAGCCAGCGCCCCAGCCCGCGCCCCTGGTGCGCCGGGTGGACGCCGATCGTCATGATCCACGTCCGGCCTATACGGAACAACCGCCCGCCGGAGACAAAGCCGACCAGCCCACCGTCAGGGGCCACGATCTTGAGGTTGATCATGCCGGGGGCGAGCAGCAACATCAGCAGATCGAAGTAGCCATAAGCCTCGCCGGGAAAGACGATCTGTTCCAGGCGGTGAATGGCCCGCAGATCGCGGGGCGAGGCAAAGGAAAGCCGGTACCCGTTGGCTTCCGGCGGAGGCGCAGTCTCCGGTTCAGTCATGATCCTTCCGGGCAGCGTGGTAAGCCCTCATCAGCGGTTGTCGCCGGGCGGCGCGATCCGCCGGACAGTCAGGCGCATCCCTTCGCGGGCGATGACCTCCACCGTCTCTCCGACGGTCAGGTCATCGGCGGAAACGGCCTGCCACAGTTCGCCGTTCAGGTAGACCATCCAGGGCCTGCCCGGCGCACTCGGTGCGGAGCGCACCTCCGCCCTGGCGCCGATCAGGGCTTCGACGCCGGTCTGCGGCGGCGGGCGTAGCGCGTTGACCGTCGGCAGCAGCATCCAGCGGTAGATGGCCAGCGATCCCAGCGCCAGCGCCACCACCAGCCACCAGGCCAGGCCCGGCAGGCCCGACGCCAGCAGCAGGCCAGCGCCGATCTGCACGGCGGTGGCCACCAGCGCCGCCGTCCATGAGGAAACCGGCAGCCAGGATCGCCGGGCCGGTTCACGGGCAGCCATGAACTGGCTCAGAATCGCCAGCGCGTACAGGCCGAAAGCGATCAGCAGCAACACCAGGCCCGGCCAGCCCGCGCCGATCGTTAACAGCCCGCCCAGCCCGAAGAGCAACCCGACGATCACCAGCACCTCGATAATCCCGGTGCCGGGCACAAACAGGGCCAGCACA
>JAIOAT010000052.1:0-16888 GCA_019873685.1 Chloroflexota bacterium
CAGGTCATCGCCCGTGTGCTGGCGATGATTGCTCCGGCTGAGGTGGTATCGCCGGGTGAACCGATGCCGCCGGGCACTCCCGCGCCGCCGAATGAACCGGCGCCGCCAAGCAGTTCGGCGCCGCCAAGCAGTTCAGCGCCGCCAGGCCGTTTGGCGCCGTCAACCGAGGCAGCGCCACAGGGAGAACCAACTGCGCTAGACGAACCGGTGGCGCCGGGCAGCCCGGCGCCGCTGCCTGCCCCGGAAACCCCGGAGGCGCTGGCCGCCCCGCCCCCACCGCAACAGATCGAAGCGCCTCCGCTGGCGGCGCGCCTTGAGCCGCCGCCGTCGCCGGGGATATTGCCCGCCAGTCCAATTCCCCCTACCCTGCCGGAGACTTCCGGCGACTCTGATCCGTTTTCACCGCCGGAGGACTCCGAAGAATCATGACCAAGAAAACCACATCCCGCCGCCCGACCAGCCGATCCACACAGGTGACTCTGGGCGGCATCCTTGGGGCGATCCTGCTGGGGCTGGCCATCATTGCCCAGCTCACCGGTTACGATCCGCTGGGGCTGTTCGCGCCGCCGCCAGCGACGGCGCCAGCGCCCGCTGAAACCGGGGACAACCTGGCCGCGCCATTGAGCGTGTTCTTCACCGCGCCAACCGGCAGCAGCGACCGTTCCACCTATGTGGGCGGGCTGGAAGACACGCTGGCGGCGGCCATCCGCGGCGCGCGGCAGACAGTCGATGTGGCCGCCTTTGAGCTGAACAGCCGGCCCATCGCTGACGCACTGCTTGACCGACATCGCCAGGGGGTGCGCGTGCGCCTGGTCACCGACAACGAACACGGGCTGGATGTCGCCCTGTACCAGCGTTACCGCGCCGCTACCGGCAGCGCCAAAGAGGATATCCGGCTACAGTTCATAACCGACCCGGATGACACGCTGCTGGATGAGCTATACGAGGCGGGCATCCCGATTGTTGACGATGGGCGCAACTGGATGAGCTATACGAGGCGGGCATCCCGATTGTTGACGATGGGCGCAACGGGCTGATGCATAACAAGTTTGTGATCATCGACGGCAGTGAGGTCTGGACCGGCAGCTACAACCTGACGGTGAACGACACCTACCGCAACAACAATAATCTGGTGCATGTCCGCAGCGCGCGCGTCGCTGAGAACTATCAGGTCGAATTCAATGAGATGTTTCAGGATCGCCGCTTCGGCCCGACCTCACCAGCCAATACGCCTAACCCGCGCGTGGTCGTCAACAACGTGCCGCTTGAGGTGTACTTCGCACCAGAAGATCGCGTCATCGACCGGATTATTGAGAAGATCAACGCCGCGCAGACCTCGATGAAGTTCATGGCTTTCTCGTTCACGGAGAACGCCCTGGGCGAGGCGGTGCTCAGGCGCGTGGCCAACGGCCTGCATGTCGAGGGCGTCGTGGAGACTACCGGCAGCATCACCCAGTGGAGCGAGTTGCCCAAGTTTTTCTGCGCTGGGCTGGATGTCCGCCAGGACGGCAACCCGTACATGCTGCACCACAAAGTCATCATCTTGGATGACCGGATCACGATCATCGGCTCGTTCAACTTCTCCGGCAGCGCCACCGACACCAACGACGAGAACCTGATGATCATCGAGGATCCGGCGATTGCAGCAAGCTACCTGGCCGAATACCAGCGCCGCTTTGCCGAAGGACGCGTTCCGCAGGGCATCAATTGCACCACGGTGACACCGGTCGCACCCTGAGGCCCATCCCGTGACCGGCTGGTCAAAGGGACGGGGTTGTACTATCATAGCCATAGAAAATCCGTGCTAGTCTGGCGAGTGTGAAACGAGTGTCGTATGCCTTTTATCGAAGCCCCAACGACGTTTTACCTCGGTCGGCGCTACGATCCCCGCGCTCAAAAGGTGCTGGACGAGATCGTCTACTACGACTCGCGCGACCTGACCACCCACGCCGTCGTGCTCGGTATGACCGGCTCCGGCAAGACCGGTCTGTGCATCAACCTGCTGGAGGAAGCGGCGCTGGATAACATCCCGTCGATCATCATCGATCCCAAAGGGGACATCACCAACCTGCTGCTGACCTTCCCCGAATTGCGCCCGGCTGATTTTGCGCCCTGGGTTAACCTGGACGACGCCCGGCGGGCGGGCAAAGAGGTCGACGACTATGCGGCGGAGGTGGCCGCCCGCTGGCGCAAGGGTCTGGCGGACTGGCACATCGTCCCCGACCGGGTGAAGTGGCTCAAGCACGCCGCCGACTTCAGCATCTACACCCCCGGCTCAGATTCCGGGCTGCCGGTGAGCATCCTCGACGCTATGCAGGCCCCCCGCGAGGGCTGGGCCGGCTACGAGGAAGCACACCGCGAGCGCATCTCCGGGATGGTCACCGCCCTGCTGGCGCTGGTGGGCCGCCAGGTGGAGCCGGTCAGAGACCGCGAGCACGTCCTGATCGCCAACATCTTTGAACACGCCTGGCGGCAGGGCCAGGGCCTGACCCTTGAAGACGTGATCATCCAGGTGCAGCAGCCGCCTTTCCAGAAGCTGGGCGTCTTTGACGTCGATACTTTCTTCCCGGAAAAAGAGCGCTTCAAGCTGGCGATGGAACTGAATCACATCATCGCTGCGCCATCCTTCCAGTCGTGGCTGACCGGCGAGCCGCTGGATGTCCAGAGCCTGCTCTTCACCGCCGAGGGCAAGCCGCGGGTGAGCGTGTTCTACATCGCTCACCTCAACGACGCCGAGCGCCAGTTCATCATCACCCTGTTGCTGGAGAATGTGCTGGCCTGGCTGCGGACGCTCTCCGGGACGACCAGCCTGCGCGCCCTGCTGTACATCGACGAAGTGTTCGGCATGTTCCCGCCGCACCCCTACAACCCGCCTACCAAGGAGCCGATCCTGCGTCTGCTCAAGCAGGCCCGCGCCTTCGGGCTGGGCCTGATCCTGGCTACGCAGAACCCCGGAGACCTGGACTACAAAGGGCTGGCCAACGCCGGAACCTGGTTCATCGGCAAGCTGCAGACTGAAAATGACCAGAAGAAGGTCATGACCGGCCTGGAAGCGCTGGCCAGCGTGCGGGCCGATTACACCGTCCAGCAGGTGGGCGATCTGATCGGCCAGCTGGCCCCCCGCATCTTCCTGATGCACAACGTCCACGAGGAGAACGGGCCACTGCTGTTCCATACCCGCTGGGCGATGAGCTACCTGCGCGGGCCATTGACCCGCCAGCAGATCGGCACGCTGATGGCGGCTAAACGGGCGAAGCTGCGGCAGCGGGCGATTCCCCTGCCCGGCAGCGGCGGCTATATGCCTCCCACGCAGGGCGCCACCGCGCCGGTGACTTCCACCCGGCCCGGCGCTGCCCCGCCGCCAGCCAGCCTGCCGGAGACGGAACCGCTGGCCGCCCCACCGCCAAGCCTGCCGGAAACGGAACCGCTCGGCATGACCCCGCCGCCTGCGATCCTCCCGGAGCAGGAACTACCGCCCGGCGTCCCAACCCGTCCGGAGACTCTGCCGGGCAGCGGGGGCGCTGATCTGACCCAGCCGATCGGGCGCACCCAGGCGTCGCGTCCGGCGGCTCCGGCAGGTGCGCCCGGCGCCGCGCCGGTGCTGCCCTCCAGCATCGCCCAGTACTTCCTGCCGGGGACGATCCCGGCCCGTACGGCGCTGGCCAACTGGGAACGCCAGTTCGGCTTTGTGACCCAGCAGACCGGGGCGACAACGCTGGTGTACCGTCCCTTCCTGCTGGCTCAGGCTTCCGTCCGCTACCTGGATCGGCGGACCGGCGTCAACACGGTGCGCCAGGTGGCCTATCACGTCCCGGATGTACCCCGGATGGGGCTGATTCACTGGGAGCAGCATGTCGCTGCACCGGTCGACCCGACCACGCTGACCCAGGCGCCCGCCGCCCAGGCCATCTTTGCGGCCCTGCCGCCCGCGCTGGCTGATGAAAAGCGCCTGCGGGAATTGCAGAACGAAGTGGTCGAGCAGATCTTCCACACCGCGTCGCTGGTCGTCCTCTACAGCCCGACACTCAAGGTCTTCAGCGATCCGGACGCCAGCCGCCGCGACTTCCGGGTGATGTTGCAGGCGCTCGTGCGCGAACGACGCGACGAAGAGGTCGACCGGGTGACGGCCCAGTACGCGGCCAGGCTGGATCGGCTGGAGGAACGCCTGCAGCGGGAGGTGCGCGAGCTGGAGGCCGACCGCGCTGACCTGGCCGATCGCAAGCGGGAGCAGCTCTTCACCGCTGGCGAAGCCGCGCTCAGCCTGTTCCGGGGGCGGACGACCTACACGCTCAGCCGTTACAGCCGGACACAGCGTTACAGCCGCCAGGCGGAAATCGACCTGCGCGAATCGGAGCAGGAAATCGCCGCCCTGGAAGATCAGATCGAGCAAACTACGCGGGAGATGGAAGCCGCTCTCCGCGCCGTCAACGACAAGTGGGCGCGGGTGGCCGCTGAAGCGGAAGAATACCGCATCACGCCCTTGAAGAAGAACATCTACCTGGAACTCTTCGGGGTCGGCTGGATGCCGTTCTGGCAGACGGTGGTCAACGGGCAGGCAGTGCTGCTGCCCGCCAACCCGATCGCGGTGCAGAATCAGTTGTAGGCCGCCGGTGATGGCTGCCTGCTGAGAGTCGTGATCCCGTTGCGCCGGCGCACCAACCGGCGCTACTGATTTTCCGGTGTACTATTCCCGATCAGACGCGCCAGAACTGAGGCCGCCTGCTAACTGAAGTCAGCCCGGTTACCGGCAGCTTCCGCGGCCAGCGCCTTCTGGTAGGCTTTCCAGCCGGGGCAAAACTTGGTGTGAAAGCGCCAGAGCCGCGCCATGAATGACTTGGGATTAGCCTCGGCTTTAGCCCGGATCGCGCAATTGGCGCATGCCATTTCGGATGCTTTCTTGGTCATGGTTGGTCCCCCCATTGGCCTGGCGCTGCCGCCAGATGATCACTATTCACCTATACGTTCCCTTCCAGCGGGGAGTTGCGCCGGAGGCAAAAACGTTGTCGGGGCTGACCGGAGGTGTTACCATTGCAGTTCACACCCCGGATGAGGACGTACTGGAAGCAGACAGGGAACAGCCGTTCATGACAACGCCCCCTTCCATCCCAACCGGTCTCACCCCCGCCGCCAGCCTGGAAGATACCCAGCCGATCGAGGTGGTTGCCCCGCGCGGGGCCGGGCTGCGCCCATGGCTCCTGCGGTTGCCGATGTTGGCGCTGACCGGGCTGGCGCTGCTCCTGATCATCTTCGCCCTGTTTGTCGCTGCCTTCGAGGTACGCTACGCCGGACGGGTCTACCCCGGCGTCTCGGCCTTCGGGCTGGACCTGGGCGGCCTCTCCGCGCAGCAGGCCGCCCGCCTGCTGGACGATCGCTTCGTCTACGACGAGCAGGCTGTGTTCACCTTCCGCGATGGCGATCGCTTCTGGCAATATACCGCCGGGGAACTGGGCGTTTCCCTGGATGCAGCGGCAACGGTAGAGGCCGCCATGCGCCTGGGTCGGGAGGGAACGCTGCCAGAGAACCTGCTTACGCAGGCTGAGCTGTGGCTCAACGGGCAGACAGTCGCGCCGATCGTCGTCTTTGACCAGGCGCGGGCGGAAGCCACGCTGCAGGCCATTGCCGCTGAGATCGACCGCCCCGTCCGTGACGCGATGCTTTCCCTGCAGGGCACCACCGTGATCAGCACGCCGGGGCAAATTGGCCGGGCGCTGGATATCCCGGCGGCGCTGGCCGCCCTGCGCCAGGAAGTGCTCAAACTGCAAACCGGCGCGGAAATCCCACTGACCATCCATGAGACTTCCCCGGCGATCCTGTCGGTGGCGGAAGCGGAAGCCCGCTTGCGTGCCGCGCTTGCTGGCCCGCTTTCGCTGGTTGCGGACGCATCCTCCGGCGCCGAAGCCGGGCCGTGGGTGGCCACCGTGGAGAACATCGCCGCCATGCTGGAAGTACGGCGGGTGGTGGCCGCTGACGGCACGGTAACGGTTGAAGTCGGCCTCAACCCGGAGCAGTTCGCCAGCTTCCTGAACGGGATCGCGCCCCAGTTGACCATCCAGCCGCAACCGGCGCGGTTCGTGTTTAACGACGAGACGCGCGAGCTGGAGGTGATTGCGCCCAGCGTCAATGGCCGCGAACTGGATGTGGAAGCGTCGCTGGCGGCGATTGAGAGCGCCCTCTTCACCCCGCCGGTGGAACCGGGCGCGCCCCGGCAGGTGGCGCTGGCCTTCCGGTACATCGTGCCAACCGTCCATTCAGGAGCGACAGCCGCCGAACTGGGCATCACCGAACTGATCGCGCAGGCGACCACCTACTACCTGGGGTCGGGCGCAGCCCGCCAGCAGAACATCGCCCAGGCGGCTTCCCGCTTCCACGGGCTGGTCATCCCGCCCGGCGAGGAATTCTCCTTCAACCGCTGGTTGGGCGATGTCAGCGCGGAAGAAGGGTTCGAGGAATCGTTCATCATCTATGGTGGGCGGACGATCAAGGGCGTCGGCGGCGGGGTCTGCCAGGTCAGCACAACGGCTTTTCAGGCGGCGTTTTACGCCGGATATCCGATCCTGGAGCGTTACCCGCATGGCTACCGCGTGGGTTATTACGAGTATGGCGAAGGCGTGGGCATGGATGCGACCGTCTTCTCGCCCCTGGTGGATTTCCGCTTCCTGAATGACACGCCCTATCACCTGCTGATTGAGACCTACACCAACCCGCAAAACGCCACGATCACGTTCAAATTCTACAGCACCAGCGTGGGGCGCGTGGTTAACAAGATCGGCCCGCGCATCGAGAATGTCACGCCGCACGGCCCGACAGTCTATGAGGAAAACGCCGAACTGGCCCCCGGCCAGACGCGGCAGGTAGAATGGGCAGTCGACGGCGCGGATGTGACCGTTACCCGGCAGGTCTTCCGCGATGGGCGGCTGGAGCGGGAAGATCACTTCTTCAGCCATTACCTGCCCTGGAATGCCGTGATTCAGGTAGCGCCGGGCGAGTTGCCCGCCGGGTCACAGTCCTGACCGGGCAAGGAGCGTTGCACGACTGTGGACGCCATGATCCCGGATGAGCCTCAGGCGCTGGCCAAGATTACCTGGCATGATCAGGCCACCGGCGAACTGCATTGCTATGTGCTGCTGGAAGGGGCGACCGCCAGCATCGGTCGTTCCCGCAACAATGACATCTGCGTGGCTGAGCGGCATGTTTCCCGCCGCCATGCTGTGATCACTTACCGCAGCGGCATCTTTATGATCGCTGATCTGGGCAGCGCCAACGGCACCTTTGTCAATGACCAGCGTATAGATAGCCCTTATCCGCTGGCCAGCGGCGATGTCATCCGCCTGTTTGTCCCGGAGCTATTGTTTTCCGCCATGGTGACCGCCGAAGAACAGCAGCACGCCACACGCAGCGGGATGCTCATCCGCCCGCCGCACGCCCTGGATCGCCCGTATCTGGTGGTCACCGCCGGCCCCCAGGAGGGGGAGGAGTTCCTGCTGGATCGGGCGGAGATGGTCGTCGGGCGGGCAGCGCCCGGCGTCCCTTGCGACATCACCCTCAAGGATCGCTCAGTATCGCGGCCTCATGCCCGGCTGGAATGCCTGCCGGATGGGAGCGGCTGGGGGGTGGTCGATCTCGGCAGCGCCAATGGCACGTGGATCAACGGCCAGCGCATCCGCCCGGAGGTATGTTGCCCGCTCAAGCACGGCGATGTGCTGGCTTTTGGATCGACCTTACTGCTGTTTCGGCTGGGCTAAGGGGCGGCAAGCTCAGCGCGGCAGGCGTGGGCATGGTTCCCCGTCGGGCGTGGTGCAGACCGGCCTGCCGCCATCCGGCATGACGGCAAAGCCTTCCAGCAGCGCCGCCACCTCACACAGGGGAAACCCCACCACATTGTTGTAACAGCCCTCAATGCGCTCCACCAGCGCCCCGCCCAGACCCTGGATGGCGTAACTGCCGGCTTTGTCCAGCGGCTCACCACTGAGGGCGTAAGTTTCGATCTCACGATCGGAATAGTCGCGCATGTAGACCGTCGTCGTCACCGCGCTGGTCGCCCCACTTCGACGGCTGGCCGCGTCAAAGACGGCCACGCCGCTGATCACGCGGTGCGCCCGGCCACGCAACAGGTGCAACATGCGGCAGGCATCAGCGGTGTCGCGCGGCTTGCCCAGCGCCAGCCCATCGACCACCACGATCGTATCCGCGCCGATGACCAGCCCTTCGGTCAGCGTCTCGGCCACTGCTTCCGCCTTCAGGCGGGCCAGCCAGCGGACGCCGCTTTCCACGTCCAGGTCGGGTGGCAAATCTTCCGGGACGCCGCTGGCGATAATCCGGAAGGGCAGGCCAAAGGCGGCCAACAGCTCCCGGCGGCGCGGCGATGCCGAAGCCAGGATCAGCGGGGGGATACCGGGCGGGTAGGTCATGGGCGTCAGGCCTCCTGGGCCTCCTGTTCGTACCGCTCAAAAAACTGGGCGCGCTGCTGCTCAATGACGGCGGCGGGCCAATCCGGGGGCCGGACATAGCGCCAGTAGTCCGGATGATCGGGCTGCGTGAAACGGCCCAGGTCAACTTCCGCGCTCCAGGTATTCCCATCAGGGAGCACAGTAGTAGGGTCAAACCGGGCGGCGCTGAGGTCAGCGCCGGTCAGGTCAGCGCCGCGCAGGTCGGCCCCCTCCAGCCTGGCGCCGGTCAGGTTCGCCTCCCGCAGGTCAGCCCGGTAGAGGTCGGCTCCGCGCAGGTCGGCCCGGCTGAGGTCAGCGCGGCGAAGGAAGGCCATCTTCATCTGGCCGTTGCGTAGCTCAGCCCCATCCAGCATCGCGCCATACAGGTTAGCCAGGCGCAGGTGCGCCCCGGTCATCTGCGCCCCGCGAAAGACCGCGCCGCGCAGATCAGATTCCGAAAGGCTGGCCCCTTCCAGGTTAGCCACGATAAAACTGGCATCCTTGAGCACCGCGCCGCGCAGCACCGCGCCACGCAGATCGGCCCAGGCAAAGACTGCCCCGCGCAGGCGGGTCTGCACGAAGCTGACCCGCCGGAGGTCAGCCCCGTCGAACATGGCCCCGCTCAGGTGCGCCTCAGCAAAGTCAGCGTCCTGCAGGGAGCCGTCAGTCAGCCAGCCCGCAGCCCGGACTTGCTCGACGGCCTCCAGAGCCACCTCCTTGACCCGCGATCCCATCTTAGCGATGAGCGCCGTCTTGCGGTGATAGATCGTCTCCCGTCGCTGCACCAGCCGATCCAGGATCAGCACAATCACGCCGATACGCGCGGCCTCGATGAGCACCGTCACCAGGAAGCTGTTTCGCCTTGCCACGGCCTTCTCCTGCTTTGCTGCTGGCCCGTCCAATGAAAGTCTGCGCGGGCCGGTCAGAATGTGCGTCTATTGTACCCTGATCGCCGCCGCGCCGACGAGACGACGTATTCTTTCACGTAAAATGTTACCGATGGGGTATGGTTCACTCAAAAGAAAAAATGACCGAACGAACCATGTCCGGCGATGGCGGCTGACTACAAGCGCCCAGCAGCGGATTCAGGCTGCACGCGCCAGTCCGGCGGGCGATGGGCCAGCCGCCAGCGCCAGCCAGCCGGGTAGCCGACCATCTTGGCCAGATCGCCCACGACACGGATAATCGGGATCAGCAGCCAGGCGGCCAGCCGGTCGCGCCGGGATGGCGGGCGAGCGCCCCGGTAGTACCCCCACACCGCTGGCAGGCGGCGGTAGGCTCCGCGCAGGTAGACTGCGCCGCCCAGCAGGTACGCCCCCCACCACAGCGGCCCCCAGGCCAGCCCCAGCGCCAGAATCAGCGGGACGCCGACCAGATACGTCGCGTAGCGGATGGCGTGCCGCTTGCGCCACAGATCGGCTTTGCCGTCACCGCGGGCGTAGCGATAGTACTGCCGCCAGAAAGCCTGCAGGCTGCTGCGCGGTCGGAAGGCCACACAGGCCTGCGGCGCCCAGGCAAAGGGGCCATACAGGGCCGTCAGGTTGAGATCGAAAATCAGATCTTCGCAGTAATCCAGCCACTCCGGGTAGCCGCCAGCCGCAACCCAGGCTTCCCGGCGGAAGGCCACGCTGCGGCTGGAGGGCAAAAAGCGGGCCGGGTCGATCTCATCCACCAGCGGCAGGACTGCCGCGCCCATCGCCACCTCAAACGGGGTGTGCGGGTCAGCGTGGAAGAACCCGGCGACAGCCTGCACAGCCGGGTCAGCAAACGGCGCAGTGATGCGCTCCAGCCAGTCAGGGGGCAGGCGCGTCCCGGCGTCGGTGACGGCGATGATGGCCGCCGCATCGCCGACGGCGGCGATCGCTGCGTTGCGCCCGGCGGAGATGTTGCAGCCAGGGCGCTCGATCACGGTCAGCGGCAGGCGGGCGCTGTATTCCCGCAGAATCGCCAGCGTATCATCAGTTGAGCCGCCATCCACGATCACGATGACATCAGGCTGGCGCGTCTGCGCGGCAATCGACTCCAGCACACTGCGCATCGACGCGCCTTCGTTGACCACGGTCATGATCAGGGCAACGGCGGGGATGTTTGAGGGCGGAACGGACATCGATCTCCTGACTCTCCGGTAAGACCGCTGACTGGCAACTACTTTCGGGCCGGGTCGTCCTGCCCGGCGGCATCATCCGCCTGCTGGCCGATCCGCGCCTCCAGCGCCGCCAGCAGGGAGTCATAGCCACGATGGGTGGCGTCGCTGACGCCGAATACAGCCGTGTTCCCCAGTCCGGTCAGCCAGGCCGCCAGGCGGAAGCTCACCGGCAGCGGCCCTCCGAACAACGGCCCGCGCACCAGCACCCAGCGCCCGTCGCGGCGCGGCATATTCGCCCGGCCCAGCAGCAGGCGCGTCACCGGCTCATCGACCGGTTGCAGCGTATACGGACGCAGGCCAGCAACCGCCGCCCAGGGCACCAGCCGCGCCGGGCCGAACATGGGCTGCACGATCAACCCTCCTTCAACGATCTGCAGCGGCGGGGTGAGCACCGCCCCGATCGCCAGGGGGACGATCAACGCCGCTGTGAAGGCCAGCAACAGGATCATCGCGCCCCCACCCCCGACTCCGAGCAGGATCAGCAGCCCTTCCCCGGTCAGGGCGACCGCGCACAGGAACAGGCTGACCAGCGTCAGCCAGCGCTTGAGGCGGTAGAGCGCCGGGAAGCGCGGCGGATGGTGCGAGAGCACAGCGCCAGCAGCAGGTTCAGTCGTCATGAGCGCCGATTATAGCGCGTCCCCACCTTTCCCGTCGCCCGGAACCGCGCCTCTGCTTCCTTGCGCCTGCGCCACGCCCAGCCCGATTGCTGCTGATGTGCGCGGGCACCCCGCCCTTCTGGCATTGCTGCGTTATACTTCCAGCGGAAGGAGCAAGATGCCATGCCCGCAGACCTGATTGAGCTTGACCTGACCGACGCCGTGTATGGCGGCAAAGCGATGGGCCGCTACCATGGCCGCCCGATCTTCGTCCCTTACGCCATCCCCGGCGAGCGCATTACCGCCCGCATCGTGGAAGATCGGCGCAGTTACGCCAACGCCGAAGGCGTCGAGTTGCTGGTCGCCTCGCCCGATCGCGTCCGTCCGGAGTGCCCGCACTTCGGGCCGGGGCGTTGCGGCGGCTGCCACCTGCAGCACATGAACTATCCGGCTCAGCTCCGTTACAAACGAGCCGTGGTTATTGACCAGCTCAGGCGGCTGGGCGGGGTGGAACGGGCCGACCGGCTGGTCAGCGAGACCATTCCCAGTCCAGAGCCGTGGGGCTACCGGGCGCGGGCGACGTTCCACGTGGCCCCGGACGGACGGCTGGGCTTTGTCAGCACCGATCCGGCGCGCATTGAGCCGATCGAGTGGTGCTATATCCTCCACCCGCGGGCGATGGCCCTGCTGGAATCGCTCGACCTGGACACGACCGGCATCCAGCAGATCGAGGTCCGCACCGGGAGCGATGGCCGCGATATGCTGATCCTGCGCACGGTGGATGACGCCGCCCCTGCCCTGGAAGCGGACATGCCGGTCAGCGTCAATCTGCTGCTCAGCGACAACGAGCCGGTCAACCTGATCGGGGACTCGCACACGCGCTATCGGGTCAGGGGCCGCGATTTTCGCGTCACAGCGGGCGGCTTCTTCCAGGTCAACCTGGAGATCGCCGGGACGCTGGTTGACCTGGTGCTGGAGCGGCTTGCCCTGCGCGGCAGCGAGGCGGTGCTGGACCTGTACGCCGGAGTCGGCCTGTTCAGCGCCTTCATTGCGGAGCGTGCCGCGCTGGTGGCAGCGGTAGAGAGCTATCCCCCGGCGGTGACCGACGCTGACGAAAACCTGGCCGCGTTCGATAACGTCGATCTGTTCGAGGGCGGCGTGGAGCCGGTGCTGTGGGGTCTGATCGAAGCGGGCGAGGGGCCGTTTGAGGCCGCCGTCGCCGATCCGCCCCGCGCTGGCCTGGATGAGGATGTCCCGGAGGCGCTGGCCGAACTGAGCGTGGCCAACCTGGTCTACGTGAGCTGCGACCCGGCCACGCTGGCACGCGATATCAAGCGCCTGGCGCGGTATGGCTACGCGCTGCAACACATCCAGCCGGTCGACATGTTCCCGCAGACTTACCATATTGAGTGCGTGGCCCATTTCCTGCGGCGGTCTGGCTGATCCCGGCTGCCGCAACCCTTTCACAGTACAACGTTAAGGAGAGCTTGCATGCTTCAGACGATACGCGATACAGCGGAAAGCATCGCCCGGCAGGCTGGCGCGCTCCTGCTGGATTACGCCGCCAGGGGCTTTGACGTCGATTCCAAGACGACGAGCATCAACCTGGTCACCGAGGCTGACAAGGCTGCTGAGGCGCTGATCACCACCGCCATCCGCGCGGCCTTCCCCGACCACGCCATCACCGGCGAGGAAGGCGGCGGCTATGACGAGGCCAGAGCAGCAGAGGCACCCTTCCGCTGGTACGTCGATCCGCTGGACGGCACGACCAACTTCGCTCATCGCCTGCCGATCTACGCCGTCAACCTGTCGGTCGTGGATGCCGATGGCGAGCCAGTCGTCGGCCTGACCTATGATCCCAGCCGCGACGAGTGCTTCTCCGTCATTCGCGGCCAGGGCGCGACGCTTAACGGGCGGCCCATCCATGTGTCGACCACGGCTGATCTGCTTGGCGCACTGCTGACTTCCGGCTTCCCCTATGACCGACACACCGCACGGGACAATAACTGGGCGGAATGGGGGGCCTTTTTGCGGCGGGCGCAGGGCGTGCGCTGCACCGGTTCGGCGGCGCTGGACATGGCCTATGTGGCCTGCGGGCGGTTTGACGGCTACTGGGAACGCGGGCCGCAGCCGTGGGATTTCCTGGCCGGCATCCTGATGATTCGTGAGGCGGGCGGCCAGGTCACCACCTACAACGGTCGGACTGACGGGCTGTACACCGGCCATGAAATCCTGGCCAGCAACGGCCTCATTCATCAAGCGTTGATTGAGGTACTGGAGGAAGCACAGGCGGCGCTGCGGGCGTCAGGTTCCTGACCGGCGGCTGGCCGACAAACGTCAGATCGCTGTCAGGCACACGGCTGTTGACAGGGCGATACTACAGTCAGAGGGGAAATCTTGTCGCAGCCGAAATGAGGGGAGGCGGCGCGATGTTCAACCTGACAGTCGCCATACTGGATACCGATTTTTACGCTCTGCAGGCCATCACCGGCTACCTGGCGCTTGACCGCCGCACCCGCGTGGTTAAGGCCGTGGAAAGCCAGGCGCAGCTGCTGGACTACCTGGCTGCCTGCGCCGCGCCGGAACGACCGAACGTGATCCTGCTGGACGCCGACCACGCCGGGACAGCGCATGAACTGGCCGCGCTGCTGCATCGACTGGCGGAGCTGGCCCCCGGCGCGATGCTTATGTGCCTGGCCCAGGCGGTGGATCCATCGCTGGTAGCGGCGGCGGCTCACGCTGGCGCGCGGGGCTACTTCCTCAAAGGGGATGTCCGCTACCAGATCAGCTGGGCGATCGTGTTTGCTGCAGAGCATGAATTTGTGATCACGCGCAGCGTGAGTGAGCGCGCTGCGAATCTGTTTGACGGCCGGTTGTTCCGGGCGACCGTGCTGCCCGCGCCGCGCCAGTACCCGGAAATGACCGAGCGGATCCGGCAGGCGATCCGGCTGTGCGTGGTCGAGGGGATGCCCGCCCAGCTTGCCGCCGACGAGATGGGCATCAGCCCGCACACGGTGCGCAGCTACATCAAAGAGGGCTACCGCATCCTGGAGGCGCACAACGATCTGGAGTTTCCGCTGGATATGTCCGCTCAGGAGCGCGCGTTTTACCGCTTCACCATGCCGGAAGGGTGGCGGGGCAGCCTGGTCGGTCGGCGCCTGCGGCCAGCAGTCTGAGGGCGCTAACCCTGACCTCAACCGAAGCCTCCAGACGCCGCTATGACAGGCGGCGTCTTTTCGTGTTCAGCGGCGGGTGCTCCGGCCTCCTGGCGTCTGTGCCTCGGCCAGCGCCGCGATCCGGCGGAAAGAGGGGGTGGACTGCAGGTAGCGGCTGCGCAGCCGAGCTTCCGGGATGCGGGCAGCGCGCGCCTTGAGCAGCATATAAGCCTGGCGGATGATATCCTGGGCGCGGTTAGCCTGGCCCAGGCGATCCAGCACATCGTAGACGGTCAGGCACAGCCAGGGAGCATCCGGCACGGTCTCCAGCCGGGCGCTGGCCAGCCGCGCCAGTACGCGGGTGACATGCTCCACAGCGGGCACGCGCTTGCCCTGTCGAATGGCCGCTTGCGCGGTCAGCGCATCGCGGGCGATCGCCATGCTGCTGGCGCTGGCCTCATCCAGCGTCGCGCTCAGGCGGTTGGCCTCCACCAGCAGATCATCGGCTTCCGCCGGATTATCCAGCGCCAGAGCCGCGCAGGCCAGATCAAGCAGGCTCAGGACGATCAAACGCGGGTTGCCAGCCTGACGGGAGAGATCAAGCGCCTCGAGCAAGACCTGATAGGCGTCAGTCGCACTGTCCCACTCGCATTGCAGACGGCCAAGCTCCCGTAACAGTTGGACTTCCCCGCGCAGATCGTGGATGCGCCGGAAGGTGTCACGGCTTCGGTCCAGCATCGTCCGTGCTTCTTCCGGATCATCGTCGATCAGCGCCAGCAGGCCCAGCCGGCCCAGCGTCTGCGCTTCAGCGTAGCGGTCGCCGATGGTCTCGTGAATGCGCAGGGCCAGTCGGCAACGCTCCCGTGCCGCGGCAATGCCGCCCATCGCTGCATCGTTATCGGCCAGGTGAGCCAGAATCGCCCCTACGGCGCGGCGGTTGCCACTGGCGTTAGCATGTAACAGAGCCTGGTCATAAGCCGCCTGGGCTTCGTCGTACCGCCCCAGCTGGCTGAGGGCAACGCCCAGCGCATCCAGCCGGTACGCTTCCAGGCTGCCATCGCCCGGCGCATGGGCGCGTGAAAGCAGAGCCGTCGCCTGTTCATAGCGCCCCAGCTGGATCAGCCCCAGCGCGTGGTAAACCCGGCTCTGGCCCATCAGCGCCGGGTCGCCGGCCCGCGCGGCGGCATCATAAGCGGCGGTTGCCGCCGCTATACAGCAGGCTGGCTCCAGCAACCGTTCGAACAGGCGAGCCTGGCGGATATCAACTTCCGCCTTGAGGGCAATATTGTCCCCGGAAGCCAGTTCTTCCAGAAGGCGCAAGGTTTCGGCCTGTCTGGCCTGGGCGCCGCTCAGGTAGTACAGCGTCTCCAGTTGCAGCAAGACCTGGCTGCGACGGCTGGTTTGCGCGGCGGGGGTTAGCTCCAGGGCGCGCTCCAGATAGGCGATGGCGTCAGTCCCGGCATACTGCGCGGCGGCGCGCATCCCCGCCAGATAAGCATAGTATCCTTCGCGTTCCGGGACCTCGGCTCCCCGCCAGTGATGGGCCAGTAGCGCATAGTGTGGGGCCAGATTGCCCCGGTATTCCTGTTCATACCAGATCGCAGCGGCCCGATGCAACTGGCGGCGCTGGCTGAAGGACAGGGCGCTGTAGGCCAGTTCGCGGGTGATGGCATAGCGAAACTCATAGATGGCGTCGCGCGTGAGGTCCTCCACCAGGTGCAGGTCCATACTCTCCAGCGCATCCAGGTGGGTGCGTAACGCGCGATCGCTCAGCCGCAAGGGCTGGATGGCCTGCAGCGTCCGGAAGCGGAACTGCGGGCCTAGCACCGCAGCCACCTTGAGCAGGGTCTGCTGCTCGGGGGGCAGCTGGTCGATGCGGCGGCGGACGATACCCTGTACGGTGTCAGGCAGCGGCAGGTTGTCCAGGTCACCTTTGAGAATCGCCTTCTCGCCGCTGATCTCCAGCACGCCGCTATCCCGCAATACAGCGGCCACCTCCCGGATGAAGAACGGGTTGCCACCGGTCTTTTGCAGGATAAAACGGACGACCGGCTCCGGGAGGTGGGTGACACCCAGTACTTCGGCGGCCAGCAGCCGGGAATCTTCGGCGCTGAGGGGCTGCAGGGTCAGGTGGTGTGTCCGGGCCAGGTCTTCCAACCGGCGCAAACCGGCAGGCTGGTCGCCTTCAAGGGGGCGCATGGCCACCAGGATGGAAAGCGGCAGATCGGCGGCCTGTTCCGCAACCTGGGCCAGCAGGTCCCAGGAAAGCGTATCCAGCCACTGGGCATTGTCCAGGGTCAGCGCCAGAGCGTCCTCCGCCAGCCAGGCGCGTAACAGACCGACCAGCAGGTCGACCAGCCGGGCGTGGCGTTCCGCCGGGGGCATGGAGGCGGTGAGATCGCTTTCCGGCAAATTCAGTTGCAGGACATCGTTGAGCAAAGGCGCCTGCTCCACCAGATCCGGGGCGATCTGGCTGAGCCGGGCCAGCACCTGCTCCCGGCTGGCTTCCGCTTCGTCCTGCTTGCTGAGGCCAAAGAAGGCGCGGAAGATATCCTGCCAGCCATG
>JAIOAT010000052.1:17702-26180 GCA_019873685.1 Chloroflexota bacterium
GGGCGGCACATCTCCACCAGCGACCAGGCGCGGTCAACATGATCCAGCCAGCGGATGGGCGGCCAGCCGATGTCATAACCAGCGGGGGCGAGGATGGTTGGGACCAGACAATTGAAGCCATCCGCCAGCGGCGTATGGGCAAAGGCGGACTCGATGGCGGCGGTGGTCACCGGGCACAGCACAATCTGGTCGGCCTGGGCCAGTTCCGCAGCATGGGCCATCCGCTCCACCGCCGGGCCGGCCAGTACGTCATAGAGACCTACCGCCGGATCACCGGGGCTAAAACGGCGGCTGGCGCCGCTGCCAATAGCAACTTTGAGGCGCAGGGTGGGGTAGCGGGCCATGACCGCCTGCATGAAGGCCTGCATGGCGATGGCAGCGATGACCGCCCGCATGGCCGCGTTCTCCCCGGCAAACCAGGCAGTCAAGCCATCCCCGCTGAAGCGCAGGACTGCGCCGCCATAGCGGCTGGCAGCATTGACGATCCCGCTGAAGATATCGTTAATCCGCTGGGTGAGTTCCTCCGCGCCGCGTTCTGGCCCCAGGGCAGCCGAGAGTTCCTCCGTCAGGGCGGTGAAACCGCTGATGTCGGCGAAGAGCGCCGCGCCGTCCGCTTCTGCGGGCAGAGCGCGGTCAGTAAGCAGGGCAAACAGCCGGTCGATCGCCAGGAAGGGGACCAGATCGTGCAGGAGCGCCAGTCCATCCAGCGCGTGTTTGTCCACGAAGCCTGCTGCCTTCTACGCACATTCGGCGCACAGGCAGGATAATGCAGAACAGCCCTCGACGCAAGATGCAGGTGCGCTGGACATCGGGCCTGCCAGGAGGAAACGCCGATCGTTGTGGCGAACAGGCGGGCTGTGGTAGCATCCACTCAGACGAGGGGCAGAGTTTTATCCCTCACAGTACGCCGGCAGCCGGTCTGGTGAGAGAGGAGGGAGCGCCTTGCACATCGTGGTCGGCACACGCAGCACGCCGGATACCGCGGCCCGCCTGGAAGTCACGCCCGACGGGCGCGTCGACCGGGGCGATGCGCCGCTGGTGATCAATCCCTGGGACGAATACGCTGTCGAGGAGGCCCTGCTCCGGGCAGGAGCCAGCGGTGGCGCAGTGACTGTCCTCGCCCTCGGCCCGGAAGAACACCAGGAAGCGCTCAAACACGCTCTGGCTATGGGGGCGGACCGCGCCATCCGCCTGTGGGATGACGCCTGGACTGGCCTGGACAGCCGCGGCTACGCCGCCGCCTTTGCCGCTGCCGTGCGTCATCTCGGCGACGTTGACCTGGTGATCTTTGGCAAAGAAGCCGCCGACGAGGCCAGCGACACCCATATCTTCCAGACAGCCCGCGCCCTCGGCTGGACGCTGTTCAGCGCTGTCGCCCGGATTGTGGCCCTTGAGAGTGGCAGGATTCGCGTGGAGCAGCTGCTGGAAGAAGGCCGCCAGCTGGCAGCCGGGCCGCTGCCCGCCGTGATCAGCGTCCTGCGGGGCATCAACGAACCGCGCTACCCATCTTTCATTGGCATCCGCAAGGCCGCCAGAGCGGAGGTCCCGGTCTGGGATGGCGCGGCGTTGGGTCTGAGTCTGCCCGCCCCCGCCATCCAGGTGACCGGCCTGCGGCTCCCACCCACCCGCGAAGGCACGTGCGAGATCATCGGTGGCGACACCGTCGAAGCGCAGGCCGCCACCCTGGTGGAAAAGCTGCTGGCGGAAAAGGTGATCTGACCATGGCTGTTTACGTCTGGATCGAGCAGTTCAAAGGCAAAGCGTCTCCAGCGTCCTGGGAGGCGCTGGGCCAGGGCCGCGCTATTGCTAATGCGCTGGGCATCCCGCTGACGGCGCTGGTCTTCGGCCAGGGGGTGGATGCACTGGCGACCGAGGCTGTTCACTACGGCGCCGACAAGGTGATCGCAGCCGACGACTCTACGCTGGCCGATTACCGCCTGGAGCCTTACGCGGCGTTGCTGGGAAAGCTGGTTCAGGAGGAAGATCCGCAGGTAGTGCTGGCCGCCGCCACCAGCCGGGGCCGCGAGCTACTGGCCGCCGCTGCGTTTGACGCCGACGCCCCCCTGCTGGCCGACGTCCTGACGCTGGACGTGAGCGACGGCGCGCTGCGAGCCAGCCGGGCCGTCTATGGCGGTCGGCTGTTGAGTGACGTACGTGCGGCGGCAGGCCGCACGCAGTTCGTCACACTGCGCGTGCGAGCCTTCAGAGCCTTGCCGCCAGACACAACGCGGCAGGGAGAAGTGCGGCGGGTGGCACCCACTCTGGCCGAGGAGGCCATCGCCGTCAAAATCGAGGGTTTCGAGGTTGCAGCGGGCGAGGTCAGTCTGACCGACGCGGCGATCGTCGTGGCCGGCGGACGGGCGGTGGGCAGCGCGGAAGGATTCGCCCCGCTGCGGGAACTGGCCGCCGTGCTCGGTGCGGCACTGGGGGCCAGCCGCGCCGCCGTAGACGCGGGCTACATCAGCTACGAGCATCAAGTCGGCCAGACGGGTAAAGTCGTCAGCCCGGACCTGTACATCGCCTGTGGCATCTCCGGCGCGGTACAACACCAGGCCGGGATGCGCTCCAGCAGGGTGATCGTCGCCATCAACAAAGACCCTGAAGCGCCGATCTTCAAACTGGCTCGCTATGGCATTGTGGGCGATCTGTTCCAGGTCGTCCCCGCCCTGACGGCTGAGCTGAAGAAACGGCTGGGCAAGGGCTGAGTGACAGCAGCTAGCCCCCCGCCAGTGCTTGCACCTGAGCAATCACTGCATCAATGATCTGCTCCTGGTACTCCTCCACGCCGATCCACAGCGGCAGGCGCACCAGCCGCTCGCTAACACTCGTTGTGACCGGCAGATCGCCACAGGTCCGGCTGTAACGCCGCCCTGCCGGGGCGCTGTGCAATGGCACATAATGAAACACAGTGTGAATCCCCGCTGCCTTCAGCCCGTCGATGAACGCCGTGCGCGTCTCCAGATCGGGCAGGAGCAGGTAATACATGTGCGCGTTGTGGATGACGCCGTCGGGGATCACGGGGCGGCGGACCAGTCCGGCTACCTCCAGAACGGCAAAGGCATCGTGATAGGTCTGCCAGATCGCCAGCCGCCTCTCAGTGATCGAATATGCCTCCTCCATCTGTGCCCAGAGGAAAGCTGCAGTCAGTTCATTCGGCAGGTAGGACGATCCCAGATCGACCCAGGTGTATTTGTCCACCTCTCCCCGGAAGAACGCGCTGCGGTTGGTGCCCTTCTCCCGGATGATCTCAGCCCGCTGGACAAAGCGCTCGTCGTTGACCAGCAGCGCGCCCCCCTCCCCGGAAATGACATTCTTCGTTTCATGGAAGCTCAGGCAGCCCAGATGCCCAATGGCCCCCAGTTCACGCCCGCCATAGCGGGCCAGAATGCCATGCGCGGCGTCCTCAATCACGATCAGGTTGTGACGAGCTGCAATGGCCATGATCGTTTCCATCGCGCAACCGACGCCAGCGTAATGGACGGGCAGGATGGCCTTTGTGCGCGGCGTAATCGCCGCCTCAATCTGGGTCTCATCCAGGTTGAGCGTATCCGGGCGAATGTCCACAAAGACCGGTACGCCGCCGCGCAGTACCACAGCGTTGGCCGTAGACACAAAGGTGAACGATGGCATGATCACCTCGTCGCCAGGCTGAATATCGGCCAGGATTGCCGCCATCTCCAGCGCTGCCGTGCCAGAATGGGTCAGCATGGCTTTGCGCGTGCCTGTCTGCGCCTCCAGCCAGGCGTTGCAGCGTTTGGTGAACGGCCCATCGCCGGAAAGGTGACCGTTAGCATGGGCCTGGGCGATGTAATACAGCTCTTTGCCGTTCATGTACGGCTTGTTGAAAGGGATCATGGCTTTCTCGCAACCAGCAATAACGATCCGCCAAACGGAAAAGATACACCACGCTGGATAAGCAAACGTTCAAAAGTCATCGTCACTTCAAAAAGATTGTTCAGAACCCTGCCAACGCTCAACTCCTTGAGCAACCGGTTTTCACTCTCTCGCTGTAATTGGCGACGCGAGATAAACATGAGGGGCAGCAACAGGCTAACAAACGATGTAACTCGCAGAATGTCGAACCCGCAGGCCGAAACCTTGCTCACCAACTCCGTAGCAGCGTAGCGCCGCATATGACGGGCGTGCTCATCGGTCATGCTCCACAACACCATATGCTGGGGGACCGCCAGGAGGATTCCCCCACCGGGGCGAACAGCCTGGTGCATCTGCTGCAGAACAACCTGATCTGCCTCGATATGCTCCAGCACATCAAAGGCCCCGACAACATCAAATTCGTTGCGGTACGGCAAGACACCAGCATCCAGTTGCAGCAGATCCACGTCGCCCAGGCGCCGCCGCGCGAATTCCAGACCGGCGGTATAGATCTCGCTCCCGACAACGGTCAGGTCGGGCAACACAGCCCGGATGCCTTCGATGACGAATCCTGTGCCACAGCCTACTTCCAGAAAACTCCTGGCGGCAGGGAAGTACCGCCGCAATGCCCAGATGATCAACCGGTTACGCGCTCGAAACCAAAAACTTCTCTCCTGTAGATCGGCCAGCATCTGGAAGAATTCAGGAGAATAGCTCTCGTTCGCGTCGGCCAGATGCGGGGCAAAAGCGACAAAGCCATTCAGCGTTGGTGGCTCGTAATGGCAGTGGGGGCAACGCCAATCCACCGCTTCAAACTGACCCTGACAGCGGAGACAGACTTTCAAAGCTGTTCTCCTGTCGGCCACAAACTACACCGCCGACTGCTCAAACCCACAATCAGTCAAACCAGCGGTGAAAAGTATAGCAGGAATGGCTTGGTTTAAACCCCAATCCAATCCAAACCCACTGCGAGCGCGTGTTGGTCACCTGGGTGGACATCTGCATCCACACTGCACCACGTGCCTTGAACCACCGCAAACCATGGTCCATCAATGCCCGGCCTAGCCCCTGACCCTGGAACTCTTTGGCCACCCCATACAGCGGCCCCTCACCAATCTGAGACGTGACGAACTTGAGCGTCAGAAACCCGGCGACGATGCCGCCCATCTCAGCAACCAGTACCTCATCCGCTACATCCCGCGATAACACGGAGTTGCGCGCCCACGAGGTGTACACCGCGTCACAGGCAGCGCGATCCAGCCGGGGATCGGCGTGGAAGTGCCCGCCATACCCGCTGAAGACCTCAGCGGCAATTTCCTCTACCCGGCGTGCATCGTCCAGGCGAGCAGGCCGGATGACGACTCGATCATCCAGCACCGGACTGGGCAACGTCTCATCGGCCAGACCGCGCCGAAAGTAAAGCAGGGTGTCCATCAGGCGACAACCGGCTGCCTCCAGTGCATGGACAGTGGGCATGTCCTCCGTAGCGCAGCGCGCGATCAGCAGGCGCACACCCTCAGCCGCACAACGATCCAGGGCTTCCCCCAGCGCCTCTGCCGTTGCGGTATCCAGTAGCGCCACGCGCACACCGAACCGTTCCTCATACTGGGAAGGGATACGCAGACTATTCGCCATCTTGCGCCCCTTCCTCGGTGGAAAAACCGATCATCTGACTGATCACGCTTGATGGACGGTTCATCGTGCGGGTATACATCCGCGCCAGGTATTCGCCGAAGATGCCCAGCGTGAGCAGTTGCGCGCCGGAGAAGATGGCGATAATGGTCGCCGTGAACGCAAACCCTGGTACAACTACCCCCTCGATCAACGCCCGCCCCACCACATAGATCATTACCACCACGCCAAACAGCGTAAGACCGAAGCCAAGCAGGCTGGCGAATTGCAGCGGCAGCGTGCTGAAGCCAGTGACCATATTGAAGGTGTGGCGGACAAGTTTGCGGAACGTGTAGTTGGACACGCCAATTGTGCGTGGGTCATGGCGGACAGGAACGGCTGCAAAGCGAGTAGTCCCCCACGTCAGCAGCACATCAATCGACACGAACGGGCTGTTGTAGTCGGTGAAGGCATAGCGCAACGCTGTCCGGAATGCACGAAAGGCGCTGATCTGGCGGGCGACCTCCGCCCCCATCGCCGTCTGGAGCACGTACTTCGTCATCTGCGAGGCCAGGTTACGCCATAGACCGTGCTGCTCCTGCTGGGGCGTGCCATAGACAACATCGTAACCCTCGTCCAGCCGGGCCAACAACTTGCCAATCTCCTCAGGTGGGTGCTGGAGATCATCGTCCATGGTCACCAGCGTGGCGTACTTCGCCAGCCGGATGCCGCACAGCAGCGCGTTGTGCTGGCCGTAGTTGCGCATCAGGTCTACGCCACGCACCCAGGGATAGCGCGATACCAGGCGCTCGATTACAGCCCAGCTGCGGTCGCGGCTACCGTCGTTGACCAGGATCACCTCATACCGAGAGGTCAGCGTGGGCAACACATCAGCCAACCGGGCCAGCAATGGCTCCAGGCTGTTCTCGCTATTGTAGACCGGGATGACAACTGATAGGCCGGCTGGAAGGGGAGTAGGAACAGTCATTGCCTTGCCTTCGTCACACTCTCTGCGCCATGTGCAGGAATTATAGCCACGTCGTTCAATGAGCGCCGATCCTAGATCGATCTGCTCCACAAGCTCCTCAAGTCAATGGGATGTCATCGGAATCTGGAGCAAGAAGCCCAGGGAGACCCGCCCGGAGAGGCTATTGCGATAGGTTTTATTCGTCCAGGTGCGCCGGGCCAGCGATTCCATGATACCGTTAGGATGCATCAGACACAGGGCATTAACAGGGGGGCTTATGGACAATGAAGTCATTATCGCGCTGGTTGGCCTGGGCGGCACCATCGTAGGGGTGATCGGGCAGATTGTTATTGCCATCATCAATCGACCAGCGGAAAAGCCAGAGAGACGGGCTAACCTGCCACGAGTGGCAGCTATCCTGCTGATGCTGGCAGGTATCCTTGCCCTGGGCTGGTACTTCGGTTTTCAGGTTGTCCCCTACCTGAACACACCCCGCTTTGCTGACGCCCTCGCCCGTCATAACGTCATCCGCCGTTTTGACTGCGAAAGCATCGAAGGCTGGGATCAGGTGGCTGTCTTTAGCGCTGACTGGCAGGCTCTGGCCCCGCCGGGCTTTGCCCCTGCTCCCCGTTCCAGCGACTCAGCAGGGGCAGGGAACAGGCTGTGTCTGTATGATCTGCCGGTTGACGATACCGGCCTGCGCCATTTCACCATGACCTATCCTGAACCGATACGGGCTGAGGTGGTCATGGTTCGCTTCTGGTTGCCGGATAGCGGCGGCTCATTGCAGGGCAAGCAGGCAGCGATTGTCGCCCTGGACGCCAGTCCACAGGCCCCGCCGTTCGGCCCCCGCCTGGCGGAGAGCATCGTCGACCTGCAGGAAGGGCGCTGGACACTGGCCATTCTGGACTTGCGCGATCGCCGTGATTTTGACGGCGGTCTGATCACCGCCGGAGTCTTCCGCCTCCAACTGGTGATCTCGCTGCACGGCGCGGATAACGTCCGTGCAGAAACTGTTATCCCTGCCGGGTTTGACGATCTCCTGCTGCTGGGCAACGTGGGCGCTTCTCCGCTCAAGTTTGCCTCTGCAGGGCTTTCAGCTTTTATCCCACCGCGCCCGATGAGCCTGGACGCGGTGGACTTCCGCTGGCAGGGTAGCGCGGAGGAGCGTTACCGGCAGGTTGCCTCACCGGAGTTAACCCGCACAAGCATCGGCGGCGTCACCGGTGAATTCATCCGCTACCCGGTGACTCTGCGTAGCATCGCTGAGGTCGATCGTTACAACAATCGGTACTTTGTTGGAGTTCAGGAGGCTGTGCTGGAGCGCGCGCTTCGACCGGAGGAAAAGGCCAACCTCGACTCAGTATTGATGACTGTTTTCATCGAGTCATCGCGCCAGAGGCAGGTTGCGGTAATCCCGGTACTACAGATGCAGGATGGCACCTGGGCATCCGGTTTCTCCCATACCATCCCCACCAACACATGGACGACAGTGGTCTGGCGGCGGGTGGTCGATTCCACCGATTACTCCCCCGAGTTTCTGGATGCGCTCGTTGCGCTCAGAGATTCGGCGGGTATCAGGGCAACCGGCTACATCCGGCTCGTACACTTCGTGTTAAAAGACACAGCGCAGGTGCTCCGTTTCGCTTTCCGTATGGATTCTGAACTTGAGCCCGGCATTGAGGACAGCCTGGAAGCTACGATCTATGTGGGGAGCATCACCTTTCTGCCCTAGCCCTGGCTCTCCAGCACAAGTGCCAGCAACACACACGGGCGGCCCGTCGCCGGGTCGCCCGTGCTTCTGCTCATGCCGGTTTGGCGGTGTTCCTGCCTAGCGGGCCAGGTAGCCGCCGTCCACCGCGTAGTACGACCCGGTGACGAAGGACGCCTTGTCCGAGCTGAGCCAGATTACCAGCTCGGCGACTTCCTCCGGACGCCCCAGGCGACCAATCGGGTGCAGTGAGATCAGCATGTCGTTCAGGGCCTTGTCCTGCTCCAGCGCGCTGATCATCGGCGTGCTGATGAAA
>JAIOAT010000053.1 GCA_019873685.1 Chloroflexota bacterium
AGCACGAAGATGTCCAGGAACTCTGCCACCGGGTGGTCTCCTCCAGGCAAGATGGCGGTCAGGGCCGCCTGACGCTGCGCGGGGTAAGCCCGTAGTCAGTATAGCATAAGGCGCCGATTCCGGGCGGAGCAGGCGTTGACGACACCGGCGGGCTGCGCTACACTGAGGGCGGTGGTAGGGGGCGCGGTGAACAGGCCGCTGCCCCTTTTTGCCTTGTGGGGCTATAACCATGAATCAGCGAGTCAAGCAACTGGTGGCCGATACCTTCCAGCGGCGACCCTGGTTGGGTAGGATTGCCCATCGCGTCTGGCGCCGCTTTCAGGCGCGCTTCTCCGCCGGCGCGGTTGGAGTGGTCTTTGACCCCCAGGGGAATATCCTGCTGCTGAAGCACGTCTACCGGCCGCATTATCAGTGGGGACTGCCGGGGGGCTATGTGGGCCGTCAGGAGGACCCTGCTCAGACCGTGCGGCGTGAGCTGCTGGAGGAAACCGGCCTGCAGGTGACGGTCATCCGACCGTTGTGGGTGGAGCAGGGGATGTACGCCGATCATCTGGACCTGGCTTACCTGTGTCGCCTGGACGGTGGGGATGTGCGATTGAGCAGCGAGATTCTGGCTTATGCCTGGGTGCCGCCACACAGGCTGCCGCAACTGCTGGACTTTCATGAGCGCGTAGTCCATCTGGCGTTGCAGGATCAGGAGGTGAGCGCTTGGCAGTAGGAGGGTTGGGCGCGTCCCGCCGCCGGGCGCGGCTGCCATGGCTGGAACTGATCTCCGCCGGGCTGCTGCTGGCCGCGCTCCTGCTGTTTGTGGTGGAACTGATCGGGTTCAGCCAGAAGCGGGATCGGCTTCAGGCAGATATTACTGTGGCGGGAATCCCGGTAGGCGGCCTGACGCCGGTTGAGGCGCAAGCCCGCTGGGAAGAGATCTATGCCCGTCCGCTGACGCTTAGCTACCAGGGTAGCCCGATCATCCTTGACCCGGCGTCAGTGGGCTTCCGCACCAATAGCGAGGTGATGCTGGCGGAGGCGCTGGCGCGGAGCACCGACGAATCCAGTTTCTGGCTGGCATTCTGGAATTACCTGTGGCGGCGACCGGTAGAACCGGTCAATGTTGCGCTGGTCGCGGAATACCAGCAGTCGCTGGTGCGGGCGTTCCTGGAAGATGTGGCCTCACGCTATGACCGCCCGCCAGGTACTTCGCGGGCGGACCTGGCGACGCTGACGTTTGAGCCGGGCGAGCCGGGCTACAAGCTGGATATTGACGCGGCAATGCCCCTGATTGACGCCGCGCTGTTTGACCCCTACAACCGGTATGTCGAGCTGCCGGTCGAAACAACTGCTGCCGGGGAGGGAGGATTGGATGGGCTTCGCGATCTGATCGTGGCCTATCTGGACTCGCAGGGCTTCATCTATGATGGCCAGACGACCATTGCGTCGGTCTACATCATGGATCTGCTGACCGGCGAAGAGATCAACCTGAACGGCGACGTGGCCTTTTCCGCCGCCAGCACGATCAAAGTCCCCATCCTGATCTCCTACTTCCACTATCAAACCTTCGCGCCGCCGCAGGAAGACGCCTGGCTGCTGGCCAATTCCCTGCTGTGCAGCAACAACTCGTCGTCCAACCTGCTGATGCAGATCATGGGCCGGTCCGGGACGAACATTTTTCCGGGCCTGCAATACGTGACGGATGTGACCCGTAGCGTTGGGGCGCGCAATACTTACATCACTGCGCCGCTGGTGCTGGGCGTGGAGGGCCAGGAGTTCGGCTCCAATCCCATTCCGCAGACCAATCCCAATCCGCGATTCGACACCGATCCCGATCCTTACAACCAGACAACCGCCGAAGATATGGGCACGCTGTTCATGATGATCTATGACTGCGCCAAGTACGGCAGCGGCCTGCGGGCGGTTTACCCGAACGGGGAATATACGCAGACGGAATGCCAGCAAATGCTGGAGTTGATGAGCGGCAACGACCTGCAGCGGCTGATCCAGGGCGGCGTCCCACCCGGAACCCGCGTTTCCCACAAGAATGGCTGGTTGAATACCATGCATGCAGACGCGGGAATTGTCTTCCCGCCGAACGGGCATGACTACGTGATCTCGGTGTTTGTCTGGCAGGCGGGGGAGTTCTTCGACTATCAGGTGGCCTGGCCGCTCATTGAGGAGATCTCCCGGGCAGCGTGGAACTACTTTGTCCCAGAAAGTCCGCTGACCAGCCGCCGCACCGATCTACCGCCGGTAGCGCAGTCCTGCGATCAGTTCCTGCCGCCGTCGATGGAACAGACCGATCTCAACGACATTGACGGTTGGCGGACGGGGCGGTAGTTATTCGGTGGCCTGAGCCTGCCGCTGGATGATCACGAGGGTCAGATCGTCGAAGCGGGGTGCGTCGCCAGTGTGCGCGTCGAGGGCGGCAATCACTGCGTCGGCGATCTCCGATGCATTTTGCTGGCTATGAACCCGGGTTGCCTCGAGCAACCCACCCAGGCCGAACTGCACCCCGGCAGCGTTCTGCGCTTCGGTTATGCCATCGGTGTACAGCACCAGCAGGTCGCCCGGTTCGAGCGTGACTATACCGGCTTCCAGATGGATGTTAGGCAGCACGCCGAGGGCGATTCCTTTGAGCTTGAGCATCTCCACGCTCTGGTTTCGGCTGCGCAGCACGAAGGGCGGATTATGCCCGGCGCTGGAATACTGCAGCGTGCCATCCGCCGGGTTCCAGATGGCATACCACATGGTCACGAACAGGTCGGAGTGCGTGTCTTCCAGCAGCAGCCGGTTGACACGCAGCAAGGTCGTTGCCGGGTCGTCCTGATTGCGGGCGACGGCGCGTAACAGGGTGCGGCTGAGGGCCATATACAGCGCGGCAGGCATGCCTTTGTCGGCTACATCCGCCACCACCAACCCCCACTTGCCGTCGGATAGCGGTAGAAAGTCGTAGAAGTCCCCGCCAACCATCCGCGCGGCCCGGTAATGTGCGGCTACCTCCCAGCCCGGGACCGATGGCGTGCTATCCGGCAGGAAGCTGGTCTGAATGCTCTGGGCGACCTCCAGGTCACGCTCCAGACGCTGACGTTCCGCGGCCAGTTCCTGCAGACGGCCATTCTCGATTGCCATCGCTGTCTGCCAGGCAATACCGGTCAGGATATTCATGCGGCGCTGGTCGATGATCCCGCCGGGATTGGGGTGATCCACCAGCATCACACCGACCAGGCGGCCCTGCGCTGTCAGCGGCAGGCCCAGCACATCCGCGACTCCGAGCAGATGCTGCAGTTCCGCTGGCACCCGCTGCTCGTAACCCGGCCCGGCGGGCAGCGGCGCGGCGGCGACGGCCAGGGCCTGGAGGTAAGGATGCTCCGCCGGCGTGAACACGGCAGCCGCCAGCGCTTCTTCCGCAGCCTGGGGCAGGCCGTAAGCGATCGCGCCGAAGAAGCTATCGTTACGCTCATCGCGGCGCAGCACAACGCAGCATCGCACACCGACCAGCAGCGGAGTCAGGCGCACGATCGTTTGCAGCGTGGAGGTTAATTCCACCTGCGCATTAACCGCTTCGGCGACCTGGAGCAGGGCGGTGGTGACCCAGGCTTCTTCCTGCCGGGCGGCGGAAAGCTGGGCGCTTTCAATGGCCAGGGCGGCCTGGTTGGCGATGCCGCTGACCATTTCGATTTTGCGTCGGCTCAGCACTTCCTCGCCGCTCTGCTGGCCGATCAGCATCGCGCCGACGATTTCCCCTCTGGCATACAGCGGTAACATCACGCCCTGCCCGATCTGGCGGGCAGAAGCCTCAGCCAGCCGGGCCGGAGCAGAGTCAATTGGCGGAGGGGGCGTTGTGTGATCCAACATGACCGCTTCCTGGGTGGCCAGCATACGGCTGAGCGGCTCCCAGGAGCCGGGGCTGATGGCCTGCCCGACATAAAGCGCTTCGATCTCCGGCGACGTGCCTTCGACCGCTACGATGCGGAAGCCTTCCGGCTCTTCCAGCAGGACAGCGCACCATTCTACCCCGACTAGCATGGGCGTGATGCGAGCGACTGTAAGCAACACTTCATCCAAGGTGTCGGCGCGGGCGGTTGCCTCAGCAACCTGGAGCAGGGCGGTGGACACCCAGGCCTCTTCCCGCTGGGCCATGTAGAGATGGGCGTTGGCGATGGCCATGGCTGACTGCGTAGCGAAAGCGTTGATCATCTCCAGATCGTCGGCGGAGAGCCTGCCAGCGCGGTAGTCGACAGCCAGATAGCCGATCGACTCTTCGCCGATGGTGAGCGGAATCACCAGGTGGTCGTCGTCAGCAGCATCATCGACGGTGCCGTCGGTGTGGAAGATGCGCACAATCTCGGCCTGGATGTCCGCTTCCGGCGCGATCACCTGGCCGAGCAAGCTTTCCGCCTGGGCGTGGCCGCGCACGGCGCTGATCCGGTAGGCTTCCTCCACATCGTCATAGAGGATGATGATCGCGACGGCGACATCGATGACTCGCTCCAGGCCCTGGAGGATGCCATCCAGTACACGGTCGACTTCCAGGCTGGCGCCGAGAGTCATACTGATCTCCCGCAGCGATTCGGCCAGGATACGACGGCGCTTTTCCCGGCTGTAGAGGGCAGCGTTGCGCAGGGCAATGGCCATCGTATCCGCCAGCGCTTCCGCCAGGGCGGCGTCATCCGGGGAGAAGGCGTCGCGCTCCTTGCTCTGAATGTCGAGTACGCCCAGAGTCTGCATGCTCATGCGGATGGGGATGGCCATCTCCGCCTGAGTGTCTTCGACGCCAGGGCCGGGGACATAGTCCGGATACTGGCTGACATCATTGCAGATAATCGGCTGCTGGGTGCGGATACACTTGGTGATGATCCCCGGATCGTTGATGTCGTAAGCCAGATGCTCAATAGCCCAGCGCCCGCTGTGAACGCCGCTGCCGGCGCGAAAAATGATGCGGTCGCCTTCCCGCAGGAAGATATGGGTGCGGTCGTAACCGAAATAATCGGTCAGCAGATCGATGACTTCCTCCAACAGTTCATCGAGGTCCAGGATGGACACCACAGCGCGGCTGGCTTCGGTGAGGGCGTTAAGCCGCTCACGCTGACGGCGTTCGGCGGCGTAGGTCTCGGCCTCCTGGACGGCCAGGGCGATCTGGCTGGCCAGGGTTTCCAGCATGACGACGTCTTCCTGGTTGAAGGCGCCGATCTGATCGCTCTGCACGTCCAGCACGCCAACAACACGTCGCTCCACGATCAGCGGTACGGCGATCTCGGCGCGTGTTTCGTCCAGTGTGGCGACCTCAAAGTAGCGGTGGTCGCGGGTGACATCAGGGGCCAGGGCAGTGGACGCGCGTTCAGCCGCCCAGCCAATCAGGCCCGTGCCGAGTTGAATCTGGGGGAGCCGCTCGTAGAGAGCTGGATGACTGCTGGCCTGCAGTGTCAGCAGCCCCTTCTTCTCATCCAGGGCAAAGATGTTGACCATGTAGTACTTGAAGGTTTGCTGCAGCAGGGTGACGATCTGCCGGAAGAGGTCCGGTAGCGGCTGCATGGCCGTCACCTGCTGGCTGACTTCGTTGACGAGCTGCAACTGGCGGTTGCGGGCCTGGGTCTGTTCAAAAAGCTGGGCGTTACGGATGGCGCCAGCTGCCTGGTTGGTCAGCACCATCAACAGGCGCAGGTCGCTATCCGCGTAGGCGCCGGGGGTTTCGCTCTGGACGGCGATCACGCCGATGGTATCGCCGCCGGCGACGAGCGGCGCAAAGATGGCGGAGCGGTAAGTCGGTTGCGCCTGGTAGCTGGGCCGGGCCGGGAGGGAATCCCATTCCTTTTCATAGTCGCGGATGAGCAGACCCTGGCCGGTACGACGCACCCAGCCGATCAGCCCTTCATTGGCGGCGCGGGAGAAGCGCCGGCTTTCCAGCCGCACACCGCCGCGCAACCAGATCATGATCACATAGTCGGCGTCATCGAACAGCCCAAGCTGGAAGTTGGTCGTGTCGATGATCCGGCTGGCCTGCTGGTAGACGACCTCGCACAGGGCGTCAAGCTGGAGCTGGGCATTGAGGATAGCCTGGCCAAAGCCCGCCAGTTCCTCCAGCCGGGCTTCGCGCTGGTGGCCCGTTGTCCGCTGTGATTGCCCGCGCAACTGCCGGTAGGCAAGCCAGCCGGCAGTTGCCGCCAGGAGCAAGAGCAGCAGCCAATAGAACGTGTCCACAGCGATCGCGGTCCTTCTGGCGCAGGCGGGATGACCCAGACTGCCGTGAGCCGCTCAGCCTTCCGACTGGCAGCGGCTCTAGGCAGTCTGGTTCTTCAGGTGATGCAGGGCTTCCTCTGGCGTGGCAAAGATATCGAAAATCTGGTCAAACCCCACCGTCTCAAAGACTTCGTAAATCTGCGCGCGCATGCCCGCCAGCACAACGCGACCCCCTTTTCCCTGGGCGCTCCGCCAGGCGTTGACCAGGGCTTTGAGGCCGCTTGTCGAAATATACGATACCTCGCTCATATCAATGAGCAGGTTAATGTGCCCGCTGGCGAGTTGTTCTTCCAGCAGGTTTTGCAGGGCTGGAGCGGTGTTGCTGTCCAGCCGTCCGCTGGGAGCTACCCCCCAGATGCCGCCGGGATATTCGCGTATCATGCTATTCTGCTCGTCCGGCAACGCCGGAATCGGTTCCCGCACATTTTCAGGCGTCTTGAGCTTGACCATGGTCAGCTTGTTACGGCCATTCTCCAGGGTGTAGCTGACTTCGTCCATCATCTTCTTGATGAAGAAGATGCCCCAGCCGCCCGGCTCACGATCGGTGAGGGGGGTGGCGGGGTCGGGGTTTTCCTGGAGCAGCGGGTTAAACGGCGGGCTGTCGTCGACAATCGTGATCTGGTAGCGATCCGGCTCATCCTGACAAGTGATCTCGATATGTCCGGGTGTGTCGCTGTTGCGAAAGCCATGCTCGATGATATTGGTGCACGCTTCGTCAACCGCCATCTGGCAATGGTAGACCGCACGATCATTCAGGTTTGCCCGCAGGGCAATGGATTCCACAAAGTCGCAGACATCCGGTACCAGGCGTTGAATGCCAGGGATGATCATGCGGTGTTTCTCGGCCATAATGCGGTGTCCTGGGCGCTAGAAGCTGCCGACGGCTTCCACCTGGGTCGGGTAGATCTCAAAGATGGTGTCCAGGCCGGCCAGTTCCAGCACTTCCAGCACGCGGCCAGAGACTGAGGCCAGACGCAGATCGCCCGTGCCGCGCTTGACTTTCTTGAGGGCGCTGACCAGTTCACGCAGGCCGGCGCTGCTCATGTAGTCGACGTTGGCCAGGTCGAGAACGATCTGGGTGCGACCGCTGTCAATCGCCGCGTTCAGCGCTTCGCCCAGTTCGTTGGCGTTGGTGCTATCGATGCGCCCGCTGATCTCCAGAAGGGTAACCCGTTTTAGTTCCGAGGTTTTGATTTCCATTCAGCGTCTTCTCCTTGACTGCCGTGTCGCTGTGATTCTGCTGCTGCAGAGATCAACCGGCCATTGAACAGGATGTACAGGCCCCTATTGTGTGCGAATGGCATAACCTTGTCAACTACCATACGGAAGTGTGACACATACTGTGATTGAAAGGGGCCGGTGGGCGCTCTATAATGAGGAGCGCATAGCATGGGTATTCGTCTGGGGCAACCATGAACTGGGAAGCCTGGTTAGGGTTAACAGCGGTATTCGCCTTTCTGATTCTGCTGGTGCAGCGGACGGAGCCAAAGCGCCGTCGCTGGATTGCGCTGCTGGCGCTGGCCGCCGGCGAACTGGTCAGGCGGTACATCGTCTATCGTGGCTGGCATACCGAGGGCGCGTGGGCCTTCGGCGCGGCGCTGGTGCTGAACGTCTTCTTCTGGGTGTTGATCGGTCGGAGTAACCCGCCGCGTTCCAGCGAGGACGAGATCGAAGTCCTGGGCAACGAATGACAGGCAGGAGCCGGGGCAGTGCGCACGCCTCCGGCTCCTGCTTCGTGTTCGTGTCTGCGTCGATCAGCCGATGACGTTGAGCGGGATCACGTCGCTGTTGCCAAGCATGATCACACTCGCCCGGCTGGCTACCGCCTGGGCAACCTGGCGGAAAGCCTGCGCGGCGGGGCTATCGGCGTGTTCCAGGATGATCGGCCTGCCGGTATCGCCGCCAATGCGAACCCTGGCGTCCAGCGGGATGCGCCCCAGGAAGGGCACGCCGGTGGCCTGGGCCAGCTTCTCACCCCCGCCTTCTCCAAAGAAGTCGCCGCTCATGTTCTCCACAATACCCAGGATGGGGACTTCCAGCTCCTCGAACATGTGCAGTCCGCGGGCAGCGTCGTCAAGAGCTACTTCCTGCGGCTGGGTGACAATGACCGCACCGGTCAGCGGTACACTCTGGGCCAGGCTCAACTGTGCGTCGCCTGTCCCCGGCGGCAGATCAACGATCAGGTAGTCCAGCCTGTCCCAGGCGACGTCGTTGAAGAACTGGCGGATCACGCCGTGCAACATGGGGCCGCGCCAGACCAGCGGCTTGCCCGGCTCGATCAGGAAGCCCATGCTCATCACCTGCACGCCGTACACCTCAAAAGGCACCAGCTTCTGATCCGGGCTGACCCGCGGCTTGCCGGAAGTCAGACCGACCATGATCGGGATATTCGGGCCAAGGATATCGGCATCCAGCAGCCCCACCCGTGCGCCGCTCTGGGCCAGGGCGATGGCCAGGTTGACGGCAACCGTGCTCTTGCCAACGCCGCCCTTGCCGCTGCTGATGGCGATGATCGAGCGCATGGCGGTGTCAAGCCGGCCATGCAGGCGCTTATCAGTGGGTACACGGCTATCCCAGGTGATTTGCACATCAGTGATGCCGTCAACTTTGCCGACCAGGGCCTGGCGGCATTCCCGGATGAAAACGTCTTTGAGCGGGCAGGCCGGCGTGGTCAGCACGATGGTGAAGCGGGCGACGCCGTCTTCAATGTGCAGGTCGCGGACCATGCCCAGCGACACAATGTCGCGGTGCAATTCCGGATCGTTGACGGTGCGCAGGGCGCTCATGACCGCCTGATACTGGGGAGATTCGTTACTCATCATCACTCATCCTGTTAATACGGGCATTGTTCGAGGCTCTTGCCACCTAGGAGTTTTTCAGATGGAAATCACCATAATTGTAGCGTGTTCGGGCAGGGCGTCCAGTCGATCACAGAATTTCGGGAGTAATGCCCTCACTGAGCCAGTGACGAATGTCCTGGCATGCGGTTCGCCAGAGCGCCATCAGCTCCTGATCGGTGCCCTTGAAGCGGGCAATGGCCTGCTGGGCGCACAGGGTGCAGCCACGCATGGCCCGGTAGCTGTCAGCATAGCAGGTCAGGCACCCGTCCAGGCGGACCATCATCAGCATGAAGCCGAGGACCTCAGGGTGATTCTGTGGCAGCGATGCGAGATGCGCGATCAACCGCTGCCAGCCCAGCCCACGCAGCCGGGCCAGCGCCGGGATGACGCGCGGCGGGAAGAGCAAATCTGTATCCTGCTGGTATAGCACGTGGTTTCCCCCTCTCCAGCGCCAGTCACACAGAGCAAATTGTGGGCTGGCAGCGACGATGTGGCTGAACGAAACGCCCCCGTTGCAGCGTTGATCTGTCACGGGGGCGCGATCGTTTCCGGGCGGCGGGCGCCGCTAGCTGGCGCCCGTGGCCTTGTCTGCGGTACGGGCGGCTTTGGCCTTTTCCTTTAGCACATCTTTGTGCTCCCAGCCGCCGCGCGCTTCCGCTTCTTCAGCGGAGATCGTCGGGGCGATGGAGCGCCAGTAGCGGAATTCCTTGGAGAGCCTGGCTTTGTCAAAGATGTGGTGCGTGGTGCGGTCGTAGCTGGCCAGTTCGTAGTCGTGGTCCATCTTGATCGCATCGAACGGGCAAAACTCCGCGCACAGGCCGCAGTTCATGCAGATGTCGATATCGATGTAGAACTCTTCCGGCTCAGGTTTGGGGCGGCCAGTCTCCGGGTCGGTGCCGCGCACGATCCAGATGCACTGGGGCGGGCAAACCTTGGCGCAGATGCCACAACTGGTGCACCAGATTTTGCCGGGGTCTTCCTCCGCATCCAGGTTGTTGATGACCAGGAACGGGATGAAGCGGAAGCGCTCCGGGACGGCGATCTTCTCTTCGGGGTACTCGACGGTGAACAGCCCCAGCCGCTGGTTGCTGCCACTCTGGCGCAGGTTGAAAGCGACATCGGTGCGCTTGCCCTTGCCCAGGAAGCGGAGGTCCTCGATGTACGTGTCGAGGAAGTGCTTGAGCGTGACGCCCATTCCTTTGAGAATGCCCAGTCCGTACATGGTATCTCCTCAGCAGGCAGCACCTGCTAGCGGTCAACCTCGCCCAGGATGATGTCGATGCTACCCAGAATGGCAACGATATCGGCGACTTTGTGGCCCTTGGTCATCGGGCCGAGCGCGGTCAGGTTAATGTAGCTTGGGGCGCGGACATGATAGCGCCAGGGGTTCTGGCCGCCGTCGGAGACGACGTAGTATCCCAGCTCGCCCTTGGGGTTCTCCACCCGGCCGTAAGCCTCACCTTCCGGTACGCGCGGGCTGTAGGCCTTGCTGCCGGAGATGATCGGCTGGCCTTCGGTCTCGCGCAGCCGCGGGAGAAGCTGCTTGAGGATGCGCACGCTCTGGCGCATCTCGTCAATGCGCAACAGGTAGCGGTCGTAGATGTCGCCGTTGTAGCGCACGGCTACATCAAAATCCAGCTCCGGGTAAATGCTGTACGGCTCAGCGCGGCGCACATCATAGGGAACGCCGCTGGCCCGCAGCAACGGCCCGGCGGCGCTGTAGGCGATCGCCATCTCCGGGGGTAGGATGCCGACACCCTGGCACCGCGTGACAATGATCTCGTTGTTGGTCAGGTAATTGTCCAGTTCGTCGATGGCGCGCGGCAAACGCTCGTTAATGATATTGGCCAGGTAGTCCAGCGTGGCCTCATTGCGGACACGATCGTTAGCCAGCAACGGGATGCCCTGGATGCGTTCCGGCAGGTCTTTGAAGACGCCGCCAAAGCGCATGTAATTGCACATCATCCGGCTGCCAGCGACCGCCTCGAAGAAGTCAAGGATCAGCTCGCGTTCGGCGATCGCATAGAGGGCGGGGGTGTAGAAAGCGCCCAGGTCGTTCAGCAGGAAGCCGATTGCCCACATGTGGCTGACCACACGGGTTAGCTCCACCATGAGTACGCGGATGACCTCAGCGCGATAGGTGGGCGGCTGGTAGCGCGGACCAAGCGAGAGAAGTCGCTCCACCGCCAGGGCATAGCCCAGGTTGTTGGACATGCTGGTGATGTAGTCCAGCCGATCGGTGAAGGGCATATTCTGCAGGAAGGTGTTGCGCTCCCCGATCTTCTCATGGTTGCGGTGCAGATAGCCCATGACCGGCTGGAGATCTTCCACTGTCTCGCCGTTGAGCGTAACCACCATGCGGAACACGCCGTGCGTGCTGGGGTGGTGCGGGCCGAGGTTGACCACCAGGCGATCGGTCTTGAGGCCGGGCGTGGTCATCTCCTGGACGTTGACGCCCAGATCGATCCCCTCGTAGTTGGGCGCTTCGCCGACAGGGGTGAAGTCGTCCAGCGTGAAGCCTTCAGGGTAACGTACATTCTTGCCGTAAGGGTTGCGCTCTTCAGCGCGGTGGACATGGCCCTGCGGCCAGCGGCTGTCAAAGGGCTTCTGGTCCTGCTCGTAATAGGCTTCTTTCCAGTCTTTGCGGAGGGGATGGCCGTCAAACCCCTCCCAGAGCAGGATGCGCTTGAGGTTGGGATGCCCTTCGAAGCGGATGCCCATCAGGTCGTAGGCTTCGCGTTCCTGGAAGTCCGCCCCGGGCCAGACGCTGATCACGGAGGGCAGGGTCGCTTTATCCCGCGGGGTGCGTGCTTTGATGACCAGCGGTGGGCCGCCAGCCGGGACGCGATAGGTGTGGTAAACCATCTCGAAGTAGTCGCCCTTGCCCAGGTAATCCACCGCTGTGGCGCTGGAAAGGTAGTTGTAGCCCAGCGTATCACGAACGGCGGTGGCGACTTCGACCAGGCTCTCCGGGTCGACGACAATCCCGGTGTAGCCTTTGCGGTCGTCCTCTGTCACGGCATCCGGGAATTGCGCCTTGAGCGCCGCAATTGCCTCGGCGACGGGGTTGGCAGTCGTTACTTCGGCGGCAGGATTCTCAGCCATTGCTTGCTCCCTAAGCCTCAGAAGGGGCCGCTGCGGCCTGCGCAGCCGCTTGCTCGGCCTGACGGCGGATGAGTTCGGCCTGGCGTGGGTCGATGATATCCGGACCCAGCAGCGGGATGGGGATGGCGGTGCTTTCGCCGCTACGGTACCACGGCACAGTGCGGAGTGACTGGCTCTCGATCTTCTTCTGGAGGGTCAGAAAGCCGTGAATAAGGGCCTGCGGTGTGGGCGGGCAGCCGGGCACGTAGACATCCACCGGGATGTATTTGTCGATGCCGGAGACGACGTTGTAGCCCTCTTTGAACGGGCCGCCGCCACTGGCGCAGGCGCCCATCGCCAGGACGTACTTGGGTTCGGCCATCTGGTTGTAGATGCGCACGATCGGCACGACCATCTTCTTGGTGACCGTCCCGGAGACGATCATCAGGTCGGCCTGGCGCGGGCTGGGGCGCATCACTTCCATGCCAAAGCGGGAGATATCATAGCGGGAGGCGGCGGCGGCGATCATTTCGATGGCGCAGCAGGCTAGACCGAAGAGCAACGGCCACATCGATCTGGCTCGGCACCAGTTGTAGATCCGATCCAGGCTGGTGATCGCAATCGTCGACTGCAGTTCCTCCGGCACGGGGATGTCCGGGTTGTGCAGCGCCTTGAGACCACTGTCACCGTTGGTCATGGGTTGTCGCCTCCTCGTAATACTCCCGCAGAATTTCCGTCAACAGGTCATCATGGGCGAGCGCCGGGTCATCGACGAAATCGGGGAGGGTCACAATCATCTGGTACAGGTCCTGCAAGCCCAGCGAATCCAGGTCAACGTCCGGGTAACGGGCGATCAACTGGAGGACGATCTCATACGATGATTCCCAGTAGAGCGGGTGGGGTGTGTCAGCAGATGCACTCATGATCTGGCGTTGCGCGCTATCCGTCCCGACGGGGCTGATGCTCCCTGTCGGTAACCACGTCCGACGCGGGAGCCGCCCCGGCAGCATCTCTGACGTCCATGGTCGGCTAGTGTACATCGAAGGCACCCGCAGATCAAGAAATCCGACGCGATGGGTTCGAATTGCGCGTAGTCTCCTGCCCCCTGCGGCGGCTACTCAGCCGGCGGGGTGTAGGTCAGCGAGTCGATGATCCGGCCCAGCAGGACGTTGACATTCGGCCACATCCCGGGGGCGGCGCTGGTTTCGATAACGATGAGGTCGTCCGGATTGGGGGTGACCAGCGTCAACTCGCGGACGGAGTCCTGATCTTCCAGGTGGATGCTGGCCCCCGCCGCCTGGCCGACGGGCCGGTCGATGATCTCGATCGGCTCCGGTGAATCGGCGATCACGACCTCCATCAGAGCGCGGGGCGAAGTGCCGCTTGCCGGGTTGGTGTTATCCGGCAGGGTGAAGGAGTTGATCGGGCCGGTTTGCACCTGGAGGAGCACGATATCATCCGGGAACTCCGGCGCGGCAGGATTGATCTCGTAGTTGCTAAGCACAAAGAACCCGGAACGCAGCGGCAGGACGAACCAGTTGGCGGGATGGCTGAGGCTGATGCCACTGGCGTCGTTATAGATTGTGTCCAGCGCCAGCTCGTTGAGGCCCTGATAAGCTTCGCTGGAGAAATCAACAGGCTGTGGGGCGGGGGTTGGCCTGGTAGCGCGCTCAACGTTATTGAAGGCGGTTGCGATCAGAGGGATGAGGACAGCGATCACAACCAGCAGCAGGATGAATTGCCAGGACAGGGCTTCCGCAGCCGTTCGGCCCCTGGTGGTCACCGGTTGTTCGGCCATAGCAGGATACGCGCTCCCTCTTGGTAGGTGAAACGACGGACAGTCACCGACAGGAACTAACGCTGCCGGTGGCTATGCCGGAGCCAGCGGACGCCGCCGGGGCGCCGGTCATGCATAAGTATATGCCCGCGCTGATTTTTGACAACCAACCGGCGGGTGGTGTGGCACAGGGGCACGAAGCAGTTCGTGGCGACCGGGCGGTCTGGCCCGGCGGGGCGTTGCCGGTTCCCTGCGGCGGCACACTCACGGTAGCGGTCTGCAGCGGTTCGGTTATAATCGGGCGCGCTGTCCGTGTCGGGTGGCAGATGGGAGTCTGTGATGCGTGCATTGATCACCGGGGCAGACGGGTTTGCCGGGGGCCATCTGGTCAGACACCTGCGGGCTGCCATCCCCGATGCGGAATTGCATGGGACGGTGCGCCTGCCGGTGGAGCAGTATCCACAGCTGGGCGCACTGCTGGCCAGTGTCACACAGATTGACCTGCGCGATCCCGAAGCGGTCACCGCGCTGATGAAGGCGACGCAGCCGGATGTTGTCTTTCATCTGGCGGCGCAGGCATTTGTTCCGCGCTCGTTTGAAGACCCCTGGGAGACACTGGAGAACAACATTCGCGCCCAGCTTAATCTGATCCTGGCCGCGCTGGCTCTGGGGATCACGCCACGCATGCTGGTGGTCAGTTCCGCCGAGGTCTATGGCAACGTGCCGCCGGAGCAGATGCCTATGACTGAGGATCTGCCGCTGGCGCCCGACAATCCGTACAGCGTCAGCAAAGTGGCGCAGGATATGCTCGGCCTGCAATACTTTCTCAGCCATCACCTGCCGATCATCCGGGTGCGGCCTTTCAACCATATCGGGCCGGGGCAGAGCGCGGGCTTTGTGGCGCCGGCCTTTGCATTGCAGATCGCCCGCATCGAACGCGGCCTGCAGGAGGCGGTGATTCATGTAGGCAATCTGGCAGCCCGGCGCGACTTCAGCGATGTGCGCGATGTGGTCGCCGCTTATGTAGCGGCAGTGACACGGGGCCAGCCGGGCGCGGTCTACAATGTCTGCAGCGGCAGGGCGTATAGCGTGCAGTACCTGCTGGATGTGTTGTTAAGCTATAGCACGGTATCCGTAGAGGTGCGTCCTGACCCGCAGCGGATGCGCCCGGTGGACAGGCCACTGGTCGTTGGATCGGCGGCCCGGCTGCAGACGGACACCGGCTGGCAGCCCCAGATTCCATTTGAACAGAGTCTGCGCGACGTTCTGGAAGACG
This sequence comes from Chloroflexota bacterium, assembly GCA_019873685.1. GTDB lineage: Bacteria > Chloroflexota > Anaerolineae > Aggregatilineales > Ch27 > Ch27. The sequence continues at coordinate 15,209 of JAIOAT010000053.1, forward strand.
CTCGCGGGCGTGTCGCGGAGACTGAAGATCAGGCTTCCTGAGGATAGGGTAAAGAGAGACAACATGGCTGGTAACGCATTGATCACCGGGATCACCGGTCAGGACGGTTCCTACCTGGCAGAGTTCCTGCTGAGCAAAGGGTATAACGTTTATGGGCTGGTGCGCCGTACCAGCACGGTAAGCTTCGACCGCATCCGACATATTCAGGATCGCCTGACCCTGATCTCCGGCGATATTCTGGATCAGACATCGCTGATTTCGGCACTGGAGGAGAGCCAGGCGACTGAGGTCTACAACCTGGCGGCGCAGAGTTTCGTGCAGACGTCGTGGCAGCAGCCTGTTTTCACCGGGGATGTGACTGCGCTGGGCGTGACTCGCCTGCTGGATGCAATCCGCAAGGTCAACCCGTCCATTCGGTTTTACCAGGCTTCCAGCAGCGAGATGTTCGGCAAGGTGCGGGAGGTTCCCCAGAAGGAAACCACACCGTTCTATCCTCGTAGCCCGTATGGCGTCGCCAAAGTCTACGGCCACTGGATCACGGTCAACTACCGCGAGAGTTACGGGATGCATGCCACCAGCGGTATCCTGTTCAACCACGAATCGCCCCGTCGGGGGCTGGAGTTTGTGACGCGCAAGGTAAGCCATGCCGTAGCGCGGATCGTCCTGGGGCTGCAGGATCATGTGGCGCTGGGCAACCTGGACGCGCGGCGTGACTGGGGATTCGCGGGTGATTACGTGCGAGCCATGTGGCTGATGCTGCAACAGGATCAGGCCGATGATTACGTGATTGCCACCGGCGAAACGCATTCGGTGCAGGAACTGGTTGAAGTGGCGTTCGGCCATGTCGGGCTGGACTGGCGCAAGTACGTCCGCCAGGACCCGCGCTACATGCGCCCGGCGGAGGTTGACCTGCTGGTTGGCGACGCTTCCAAGGCGGGCAAGCGGCTCGGCTGGGAGCCGACCATGCGCTTTGAGGAGCTGATCAAGATGATGGTCGACGCCGATCTGGCGATGCTCAAGGCGCAGAATTCGCATACTGTGGCATGAACGCTCCGGCGCTGATCGATACCCATTGCCACCTGGATTTCGAGAGTTACGATGGCGATCGGCCTGCCGTGCTGTTCCGCGCGCGGGAAGCAGGGGTGATCGCTGTGGTCAATCCGGCGGTTGACCTGGTTAGCAGCGCGGCGGTCTGCCAGCTGGCTGCCAGCGAACCCCTGATCTTTGGCGCGGTGGGTATTCATCCCAACAATTCAGCGGATTTTGCCGTGGCGCATGTGGACGAATTGCGGGCGCTGGCCCGGCAGCTGCGAGTGGTGGCCATCGGCGAGATCGGCCTGGACTACTACCGCGATCGCAGCCCCAGGCAGACCCAGCGCCGGGCGCTGGAAGCGCAGCTGGAACTGGCGGCGGCGCTGGCGCTGCCAGTGATTCTCCACAACCGGGAGGCGACGGCTGATGTGCTGGCTATCCTGCGGGACTGGATCGGCGGCCTGCCAGCTAATCATCCTTTGCTTGGGCGGCCCGGTGTGTTGCATTCCTTCTCCGGCACGGTGGACGATGCAGCGCAGGCAGTTGCGCTGGGCTTCTACATCGGCATCACCGGGCCGATCACGTTCAAGAACGCCGATATGCTGCGGCGGGTGGCCGCTGCGTTGCCGGATGACCGCCTGCTGATCGAGACTGACGCCCCATTCCTGACGCCCCATCCCCACCGTGGGGAGCGCAATGAGCCAGCTTATGTCCGACTGGTGGCGGATCGCATCGCGGGCGTGCGGTTGAGCACGTACGAGGCAGTGGCAGCGCAGACCACGCGCAACGCCGTTCGCCTGTTCGCGCTGCCCGTGCCTGGCTGAGCGGGGTGTGGCGCTCCTGGCTGGCTGTTCATCTCTATATAATGGAGATAGACGGCGCAGTCATACCCGGTAGAATCTGCATCGGGGTGGGTATGCTTACGGAGAAGAGCGGCCCAATGCCGGACGTCTCGATCGTGATCGTCAGCTGGAACGTGGCTGACTTGCTGGATGCCTGCCTGCGCAGTATCGCGGGCGGGCCGGTGCAACTGGTCGGTCCCGGCAGGCAGGCGGATCCGGAGGATGAGCGATTGGCGGTCGAAGTGATCGTGGTTGAGTCGGGCAGCGGCGATCACTCGCTGGAAGTCCTGGAACGTTATCCCTGGGTGGTGACGCTGCCGCAAGCGGAGAATATCGGCTTCACACGGGGCAATAACCTGGGCCTGCGGGCGGCTCGTGGCCGCTATCTGATGCTGCTCAACCCCGACACAGAGGTTCTGGACGACGCACTGCCAACGCTGGCGGCGTACCTGGACGCGCACCCCGACGTAGGTATCGTCGGACCGCATACGCTCAATAGCGATGGTTCCACGCAGTCAACCCGGCGCGAGTTTCCCACGTTTGTGACGGCCCTGTTCGAGAGCACATGGCTGCAGCGCTTTGCGCCGCCCGGTGTATTGCGCCGCTATATGCTGAGCGATCGACCTGACGACGGCACGTACGATGTTGGCTGGATGCAGGGGTCGGCGCTGATGGCCCGCCGTGAAGTGTACGAGCAGATTGGCGGGCTGGATGAGGGGTATACCATGTACTCCGAAGAGATGGATTGGTGCCGCCGGGCGCGGGACGCCGGCTGGCGGCGCGTGTATGTCGGATCGGCGCGGATCATCCATCATGGCGGCAAGAGCAGCGATCAGGTGGAGGCTCGCCGCCACATCTACTTTCAGCAAAGCAAGGTGCGTTACTTCCGCAAGTTTCACGGGCGGCTGGCTGGAGAGACGCTGCGGCTCTACCTGCTGGCCCAGTATGCCTGGCAGCTGGGGCTGGAATGGCTCAAGGGGCGGCTGGGACATAAGCCGGCGTTGCGGCGGCAGCGTGTGGCAGCGTACCGTGAGGTGCTGCGATCGGGGTTGCGGTCGGAGTGAGGACGATGCGTATTGGCTTGATCACCGGGGAATATCCGCCCATGCAGGGCGGCGTGGCCGACTTCACGCGGGAGATCGCGCGGGCGTTTGCTGACCTGGATCACGCTGTGTTTGTGCTGACCGATCGGCGTGGCATGGGCAACGGCGATCCCGGCGTGCGCGTCAGTGCGGCGGTGCATGGCTGGAATCGGGCCAGCGTGGGGGCTGTGCAGCGCTGGATCGCCGCCAACCGGCTGGATGTGGTGAATCTGCAGTACCAGACTGCGGCCTATCAGATGGCGCCATTGATTCACTGGCTGCCGCGTCTGACAGGTGCTGTGCCTTTTGTGACGACCTTCCACGATCTGCGTGTGCCTTACCTGTTTCCTAAGGCTGGCCCGCTCCGTGAATGGTGGGTGTTACGCCTGGCCCGCGATTCCGAGGCGGCTATTGTCACCAACCCGGAAGATGAACAGCGCTTGCGGCAGGCTGGCGGCGTGCGGCGACTGGTCAATATCCCGATTGGCTCCAACATTGCGCCGGGGACGCCGGAAGGCTTTGGTCGGGAGACCTGGCGGACGCGGCTGGGCGCGCAGCCAGGGGAAAAGCTGGTGGCCTACTTTGGTTTTCTCAACCGCAGCAAGGGGGTGGATGTCCTGCTGCGGGCGCTGGCTGCCGCTCATACGCCGGAAACGCCGTTCAGACTGGCGATCATTGGCGACCGGACGGGCAGCAGCGACCCCACTAACGTGGCTTACGCAGCGGAGATCGAGGCGCTGGTAGACCGGCTGGGACTGGCGGAGCGAGTGACCTGGACGGGCTACCTCAGTCCGGCGGAAGTCAGCGCGACATTACTGGCGGCTGATTGCTGCGCATTGCCATTCCTGGATGGCGTCTCGTTCCGGCGGGGGAGTCTGATGGCGGCGCTGGCTCACGGCTGCGCGATCATCACGACAACCCCGGCGATGCCGATGCCGGAAGTGCGCCACGGCGAAAATCTATTCCTTGTGCCACCGGGAGACGCCGATGCGCTGGCTGCTGCGCTGCAGATCGTCACTGCCGATGAGGCACTGCGCCAGCGGCTGATGAACGGGGCGCAGGCGCTCTATGGCCTGTTCACCTGGGATCGGATCGCGGCGCAGACAGCCGCCCTCTACGCCGACCTGATCCGTTTGTCTGCCTGAACCGGTGCATACTCGGCAGAGCCGGGCGGATCGGGTACACTGGCCGACCGTAACCTTTCCGGCTGGCATGATGTGCAGGAGGCGTGGTTGTCTTCCTCCCGGTTTCGGTTGCTTCTGGCGAGTATCGTGGCCGTGTACCTGACACTGGCGCTCAGCCACAGCGCGCTGGTGCCGCTTTTTGAGTCGCCAGATGAACTGACCCATTACGCCCTGGTACGCTACCTGGCGCTGAACGGGTTGCATCTGCCGGTTCAGCAAACAGCCGATCCCGGCCCCTGGGCGCAGGAGGGCAACCAGCCGCCGCTGTATTACTTTCTGGCGGCGCTGGGCACACTGCGGATCGACGCGGCTACGCCTCCAGAAAGCCAGCTCAATCCTCATGCGGATATCGGCGTCGTGCCCGTTGATGGGAATGGCAACCGGATGATCCACGACCCGGCGCTGGAAGCGTTTCCGTGGCGCGGGACGACGCTGGCTGTTCATGTAGCGCGGCTGCTCTCAGTGCTGATGGGCGCGGTTACCGTCCTGACGACGGCCCTGATCGCGCGGGAGGTCTTCCCCGGCTGGCCGCAGGTTGCGCTGGCGGCGGCAGCGTTTAACGCCAGCTTGCCAATGTTTGTCTTTATCAGCGGGACGGTCAATAACGACAATCTGGCCAATATGCTGGCCGGGCTATTGACCTGGCAGATCATCCGCCTGGGGCGGGGGGACGCCGCCCCATCATGGCGGACGTATGCCGGTGTGGGTGTGCTGGCCGGCGCAGCGCTGCTGACCAAGCTCAGCCTGGGCCTGCTGGTCGCGCTGGTGGCGCTGGCGCTGCTCCGGCTGAGCGTGCTGCGCCGGGACTGGCGGCCGCTGATTGTGGGCAGTGCGATCAGCAGTGCGGTGGCGCTGGCGCTGGCCGGGTGGTGGTATGCACGCAATCTGCAGCTCTACGGTGATCCGACCGGCCTGGCCGTTTTTCTGCAGATCATTGGCCAGCGTCCGGTTCCGGCTGATCTGTGGCAGTTGTGGAGCGAGCGCGAGTCACTGTTGCGCTCCTGGTGGGGCGTGTATGGCTGGATGAACGTGCTGCTCCCTGAGGGACTCTATATCCTGCTGAATCTGGTCGGGGCGGTGGGGCTGATCGGCTTTGCCGCGCTGGTCCTCACCCGGCTGGCCGGACGGGCGCGGCAGGAGTGCCGCCCGGATGGCTGGCCGCTGGCGATTGCCGTGATCTGGCCGCTGCTGGCCTTCGGCGCGTTGCTGCGCTGGACAAGCATCACACCGGCGTCGCAGGCGCGGCTGCTGTTCATCGCCATTGGGCCGCTGTGCCTGTGGCTGGCAGCCGGGTTGGGATGGTGGCTGCCGCGCCGCGCCCGGATAGCGGCGTGGGGTATTACGGCGATCCTGCTGGTCGGTGTGGCGCTGTATGGCCTGTGGTTTGTTATCCGGCCAGCCTATGCTTTGCCGGCGCTGGATCGCCCGCTGGCGGCGGAATTGCCCGGTGAGACGGCGGATTTTTACGAACCGGGGCAGGCACAACCGACGCTGCGCCTGCGTGGGTATGCGCTGGAAACGACCGTCGTGCAGCCCGGCGGGACGCTCAGCCTGACGCTATTCTGGGAGGCGCTGCAGAGGCCGACACGCCGCTGGAGCCTGTTTGCCCACGCTGTCGATAGCGCCGGGTTGATCGCCGGGCAGCGCGATCGCTACCCCGGCAAGGGGACCCTGGCGACGGACTGGCTGCGGCCCGGCCAGCAGTGGGTTGAGCCGCTCACGATCGTCCTGCCGGACACGGCTTACGCGCCGGATACGCTGACTGTGCAGATCGGGCTGTATGATCTGGCCAGCGGCGAGCGGATGCAAGTCGGGGAGCGTGACGGTGAGACGGCGCTGATCCTCGCGCCATCGGTGCATTTGCAGTCACGCCCAGATGAAGCCGGCCTGCCCAACCCGCGCCGCGACAACTTTGGCCACCTGATCGCTCTGCGGGGGTACGATCTCAGTGGACGGCGTTTGCACCCCGGCGAGACGCTGACGGTAATGCTCTACTGGGAAGCGCTGGCGCCCATGGCGGAGGATTATAAGGTCTTCGTCCATGTGATCGACCCGGCGACGTGGACGATCTACGGCGGCTCCGACGCAGCACCAGCGAACTGGACCCGGCCTACGTCTTCCTGGGAAGCGGGCGAGATCGTGACCGATGTTCACACGCTGACTCTGAACCCGGAGACTCCGCCGGGTGTGTACACGGTGGAGATCGGGCTGTATCGGATGCCACAGCCCGGCACATTCGAACGGTTGAACGTGGTCGCGGGGCCGGGCGGACAGGCCAACGACGTGATCTACCTGGCGCGGGTGGCGGTTGACGCAGCGGAGGATAGCGCGCAATGAGGTTGACGGGCGTGCGATGGCGAGCAGATGCGCTGGCCTGCCTGATCCTGGTGGCGCTATGGGGTGGGTTCTTCTGGCGCTTTCTGACGCCGGTAGCGGCTGACCAGCTTTCGCTGGCGGAGGGCGATTTTTCCGGCCAGTTTGTGGCTTTTGGCGCATACCAGGCGGCCCGGCTATGGGCGGGGGAAGTGCCGCTGTGGAATCCCTACAACAACGGCGGTCTGCCCTTCCTGGCGGACACCCAGGCGGCTGTCTTTTACCCACCGCGCCTGCTGACTATCGCCCTGACCGGCCTCAGCCGGGAGTGGACGTATCAGACGCTGGAAGTGGAGATGATGACCCATGTGCTGCTGACCAGCCTGCTGATGTACGGGCTGGTCCGGCGGCTGACAGCAGGGGCGCGCGGCAGCGCAGCGGGTGCGCTAACCGGGGCGATCGTGTGGGCCTACGGCGGTTTCATGACCGGTTATCCGCCGCTGCAACTGGCCCTGCTGGAGGCGGTGAGCTGGGCGCCGCTGATCCTGCTGGGTGTGCACGAAGCCACGACGCAGGAGCGTCTTCGCCCACGCTGGCTGATTCTGAGTGGCCTGGCGCTGGGGTTGAGCGTCCTGGCCGGGCATCCCCAGACGAACTGGTTTCTGGGCTGGCTGGCGATTGCCTTCTTGGCCTGGCGGATCTACCAGCGCCGCTGGCGCTGGACGGTGTTTCTGTCTGGCGCGACGCTGGTCGTGACGCTGGCGGCGGCACTGGCGGCGGTGCAGCTCCTGCCGGCGGCGGAATACCTGCAGCATACCACCCGCATTACTTACGGTTTTGAAGCCAAGCGCAATGGCTTCCCGGTGCAGGATGTGATCCAGGTCATCTTCCCGCGTGTGTTGAGCGTGTGGTCGCCACTGTATGCCGGAATCGTCGGGGCGATCCTGGCCACCGTTGGTCTGTGGCAGGCGACGCGCGATCGGGTGTTCTGGGGTGGGGCGGCTCTGCTGGCGCTGCTGCTCAGCTTTGGAGGGAACGCCGCCCTGTATGGTCTGCTGGTCAATCTGTGGCCGGGTTTGAGCCTCTTCCGCGGGCAGGAACGCGCGGCCATGGTCATTGCGCTGGCGCTGAGCGTGCTGGCGGGGCAGGGGGCCTGCGCCCTGTTCAGCCTGGATGCAGCGCGAGCCGGCGCGATCCGGGCAACGCTCCGACGTGGCCTGTTGCTGCTGGGCCTGCTCACCGGGTTTGTGACGATTGTGGCATTCGTGCTGTGGCTGGGGGAGGCAACCGGCTTCAACGCTGAGAAACTTGGGGCGCTGGCTTTCTCCGCGCTGGTGGCCTGGCTGGCGGCGGTGGCAGTGCTCTGGCTACTGCGCAGGCCGGGCGACCGGCTGCGCCAGGCCGCGGTGGTGGCGCTGCTGGTGTTCGATCTCTTTACAATAGCGGGCGACAACCTGCTGGCGGAGCCAATCCCGCCGGGCGAACGACTGAAACAGCCGGATGTGCTGGCCGTCGCCCTGGATGATCCGGCAGTGCCGCCGCAGCGCGTCGATGGGCAGCGCGGTGTGCTGGCTAACTACGGCACGCTGTGGCAGATTCCGGACATTCGCGGGATCAGCCCGCTGTGGTTGGATGGGCCGTATACCGTGATCGGGCAGGAGTTTCCCAACCCGCTGGCCTGGGAACTCTTCGCCGTCCGCTATGTGTTCACTGACTGGCAGGAACTGCCCGTGCCAAGCACGATTGTCGCCAGTGGGGCGGACGCCTACGGGCCGGTCAACGCCCATCGTCTGACTGATCCGCGGCCCTTCGCTCTGTTGATGGCTGATGTCTGGCGTGTGGAGGGCGACGCCAACGCGCGGGCGGTGCTGGCCGAACCGGGCCTGAATCCACGCCGCACACTTGTCCTCGACGTTAGCGGCGGTGTGGCGCTACCGGAAGGGTTGCGGGCGACCGGCTCAGCGACAGTGACGGACTTCGCCCCGGAGGCGATCACGATCATGGTGAGGGATAATCCCGATCCGGCGGTGCTGAGCCTGGCGCTGCCACACTACCCAGGCTGGCAAGCTTTCGTCGACGGGCAGCCTGCGCCGCTGCTCCGTGCTTACGGGGCGTTGAGCGCTGTTATCCTACCGGGCGGCGCGACCGAAGTGCGGCTGGTCTACGATCCATGGACGTTCAAGGTCGGTGCAGCAATCAGCATTGTTGCCTGGGGCGGGCTTGCGCTGGGCAGTCTGTGGCTGGTCGGGGTGCGGTTGCGTCGTAAGGATGGCGGGAGGTGAGTGTGTCGGAACTGGACGGTATGACAGAACGTGTCCTGCGGCTGAAAGGCAGGACGGTTGCGGTCATCGTTGGGGTGGCGGCAGGGCTGCTAGCTGGCCTGATTGGGCTGGCGATTGTGGCGCTGGGGCCGGTCTATGCGATTGCGATGGTGCTGGGCGTGCTGGGCGGGTTGTATATCCTGACGGACCTGAACGTGGCGCTGTACGCGGTAGTTGCGGTTATCGCCCTCATTCCGTATGGCACGCTGCCGGTCAAGATCATCATCACCCCATCGCTGCTGGACTTTGCGCTGATCGCCTTTCTGATGGTCTATGCCTTTCAGTGGATGACCGGGCGGCGGCGGTTGTTCCGCCTGACGCCGGTGCACGCTTTGATCCTGCTTTTCGGGCTGGTGCTGTTGTTCAGCTTCTTGATGGGGCTGCGCCATGCGCCGCTGACCAATAACATCCTCAAGCAGTTCGCGGAGATGCTGATGGCGATGGCGATGGCCTTTGTGCTGGCGGATGTGCTGCGCGATGAACGCAGTTTGCAGCGGTTGATGCGGGTGATCGTGGCGCTGGGCGCGGCGACCGCCCTGATCGGGATTGTCCTTTACATCCTGCCCGATACCCTGACCGAAGCATTGCTGGTGCGGCTGGCGCCATTTGGCTATCCCAATGGTGGGGTGGTGCGTTATGTCGAAGACAACCCGGCGTTGGCCGAGCGGGCGATTGGCGTCTGGATCGATCCGAACTCCTATGGGGGCGTCCTGGCTGTGCTGGGTGCTCTGATCGCCCCGCAGTTATTCAGTAATCGTTTGCTTGGCTGGCCGCGCTGGCTGGTAGGCGGGGCGCTGGGGCTGGTGGGTCTGGCGCTACTGCTGACGTATTCGCGCGGGTCGATGCTGGCCCTGGGCGCGGCGCTGGGTTTCGTGGCGGTGATGCGCTACCGGCGGCTGCTGTGGATCATGCTCGCGGCGGCGATGGCGATTCTGTTGCTGCCGGTGACTCAGGGGTATGTGGTGCGTCTGATCGAAGGGCTACAGTTCGCTGATCAGGCATCGCAAATGCGGATTGGCGAGATCAATGATGCGCTGCGGTTGATCGGGCGCTACCCGCTGACCGGTGTTGGATTCTCCGGGACGCCAACCCGCGACCTGTACCTGGGGGTGGCTAATCTCTACCTGACCCTGGCGGGCAACACCGGCCTGCCTGGCCTGGCAGCGTATCTCCTGATGATCGGCGGGTTGCTGGCCTATGGTCTGCGGGCGTGGCGGCGTCCGGGACGCCCACAGCGTCTGGAAGGTTTCTGGCTTGGAGCTTATGCGGCCATTGTGGCGGTGCTGGTGGCGGGAATCTTTGACCATTACTTCTTCAAGCTGGAATTTCAAGCGTCAGGGGCGTTGTTCTGGCTGGTGCTGGGCCTGGCGACGGCAGTGTCGCGCCTGTGGTTGCTGGCCGGGGGCGAAGACGCCGAGGCGGCGCAGCCGCTGGCGAGCGCAGGGCTGTTGCAAAGTCAGAAGAAGAAATCCAAGGCGGAAGACAGTCGAGCAGCAAAGAAGCGTTGAGCATCAGGGAGGTAGGTAAATGGCGAACGGGCAACCAGGGCAA
>JAIOAT010000054.1 GCA_019873685.1 Chloroflexota bacterium
GCGCCCTGGTCAATCGCCTGGGCGGCTGTCGCTGCACCCCACTCCGGGTCGGTGAAGGCTACGTCCAGCCCACCCGGATGGTAGGTCGTGATCACGTTGATGTCCGGGTTGGTCGCCTTCGCCCCAGCCTCAAAGCCACGGGCGAACAGCACCACCGGCGGCACCAGGTCAGTGCCGTACACCCCGGCTACCGTCCCGCTCTGGCTCAGCCGCGCTGCCAGCACACCCGCCAGGTACCCGGCCTGATCCTCGTGGAACACCAGCCCAACAACATTCGGCAGCGCCTCAGCCTGGAACTGATCCACGCCGATGAAGTAGACATCCGGGTACTCCGCCGCCGCCTGCACCGTCGCCTCGCCCAGGGCGAAGCCCACCGTCACGATGATGTCGTAACCGTTCTCGGCAAACTCGGCGATGTTGTTGGCGTAGTCGGTGCTGTCCTGGGTCTCGATGTAGTTGGCTTCCCCACCATACTTCGCCGCTGCTGCCTGAACGCCTTCCCAGGCGCTCTGGTTGAAGCTGCGGTCGTCCACCTCACCCACGTCAGTCACCAGACCGATGCGCAGCCCTTCACCTGCTGCAGCTGCTGGTTCTGCCGTGGGTTCTTCAGTGGGCGCCTCAGTCGGTGGGACCTCAGTCGGTGGCACCTCAGTTGGCGGTACCTCAGTTGGCGGTACCTCAGTCGGTGCTTCGGTGGGGGCTTCGGTAGCGGTCGGCTCCACAACAGCCGCCTGCTCTTCAGTCGGGGTCGCTGTTGGTGCCGGCGTGGCCTGAGGACCGCAGGCGGCCATCACCAGCGACAAAATGATTACCAGAGCGACCAGTCCAAATCCCTTCCTTGCAGACATGGCGTTTCCTTCCTCCTTCAAGAAGATGCGGCAAGAAGACAAAACAACTTATGGGTCCTTAAGCCGGGATATTAGATAGCAAATATCAGCAGGCTTGTGACCGATGAGAAAAAGAACTGCTCACCCCCTGTAACACAAGCTTGGTGACCGTTGGGGAAAACTGAAGAGATGGCGTGACCGGCTGTGTATGGTCGTATCATAACATGATGCTGCGCGGGAGCAAATAGCCGGCGGCAATCTCGCCGTTGCCTGGCTCGGCAGAGACCGGGTGCAACGGATCGCGCCGGTAACCACGTCATCGTCGATGACGCGGTCACCACGCGCGATCCGCTGATTTGGCCTGCGGTATGAGGATCATTACCGGATTGCAGGCAAGACGCCTTGGCCATAGCCTTCTCTTGCGAGCCAGCCCTGCCGGCGATTACAGCGTTTCCAGGTACCGTTCCCGCTCCCACTCGCTGACATGAGTGCGGTATTCGTCCCACTCCAGGAGTTTGGCCCGGAGGAAGGCCGTATAGATGTGCTCGCCAAGAGCTTCCCGGATCAGGGGATCACTCTCCATGGCGTCGAGCGCTTCCTTGAGGCTGCCGGGCAGCACAGCGACACCATTGGCCAGGCGTTCTTCATCGCCCCACTCGTAGACATCGTCGGTGACCGGGGCAGGGGGCTTCATGCCTTTTTCGATGCCATCCAGGCCCGCAGCCAGCATGACCGCAAACGCCAGGTAAGGATTCGCGCTGGGATCGGGGAAGCGCAGTTCAACCCGCGTCGCCTGTTCGTAACCGGGGCTATAGCGGGGCACGCGGATCAGGGCGGAGCGGTTGCGCTGCGCCCAGCAGATGTAAACCGGCGCCTCATAACCCGGGGTCAGGCGTTTGTAGCTGTTGACGGTTGGCGCCACGATCGCAGCCAGGGCGCGGGCATGGGCCAGCTGACCGGCAACGAAGGACTGCGCCAGGGTGGAGAGCTTGAAGACAGGGCTGTTGCCGTCAAAGAAAGCGTTCGCGCCGGTGGTCGTGCTCACCAGACTCTGGTGGCAGTGCATACCGCTGCCGTTGATCCCGAAGATCGGCTTGGGCATGAATGTGGCGAACAGCCCGTACTTGGCGGCGATGCCTTTTACGGTGTACTTGAAGGTGATGGCGTTGTCCGCGGTATGCAGGGCGTCGGCATAGCGGAAGTCGATCTCGTGCTGGCCGATGGCGACCTCGTGATGCTCCGCCTCAACATCGATCTTGAGCGCCTGCAGCGCGGAAACGATATCGGCCCGGACGCGCTGCGCCTCGTCATTCGGAGAGAAGTCAAAATAGCCGCCCACGTCGTGGGGCAAAGCGTGGTGCAAATCGCCATTCTTGCGGAACAGGAAGAACTCCAGTTCCGGGCCAACATTGAAGGTGTAACCCAGCGCCTCAGCCCTGGCGACCTGGCGCTTGAGGGCGTAGCGTGGATCGCCTTCGAATGGCTCGCCATCCGGCCCATGGACATCGCAGATGATCCTGGCGCGCAGCGGCAACGTATCGCCGGTCCAGGGCAGCACGCGGTAGGTGCGGCTATCCGGCCGCAGGAACATGTCCGATTCCTGGATGCGGGCAAAGCCTTGGATGGAGGAACCGTCAAACCACACGCCACGGGTCAGGGCATCTTCCAGTTGGTTCGCGGGGATGGTCACGCTCTTGGTCGCGCCCAGGACATCCGTGAACTGGAGATCGATGAATCTGACGTGCTTGTCCTGCACATCCTGTAGAACGGCTTTGGCCTTTTCGTCCACAGCGCTGCTCCTTGTACCGGAGTGTGAAATGGGGAAACGGCAGACCATGTCTGGATGGCTGCACTTTCCTTACTTTATTCCTGAATGAAGCCGGATCACAACGTGTATCCTGACCCATCCCGTTTGTGGCAATAGCACAAACGCTCGCTGGCAGACGGGGTCAGGCGAGGAAAGCCGCAGCAAATTCGGCCAGCGCCCCGGCGCTGTTCAGGGTGACGCGGGCAGCGTCCCGGCTGATGCGTCGGATCAGGCCGCTGAGCACATCTTTGGAGCCGACCTCGACGAACCGGCTGACTCCGTTGGCCAGCAAATAGGTCATGTTTTCGGTCCAGCGTACAGGCGACGTCAGTTGCGCGCCCAGTTCCTCCCGGATGGCAGCGACATCGGTGAGCGGTGCGGCGCTGACATTGCCGATGACCGGCACGACCGGCTCACGGAGTGGTGTGGCCTCGACTGCGGCGCGGAACTCAGCGGCCACCGAGGCCATCAGCGGCGAATGGGAGGCTATGCTGACTTCCAGGCGGACGACTCGTTTGGCTCCGGCGGCGGTGGCCAGCGCCATGCCACGCTCCAGGGCGGTAATATCGCCGGAGATCACCACCTGGCCGGGACAGTTGTCGTTGGCCAGCACCAGCGACTGGCCGGTTTCCTGGCTGGCCTGCGCACAGACGGCCCGGACTTCTTCCGCCTCAAGGCCAAGGATGGCCGCCATCGCACCGGGCTGGCGTTCGCCGGCCAGTTTCATCAGCCGCCCGCGCTCCCGGACAAGGCGTAATCCGTCGGCAAAAGAAAGCGCCCCGGCGGCTGCCAGCGCCGTGATTTCGCCCAGGCTGTGCCCGGCCACAGCAGCCGGTCGGACCGGCCCGATGGTAGCTTCCAGCGCGCGCAGGGTGGCCATGCTTGTGATGTACAGCGCAGGCTGGGTGTTGTAGGTGTCGTTCAGGACCTCGGCGGGGCCTTCCCAGCACAGACGGGAGAAGTGTTCCCCCAGGATGTCATCCGCCTGTTCAAAAATCTCACGCGCGGCGGGATACGCCTGCGCCAGGTCTGCGCCCATGCCGACTTCCTGCGATCCCTGGCCGGGGAAGAGCAGGGCGGTGTTTGTCCAGTTGCTCATCGGGTTGGATTCTCCTCTGCTTGGGCAAGCCTGAAGTCAGGCTGTGATGGCTCACTGCTGGCTATAACCCCATCGCCCGGCGCCCGTTTTGCACTGGCGGCTTCAGGAGGGATGGCAAGCCGGCTTTGAACGCGGCCAAAACGCAAAAAGCCGTGCGGGGAATATGCTGTGCACGGCCTGCGCGTCAAACCATGATCGATGGGAGCTTAGTCTTCTTCGACCTCAATGATCTGCTTGCCCCGGTAGGTGCCGCAATGCGGGCATACCTGGTGGGCGGGCTTGTATTCGTTGCACTTCTCGCAACGAACCAGATGCCGCAGGCTCAGCGCGTCATGCGCGCGGCGACGGTCGCGGCGGCTCCGGGAATGTTTTCTCTTAGGCAGGGGGCCCATGATCGTACTCCAGTATCGCCGGTGAGCGTGATTTCATTCGAAAATAACGCCCAGCAGGGCTGCGCCGGGCGAGCATGTTCGGGATTATAGGCGCGGGGCTGGCCGGTGTCAAGGCAGCGTTTTGGTCGCTCCGAGGCTGAATCGAGGCCGGGAGACCCACCGGGAGCACGGCAGCGCGATTGCCGGAAACCCCGATACCCTGTTGACTGCGAGCGGTGAAAACCTGCGACGGGATGCGTTACAATGGGGGCGGATTGGCGGCCCGGCAGCAGGGTTAGCCGGAGTCGGGTGAATGAATGTGCCTGAGCAATCACCTGAACAGAGGATATGCTGCCGGGCAGGAAAGACCTGAGGGGTTTCGCGTCACTTTCCAGGGGGGGCAGGCAAGGCGGTTGATATGAACGAGGATAGCGCAGACCGCGAGCAACGGAGCTTTCTTGGCTCAACCCAGCCGTCGCTCCCGCCAGAGATACTGCCGCCGAGCGGCGCAGACGACGAGACAGCGACGCTCTCGGAGTTGCCGCTGGTGATCGCCCCTGAGACCCGGTCGGACTTGCCGGGCGCCTTTCCCGGGCCGACGATGGGCGGGCAGTTGCCAGCGCAGTCGCCGCCAACGCCGCCAGCCATGCACGCTGTTACCCCGCCGGGACAGCGTCCCGGTCGCCGGGGCGCTCCGCCGCGCCGCGGCCCGCGACGCCGCAGCCGGTTCAAGCTGTTCTCCGGCGGCTGCCTGATCACAATCGGGGCGGCGCTGCTGGCTTTTCTGGGGCTGGTGATTGTTGTCGGGCTGATTATCTTCACGGCCCTCAGCGCCCGGCTGGAAGATAGCCTGCAGCGCCTTGGCGATCTTTCCTCCCGCCACACCTTCCAGACAACAGTGCTTTACGACCGCCATGGCGAGGAACTGTACCAGATCTTTGAGGAAGGCCGCCGGACGAACATCACCCTGGAAGAACTGCCGGAATACGTCAAATGGGCGACGATCGCCATCGAGGATCGAACGTTCTACAACAATCCCGGCGTGGACCTGGCGGGCATCATCCGCGCGGCGCTGCAGAACGTCCAGGAAGGCGGGATTGTCTCCGGCGCGAGCACCATCACCCAGCAACTGGTGCGCAATATCGCTTTCGAGTATGAGTACCGCACCGCCCCGAGCTGGCAGCGCAAGATCGAGGAAGCCATCCTGGCGGTCATCCTGACGACCAGGATGAGCAAGGATGACATCCTGGAGCTTTACCTCAACGAGATCTACTACGGCAACCTGGCTTATGGCATCGAGGCGGCCAGCCAGACGATCTTTGGCAAGCCTGCCGCGGAATTGACGCTGGGCGAAGCCGCGCTGCTGGCCGGGCTGCCACAGGCCCCCGCTGAACTGAACCCGCTCAATCCTGATCCGGCTGTGCAGGAAGCAGTGTTGGCCCGCCGGCGACTGGTGATCGACCTGATGCTGGAAAACGGCTTCATCACATCGGAACAGGCATACGCCGCCTACGGTGAGCCGCTTTCCTATGCCAGCGCGGATGTGTCACTGGTCGCCCCGCACTTTACGGTGGCGGCCCGCAACGAGCTGGAATCGATCATGGCCATGCTCGGTTACCCGCCGGAGTCCATTGCCACCGGCGGGCTGCAGGTCTATACGACGGTTGACCTGCGTTTTCAGGACCTGGCTGAGCGTACGGCCAAAGAACAGGTCGCTGCGCTGCGCGATGCGCATCACATGACCAATGCCGCAGTGGTCATCCTGCACCCGCTAACCGGCGAGGTGCTGGCGATGGTCGGCAGCGTGGACTACTGGGATGACAGCATCGATGGGCGGGTGAACGTGGCGTTGGCTCCCCGCCAGCCCGGCAGCACAATGAAGCCGTTCACCTATGCGGCGGCGCTGGAACTGGGCTGGACTCCGGCCACCATCCTCTGGGATACCGAGGTGCGCCTGGAAGCGCCGGGCCAGCCGCCTTACATCCCGGTCAACTATGACCGCACCCATCACGGGCCGGTTCGGCTGCGCGATGCGCTGGCGAACAGCTACAACATCCCGGCGGTGCAGACTCTGCGGCAGGTGACGGTGCCTTACCTGCTGAACCTGATGCAGCGTTTTGGGGTACAGAGTCTGGGCGATGACGCTTCCCGCTACGGGTTATCGCTCACGCTGGGAGGCGGGGAGGTCACGCTGCTGGAACTGACCCGCGCCTACAGCGTGTTCGCCAACGGCGGGTTGCTCGTCCCCACTACCATGATCCGCTGCATCATCGATGGCGACAACAACATCATCTACCAGTACGAGAATGGTTGCCCGCGCGGGCAGCCTACAGCGAAGACGGTCAACGTGATGGCCTACGGCCTGCCCGTGCTGGATCCGCGGATCGCCTTCCTGATCAGCGATATTCTGGCCGATAACGAAGCCCGCACGCCGGCTATGGGTGCCCGCAGCCCGCTGTATACCGGCGATATCGTGAGCAGCGTCAAGACCGGAACGACCAACGATACCCGCGACAACTGGACAGTCGGCTATACCCACAATGTGGTCATCGGGGTGTGGACCGGGAACAGCGATAACTCGCCAATGGTTAACACCAGCGGCCTGATCGGCGCTGCGCCGATCTGGAACACCATCCTGCGTGGTCTGTATGCTGACCCGGACCTGCTGGCGGTGCTGGCCCAGGATGGGCAACTCTTGCCGGACTATCTGACCGCGCCGCCCGGTCTAAGCCGGCGGCCGGTGTGCGCGATCGAGACGCTGCGCGATCCGGCTACTGAGTGCCCAGCCACGCAGGTGGAGTGGTTCATGGATAGCCCGGCGCTGGTTCCCGATGGGCAGGGCGGTCTGACGACGGGCAGTACACCGCTGGCGCAGCCGCTGGTGACGCTAGACCCGAACGCCAACGGTCCGCAACTGAATGAAGTGGAAGATGGCCTGTTCCTGGCGCTGGTCAAGCCGCTGGCGCCAGACCTGGCCCAGGCGCTGGTCAGCCGCGCCGATCCAACCCTGCCGGAAGTCCCACCGCGCTACTGCCTGATCCCCAACGAGGTTGACCCGGCCATGGTCCCCGGCGCCCAGACGCTACTGTTCATCGGCCCGCCGCCCGATCCGCGCGACGCCATCTATGCAGCAGCCTGGGCGCAGGCGCACAACGTGCCGATTCTGCCAACTCTGTCATGCACGGCGGAGCTGCTGGTGATGGGCAGCGGCGGCCCGGCGGTTGTTGAAGCTTATATCACCTCCCCTGCGCCCGGCCAGGAGGTCAGGACGGAGATTCCGATCATCGGCACGGCCAATTTCACACCACAGCAGGCTGAGTATTACAAGCTGGAGATTCGCGGCCCTGCCTTTCCGGAGTGGGTGACGCTGGGCCAGCCGCACAGCAATGCCGTGATCAACGGCCAGCTGGAGACGCTGGCGGCAGCCGGTCTGCCTTCCGGCACTTACTACCTGCGCCTGGTGATCGTTGGGCTGGACGGCAACTACCTGCAGGAGCCATACCAGGTGGCTTTCATCGTGCCTTGAAGCCTGGCCCATCGCAACGCAGCAAAAAGCCCCGCCATGCCCGGCGGGGCTTTCGTATGGTTGCGCCCTGGCGCTAGAGGATTGGCAGCAGGAACGGCAGCAACAGGCCGATATTCTGCGGGCACTGCAGATTGAACAGCTCCGGCATCAGCGGCAGATCGCACCACAGGTTGAGGTAGTCGATGACGAAGCCGATGATGGCGATGGAAGCAATGCACAGCAGCACCAGACAGCCGCAACCGATGGCGATCCAGCGTCCGGTGTTGCTAGCCTGAGGCTGCTCTTCGTAATACTCATAGCCTGCTTGTTCCTCGGCGTAGGGCCGGGCAGGAGCGCTGTACTGGGGCTGCACATACGGCTCAACCTGTGGCTGGCGGGCAGGCGGCGCGTAAGGCTCCGGCTGGACGACGGGTTGCGGCCCATAGACGGGCGGGCGAGCTGTCGCGCCGATCATGGTTTCCTGCTGGGCTACGCCGGGCATCTGCGTGATCCGGGCCTCATAGGAGAGGGTGACCGTTTCGCCCAGGCCGATCGTGTCGCCGTTCAGCAGCGGGCGCACGCCGGTCAGACGCTGGCCGTTGACGAACGTCCCATTCGTGGAGCCGAGATCTTCCAGCGTGTAGCCGGTCGGGGTTCGGGTCAGCCGGCAATGATGGCGACTGACCTCCGGATCGTTGATCACGATGTCGTTGGTGATGTCGCGCCCCAGGGCGATGACGTCTTTGCTCAGTTCATATGTCTGGTTGGGCTGCGGGCCGCGCCGAACAACGAGCCGAATGCCGCCGTTCGCTTGCATCTGATGCCTCCTCATCCGGGCAGGGAGAGGGGAGTCTCGCCTGATAAGACCTTGTTGTTGACGATGGGAAGTATAGGAGCAATGAGGGAGGCTGTCAAACAGAGGCCGGGAGGTCAGGAGGCCGGGACTGAAAGCGGCGGCAAGGGGGAAGCAGGGAACTTTCCGGCGGGGGTGTACGTCCTGTAACCAGAGCACGCAATCTGGCCGTTGATGTTCTGGCGAGGTGGCTTATGAAACGCGCAGTTCTGGTATTGAGTACACTCCTGATGCTGCTGGCGACGGTCTGGCCCGCCCTGGCGGACGGCATCATCATCCCGCTGCCGCCGCCGATCCCCGGCCCCATCACCGATCCACCCTGGCTGACGATCAAATATCATCGTGTGAACGTGACCATCGACAACCGGGTGGCGACAACCCGCATCGACCAGTTGTTTGTCAACGAGGGGCAGGCAGTGGTGGAGGGTACGTACATGTTCCCGCTGCCGCAGGGCGCCACCGTGAGCGACTTCACGATGTGGGTGGATGGCCGCCCGATCGAGCCGCAGCTCCTGGAGGCGGAGGAGGCCCGGCGCATTTACAACGACATCGTGCGCCAGTGGCGCGATCCGGCGCTGCTGGAGTACGTGGGCACGAACGCCATCCGCGCCAATGTGTTCCCCATCCCACCGGGCGAGCAACGCCGGATCGAGATCGAATACCAGCAGGTGCTGGAAGTCGATAACGGGCTGGTGCATTACGTGTATCCGCTCAACACGGAACGCTTCAGCGCCCGTCCCCTGGAAGAAGTGACTGTAACCGTTGAGATCACCTCCAACGATCCGATGCAGACGGTGTACAGTCCCAGCCACCGCATTGCGGTTGACCAGCCGGATGAATTCCATGCCCGTGTGGGGTATGAGGAGTACAACGTCCTCCCGGACAAGGACTTCAGTCTGTACTACACCGTCTCGCCGGAGGATATCGCCCTCAACCTGCTCACCTACCGCGAGAGCGCCGACGAGGATGGTTTCTTCATGCTGCTGCTTGCCCCGCCGCTGGAAGTCAGGGCGGAAGCCGTCATCCCCAAGGACGTGCTGATCGTGCTGGATCAATCAGGCAGCATGGCCGGCGAGAAGTGGGATCAGGCCCGCGCGGCGGTCGGGTACATCCTGGAGAACCTCAACCCGGAAGATCGCTTCAACGTGGTCGTGTTCAGCACAGGCAGCCGCATCTATGCCAATACGCTGCAGCCTCCGGCGGAAGGGGCTGCCGCCGCCCGCTGGGTCAACAGCCTGGAGGCCATCGGCGGGACGGACATCAATGGCGCACTGCTCCGGGCGCTGGGGATGGCTGATCCGGAACGGGCGACCGTGCTCCTGTTTGTCACCGATGGCCTGCCGACCGAAGGCGAAACTGCCATCGACCGCATTCTGGAGAATGTCCGCGCCGAGGCTCCGCAGAATGTGCGGCTGTTCAGCTTTGGCGTGGGGGATGACGTCGATGCCTTCCTGCTGGACCGGCTGGCCCAGGAGAATCGCGGCACCAGCGCCTACGTGCGTTCCGGCGAGCGTATCGATGAGGAAGTGGGTGCGTGGTACGCCAAAGTGAACGCACCTGTGCTGACGGATATCACGCTGGACTTTGGTGGGATGATGATCGAGGACATGTATCCCGCCGAGCCGCTGCCTGATCTGTTCGCCGGGACGCAGATGGTGATCGTCGGGCGTTATCGTGGCAGCGGCCAGGACGTGACGATCCGCCTGAGCGGCGACGTCAACGGCGAGCGGCAGACGTTCGTCTATGACGGGCTGGACTTCCCGGATCGCGCCGGTGGTGGCTCCGGTACAGATGCTGAAGCCTTCATCCCGCGGCTGTGGGCCACCCGGCGTATCGGCGCGCTGCTGGATCAAATCCGGCTGCAGGGGGAGAACAAGGAGCTGGTGGACAGCGTGGTCCGCCTGAGCCTCCGCTATGGGATCATCACGCCCTATACCTCCTTCCTGATCCAGGAGGAAGACATCTTCACGCAGACCGGGCGCGATGTTATCCTGCGGGAAGCGCAGTCCAGCATGGACATGGCCTTCAGTCAGTCGGCGGGCGCGGCGGCGGTTGACGCTGCAGAAGCGATCGGCGGGGCGCGGAGCGCGGAAGCGCCCGCAGCGATGCCGACGATGGTGCAGACCAAGTCCGGCGAGCTGATCGACACGCGCGAGGTCATCCGTCAGGTGCGCGACAAGGCGTTTGTCCTGCGCGAGGGTGTGTGGATTGACACAGCCTACGACCCGGAGCGGATGACCACCCAGAAGGTCGAGTTCCTCAGCGATGCATACTTTGAGTTGCTGGCGCAGCAGCCGGCTCTGGCCGACTTCTTCGCCCTGGGCGAGCGGGTGATTGTGGTGCTGGAGGGTGTGGCTTACGAGGTGGTAACCGCCTGATCCCGGTTGCCGGGCGGCAAGATCGCGCGGACAGGCTAGAATTGGAGCCTGTCCGCGTTCCTTTTGCACCGGGGAGATCGATCATGTTGTCCGACATCACCAGGCCAACCGCCCTCCTGAACGAGGAGACTGCCTGCCGCAACATCGCCCGCATGGCGGAAAAGGC
Organism: Chloroflexota bacterium; assembly: GCA_019873685.1. GTDB lineage: Bacteria > Chloroflexota > Anaerolineae > Aggregatilineales > Ch27 > Ch27. The sequence goes on from JAIOAT010000054.1 coordinate 11,007, forward strand.
GCGTCGTTCCGGGGTACGCTTCCGCCCGCACTTCAAAACACACCAGTCCGCCATCATCGGGGAGTGGTTCCGCGCGGAAGGCGTGGCGGCGATCACAGTGTCGTCGGTCAGTATGGCGCAGTACTTTGCCGCGCACGGCTGGCGGGACATCCTGATCGCCTTCCCGGTCAACTGGCGGGAGATTGAGGCGATCAACGCGCTGGCGGAGGCGGTCAGCCTGCATCTGCTCCTCGAATCGGTGGAGACGGCGCGTTTCCTTGCCGCGCGGCTGACAGCCCCGGTCGGAATCTGGCTCAAGGTCGATACCGGTTACGGACGCACCGGCCTCCGCTGGGATGACGCGGCGGACCTGCAGGCGGTGGCGGCGGCGGTTGAAGCCGGTCAGCAGATGAGGCTGCTCGGCCTGCTGAGTCACGCCGGTCACAGCTACCACGCGCGGTCGACGGCGGAACTGCAGGCGATCTACGCCGAGACGGTCGAACGGATCAGCGGGGCGCGCCGCGCACTGGAACAGGCCGGCTTCGGCCCCCTGCAGGTCTCGCTGGGCGATACACCCTGCTGCTCGACGGTGGAGGGCTTTGCCGGTGTGGATGAGGTTCGACCGGGCAACTTCGTATTCAACGATATGATGCAGGTGCAGATCGGGGCGTGCCGCGTGGAAGATGTGGCGGTTGCCGTGGCCTGCCCGGTGGTGGCCGTCCATCCCGAAGATCGCAAGATCGTGATCTATGGCGGCGCGGTGCATCTCTCCAAGGAACAGCTGGCGCTTGACGACAGAACGATCAGCTATGGCGCGGTGGCGCTGCCGGACGCAAGCAGGGGATGGGGGGTGCCGCTGCCGGGGTGCACTGTAGCTAGCCTCTCGCAGGAGCATGGCATCATCCGGGCCAGCGATGACCTGCTGGCGCAGGTGCGGATTGGCGACCTGCTGATGGTGTTGCCGGTGCACTCCTGCCTGACGGTCGATCTGCTCAAGACGTACCGTACGCTGGCGGGTGAGCGCATCCCGATGATGGGAGCAGGCTAGCGGAGAGCGTGGCGTCCACCAGGCGGCAGGAATCCATCGCCCGACCGTCGGGTCGGAGGAACGAGGGTCGCCTATAATGGGGGTATGAAGCGCAGGCTCGGACTCCAGGCGGGATTCTTGCTGCTGATTATGGTGGGGACAGCCCTCGGCTGTAACCTGCCGATCGGTGTGCCACGCGCCACGCCGACCCTGGCGCCGACGCATACGCCCAGTCATACGCCCGTCCGATCGCCCACGGCTGTGCCGTCGTTGCCGCCCAGCGCCACGCCGCTGGCGCTGCTGTACTCGACGCTCACACCGACTCCGTCCGCGACTCCGACTCCTTCGTTCACGGCAACGGCGTCGCCTACGGTGACGGCGTCACCGACTGTGACGGCGTCGGCTACAGCGACGGCGTCACCAACTGTGACGGCGTCACCAACTGTGACGGCGTCACCTAGCGTGACGGCATCCCCAACGGCTACCGGGACAGCCACGCTAACCCGGACGCCAACCGCTACGGCGACGGCCACCGCGACAGCTACCGCTACAGAGACGCCATCGCTTACGCTGACGGCCACACCGTCGCCCAGCCGGACGGCGACAGCCACCCGGACACCGAGCGCTACAGTGACGGCCACTGCTACGGCGACGTTGCCGCCTACGTTAACCGCTACGCCATCGCCCAGCCGCACGGCGACAGCCACATCCACGGCTTCGCCGACGTCCAGCGCGACGCCTTCGCTGACCAGCACGTTGACGGCGACGCCCATACCTTCCGCCACACCAACCCGAACACCCCCACCGACTGTGACCCTGTTACCAACCGCGACGGCGACGCCCCTGCCGACCCGCACTGCCGTGCCTTCGCCTACAGCTTCGCTGACGTCCACCGCGCTTCCTACGGCTACGCCGCCGCCAACTCCTACCGCAACAGCCAAACCTACCCTCATCCCCTCCCCGACAGCCACCCTGTGGCCCACCAAGACCATGCCGCCAAGCCACACGCCGACGGAGACGCCGTCATTGGTGCAGGCGCCAACCCACACAGCAAGCGTGACGCTGGCGATGTCGCCGACGATCGTGTTCACCGGGACGGCGACGCCAACCTTGACACCTACACTGACGCGCACGCCTGCTGCTGCACCCTCAGCAACGGGAACCGCGACGGCGACCTCAACTCTCCTGCCGACCTTGACCGCGCCGCCGACGAACACGGGCATCCCGCTGACGATCCAGAGCTTCCCGGTGGCGACCCGTCCGCCGCAGGTGACCCGCGTGCCTGATCTGGGCCTCCCGCCGACGTTCGCCCTGCCGTCGCCATCGCCGACCGCCGTTCCTACGCCGACCCCGCGCCCGTTACCCCTGCCGCCCACGCCGCTGCCGATTCCGCCGACGCCCACGCCAGCGGCGACCGCGGTCGCCTTTGCGCTGCCGGGCGGGATGCTGGCCGTACCGCATGATGTCTTTGTGGTCGATCCGCGCAGTCTGGCGGTGCTGCGCCCGGCGGAGGCTGGCGCTTCGACCCTGGCGCTGGACTACGGCCCTGATGGGCGGATCGCAGCCGTTCAGGATGAGGATGCGGCTCACCCCGGCTTTGGCTACACGCTGCGGGTAGACGCGCAGCCGTTGATCGGCTCGCCGTTGCCCAGCGCGACTATCCGCTTTACCCGTGTGAAGTGGTCACCGGATGGTTCGGCGGTCGCCTTTATCGCGGAGACGCCCGGCGCACGCAGCGGCGAGCCTGTCGGCGATACGCCCAGCGATGGCCTGTGGGTGTGGACACTACACCCGGACAGGCAGAACCAGGACACCCACCACGCCCTGGAGAACCGTTACGAATACAACCGGGGCCGCGACCTGGCGCGTGTGGTGCGCGACTTCGCGTGGTCTCCGGATGGCCGCCGGTTGCTGGTGCGCCAGGATCGGGCGGCGGGCTTCAGCGGGCAACTGGTAGTGATCCCGCCGGATCATGACGCCTGGGCGGAGCCGCTTACAATTTTGCCGTTTGAGAACGGTTCCTGGTCGCTGGATGGCCGATATGTTCTGGTCAGCGGCCTTGACCGGGATGTTGGCGCGGCGGTACTTGGCTGGGCCGACCCGGAAAACGGGGCGCTGACTGTGCTGCTGGATGGCCGGACGCAGGGCCTGTGGATGCAGGACGCGGTCCAATTGCCCGATGGCCGGATCGCCTTCTTTGGCGGGCCATCGGCGGGCGGTGCGGAAAGACCGCCACAGGTCAACCTCTATCTCTACATCAGCGGGCAGGAACCGCGTGCTGTTGCGAGAGCGGGCGGCGGGCCGGCGCTGGACGTGACCTGGAACGCAGCGCGATCGGCGGCGATCGTCCGCCTGGCTGATGGCCGGACGCTGATCATGAGTGTCAATGGTCTGGTAGAGGACATCAGCGCCAGGGTGGGGATGGGCAGCGTGGTCTGGGGAGAATAGACGCTGCCTGGCGTGGTTTTGACTTCTCCATTTGCCGCGTACAATACAAACGTTGGGATGGGCCAGAACTGGCGGAGTGTGCCACATGTTACAGCCGGGCGATGTGCTGGGTGGGTATGAGATTGTCGAGCAGCTGGGCGCGGGTGGGATGGCGACCGTTTACCGGGCCTATCAGCCGCGTCTGGATCGCTACGTAGCGATCAAGGTCATGCACCAGACGCTTTCCGCCGAGGAGAACTTTCTGGCGCGTTTCCAGCGGGAGGCGCGCATCATCGCCCGCCTGGATCACCCGCATATCGTCCCCGTCTACGATTTCGACGAACACGATGGCTCCCCCTACCTGGTCATGAAGTATGTGGAAGGGGAGACACTGGAAGATCGGCTGCGGCGGGGGCCGCTTCCACTCCCCGAAGTGGTGCGGATCATGACGGCTGTGGCTGACGCGCTGACCTATGCCCATGAGCACGGCGTCCTGCACCGTGATGTCAAGCCCGCCAACATCCTGATCGACACTCGCGGCATCCCGTACCTGACCGATTTTGGGCTGGCCCGGCTGGCTGCCGGCGGATCGTCCACCCTGAGCCAGGGCACGATCATCGGCACGCCGCACTATATCTCGCCGGAGCAAGCACTGGGACAGGCCGAACTGGACGCGCGGACGGATGTTTATTCGCTGGGGGTGGTGCTGTACGAACTGGTGGTCGGGCGCGTGCCGTTCCCCGGCGATACGCCGTTTTCCGTGGTGCATGACCACATTTATGCCCCGCTGCCCGCGCCCCGTGAAGTGAACCCGTCGGTATCACTGGCGGTGGAGGCTGTCCTCATCCGGGCGTTGGCCAAGAAGCCCGACGATCGCTATCCGACGCCCAACGCACTGCTGGAGGCTTTCCGCGCGGCACTGGGCGAAACTCCGTCGGCGCCGGGTGTCGGAGAGAAGTCCTCCCCGGCCAGGGGGGCGAAGCGCCCGGCTGGCCCCGGTTACGCCGAGACACTCCCGCCGGTTCCGCCTGCGCCTGCGCGGCAGCCCTCACCGCCGCGGCGCTTCCCGGATGATGATAAGCCCGACCTGGATGATCTTGGCGACATCATCGAGGAAAAGGTTGAGGCCTGGGCGGAATCGATCGAGGACTGGGCGGAACAGCTCGGAGAACGAATCGCGGGGAATGTGGGATCGCTGGCAGGAAGTGAAGCGATGCGCGGGCGTCGCCGTCAGCCGCTGACCGAAGAGGAAAAGATCCGCCGCCGGGTGGAGAAGCGACTTAAGGAACAGGCCGACTTACGGATTCACGGTGTGATTTTCCTGATGGTTAACCTGTTCCTGTGGGTGATCTGGTTGCTGGCAGGCGGCGGATTCCCGTGGCCGGTGATTGTCACCCTGGGCTGGGGAATCGGCATCGTGGCCCATTACATGGATTACCAGCAGAAGTATGGCTCCGGGGCGGAGCGCCGCGAGCGCGAGATTCAGCGCGAGCTGGAACGGGCGCGGCGGCGGGGTGAACTGCCTGCGGATGAATCCGATCTGCGGCCTGCCAAGCGCAAGAACGAAGACCTGGCCGATTACCCCGTGCGCCTGACGGACGATGGGGAACTCTCGGCCAGTCTGATCGAAGAGATGGAAGACGAAGACTCGCCCCGGCGGCGCGGGCGCAGTTAGGGCCTTGCGCAGCAGCGCAACGGGCGCGGTTAATCGCCGCGCCCGCTTTGTTTCCCGCCCTTAGAGCAGGAGCAGAATGGCGAAGACGTATTCCACAGCCAGGCTGATCAGGTTGGAGCGTTCCGTGGAACGATCGTAAACGATCGAAAAGGTGCGGGCGATCCCGATCGCCAGGTACGCCAGACCGAGCATCCGGTAGGTCTCCGGCGTGGCGTAGAGCAGGGGGGCCAGGCCCATCCCGATGAACAGCCCGCCGAATATGCCACGCAGCTCTGAGATGCCGCGCGCGCCGGGCGCTTCCAGTCCGATGAAACCGGTGATGGCGCGGGGCCGAATCAGGCCCAGCAGGCCGGTGGCGATGGTGAGCACCGCCGCTGCGATCTTGAGGATAGTCAGCAGTGGCATAGGCTTCTCTCCTTCTCAGGTCTCTAGAGGCTGTCCAGTGCATCAAGCAGACGGTCGATCTCGTCGTGTGTATTGTAGTGCACCAGGCCAACACGCACTGCGCCGCCGCTGCGGGCCAGCCCCAGCCGTTCCATCACCGCGACAGCGTAGTAGTCGCCATCCCAGACGTAGATATGCCGGGCGGCCAGATACTCGGCAATGGCACGCGGGGTATGCCCGGCCAGGGTGAAGATGACCGTCGGCACACGCTCCGCGAACTGCGCGGGGTCGGTGATGCCGTAGATGCGGACGCCCGGCAGGCGCGTCAACCCGTCGATCAGATGGGTCACCAGGCCGCGCTCGTAGGCGCTCAGGGCCGCCATCGCCGTCTTGAACTGGAGCCGCCGCCCGCTGAAGCCCGGAAACTGGCTGCTGTACTCGTCCCCGTAAGCGGCGCCGATCTCGGCCAGGTAGTCCAGCGCGGCGGCGGTGGCGTGCCAGGTCTCGTAACTGGGCGTGCCGGTCTCCCAGCGGTAGGGCGGTGTGTCCTGGGCCGGGCGCACCTTGTAGGCGGGCAGCGCCGCCAGTAGATCGTAACGGCCATACATCACGCCAATGTGCGGCCCGAAGAATTTATAGGCGCTGCAGATCAGAAAATCACAGCCGATAGCCTGCACATCGATGGGGATGTGCGGTGCGCTCTGTACCGCGTCCACCACATGCAGCGCGCCAACGCTGTGGGCCAGCCGGGCGATCCGATCGACAGGGTTGATCGTGCCCAGGGCGTTGGAGGCGTGGACGGTGGCGACGACTTTTGTCCGGGGGCTGATCGCCGCTTCCAGGCTGGCCATATCCAGCGTGCCGGTTTCCACGTCAAAGTCGGCCCAGCGCAGCGACAGTTGATGATCGCTGGCCAGGCGCATCCAGGGGGCGATATTGGCGTCATGATCCATGCGCGTGACCACGATCTCGTCGCCGGGCTGCAGAGTCCGGCCAATGGCCCGGCTCAGGGCGAAGTTGAGCGTGGTCATGTTCGGGCCGAAGACGATCTCTTCCGGACGCGAGGCGTTCAGAAAGTCGGCAGCGATTTCCCGCGCCGCCATCTGCATCGCATCGCTGCGCTGGCTGGTGGCGAATGCCCCGCCGTGGTTGGCGTTCATGGTGGTGTAGTACTCGGCGACAGCGTCGATCACGCGCCGGGGAACCTGCGTCCCGGCGGGGTTGTCAAAGTGAACGGGCAGCGGGCCGCCGGGCGCGACCGGCCGGTTCAGGGCCGGGAACTGGGTGCGCAGGGCGTTTACGTCAAGGGGCATGGGCCTCTCCTCAGATGGGTCGAGTGGGTACTGCCTGAAGGCGCAGGTGTGCTATAGTATATCGCTGATCCAGGTGGACAGAATTCGGGAGGACCGCTGAGCAGGAAGGCACGGCATGACCATCCGCGCCGTTGCTGCCGATGAGCAGCTGACCGTCTATTATGGGCCGGGCACCTGGCGGCTACATGGGCCGGACGGTCGCCCGGTGCTCGAAGTGCGCGCCGGAGTGATCTATTATCACCCGCTGTTCGGGCGCTGGCGGGACCTGCCGCCGGGCGATCACATCAGCGCCGAAGGATTGGAAGCGGTGCAGGTGCACTGGGATGGCGGCTGGGCGGTGGGAATCACGCTGGCTCCGGGCGGGCCATGGCGGCGTCTGGTGCGCTGGGAGGACTCGCGGATGCTGGTCACCGCCGATGATGTGGCCCGCGCGCTGGCCGATCTGACCGGCTGCCCGCTCCTGGCGGAAGAACCGGAACCGCCAGCGATCGTGCGGGTGAGTCCGGTTGGCGGCCAGGCAGCGGGTGTCTCTGCAGCAGCGTCGCAGCCTGTCCCTCCTTCCCTGCCAGAAGCGGAGGAAGCGGACACTCCCCGGCCTGCTCCGGCGGCGACAGCCCCGGAGCCGCCGCCAGCGCCACCTTCTCCCGCAGCGACGGCGACGGTGATCACTCCGCTGGCTGCGCCGCCGGTCTATACGGTGGACAGCGCGGCGGATATCCGCCTGCCGCTGCGTCTGGGCGGCGGGGCGCTGCTCACGCGCGACCGGCAGGATCGGTTGCAGCTGACCATGCCCGTGCAATCAGGTCGCGCTTCAGCGGTGATCACGTTTCTGGGGCTGCTAACGGTGGCTTTCTTTGCCGGGGTGATCTGGCTGTTGCGCGGCGGTTCTACCGGGATCAATCCGGTGCTTGGCCTGGTCATTGCCGGGGCGGCCCTGGTCGTGGTTGGTCTGCTGGGCGTGGCGCTGCTTGCCCGGCTTAACCAGCAATTTGAGCGCCGGATTGTCTTTGATCGCACTGAACGGCTGATTACGTTCGCTCCGCCGGAAGCGTTTGATGGGCGCCAGCGCGTTGCCCTGGCCAGTGTGCAGGGGGTGCAGCTACGCGGGGCGGTCACCCGGCGACGGGGGCACCTGGCTTACCAGCGGACGGTCATTCTGATGCTGGAAAACGGCGATGTGCCGATCTTCCAGGAAGTCCGGGAAGCCCCGCTGCCGCCCGATCCGGCGGTGATGCCGTCGCTGGCGGCGCTGCGCCGCCAGGCGGATGAGCAGGCGGGGCCGTCACTGGCGCGTGCGGCGGCGCGTGTCCTGGCGTGGTACCTGAAGGTCCCGCTGGCTGACGAGTAACGAACTGTCATAACCCCGGTGATCCATCTGGCCTGAACGCAGGGGAGGCAGGTGTGCATTCTGTTGCGCAGATCATCCACCGCCGTCGTCGGCGCCGCCAGCATAGCGGACCGGGCGCGCCTGTGCTGGGCGGCGCCGTCGTTCTGATGATTGTGGCGGGGCTGATCGGGCTGGTGGTCATCGTGGCCGGGGTGGCTGGCGTCAGCCTCTACCTGAGTGTCGCCGACGCCATTCCCGATCAGCCGGGCGCTCCCCGCCTGGCCGCGGGCGGCCCGCCCTCGTTGCTCCTGGATCGGGAAGGCAAACGCATTCTCTACCAGATCGCCGATCATCCGGCTGGCGAGAGCGCCTGGCTGACGCTGCCAGAATTGCCCTCGGTCGTCTGGCAGGCGACCGTGGCTATTGAAGATGGACGCTTCTTTGAACGTCCCGGTTTCAGCCTTCCCGGATTGGTGAATGCCCTGTGGGATGCCCTGATCTTTGGGCAGTTGAGCCTGCATGATCCGATCCTGGAGTATCTGGCCCAGCAGGTCATCGTGCCCCTGTCGGAGCTGCCCGCCAGTCATCCTGACCGCGTCTATACCGATACGATCCTGATCATGGAATTGCGGCGGCGCTATTCCCGCCAGGAGTTGCTGGCCTGGTACCTGAACACTGCTCTGTACGGGAATGGCGCGTACGGGATCGACGCTGCTGCACGGCTGTACCTGGGTAAGAGCGTCAGCGAGTTGACCCTGAGCGAGGCGGCGCTCCTGGCCGGCATCCCGGCGCAACCGCTGGCCAACCCCTTTGACCAGCCGGATGCCGCATTTGAACGGCAAAAACTGGTGCTGGACTCGATGGCGGCCTACGCATTCATCGGGCCTGATGAAGCGCAGGCGGCGGCCGTCCGCCTGGAGGTAAGCCGCCCGCTGGCTCCCACGGATGTAGTCGCCCCGCACTATGCGCTGGCGGCCCGCCGCCAGGCGGAATTGATTCTCAGCGACGCTGGTTACGATGGGGCGCGGCTGGTCGCGGAAGGCGGCCTGCGGATTACCACCACGCTCGATCTGGAACTGCAGTATCAGGTGGAATGCGCTCTGCGGACCCACGTCACCCGGCTGAGCGGGGTGGATCCGGCGTTTGTATACGCTACCGCGATCGGCGATCCCTGTGTTGCTGCTGCCTATTTGCCGCCGATGCGCCCGGAGGACATCGGGCTGGCTCATGCCGTGACGAACGGTGCGGCGGTGGTGATCGATTCGGCTACGGGCGAAGTGCTGGCCTATGTGGGCAGCGTGGATTACTGGAACCAGGACCTCGGTGGGGCGCTGGATTCCGCCGCCCGCGCCTATGAAGCGGGCAGCATGTTGCGCCCGTACATCTACCTGACGGCACTCTCGCAGGGCTATACGGCGGCGACCATGACCCTGGATGTGCCGCTGACAATCAGCGGGGCGTCGGCTCCTCTGGAGGCGGCCAATCGCGATGGCGTCTATGCCGGGCCGATCAGCCTGCGCGAGGCGCTGATCCGCGATGCCACCCCTCCGGCGGCACAGGTGATGAACCTGGTCGGTGCGCCGAATGTCGTCCGGACGGCGCATAGCATGGGCCTGACCACCCTGCGGGACAGCCCGTCGAGCTATGACTCATCGCTGGCCATCACAGGCGGCGAGGTCTCGCTGGTTGACCTGACGTACAGCTTCAGTGTGCTGGCCAATGGCGGTCACATGGTCGGGACGCGCGTCCCCACCGGGCTGGAAGCGCCCGGCTTCCGGGCGCTGGATCCGGTGATGGTGCTGCAGATCACGGATGCGCAGGGGGCGGAACTGTGGCGCTACGAGCCACAACAGCGCGATACCCTTGATCCGGCCCTGGCCTACCTGATGAATCACATGCTGAGCGATCGCGGGTTGCGGGCACGTGTGTTCGGGGCGTCCAATGTGTATGACATTGGCCGGCCAGCGGGTGTCTATGCCGGGCTGGCAACGGACGGGCGCGACCTGTGGGCGGTCGGTTACACGCCGCAGCGCAGCGTGGGGGTGTGGCTGGGCAATGTTGACCGCAGCCCAACGGTGGGGCTGGATGCACGCAACGGCCCGGCGTCGCTCTGGAATGCGATTCTGCGCTATGCCGTTGAACGTGACGGCCTGCCGGTGGTGGATTGGCCGCGACCCTCGACCATAGTGGAGCAGCAGGTCTGCGCCATCAGCGGCCTGCTGCCAACCCGGTATTGCCCTGTGGTGACGGAGGTGTTCGCTCAGGGCACCCAGCCGGTGCGCCAGGATACGTACTACCAGATGGTGGAGGTTAACCGTCAGAATGGTCGCCGGGCCACCGCCAGCACCCCGCGCGATCTGGTGGAGCAACGGGTGTACTTCACCTATCCGCCAGAGGCGCAGGCCTGGGCTGCGGCGCAGGGCATCCAGGGGCCGCCAGAAGAGTATGATGTGGTAGGTCTGCCGCCGATGCTGGGGCCGGTGGCTATCCTGGAGCCAGATCCGCTGGCCTATGTGCGCGGCCTGGTGGACGTGCGCGGCAACGCCACGTTGCCCAACTTTGAGTATTACCAGCTGGCCTATGGCGCCGGGCTGAACCCGACCGATTGGACGCAGATCGGTGAGCGCGTTTACATCCCGGCACGCGGTGCGCTGCTCGGCCAGTGGGATACAAGCGGCTTGGAGGGGCTATACAGCCTGCGGCTGACGGTGGTGGCGGCGGATCAGGCCGTGCAGGAGAGCATCATCCAGGTGACGGTGGACAATACCCCCCCGCAGGTCAGCGTGACCGCGCCAGAACACGAAGCGGAAATCCGCGTTTCGGGACTGAATCCGGTGCTGGAACTGGGCGTTGCCTATGCCGATAACGTGGGCGTGACGCAGGTGGTCTACTATTTCGATGGAGAGCCAGTCGCTACGGCCAGCGAAGCGCCCTTCAGAGCTTCCTTTGTGTTGAACGCGCTGGGAGCGCATAGCGTATGGGCGGAAGCTTTTGACGCTGCCGGTAACAGCGCCCTCAGCGAGCGGGTGAGCTTCACGGTACGCCGCGACCTGGAGTAACCGGGCCTGAGAACGGGGCAACAGCCTGCTCTTCACGGGAGGAAACGTGGTGGACGCACTGCAGTCGTTGCAGGCAGCACAGGGAGCGGTATTCAGCGATGAAGCTTTGCCGCCGTTGCACTTCGGCGATCTGGCGGCGGAATACCGGGCGGCGCGGGAAGCCGCGGTTCTGATCGATCGGCGGGATGAAGGCCGACTGGAACTGACGGATCGCGATCGGCTGGCGATCCTCAACCGCATCTCGACCAATGCTGTCGCTGATCTATCGCCAGGGGTGGGACGGGCAACTGTCCTGACAACGCCGATCGGGCGGATCATCGACCGGTTGGTGCTGCACAACCTGGACGATGGGCATACCCTGGTTTGCACCAGCCCGGGGCGCGGGGCGCAGGTGGCGGCCTATCTGCAGCGCAACGTGTTCTTCCGCGACCGAATGCAGGTCCGTGACGTGACCGGCGAATGGGCGCAACTGGCGCTGTACGGGCCGCGGTCCTGGGCGATTGCCCAATCGCTCTCTCCTGATCTGCCGGATGATCTGGCGCTGCATCATGTACACGTGACGCACTTCCATGGTGAGCGGTTGCTGATAGTGGCTGTTGATCCGCCAGGTGTGCCCGCAGCTGGCTTGATCTGCCCTGCGGCGCGGGCGGTTGACCTCTGGGAGGCTGTGCTTCAGGCCGGGGCTGGGGAAGGCATCCGTGCCTCCGGTCTGGCTGTCTGGAATCTGTTGCGGGTGGAGGCTGGTCTGCCTGGCCCGGCGGAACTCAATAAGGAATTCATCCCGCTGGAAGCCGGTCTGTGGGCGGACGTGAGTTTCAACAAGGGCTGCTATACCGGGCAGGAGATCATCGCCCGGATGGAGAGCCGCGGCAAACTGGCCCGCGTCCTGGTGGCGGTGACGCTCAGCGGAGCGGCTACGCCCGGCGCGGAGTGGACAGTCGACGGCCGCCGGCAGGGTCTCCTGACCAGCGTCGTGCAGCGGCCTGACGGCGTCTGGCTGGGGTTGGGCTATGCGCGGCCAGAAGTGGCTACGGCAGGTCAAGCGCTACAGTTGCCCGGCGGTGTGACGGCTACTGTGCGTTTTGTTCCGGATCGTGCTTCATAATCGAGAGGAGGTGATGGCAGGCCAGTTCCCGACCGTTTCTATCGGTTGACGCTCCTGCTGTTTGGCTCTAGACTCTTGGTGAATATGTCCCAAGAGGCATATGTAAACTATATGAATCCACAAAGGGAGGTTCTACATGCGAGGTCGGCCGTGGTTTAAGTCTCTGGCAGTGCTGGCTTTGCTGGTGCTGGTGACTTCGGCGTTTCCGACGATGCCGAGGGCTGCCGCGCAGGGTGGATTGCGCATCGGTCTGGTGACTGACGTGGGTGAGGTGGACGACCGCAGCTTCAACCAGAGCGCCTGGGAAGGCGTTCAGGCGGCAGCGGCGAAGTATGGTGGGGAAGCCAACTACATCGAGACCCAGGACAGCACCGACTACGCCAACAACATCGCCGAGTTTGCCGAGAATGGTTACGACATCATCGTGACGGTGGGCTTCGCCCTGGGCGAGGCGACGGTGCAGGCGGCGGCGGAGTATCCGGATGTCTACTTCATCGGCGTGGATCAGTTCCAGGCTGAGGCGCTGCCGAATGTTGTTGGGCTGGTGTTCCACGA
>JAIOAT010000055.1 GCA_019873685.1 Chloroflexota bacterium
GCTGGGCAACCTGGACGAAGCCACCGCGCTGGCGTTGCTGGTCAGCGGGCTGGGTTACTTCGGCGTCAAGGTTGGCTGGCTGACGACGATCTTCCACGGCCTGCGCCGCCGATAAGGGCGCGCCGGGGGGTGGTTACAGCTCATCCTCCAACGCGCCGAAGCCGGAGTCATCGTCCAGCCCGGCTTCTTCCGCCAGTTCGGGCATACTGGCGGCGATCTGCTCCGGGTCCTCGCCTTTCTCCAGCCGTCCGACGAACTCGTTGAACTCGTCGCCCAGGTCTTCCCCGGTTTCCTCAGCCATGCGGCGCATCAGGCGGCCCATGGTGGCCGGATCGGCGTCGTCCAGATCGTCCAGGGCTGCGTCATCGAGGGTCTCCAGGCGGGATTCTTCGCTCCGGATCACGCGCACGCGCTTGATCCGCCGGGTCAGGTGTGTCCCGCCACAGCGCGGGCAGGTTGGCGTTGCGGCGGCGTAAGCGGTCACGCTGGAGTAATGCAGCGTGACCCGTTTGCGACAGTCGTGACAGAAGTAATCGTAGCTGGGCACGGCATCACCTCGGAAAGCGGTATAATCACCCGTATTATAGCGCAGCCCCGCCCGCCCATGCGGGTCGGCGAAAAGAGACCGCCATGCAATTCGAATACTCCGATCACGACCGGGACCCTGAGCTGGCGCCAGGCGCCGGGCCGCAACCGCCCCAACCGCCACCCCCGCCCGGCCCGCAGCGCCCGCGGATGGTCCCGGTGCAGGGGCCGAGCACCCGCCCCATCGCTGCCTATGTCCTGCTGGCGATCATCGTTGGCATCTACCTGCTGGGGCAAATCGTGCCGCTGCAGCCGGTGATCGTCAAAGGCTATCTGGCCAACAGCGCCGAAGACTGGCTGTTCATCCAGGGAGCGAAGCTCAACGAGTTCATCATCCGGGATCGGGAAGTCTACCGCCTGCTGACGGCGATGTTCCTGCACGGCGGGCTGATGCACCTGTTCTTCAATGGCTATGCCCTGTATGTGATCGGGACGAATGTGGAGCGCGTCTACGGCCATGCGCGCTTCCTGCTGGTGTACTTTCTGGGCGGGCTGACCGGCTCGCTATTTAGCCTGCTCTTCAGTTCTTACGCCAGCGTAGGGGCCAGCGGCGCGATTTTCGCCCTCTTCGGGGCCGAACTGGTTTTTGTCTACCGGCACCGCGATCTGTTTGGCCGCGCGGCCTACCGCCAGTTGCAGAACATGATCTTCCTGCTGGCGCTCAACATCCTGATCGGCCTGTCGCCCGGCTCGCGCATCGACAACTGGGGGCATATAGGCGGCTTCCTGGCCGGGGTTGGGTTGAGCTGGCTGATCGGCCCTTCCTTCCGGCTGTCGCTGGCCGATGGCCGGCCCTGGTCGGCGGTTGAGCTTGCCGCACCGGGGACGCCGCTGCCGGCGCTGGAACTGGTGGACGATAACCCGCTGCAAAAGCGGCTGTTTGTGCCCTTTGCCTATGCCGCTGTCTACGTCCTGATCCTGGGCGTAGTGCTACAGCGGGGATAGGGTTTCCGTTGCTCTTCGCCACGACAATGCACCGATACCCCCATTGCCACCCGGGTCGCGGTTCGCCGGTGACCGTGCCTGGCGCGGTATGCCCGCAGCACAGGCAGGGGCAGTTTGGGGTTATAATCGGTAGCATATTCGTGCCCTGTACGGGGCGAGAGCGCCCTTGTTGACCAGACAGGATCGACCGTGCCCCCACGAACCATCATCGTCATGGAAGGCGACGAAACCGGCCAGGAGTTGCTGGAAGAAGCGCTGCGCGTCCTTGATCCGGCGGTAACCCGCTGCGATCTGCACTTCGAACGCCACGATCTTTCGCTGGAAAAACGGCGGGCGACCGCCAACGGCGTCGTCCGCCAGGCGGCGGAACGGCTCAGGGAAACCGGCCTGGGGATCAAAGCGGCGACGATCACGCCCGGCGACCCGGACGATGTGGGCAGCCCCAATGCCCTGCTGCGCGAATTGATCGGTGCGCAGGTGATCCTGCGCACCGGGCGGCGCATCCCCTCCGTGCGGCCAATCGCTGGCATCCACGCGCCCATTGCGGTGGTGCGCATGGCGGTCGAGGACGCCTATAATGCCAAGGAGTGGCGGGAAGGCTCCGGCCTGGACGAGGTCGCTTACAGCACCCGCTACATCACCCGCCGCACCTGCCGCGCCGTGGCCGAGTTCGCCTTCCGCTATGCCCGGCGCACTGGCAGCAAAGTCTTCGGCGGTCCAAAGTACACCGTCAGCCCGATCTACGAGGGTATGTTCAAAGAGGAAATGGATCGCGCCGCCGCCAGGTACAGCGACGTGCGCTACGATCCGCAGCTCATCGACGCCACGTATGCTCTCCTGCTGGAGGCGACCGGCGAACCGCTGGTCATCCCCGCCCTTAACCGCGACGGCGACACGCTCAGCGATCTGGTGCTCAAGATGTTCGGCACGATCGCCGGCGCGGAATCGGTGGTCTTCAGCCTGGATGACGACTTCGAAGTGCGTATCGCCCTGACCGAAGCCCCGCATGGCACCGCCCCCAGCCTGCAGGGCAAGAATGTCGCCAACCCGATGGCTATGATCCTGGCCGGGGCAGCCCTGTTGCGCTATGTGGGCACCCCGGAGGCGACTGCCGCCAGCCGGGCGATCTACGAGGCGACGCTGGAGGCGGTCTACGACGGCGTCCGTACCGCTGACCTGGGCGGCCAGACCTGTACGACCGATTTCACCGACGAGGTGATCCGCCGGGTCAAGGGCAAGCTCGATGTGTGGGAGGCGCTGGGCTGAAGGTTCACATGCTTGCCTGAGCCGGGCTGGAGGCGCTTGTCCGCCACCCGTCTGGCCCGCGCTGATTGGTGGTTTGCGGGAGATCAACGCCCGGCTTGTAGCGGATGAGCTATGCCGGGCCTCACCGGAAGAAGGACCGTATGACCAGGGTCAAGATCTGCGGCATCACTACGCTGGAGGATGCGTTGCTGGCCGCCGAAGCGGGCGCTGATATGCTCGGCTTTGTCTTCTACCGCACCAGCCCGCGCTTTATCGCTCCGGACGCCTGCCGGACGATCACCGATGCGCTACGGGAACGGCTGGGGCGGGCCTGCCCGCTGTTGATCGGCGTCTTTGCCAACGAGCCGAATGTCGTCAGCATCCTGTTCCGGGCCGGGCTGGATTACGCCCAGCTGCATGGTGACGAGAATGTGGCTGCCCTGGCCGCCCTGGAAGGCCGGGCTTACAAGACCATCCGGCCCCGCAACCGCAACGAAGCCTGGGCGATGGCCGAGGCTTTTGAGCCATATGCGCCGCTGGATGACCGCGTGCCTTCCGTGCTGGTGGAGGCCTTCCACGTCGATCGCTCCGGCAACCCCAGGGAGCCGATCGCTACCGGCATCGCCCTGGCGGTCAAGGAGCAGGTGCCGCGCATGATGCTGGCTGGCGGTCTGAATGTTGAGAATGTCGGGGAGCGCATCCGGGCCATTCGCCCCTGGGGCGTGGATGTGACCGGCGGCATCGAAGAGGAGACACCAGGACGCAAGGATCGAACCAGCCTGCTGGCTTTCCTGACGGCGGTCAAGATCGCCGACGCTGCCGGATAGCAGGCAGGCCGTTCAGCGCTGCTCAGCCCCCCAGAAGCCGCCGGCGCGCCTGGCGGTATTCCGTTTCATCCAGCGCTCCACTTTCCAGCAGGTCGTCAAGCGCCTTCAGGCGGTCGGCCAGCGGCCCGGTTGCCTGCTCAGGTTCCGGCGGGGAACCGCCCTGCCAGGCCGTTACCAGCTGGCGCAACGTGGCGGCCATCGCCTCATGCGCCTCGGGGTCGATGCGCGTCAGGCCGATGCACACGGCGCGGTCACGGCAATGCAGGATCAGGCGGGCAAATTCAAAGAAGGTTGGCCGCGCCGTTTCCACGCGCAGGATGGCGCTGTAAGGATATTCCTGCGTCTCAAAGCGGTAGGTGAAGCTGAACAGGCCACGTCGAACCTGCAGGCGCGGGAATTGCAGGATGCGCCGATCGGTGAACAGCAGCAGCCCGCTGACATCGGCATCCCAGAAGTAGAAGTGAATCGGCTCCGTCGGGGCCAGCGCCGCCAGCACCCGGCGGCGATGATCGGCGCGGTGCTCCAGCGGCACAGCCCCCTCCGGGGCATTGGCATAGACGACTTCCAGCGCGATCATGTCCATGATCGGCCCTGCTCCTCGGCGGCCAGAATGGAGTGCCGGGCAGCGCCAATGCCCGGCATCGGTACGCTTCTGTCAGTATACCGCCGCGCCGCCGGACTGACTACGGCAGCTCGAACGTGCATTCACCCGCGGCGGCCTCACAGGTGGCGATCTGATTGCCGCGGTAACGGACGATGAATGTCCCGCTGGCCCACAGGAGCTGGTTGGGCCGGATGGTCGTCCAGGCGTGGCGGATCTTGCAGCCCGGCGGCTTGGGCTGGGCTGGTGCGCCGTAGGCCCAGACCTCCAGGCAGTCGCCCGCCGGGAAGGTATCGATCGAAGCCGTGCTGGCGCTGAGGTTCCACATGCTGCTGTTCAGCGTCACCGCACCATTGGCCAGTTCCAGCCCGCGCAGGGAAAGCCGCTGCCCGCTCTGGTTGAGCAGCGTCAGGCTGTCGGGCGTATAGACCAGCTGAATCGTCCGGGTGACACGGGCCGGGCGTCCACCCGCGCCGCCCGCCGGGGCTGGCGCGGCTTCCAGGAAAAAGCCGCAGGCCTGGGCTGGATTCTGGCAGTTGGCCAGTAGCCGCCCGCGCTGGTTGAGGACAAACAGGCTGTTGCGCTGTCCCTGTACCTGGTCGTACCAGAAGACCTGTTCCGCCGGAACGCGGATGATCACCAGCGGCCCGGAGCATAGCGCCGGCGGTGTGAAGGCCGCGCCCGCCGCCAGCAGGGCAAAGCAGCTATTCGGCGAGGCGTACTGCATGCCCTGGAAGGCGCTGGAGAACTGCCAGATCACCGGTCGCCCGCCCATCGGCAGGGCGAACAGACGGAAGTCGTCCAGGTAGACCGGTGCATTGGTCGTAGCGTGAAACACCAGCATCTCCGGGCTGGCAGCCAGCACCTGCAGGTTGGCCCCGTTGATCGTCGCCGTCACCGGCAGGGTTTCTGCCGCCGCCGGAGCTTCCGCAACTGCTGAGGAGCCGGGCGTGGAGTAGCCCGGCAGGGCGATGATGTCCCGCGTCACATCGACCGGTGTGGTGACCGTCTTGCTGCCATCGGTGTACTCGACGTAGAGCAGCTGGCCGCTGACCTCCGGCATGGGCAGCGTGGCGCTCCAGGGTTGCCAGCCGGTGAGCGGGGTGCGGTCGCTGTCCAGCAGGCGCACGCCGGTGATCCGCACCAGCGCATTGCTGCCCTGCGCCCCGGCGTAGGTCTCGCGGGTCAGGTAGAGCGTCTGGCCGTCCGGGTGGATCAGAGCGGGGAGGACATCCGGGCGGCCCCCCAGCACCGCCACAAAGACCGTCCCGTACTTGTACGGCAGGGCGGCTACGCCGATCTCGCGGTAGTTGGGGTTGGTCGCGGCGCGGCGGTGAATATCCGAGTTCTGCCACCAGGTGATCCCCGCCGGGACGCTGGCCGCGGCGACGGTGATCTCCTCCAGGCTGACCCGGGCGGGAATGGCGTAGTAGGGCCAGTCAAACTGCGGCCAGCGGGCGCGTTCGCGGGGCTTTTCATTCAGGATACCGTCGTGAATATTGGCAGGGATATCCGGCTGGCTGAGCAGGTAGTTGACCTGCAGCCAGGCCAGCGCTTCCAGCGTGGGATTGGGGCGGAAGGGCGCCAGGCCCTGATCCAGCCGCCACTGGTTCATCGCGGCCAGCATGTTGGCGGCGGTCGGTGGAACACGGCTGCCCTGCGCGGCGGCGATCGGTGCGCCGATCAGGCCGCCCAGCAGGGCCACGAACAACAGCAGGGGAAGGCAGCGTTGGCGAATCATGGGATGACCCCCCGGTCTGTAAAGACGCCGTCTATTCACTTTTTACTTAGTTAACATCATACGAGAGATTATAGCTGGTTCGGGCCATGCTGTACAGGCCGCAGAAAAACCGGGAAGCCAGAGGTCGGGGGGCGTTCAATCCCCGCCCACGCGCCGGGCAAAGGCCCGCAGCGTGGCCGCCGTATAGCGCGTCAGGGGCGCGCCATGGCCGAAGCACACCACCGCCGGGGAGAGGCCCGCCAGGCGGCTGATGGCGCGCCGGGCGGCGGCCATATCGCCGGTGAAAGCGGCGAAGGGCAAGCGCAGGCCGGGTGTGCGCATCATCGCGTCCCCGCAGAATAGCACGCCCGGCTCCGGCGCCCAGTAGGCGGTGTGGCCGGGGGTATGGCCGGGAGCCAGGATCGCCCGCAGGCCGCCCAGTGCCTCCGAGACGGTATCGCCATCCTCACAGGTACGGTCGACTGGCGTGGCTGGCGCGGTGGTCCCGCTGCCCAGCCGTAACATCAGCCGATCCGGCAGGCCGAGTTGATCGGGGGCGGGGGTGGGCAGCGCTGCCCGGCCTTCCACATAGGGCCGTTCGATAGCGGAGGCGATCACTTCCGCGCCGGTGAGCGCCTTGAGGCGCGGCAGACCGCCGATGTGATCGAAGTGGGCGTGTGTGATCAGGATGCGTCGGATCTCCCCCGGCGCGTGACCGGCGGCAGCCAGCTGGTGGAGGATACGGTCGGCGGCCAGGGCCATGCCAGCGTCGATGATCGTCAGCCCGTCAGGGCCTTCGATCAGGTACGCCCGTCCGACGAGCATGCCGCTGAAGGCGTAGACGCCGGGGAGAATAGGCCGCATGGCAGCGCACCTTTCTGACTAATCCGGAGCTGGTTGCTCGCCCCGGCCATGGATCGGCGCGTAGCGCAGGCCGATCTCGTAGAGCGCCCATTGCAGCAGACCGATGACGAGCAGGAACGGCGCGATGGTTTCCAGCCCGGCGCGTCCGGCCAGCACACCGGCCAGGCCCGGCAACAGGGCCACCCCCAGCCCTGCCGCCGCGATCTGGAACCCGATGGCGTTGGCGGCGTGGGCCGCGCCGAAGCGGGCCGGCGTGATCGAGATCAGCGTTGGGAAGATCGCCGCCAGGGCGAAGCCGGTCAGCATCAGCCCGGTCAGGTTGATCGCCGCCGCGCCGCGCACGATCAGCAGGGCCGCGCCGATGGCCGCCCCGATCATGCTCCAGCGGAGCAGACGCACCTCACCCAGGCGGCCCACAATCAGCCCGCTGAGGATGCGCCCGGCGGTCAGGCTGCCCCAGTACAGGCTGACCCATGTCCCGGCCACGGATGGCGCGATGCCTCGCCCTTCAGTGAAGAGCGTATACGTCCAGTTGCCGCCGGTGATCTCCATGCCGGTGTACAGGAAGAACGTGCCGATGGCCAGCCACACTGCCGGGATGGCCAGCGTGGCGCGGGCAGGCACCGCCCCGTTATGCGCCTCAGCGGAATCGCCATTGCCGGGGATTTGCCAGCGGCCAAAGACGCCCAGCACCAGCAGGGCGATCAGGCCCTGCAGGGTAGCCACAATCAGGTAGCCGGTCTGCCAGTCCCGCCCGGAGGTCAGGATGGCGGTCATGATCAACGGGCCGATCGTCGCTCCCACGCCAAAGCAGGCGTGCAGCCAGCTCATACGCCCGGCGTTGTAGTTGGTGGCGATGTAGGTGTTGAAGCCGCTGTCGATGCCCCCTGTGCCGATGCCGTTGACAAAATTGGCCAGCAACAACAGCGCCCAGCCTGGCGCAGCGACATAGCCCAGCAACCCCAGGGCGCGGATGGTCACCCCGCCGAGCAGGAAGGCGGCGATTCCCCACCGCCCGATCGCCCGCCCGCTGAACGTACTGGCCAGCATGTAGCCGATCGTGCCTGGCAGCAGCAGCAATCCAAAGGCATCCAGCGGCACGCCGAACGTCCGCTGGATCGATGGCCAGGCCACCCCCAGCAGGCCATCCGGCAGGCCCAGCACGACAAAGGCGGCGTAAGCGATGAGTAACGTAACCAGACCGGCTGATCTGGTGCGGGCAATCGCAGCGGACATGGGGCATACCTCTCAGGCAGGCGAACCGACGGGCGCTTTCCCCGCCTGCCAGTGGGGAACAGCGGGCATTGTAGCCGGTTCAGGTCAGGGCGGAAAGGGTGAAACGAATGGTCGTGCCCTGGCCCGGCGCGCTTTCCACCGCCAGCGTCCCCCCATGCGCTTCAATGATCCCCCTGGCGACGGCGAAACCCAGCCCGTGACCCTTGATCTCCCGGACGGCTTCGCTTTCGGCGCGCCAGAAGGGTTCGCCCAGGCGGGCCAGTTCAGCGGCGCTCATGCCAATACCCCGGTCGCTCACGGTGAACGTGACGCCGCCGGAGTCGCCGCGCACGGCTACCGTGACCGTGCTCCCCTGCGGCGAGTAATTCACGGCGTTTTCCACCAGGTACGCCAGCGCCTGGGCCAAACGCGGCGAATCGACGTTCAGCAGCGGCAGCCCTTCCGGCGCGTCGAAGATCAGCGCGGTATTGCGTGCGGCGGCCAGGTCGGCGATGCGCCGCTGCACGCCCAGCAGGACATTGTTGACCGTCTCCGGCTGCCGATTCAGGTGCAGCCGCCCGCCGCGCAACTTGATGTAGTCGTTGACATCGGCGATCAGGCGCTCCAGGCGCAGGGCGTTAACGCGGATGGTCTCGGCGAACTGCTGTTGCTGGTCGGGTAGCGCTCCCAGCATGCCCTTGGCCAGCATGTCGATGTAGCCCCGGATGCTGGTCAGGGGGATGCGCATCTCGTGCACAGCGGTGGAGATCAGTTCGGCGGTACGCGCCCGCTCCTGTTGGGCGGCCTCGGTTGCCGCCTCCGACCCGGCGGGAGTCTCTGCGGCGGTCAGCAGGGTCAGGACGGCGTCGATCTGCTCCGGCAGGTGGGCGGGGATCAGCGCGCCGGATCGGGCCTCCTCGCGCAGCGCCGCCAGGCGCACCCTGGCCTGTTCAAGAGGCGATTCACTCATCGGTCTTGCTCCCATCATCTCGCCGGGCAACCCGGCGCTCGTTCCGACGGATCAGCCGCGCGGCTGCCACTCGCGTTCGGCGGGGATGCCGCCGCCAACGACAAGCGCGTCGCGGCGCACGGCGTCGGCCATGTCTTCCGCGTCGCGCCAGAAGGTGCTGATCTGGCTTTCGTAGCAGGCGATGGCCGCGATCTTGGCGGCCAGGGCGTCATCGTCCAGTGGGTGAAGGATCGGGGCCAGGTCAAGCGGCGGGTTAAGCGCCGCCAGCGCCGCCTCCACCGCGCCCTGGTTGAGGCTATAGGGATATTCCTCATAGTAGAAGATATCCAGGCCGGGGTTGGCGCGGGCCAGCCGCCGCCCCCAGTCACGTACCAGCCGGTGGTCAACATGCCCGCCCGCCCCCAGCGGGATGTGCAGGGCGGTGGTTTGCGGGTAGAGCAGCGGCGTGGCGTCCAGCAGCAGGGGGGCTGTATCGGCGGGGTGGATGGCCGCCCACAACGATTCCTCAGAGGGGTAGAGCGCGACCGGCTCCCCGGCAGGCGTGTAAGTCACGCGGTAGACACAGTCGGGGATGGCGGTGTGGCGGGCCAGCGCGCCCAGCTGGCTCAGCGCCCGGATGTCTTCCCGCCGCCGCGCGTCGATCGGATCGCCGGCGGTAGCCCAGCGGGCATGCAGATCCGCCAGAATCGGCGACTGTGGCAGCGGGCGGGGCGGTCGCCCGGCCATGATCGTGTGCACGGCCACCCGCTCCCCTGCCGCGACCAGACGATAGATCAGCCCGCCGCAACTCAGGACAGCGTCGTCCAGGTGCGGGGAAAGGAACAGATGAAAGCGGCGGGCAGCAGTCACGGCTGGGCTGGCTCCTGGGCCGGTGGCGCGACCGGCAGGGTGAAGGTGAAGGTGCTGCCCTGACCCGGCGTACTTTCGATGGTCAGTTCGCCGTGCATCAGGGCGATCAGATTGCGTGTGATGGCAAAGCCCAGGCCCGTCCCCGGCTGGCTGAGGGCGTATTCGTTGCTGGCCCGCCAGAATTTGGTGCCCAGCCGGGCGATCTCCTCCGCGCTCAGGCCGATCCCGGTATCCTGCACGGCGAAGGCCACGCGATCGCCCTGCCGCCAGGCGCGCAGCGTGATAGTCCCGCCGTCCGGCGTGTACTTGCAGGCGTTGCTGAGCAGGTTGACCAGCACCTGGGTCAGGCGAGCGGGATCGGCCAGGGCGGGCGGCAGGTCAGGCGCAAGTTCCTGCAGCAGGGTATGGCCGCGCTCCGCGACCGCGGCGCTGACTTCCTGGCAGGCCTGGGCCAGCGGGCCGCGCGGATCGACAGCCCCCAGTTCCATGCGCAAATTGCCGCTTTCGATGCGGCTGATGTCGCTCAGGTCGCTGACGAGCACCTTCATCCGCTGGACGTTATTCTTGATGCGGGTGATGAATTCGGCCTGCTGGTCGGTGACCGGCCCGCCGATTCTGAGCAGGTCGGCGTAACCGGCGATGCTGGTCATCGGGACTTTCAGTTCGTGGGCGACAATGCTGACGAATTCGCTCTTGGCGCGGTCGGCAGCGCGCACGGCCTCGAACAGGCGGGTGTTCTCCAGGGCGACGGCGGCGCGGGCGGCCATGCGGGTGACCAGGTCACAGGCGTCGGCGCTGAAGGGTTGCGCTCCGGCCAGGATCAAGGCGCCGCCGGGCCGGTTCTCATGGCGGATGGGCACGACCAGCAACACCAGCCCTTTCCCTGCCGCGACGTGGGTGGCTTCCGTCCCGTTCAGGGCGGCGGTCAGCGCGTCTCCGCCATCAAGGGGCAGGATGGCGCCCTCGGCGATGCCCGGCGGCAACGGGCCATCCCCGGCGCAGGCGGCAATGCGCAGCACGCCCGGCCCTTCCGGTGCGGCCTCGACCAGACCCAGGGCGCTGGCTGCCGCCCCGCTGACGCGCATGGCCCATTCCAGCGTCACGCTCATCACCTGCCCGGCGCCGATGGCCTCGTTCAGGTCGCGATCCATGCGCCGCAACATGCTCAGCTCTTCCACGCGAGCCTGCAGGGCCTGGTCGGTCTCGCTGAACAGGCGGGCGTTGTCGATGGCGACGGCGGCTTGCCCGGCGAAGGCATCCAGCGCGGCCAGGTCCTGCGGCTTGAATAGCCCGGTTCGCGCCCGGTTATCGACGTAAACAACGCCGATCACCCGCCCGCGTACCCGCAGGGGCGTGGCCATGATGCTGCGCAGGGCATGGGCGATCACGCTGGCCTGCCCGGCAAAGCGCGGGTCTTCCTGGGCGTTGGTGGTCAGGACGGGTTGGCCGCTATCCACCACCTGGCGGGTCACCGTGCGGCTGACGCGGAAGTCGCCGCTGTCGAGAGTCTGCTGGTCGATGTTGCGGGCCACGCGGGGGACCAGGTTGCCGTCGTCATCGAGCAGCATCAGGAAACCGCGCTCGGCTCCGGTCAGCTTGATGATGGCGTCCATCACCTCGTTGAGCACGATCTGCAGATCAAGGGAGGAGCCGATCAAGCGGGAGACCTCATACAGGGCGGCCAGCTTCTGCTGCTGGGTCGTGTCCAGCCGTTCGGCGACGATCTCCTCCAGCACCAGGCTGAGCGTCTCCAGCCGTTCGGCCAGATAGGCCGGGTCAACGCGGTTGGCCCGCGCCTGGCTGAGCAGCAGGGTGACGGTCTGGCGGGCGCTGGCGATCGCCATATCAAGCTGGCGACCGGTGCGGTAAGCAGGGGGTGGGGCGGGCGGCTCGGTCATGGCTCAACAGTCCGGGCGGCGCGGGGCAGCCGCGCCTGAAAGTCATCGCAGTAATCCTGCAGCGGGCACAGCGAGCATTTGGGATTGCGGGCGTGGCAGACCTGGCGGCCATGCCAGATCAGGTTGAGGTGAAAGACCAGGTAATCTTCCGGCGGGACGATCTGCTCCATGATTGCATGGGCTTTTTCCGCGCTGACCTTTGGCCCGATCAGGCCGATGCGGCGGCTGAGGCGGTGGACGTGCGTATCGACCGGGAAGGCTGGCCGGCCAAAACCGAAGAGCAGAATGATCGCCGCTGTCTTGGGGCCGATGCCGTTGAGGCTGGTCAGCCAGCGGCGGGCGTCCTCCAGCGGCAGATCGGCCAGGAAGTCAATGTTCAGTTCGCCGCGCTCCGCCGTGATCCGCTGCAGCACTTCCTGGATGCGCGGGGCCTTCTGGTTGGCCAGCCCGGCGGGGCGGATGGCGGCAATCACGTCATCAAGCGGCGCGTCGCGGACGGCTTCCCAGCTGGGGAAGCGCGCTTTGAGCGCGTCAAAGGCTTTGTCGCGGTTGGTGTCGGAGGTACTCTGGCTGAGGATGGTGCTGACCAGCTCATCCAGCGGAGAGAGGTGGGGCCGCCATTCCGGGACGCCGTACATCTCGCGCAGGAGTGCCGCCACCGGGCCGTACTTTTCCCGGCCACGGGCCAGCGCAGCAGGGGATTGAGGGTCAATCGGGGTTGCCATGCGGTCATTGTACTGCGCCAGACGACCAGCGGCAAAGCGACCGGCGGCGGGCCGGGCCGGATCGGCGGCCCCTGGAATCAAGTGCAGCGTCGCACGCCTGGACGACGCTGCTCTGTGATTCTTTTCAGGCCCCCGGTGGTTCTGGATGGCGCTATTCCACGCTCAGGATGTGGGTCACCACGGTTGCGCCGGTCCCGCCGATGTTCTGGGTCATGCCGATGGTAGCATTGGCGACCTGGTTCTTGCCGGCCTGCCCGCGCAACTGGGTGACCAGATCAACGATCTCATAGACGCCCGTCGCGCCGACCGGGTGACCGCGCGCCTTCAGCCCGCCCATCGTGCTGATCGGCAGCCGCCCGTCCAGGCCGATGCCCTGCTCATGGGCGAAGCGCACGCCTTCCCCGCGCGGGGCAAAGCCCCCCGCCTCCAGGCTCAGGGCGGCCATGATCGAGAAGGCGTCGTGCACCTCAAAGAGATCAATATCCGCCGGGCTGAGACCGGCCTGATCGTAGGCGCGCCGGGCGCTCAGGCGGGCGGCGCTGAGGGCCAGCAGATCGTGCCGGTCGTCCAGATTCAGGCTGTCAGTGGCGCTGGCGCTGGCCCGCACACGCACCGGGATCACGCCCGGCAAATCGCGGGCGATCTCCAGCGGGGCCAGGATCACCGCCGCCGCGCCATCGCAGATCGGAGAACTGTCGTACAGGTTGATCGGCGGCGCGATCATCGGCGCGTTGCGGTAGGTGTCCAGCGTGATCGGGCTGCGGAACATGGCGTTGGGGTTGTTGACGGCGTTCTGGTGAGCATTGAGACTGAAGATGCCGAAGTTGTCGTGCGGTACTTCATACTCGTACATATAACGCTGCATGACCAGCGCGTTGAGGGCTACAAAGGTCACGCCGTGAGCGACTTCATAGTCGGCGTCGGCGGCGGTCGCCAGGCCGGTGGTGACCTCGCTGCTGGTGGCTTCGGTCATCTTCTCCACCCCGCAGACGGCTACCACATCCGCCAGGCCGCTGGCGACGGCCCGCACGCCAGCCATCATGGCCGCGCCGCCGGAGGCGCAGGCCGCCTCCACGGTGGCAGCTTCGATTCCGCGCCAGCCGGCGTAATCGGCGACCAGCGCGCCCAGATGGGCCTGATCGTTGAGGCGGGCAGCCAGCATATTGCCCACATAGAGGGCCTGTGGCTGAAGGTCAGGCGCGCCGGTGTCGGCGACCGCCGCCTTAAGCGCCCGGACGGCCATCTGGCGCAGGCTCAACTCCCACTGTTCGCCGATGGGCGTCTGGCCGATTCCAATGATGTATACCTCGCGCATAAGCCAATCCTTGTCACAGCGGTCCGGGTTATGGCCGGTTCATAGGCTAACACTGTAGCACAGGGGGACTCTCAGAAACTACCAGATTTGCCCACCCCGGCGGGCAAATCCTCAGTCGGCCCCGGCCCGCCCCAGCTCAAAGGCGATCTCGGCGGCTGTCCAGTGGCGCGTGCCATCCAGGACGATCACATCCGGACGACCCAGCAGCCAGTCGTCATGGCGCTGGCCCAGTTCTTGCAGGTAATCCAGCGTCACACCGACCTCCTCAGCGCGGCTACGGGCCTTCAGGCGACGCAGGCACTCCTCAGCCGGTGTGCGCAGGTACAGGATCAGGTCTGGCTGCGGAGCGGCGGGAGCCATCGCTTCCCAGAAGGCGCAATAGAGCGCCCACTCGTGATCGTCCAGCGCGCCGGTGGCATGCAAGCCGGGGGCGAAGGCATAGCGGTCGGTGCCGATGCTGCGCTCGGCCACCGTGATGCGATCCGGCGGGCGGTTCGCCAGGGCCTGGATGCGCGTGGTGAAGGTGACGATCTGGAAGGTGAACGACCAGCGCGGCATATCCGCGTAAAAGCGCTCCAGCCAGTTGATGGCGAAGCCATGTTGCCAGACCGGCACCGGCTCCGGGATGAAATGAAAGCGCTCGCTGGCCCGCAGGGCCTCTCCCAGGGTGCTCTTGCCACTGGCGATGTTGCCTTCGAGGTTGATCAGCATGGGCGATCACTCCGTGTTGCTGCCAAACGGCAACCACGATCCATCACCGGCAATCATACCATGCCCGCCTTTTGCCGCACCGGTGCTCAGGGCAGCGCCGCCTGTAACAGCCACAGGGCGGCCATGCCCACGCCGATCGCCAGCAATGTCCGGCGCGTGCGCCAGGCGACGACCGCCGCCGCCAGCCCGGCCAGCAGCCGCGCGTTCCCCGCCGAAAGGTCCGGCGTACCCTCCGGCAGCAGCAACGCCGGGAAAACGATCGCTGCCAGCGCCGCCGGAGGTACATAGCGCAGGGCGCGCGCGATCAGCTCCGGCAGCGGGCGCTCCCCCAACAGGGCGATCACTGACAGGCGCGCGCTGTAAGTTACGGCCACCATGCCCAGGATGATCAGCCAGTCTTCCATGCGCGTTGCTCCTCGGCGGCGCGGCGTTCCGCCAGCAGGCCGGCGCTGATGCCGGCCAGCACCGCCAGTACCAGCCCCAGGTTGAACGGCAGACCATGCGCGGCGACGGCGGTTAGTCCGGCTACCAGCGCCGCCAGAGCCGCAGGCCGGTCGGTCAGCGTCGGGATCAGCAGGGCGATGAAGGTTAATGGCAGGGCAAAGTCCAGCGACCAGCCTTCCGGCACGGACGCGCCCAGCGCTACGCCTGCCAGCGTGCTGAGTTGCCAGGCGATCCACAGCGTCAGGCCGGCGCCCAGCGTGTACCAGTGCTCATCCGTCCCGGCGGCGGGGGCCGGGTCCCGGCGGCGGTAATTGGTGATGGCCACGGCATATGCCTCATCGGTCAGCAGGAAGGCCAGCAGGAACTTCCAGGGGCGGGAAAGATGGCGTACATAAGGCGCGATTGAGGCGCTGTAGAGCATGTGGCGCAGGTTGACGATCAGCGTGGTCAGCACGATGACCAGGCCGGGCGTCCCGGCGGCAAAGAGCTGCGCGGCGATGAATTGCGATGACCCGGCGAACACAATCAGCGACATGCCCAGCGTGGCAGCGGGGGAAAGCCCCGCTTCCAGCGCGGCCACGCCATAGATCATGCCGAAGGGCACCACGCCCAGCAGGATGGGAATCTGCGCTTTACTTCCGGCCAGCAGGCGAGCAGTGGTAGCGGACATAAGAGTTTGGCGGATGAAGGCGGGCAACAGGACACCATTGTACCCGCCGGGCTGCCTGGCAGGAAGAGGCAGGCAAAGCGGGAGGCCGGGAGACCGGGGGGCCAGGCAAAGGCAGGATAGGACGCATATTCTCATCGTTCCGGCGGGCGGCGGCGCAGCGTCTCCGGCACCCAGCGGGCGAAGATCAGGGCCGCGCCCAGCCCGCCCACTGCCGCCACCAGCGCAGTTGCCGACAGCGTCAGCAGGTCGGCGACCGCCCCCGCCGCCAGCGGCCCGGTCATCGCACCGACATCGCCAACCAGCCGCCACAGGCCCAGGAACTCCCCGCGGGCGTGCTCCGGCGCCAGGTCAGCGCCAAGCGTCATCATCGTCCCGGAGCTTAACCCGTTGCCCACACCGATCACCAGCCCGGCCCCCAGTAACCCGGCGAAGCTGCCGGTCAGCGGGATCAGCGCCAGACCGATTCCCTGCAGGCCGAAGCTGGGCACAGTGGCAAAGCGACGCCCCCAGCGATCCATGATCATCCCGGCGGGCATGAACAGCGACATATCCACCGCGGAGAGTGCGCTCATAATCAGCCCGATTTGCGCCACATCCAGCCCGATCACGTCCGCGCCGTAGAGAGGGATGATCGTGCGCCAGCTGGCCCGCGTCATCTGAGCCAGAATCTGCCCGATCCCGGCTCTGGCCAGCAGATGGTGATAGGTGCGCAGCAAGTCCAGCAGGGAAACGCCCGGCCCGCTACCGGCGCCTTGCTCCTGCGGGGTGGGGTTCCCCTCCCGGGCGAAGCGCAGGACGGTCAGCACAGTCAGCGCCACCAGGACGACATAGGCCAGGAAGGTTGACCGCAGCCCAAAGTGAGCGGCCAGGAAGCCCCCGATCGATGGGCCGATGAACCAGCCGATGCGGAATGTGCCGCCGAAGATGGCAATCGCCCGTCCGCGCTGCGCCGGGCTGACCATATCAGCCAGGTAGGCGTGGCGGGAAACGGCGAAGAGCGCCCAGCCCACGCCGGATACGACGCGCAGCACCCCCACCAGCGCGACCGACTCCGCCCAGTACAGGCCCAGCGTCATCATGCCGTTGAGCGCCAGCCCCAGCACCATCAGCCGCTTCTTGCCCAGCCGGCGCATCAACATCCCGGCGGGGACATCGCCGATCAACGTGCCGAACAGATCGGCGGCCACGATCACGCCGACCACGCCATAGGGCACACCGAAGTCGGCGGCGTACAGCGGCAGGATCAGGTTCATGATACCGGTGGTGATGGAAAAGAGCAGCGTTGGCGCGTAGACAGCCATGACCAGGGGATTGCGCAGCAGAGCATAGGTGCGACGGGCGGCAGCAAGCATGGCGGAAGAGTCCTTTGGCGTTGTTCCAGACGATACCCATAACCCGCGCCGATGATAGCCGTTGTGTGGTCAAAGAGGCAATCAGGAACCTCGGAGGGTAAGAGGCCGGGAGACCGGGAACGGGGAGGCAGGAGGCAAGAGTCCAGAGGCAAGAAAAATGGCCGGGAGGCCAGGAGACCGCGAGGCAAGGCAAGCCACAGAAGCCAGCTTCGCTGCGCAGCAATACGCAGCGGGATCACTGTCCTGCTGCGCCAGATCAGGGCCGCCGCGATCGTCGGACTGAGCGCGGCGGCCCTGATCAGCGTGGAAGTATGCTCCGGCTACCGGCGACAGGCGGCGACGCAGGCGGCCACCCCAGCCTCAGTTCAGCTTGCTGCTCACCCGACGCACGCCGGGAACCTTTTCCACCCGGCGGATCAGGGCGTCGGCCTTGTGGCGGGGTGGGAGCGTCCCCGTCAGCAGCACATGGCCGAAGTCCACCACGGCGCGCACGCCCGGCGGGATCACCCTGCCGACGGCCAGGCGCAGGTCGTCGTCGTTGTACAGCTCCGAGGAATCGACGCTCACCACGCCGGGGATATCGGGCAGGTTATCCAGCAACACCCGCGCGCCGACGGCTGACTTGATGTGGCCTTTGACGGTCACCACGCCGTCAACGACGCTGACGGTCAACCAGTGGCGGGACTGCATCAGAGGGGGGAAGCGCCGGATCAGGGCGGCGATGTCTTCGGCGATGTCCTCATCCGGACGCCTGATCTTGACGGACTCCTGAAGTTCCACCACAGCACGCTTCCTTTCGTATCCAGGGGAACGACCCCCGTAAACCAGCATTGTGTATCAGGCCGGTCAGACCGGCTCAGGACCGGGCGCTTTGCCCGCCGCGATGGCGGCGTCAATCGCCCGGAGCGCTTCCTGCAGGTGCGCTTCAACGGACGTCCATTCGGCGGGACAGCTTTCCAGCAGGGAATTCCAGCCACGCCGCGAGGTTTCCAGCATATTGACCGAGGGATGGGCGCGCAGGGCGGTCGCCAGCGCTTCCTGTGCGCCGGCGAAATTGGCCTCGTCGCGGATGCCCAGTATGGTCTGCGCCTGGGCGATGTCCATCCACAGGAAGTAATCATTGGGCTTGAGGATTTGCTCCCGCCGGGCAGCGTGTATCGTCCGGGCGAAGGCGTCCAGGGCGCGCTCACGGTCGGCGGGATCGCCGCTGCGGCGGGCGCGTTGCAGGTACAGCCCGGCCAGGTTACCGGCAGGATAAGAGGAATCGGGCGTGACCTCCAGGGCGTGTTCGTAGGCTTCGATGGCGCTTTCCGGACGGCCAGTCTCCAGCCGGATGCCGCCAACCGGCCCCCAGAACGATTCGCCGTTGAAATCGACCAGCTTGGGGCTTTCACCCAGGGCCTGCAACAGGGCGCCTTCGGCGGCATTGAAGAGGTTCTGGCGTTCCTCTCCGGTGGCGCGGCGGGCCTTGCGGCGCAGGGCCACCCCATAGGCGGCGCGGGCGGCCGGCCAATCGCGCTTGAGTTCGATCACCCGCTGCAGGTGGCGGATGCCCCCGTCCAGGTCGTCGCGCTGGTGGACTTCCAGCCAGCCGGCGATGTACAGCGCCAGCCAGTTATCGGGGTTCCGCGCCAGCACCTGGGTGGCGAAGCGGTAAGCGGTGCTGTAGTTGCTCAGCCGGAACTCCTGATCAGCCTGCTGGACAAGCGCCAGCTCTTCCTGCGCGGCGACGATCTCCTGCCGCAGGTTGCGGATCTGCTCCAGCTCGGGCCGGTAGCTATTCAGGATTTCAAGCTGGTGCTCCAGACGCTGGCGCATCTGCTCATCGCGCTCGGCGGCGGCGCGCAGATCACGCTGGACGGCTTCCTGCAACTGCTTGACCCGTTCCACCTCAGCTTCCAGATTCTGGCGCAGGTCGTCGACGTTGCGCAGACCATACAACGCCGCCGCGCCGAAGCCCAGCCCGATCAAGACTGACGCGCCTTCCAGAAAACTGAGCAGGAGGTTAACGGCATTGACCGCGTCGTTGGCGCGTTCCAGCACGTCAACCTGAGCGCTGGCGGCAACATTGGGCGTGACCATATAGACCAGACGCGCGACCAGCGTGGCGATCAACAGCAATATCACGACAATCGCCAGCCCGTAGATGATGATGCGCAGTGCGGCATCAGTCCGTTTTTGTCCCGCTTGTGCGCCCATAGCGCCTCCTGAACAGGCGGGTTATCCCCGCCCCGCTGCCGCCGCCTGACCTCAGGCCGGAGATGGGGCGGACAGGATACGATCGATCTCGGCCAGGACATCCGCGCTGAGGGTGACGTTCAGCGCGCCCAGGTTGTCTTCCAGCTGGCTGAGGCGGGTAGCGCCGGTGATGGCGCTGCTGATCCCCGGCAGGCGCAGCGTCCAGGCCAGAGCCAGCTGCGCCCGGCTGACGCCAAGCCGCTCGGCGACCGCCTTGAGCGCCTTGACCCGCGGGATCGGGTTATCCTGGCCTTCCAGCTTGATCTTGCGCAGCCACTCCAGGCGAGCCAGCCGGCTGTCCTCCGGGATGCCATCGTCGTACTTGCCGGTCAGTAGCCCGCTGGCCAGTGGACTCCAGACGACCAGCCCCATGCCGCCCGCCTGCGCCGCCGGCAGCACATCCTGCTCCACCCGTTCCCGATCCAGCATGTTGTACTGCGGTTGTTCGACCTGCGGCTTGTACAGGTTATGCGCCTCACAGAAGGCCAGGGCCTGCCGGATCTGCGCGCCAGTCCACTCGCTGGTGCCCCAGTAGAGGATTTTGCCCTGGTGCACCAGATCATCCATGGCGCGGATGGTCTCCTCCAGCGGCGTGTCCGGGTCGTAGCGGTGGCAGAAGTAGAGGTCCAGGTAGTCCGTGCCGATGCGCTTGAGCGACTTTTCCACGCTTTCCATCAGGTGCTTGCGGGAAAGGCCACGGTCGTTCACGTCGTCGCTCATCGGCCAGTAGGCTTTGGAGGAGATCACCAGGGTATGGCGGGGGAACTGGCGGAGTACCTGGCCCATCATACGTTCGGCCTCGCCACCGGCGTAGACATCGGCGATGTCGAAGAAATTGATTCCGGCGTCATAGGCGCGCACGATGATATCCCGCGTGACTCGCGGATCCTTGACCAGGTCGCCAAAGGTGGTCCACCCACCCAGACTCAACGCGCTGACCTTGATCCCGGCGTGCCCCAGGCGACGGTATTCCATAGTCCAGTACCTTTCGTGATGGTTGATGAGATGGATGACCAGAAGTTCGGCGGTGACGCCCTGCGCCAGATTATACACCTGCGGGCGGCAGGCAAAAACAGGAGGGCGCGGGCGGCAAGGCAGGTAGCCCGTACAAAAAGAACGGCCGCCCGATGAAGGGCGGCCAGAAGAAACCTGTCATCGGCACAGGGTGGCTAACCGAGCAGCCCGCAGGGTATACCTTCGCACATATCGTCGCACCACCACAGGCCGCCCTCCCACTCGCACAGCAGGTCGCAGTAAGTGGTGCCCCGCTCCTGAGTGTAAGGGTTGATGTACTCGCACAGCGGTGCCGTTTCCTCCGGCGCCGGCACGCCGCAGGTATCCTTCTCCCAGCTCAGTTGCTCGCCGGTCAGCAAGGAGAAGACTGTCACCTCGGCGCTGTCACGCGGGCAGTCCCACCAGCGGGCCGTCCATAACTCGTTGCCGTTGATCACGTTGACCTGGATCTGCCAGGTGTTGAGGATGTAAACGCCAATACGGCCATCCAGTGTCCCGCCGACTTTGGTGTAGGTCTGCGGACGGCTGATGTCCAGGTTGTCGTAGGGGACGGTCAGCACCAGGTCGACGCCACCGGGGCCAACGCCGTAGATGTCAATCCCGGTTTCACCACAATACAGCACAACCGGCGCGGCCTCGTCGCAGTTCAGGCGACCATCGGGTCCCTGGCCAACGGCCACCTGCCCGCCGCCGAACAGCGAAGCGCCAACCAGCACCACGGCCAGCGCCGCCAGCATGAGAATGGTCTTTCTGCGGATGAACATGGCTCCTGTAATCTCCCTTCAATTCGAGTTTACGGGGTTGGGGGCCAGGCATCGGTTACCCTGTGTCAGCGCCCGGCATCGATCACTTTCACTATAGTCGTATTTGGCCTCCCTGCGCCAGCGAATCGCGGCTCTGGCGCTATAATTTTTAGAGCGAATTTATAACTCCCAGGAGGCTACCCCCATGATCGACTTCTTCCGGGAACCGCTGGAACTGAATCCGCAGACCCGCGCCGCCTTGCCGGGCCAGTTCGTGACCCTGCCGGATGGCGTGACGCACTATGAACTGACCGGCCCGGAAGATGGTCAGGTCGTTGTGCTCATTCACGGGTTTTCCACGCCCATGTTCCTCTGGGACCCGACCGTCCCCGCGCTGACGGCTGCCGGCCTGCGCGTCCTGCGTTACGACCTGTTCGGGCGCGGCTTTTCCGATCGTCCGCCGGTGACCTACGACGCTGACCTGTTCGACCGCCAGCTCCTCCATCTGCTTGACGCGCTGGGGTTGAACGCGCCGGTTGACCTGCTGGGCTTGTCGATGGGCGGGGCGATCGCCGTCAACTTCGCCGATCGCCATCCGGAGCGCGTCCGGCGGCTGGGGTTGGAAGGTCCGGCGGGCTTTTCCACCAGCCTGACGCTGCGGGCGCTGGCGCTCTTTGTCCCGGTGCTGGGCGAAGTGCTAATGAGCCTGGCCGGGAACTGGCTGATCGTCGGCGGGCTGCCGCGCGACTTTTACCGGCCAGAGCGCTACCCGGAGTACACGGAAAAGTACCGGGCGCAGCTGCCCTATAAGGGCTTTAAGCGGGCCATCCTTTCCACTATGCGCCACATGAAGATGACCGGCCTGGCGGAGGCCTACGCCCGCGTGGGTCAGCAGGGTCGCCGCGTGCTGCTGATCTGGGGCCGCCAGGATATCACCGTGCCCTTCGCCGCCAATGAACAGGTGCGGGCGGCCATCCCGCAGGCCGAATTCCATCCTATCGACGAAGCCGGGCATATCCCGCACTACGAGCGCCCGGACGTCGTCAACCCGATTCTGGCCGCGTTCTTTGGCGGATGACGGCAATCAGGCGGGAGGCGTGTGGTCGGCGCGAGTTGATCGCATCTGGCCGCGCCTGCTCCCTCGGAATGGCGATGTATCGCCCGGCGGCTCCGGGTGGTATAACGGGGCAGTGAACCGCGCCCGCGGGGCGCGGCCTGTTGTGACAGGAGAGGGGGACGGATGAGCCTGCTGGAGAACATCGAAGGGGCGCTGCGCGTTGGATTTACGCTGATTCTCTCGCCGCTGCTGCGCGGCAGCTACAACCGCTGGGGAGCCACCGACGAGGAGATCGCCCGCGCTCTGCCGGGCGACGATCTGGTTGCCGCGCCGAAGCTGGGTTACACGCGGGCGATCACCATTCGCGCCCCGGCGGCGGCTGTCTGGCCCTGGCTGGCTCAGATCGGCCAGGGGCGCGGCGGCTTTTACAGCTATGACGGGCTGGAGAACCTGGCTGGCTGCGACATCCATAGCGCCGATCGCCTTCTGCCTGAGCATCAGGCGATCAAGGCTGGCGATGTGATCCGTCTGGGGCCAAAAGGCTACCCCTGCCAGCGGGTGGTGCGCGCCGATCCGCCGCATACATTGCTGATGCTGGGCGCCGACCCGAAAACCGAACAGGCGCCGGATTACGCCACCCCGCGTTCGGAGAGCGACTCGATCGCCTCCTGGTTGTTCCATCTGGTCGAGCAGCCGGATGGCACAACCCGCCTGATCGTCCGCCAGCGCCTGGATTACGGCCGCAAGCTGGCCCTGCTCTGGCGGATCGTGGAGCCGCTCAATTTTGTGATGGAGCGCAAGATGCTGCTGGGAATCAAGCGCCGCGCTGAGTCCGGCCCGCGCGGGGTCTGATCCGCTGCGCTGCTGTTTGCGTCTGTGCGAGGAGGATCGGATGCCCACTGCCCATGAATATGCCCGCGCCAACGCGCCTCGTTTTGAGGCCGAACTGGTTGACCTGCTGCGCATCCCCAGTATCAGCACGCTCAGGGAGCACGCTGTAGACGTCGAACATGCCGCCGAATGGATCGCCGCTGCCATGAAAGCCAGCGGCCTGCAGACGGCCCGAATCCTGCGTCAGGAGGGTAGCCTGCCGCTGGTTTATGGCGAATGGGCAGGGGCCGGGCCAGAGGCGCCAACCCTGCTCATCTATTGCCACTTCGATGTGCAACCTGCCGCCCTGGAGGACGGCTGGGAAACCGACCCGTTTTCCCCGGTGGAACGTGAGGGGCGGCTGTACGCACGCGGCGCGCTGGATAGCAAGTGCCATGTGGTGGCCTGGCTGAAAGCGGTGGAATCCCTGCTGGCGGCGGATGCGCCATGCCCGGTCAACCTCAAGCTGCTCTTTGAGGGCGAGGAGGAATCCAATTCCGGCCACATCACCGGCTTTGTGGCCGCCCATCCCGACCGATTGCGGGCCGATGTGGTCATCATCTCCGATGGCTCCTTCCCGGACGAGCAGCAGCCGGTGCTCAACTACGGCCTGCGCGGGATCGTGGAGATGGAGCTGACCGTCAGCGGGCCGCGCCGCGACGTGCACAGCGGCCATTACGGCGGCACCGTCCACAATCCGATCCAGGCGCTGGCGGAGATTCTGGCCGCGCTGCATGACGCTGATGGGCGGGTGACTGTCCCCGGCTTTTACGACGACGTCCGGCCTCTGGATGACGAGGAGCGCGCCCTGCTGGCCCGCGGCGCGGATTGGATCGCGGCGGAATGGGCGGCGGTAGCCGGTGCGCCACAGCCCTGGGGAGAACCGGAATATCCCCTGCACGAACGGATCGGGACGCGGCCCACGCTGGAATTCAACGGGATCAGCGGCGGCTTCACCGGGGATGGGTTCAAGACCGTTATCCCGGCCCGCGCCTC
>JAIOAT010000056.1 GCA_019873685.1 Chloroflexota bacterium
GCTATGCTAGGGACCGCTTAAGCGGCCATAGCCATAGCGGGTGCGTAAGTGCGGTTGGCACTTAATGGGTTGCGCCAGATTTACGAGTTAGCGCCGCTCGGCTTGCAGTACGGCCCCTATCGCTCCCCGTCGAAACCTGTCATCCCCTTTTCAAGGTACGCACTCGTATTATACCATACTCCCCGATTTCGCTATACTTAAATTCTACTCAAATCAATCGCCCGCATACATACCAGCCAGCAGGTATAGCCCGCCCATGACCCCCACGTCTCCACAGACCATCATCATCAAAGTCGGCACCAGCACCCTCAGCGGCGGGTCCAGGCGGCTTTCCCGCCCCGCCATCCTGGAGCTTGTCCGCCAGATGGTACTGCTATGGCGGGAAGGACATCGCATCGTCTTTGTCAGCTCCGGGGCCATTGCTGCCGGGCGGGAAGTGCTCAACTACCCCAACCTGCCCAACCATTTGCCAGCCAAACAGATGCTGGCGGCCATCGGCCAGAGCCACCTGATGGGCATCTACAGCACCATGTTTGGCCTGTACGACGTGCGCATCGGACAGGTGCTCCTGACCAACGATGACTTTAGCCACCGGACGCGCTACCTTAACGCCCGCAATACGCTCAGCACGCTCCTTGACTACCGGATCGTGCCGGTGGTCAATGAGAACGATACCGTGGCAGTGCAGGAGATCAAGTTCGGCGATAACGACAACCTGTCCGCCCATATTGCCGCCTTGCTGGACGCTGACCTGCTCATCCTGCTGACCGACAAAGACGGCCTCTACGATCGCGACCCCGGCCTCTACCCCGACGCCCGTCTGATCCGAGAGGTGCGGACCATCGACGACAACCTCTGGCGGCTGGCCGGCGGCACGCTCAAGACGCACGGCATGGGCACCGGCGGGATGATCACCAAACTCCAGGCCGCCCAGCTGGCCACCCGCAGCGGTACGCGAACCATCATCGCCAACGGTCACACGCCGGACGTCCTGCTGCGTCTGCTGGCGGGCGAGCCGCTTGGCACGACCTTCTTCCCCGCCACCGAACACCTGGAAAGCCGCAAGCGCTGGCTACTGGCGGAACGTCCGCAGGGCATCCTGCAGATTGACCCGGGGGCGGCCCGTGTCCTCAGTGAAGGCCGGGCCAGTCTGCTCCCGGTAGGCATCCAGACCGTGCGCGGCGACTTTGAGCGCGGCGATGTAGTAATCGTCGCGGACACCGTTGGCAGGCCGCTGGCCAAAGGCCTGAGCAACTACACCAGCAAGGAACTGGCCAGCCTGTGCGGTCACCGTTCCAGGGACATCATCCAGATCCTCGGCTATACCTACGGTGATGAGGCCATCCACCGCGATAACCTGGTCCTCATTGAGTGATATTCCGCCCGCAATCATCGCTGCTGGACATCCTGTTCCGGGAGGGAAACCCATGACCATCGACATGCAGGCGCTCGGACAACAGGCCAGAGCCGCGTCGCGCATCCTGCGCAGCCAGCCCACCGCTGCCAAGAACGCGGCCCTGCTGGCCATCGCGGACGCTATCGACGCCCATCAGGCGGCTATCCTGGCCGCCAACGCCGCCGATGTCGCTGCCGGACAGGCGGCTGGTCTCAGCCCGGCCATGATCGACCGCCTGAACCTGGCGGGGCGGCTAGCCGGAATCACCGCCGATGTGCGTCGTGTGGCCGAATTGCCCGATCCGGTCGGCGTAGAGTTCGACGCGCGTACCCTGCCCAATGGCCTGCAGGTCCGGAAGCGCCGGGTGCCGATTGGCGTGCTGGGCGTGATTTACGAATCACGCCCCAATGTGACGGTTGACGTCGCTGCGCTGGCGCTCAAGACCGGCAACGCGGTCATCCTGCGCGGCGGTTCAGAGACGCTGCGCAGCAACACCGCGCTGGTGGACGTGATCCGGGACGCCATCGCGGGGGCGGGCTTGCCAGCGGATGCCGTCCAGTTGATCCGCGATCCTGACCGGCGCTATGTTAGCGAACTCCTTCGCCTGAGCGACTACGTCGACATGATCATCCCGCGCGGCGGCAACCACTTGCATCAGCTCTGCCGCGAGCAGAGCACCATCCCGGTGATCACCGGCGGGATCGGCATCTGCCATCTGTATGTGGACGAGACCGCCGATCTGGCCGCCGCGCTCAATGTCATCCACAACGCCAAAGTGCAGCGCCCCACCGTCTGCAATGCCCTGGATACGCTGCTCGTGCAGCGTAGCATCGCCGGGCAATTCGTCCCTGCGGTCGTGGATCGGCTGGCCAGAGATGGCGTGACCTTCCGGGTAGACGCTGAGACTGCGGCGCTGCTTGCCGGACAGGAAGGGATGACCCTGGCCGGGCCGGACGACTGGGATACCGAATGGCTGTCGCTGATCCTGGGCATCCGCATCGTCCCCGACCTGGAGGCGGCCATCGCCCACATCCAGGCGCACAGCACCGGCCACTCTGATGGCATCCTGACCACCGACCCGGCAGCGATGGTGCGTTTCCTCAACGAGATCGACTCGGCGGCTGTGTATGTTAATGCGTCAACACGCTTCACCGATGGCGGGCAGCTGGGGCTGGGTGCGGAAATCGCTATCAGCACGCAGAAGCTGCATGCTCGCGGGCCAATGGGGCTGGAAGAACTGACCACCTACAAGTGGATCATCGTCGGGGAAAATCACATCCGGGTGTAGGCATGGGCGGAAGCAAAAACCCCTCCAGGTCACCCCTGAAGAGGCTTTGCCAGCAAAGGATACCCGCCATGCCGTGTGCTGCCCGTTTTGAACCTGCTTTCGCAGGTGGGTGCCTACCAGAAGCCTCAGCCTTGGCCGTAGCCTAACGCTTCAGCCTCCGGAAAATGAACACCCTTCTTTAAGAGTGTTGGCTCAAAACCTGGGTGCGGCATCACGCGCACGGCAGGCAAGTCCTTTTATACCACGTCCATCCTGCTCTGTAAAGGCTGACCGGCTGCCACCATCCCGGCAAGACTCACTCAAACAGCCGGGCGATCTCATCCCGCGCCGGGCGCGGCAGAGTCGCTCCCCGGTGGAGCACAGCCGCTGGCCCCGCCGCCACCCGTCCCAGCCGGAAAACCGGAATCCCCGCCTTTTCCAGCGCCGACCGCACCCCGGCCTCGGCCTCCGGACGGACGGTTAGCAGGAGGGCGCCGGAGGCAATTGCCCCCAGCGGGTCAAGGCCGTAAAACGCGCATAGCCGCGCCCCTTCTTCACACACTGGCCACGCCTCAACATCCAGCTGAAGCGCCCTGCCGCTGGCTTCGGCCACCTCCCAGAGGGCAGTCGCCAGCCCGCCTTCAGTTGGATCGTGCATACTGGTGACGCCCCCGGCGGCGCAAGCGGCCTGCGCATCCGCCACCACGCTGATGCCCGGCCTGCTGAGATAGTCCGCTGCCCGATCCACCAGGGTCGGGTCGAGATGCTGGAGCAGTTCGGCGCGTTTCTCACGGGCAATGATCGCCGTCGCCTCAATCGGGACGCCTTTGGTCAACAGGACCACATCGCCAATTTGCGCGCCGCCAGTCGTGACCAACCGATCCTTCTCCACCTCGCCCAGCATAAATCCAGCCACGATAGGACGTTCCAGGCCATAGGTGATTTCGGTATGGCCGCCAATCAGTGTGATTCCCAGTGCGGCGCAGGCCGAGGTGATCTGCATGAAGATACGCTCCGCCAGCGCCCGGTCGGCCTGCCCACCCGGCAACAGTACGGTAGCCATGAACCAGCGCGGCGTTGCGCCGGTTGTCGCCAGATCGTTAGCGTTCACCTGCACGGCATACCAGCCGATCGCATCCGTCGCAAACGTGATGGGATCAGTCTTGGCCACCAGGTAACGCTCGCCCATGTCGATGACGGCAGCATCCTCGCCAATCCGTGGGCCTACCACCACCCGCGGGTCAGCGGGCAACCGGCTCAGTAAATCAGACAGGAGGTCAACAGGCAATTTCCCCAGTGGCAGCACGCGATCGTCCATCTCGGTCAGCTTCCGTTAGCAGCAGTTCCAGGTCCCGGCGGCAGGGCGCAGACGCGATTGGCGCCCCCGACCAGCAGGCGCTATTCTAGCAGGGCAACCTGCCAACGCCTACCGTGATCTTCCTGCCGGTCCTCCGAAAAGGATTTCTGCTCAATACGATAGATTAGGCCATGATTCTTTGCCAACGCTCATTGAGCACAATTGGCGGCTGTGGTAGAATGCTAAAAATACAAACTTGTGAGAGATTTGCGTGAGTTGTCGCATGGCCAACAGAATCACGGATAACAAGCAGGACAGGGAGCTGGCTCGCGAGGGAGAAACGACCACCAGTAGCCGCACCATCTGGCACCAGATCGTGGTGCGCCATTCGTCCGTCTGGCATCCACCAACTGATGTTTACCGCACCGAAGATCGGCTGATTGTGTTAATTGAGATCGCCGGCATGCGGGAGCACGACTTTCAGGTGGTGCTCCAGAACCGTCTGCTAACAGTCAGCGGTGTGCGACATCATCTTGGCGGCCTGGAAGATGTGGCCTACCACCAGATGGAGATCGAGCGTGGGGCTTTCCGAACCGAGATCCACCTGCCCTGGAACGTCGACCGGTCACAGGTCAACGCGACCTACCAGGATGGCCTGTTGCGCATCGAGCTACCGCGTGCCCTGTCCACAGCCATCCATGTGCTCAATATCACGCACAATTCATCCGACGAAGCGTAGTGTAAGCCATGATTCGTAAAAAGAAATCGTCAGCCACGGATGACCAGGTGATCACCCCATCATCCGAAAACGTCAGCAGCGATCAGCAACCTATTGACATCAAAGAAGAACAGTCTGAAGAATCCTCTGACGAACTGAACCTGCCGGAAACCCTGCCCATCTTGCCTCTGCGCGGCGTGGTCATGTATCCCTATACAGCCATCCCGCTGACGGTCGGGCAGCCACGCTCCATCCGCCTCATCGACGATGTCGCCAGCAAGGAACGCCTGATCGGCCTGGTCGCCGCCCACGACCCCGAAAACGAACAACCTGGCCCCGGGGAGATTTACGACATCGGTACGGTGGCTATGGTTCACCGCCTGTTCCGCGCGCCCGATGGCACCATCCGCCTGCTGGTGCAGGGCCTGGCTCGCATCAAGATTGAAGAGTACGTCGCCACCGAGCCGTATCTGGTGGCCAGGGTTAGCCGCCATCCTGAACAGGTCGAGAAAACCCTGGAGGTGGAGGCGCTGACCCGCAACGTGGTCGACCAGTTCTCGCACCTGGCGGAACTGGTGCCCAGCATCCCGGCGGAACTGATCTCCTCCACGCTGAATATGGATGATCCGTTGCAGATCGCTTACGCCATCGCGACCTACATCCGGATCAGCCTGGAGGAAAGCCAGCAGCTCCTGGAAATCGACGACATCGCCACCAAGCTGCGTCGCCTGATGACCATCCTGAACAAGGAACTGGAAGTGCTGGAACTGGGCCGCCAGATTCAGTCCCAGGCCCAGTCAGAGATGGAGAAGGTTCAGCGGGAATATTTCCTGCGCGAACAGCTGAAAGCCATCCAGCACGAACTGGGTGAGGCCGACGAGCAGCAGGTGG
This sequence comes from Chloroflexota bacterium, assembly GCA_019873685.1. Lineage (GTDB taxonomy): Bacteria > Chloroflexota > Anaerolineae > Aggregatilineales > Ch27 > Ch27. Next base: position 5,570 of record JAIOAT010000056.1, read on the forward strand.
AGATTGAGGAATTCCGCCGCAAGATCCAGGAAGCGGGGATGACCGAGGAGGCTGAGAAGGAGGCCCGCCGCGAACTGGATCGGATGGCCAAGCTGCCCACCGCCGCAGCCGAATACGGGGTCATCCGCACCTACCTGGACTGGTTGGTGAGCCTGCCCTGGAGCAAGCGCACGGAAGACAACCTGGACATCGCCCACGCCCGCGAAGTCCTTGACGCCGACCACTACGGCCTGGAGGACATCAAGGAGCGCATCCTGGAGTTCCTGGCGGTACGCAAACTGCGCGCTGAGCGGGCAGATGAGCTGAAGCCGGATGTGACGGACTATGTCCGCCGCGAGCGCGAAGGGGCCATCCTGTGTTTCGTCGGCCCGCCCGGCGTCGGCAAGACCTCGCTTGGCTCGTCCATCGCGCGGGCGATGGGCCGGAAGTTCGTCCGCATGAGTCTGGGCGGCATCCGCGACGAGGCCGAGATCCGGGGGTTCCGCCGCACCTACATCGGCGCCATGCCGGGGCGGATCATCCAGACTCTGCGCCGTGTGGAAAGCCGCAACCCGGTGATGATGCTGGACGAAATCGACAAGCTGGGGCGCGACTTCCGCGGAGACCCTGCCTCGGCCCTATTGGAGGTGCTTGACCCGGAGCAGAATCACGAGTTTCGCGACCACTATATCGACGTGGCCTTTGACCTCTCGGAAGTGCTGTTCATCACCACAGCCAACGAGCTGGAGCCGATCCCGCCGCCCCTGCGTGACCGGATGGAGATCATCACCCTGAACGGCTACACCGAGCAGGAAAAAGTCCAAATCGCCCTGCAGTACCTGGTCCCCCGTCAAATTCGGGAGAACGGGCTGCGCCCGGAGGAGATTCGCTTCACTGAAGAAGCCCTCAGCGAGCTGATCAACAACTACACGCGGGAGGCCGGAGTCCGCGAACTTGAGCGGCAGATCGGCCAGGTAGCCCGCAAGATCGCCACCCGCGTCGCTGAGAAGGCGGAAGGCGATGGCGTCGGCCAGCATGTCATCGAGAAGGATACCATTCGCGAACTGATCGGCAAGCCGCGCTTCAGTTATCAGACGGAGATTGAGGACCGTACCAACCAGCCTGGTGTGGCCACCGGCCTGGCCTACACGCCGATGGGCGGCGATATTCTGTTCGTAGAAGCCGCCGCTATGCCGGGCAACAAGGGCTTCCAGTTGACCGGTCAGCTGGGCAGCGTGATGCAGGAAAGCGCTCATGCGGCGTTCAGTTACATCCGTTCGCGCGCGGAGCAACTGGGCGTCCCGGCCAAGTATTTTGAAGAGCATGACATTCACCTGCACGTTCCGGCTGGCGCGGTGCCCAAAGATGGCCCGTCAGCGGGCGTGACCATGGCCACAGCGCTCGCTTCGTTGCTGACCGGGCGTCCGGTACGGCCTAATGTCGCCATGACCGGCGAGATTACCCTGCGCGGCAAGGTCTTGCCGGTGGGTGGCATCAAGGCCAAAGTTCTGGCCGCCCACCGCAGCCGACTCGATACCGTCATCCTTCCTCGCCGCAATGAGCAGGACCTGGAGGAACTCCCGGAGAGCGTGCGCCAGTCCCTGAACTTCATCCTGGTCGGGACGATCGACGAGGTGCTGGAAGCGGCTTTGATGCCTGAGCCTGAAGTCAGTCCGGAGGCCGAACCAGCCTGACGCAGGGTTCGATGAACATATTTTTTGTCCTGCCCCTGGTGGCCGGGCGCAAGAAACGCAGGAGAAGGCGCTTTGCCCAAGATCATGATCGTCGATGATGACCGGACGACCGTCATGCTGTTGCAGACTCTGCTCAGCATGGACGGCTTTGATGTCTGTGTGGCGGCCCGCGGCAAAGAAGTGCTGGAGCGCGCTCGCCAGGAACATCCGGATATCTTCCTGATCGACTATCACCTGGCCGACATCGAAGGGCCGCAAGTCGTCCGCACCCTGCGGCAGGACCCGGACTTTGCCACCACGCCGATCGTGGTCGCCTCCGGCATGAATGTGGAACGGGAAGCCGTTGAGGCTGGCGCTTCCCTGTTCCTGATCAAACCACTTGAACCCGCCAACCTGGCCCAGATTCTGACCAGCCTGCTCTGAGCCCGGTACCCAAAAACCTTCTATGAATACAACAGCAACACCAACGATTGAAAGAACAACGGAGAGGGCCTAGTGGCCGCAAGAAAGAACCCAAGCAAAATGCAGTGGTTCCGTATGGACCTGCATATTCACACCCCCGCCTCGGCGGATTATCAGGACGCCGGGGTCACTCACCTCGATATTCTGCGCAAAGCCGAAGCCAGAGAGTTGGACATCATCGCCTTCACCGACCACAATACGGTCGGTGGTTACCGGGCGATGAGGGATGAGATCGAGAAACTGAGCTTCCTGGAATCCCTTAAACGGGCCACGCCGGAGGAACAGCGTCGCCTGAGCGAATACCGCCGCCTGATGGACAAGATTCTGGTGCTGCCCGGCTTTGAATTTACGGCGACCTTCGGCTTTCATATCCTGGGCATCTTTTCGCCAGATACAACCACCCGCGAACTGGAGCATATTCTGCTCAGCCTTAACGTCCCGCCGGATACGCTGGACAACGGCTCCTCAGTCGTGGGCGCGTCCGCCGATGTACTGACCGCTTATCGCGTGATCCATGCGGCGGGCGGAATCGTCATCGCCGCTCACGCCAATTCCAGCCACGGCGTCGCCATGCGTGGCTTTGACTTCGGTGGCCAGACCAAGATCGCCTATACCCAGGACGCTCACCTGCATGCCCTCGAAGTCACCGATCTGGAGCGGCGCGGGCGTGGCACCACCCAGCATTTCTTTGATGGCAGCAAACCGGAATATCCGCGCCGGATGCGCTGTATCCAGGGGTCAGACGCCCACCGGATCAATGCTGAAACCGGCACCGGGCGCAGCAACCAGAACCTCGGCGTAGGCGACCGCGTGACTGAAGTATTGCTGCCGGAACGGACCTTTGAGGCGCTGCGGGAAATGTTCGAAGGCAACGACTTTGCCCGCACCCGCCCCTACGCCGTCAACCGCAAACCGTTTGACTTCATCCAGGCTGCCAGGGAACAAGGCCCCAGCATCGTCCAGGCCTTTTACGACAAGGCTACCCGTCGTGGCGGGATGCTGTACGAGATCGTGGCGGACGTTTGCGCTATGGCCAATACCAACGGCGGCACCATTTACATCGGCGCCAGTCCCGACCCTACCCAGCCACTGACCGGCGTCCAGCAGGTCGCCAAGACCATCGAAATGATCACCACCGAACTGGAACAGCGCCTGACGCCGCCGCTGAAAGTCGAGATCGACGGCCAGCACTCCCAGGGCAAAACGGTCATCCGCATCCAGGTCCCCCGCGGTGATGATCCGCCTTACGCCATCGACGACAACAAAATCTACGTCCGCGACGAAGCGGAAACCACCCTGGCCGTGCGTGACGAGATCGTTCGGCTGGTACAGAGCAGCCTGGCCTCGCAGCAGCAGTCCGCTGGCACTGCCCCCGCCGCGGCGACGCCGGCTGCCCCTGAGCCAGAGCCTGCCCAGCTGGAACAGCCGCCCGCCCCGGCTGAAGCGCAGGATGTTGACGCGCCCAAGACAGGCGTGGAGATCATCGGCTCCGAACAGCGCAAGGGCAAGCTCTACCACATGATGCGCGACCTGCGCAACGGCAACATTGTCAACAATGTCACCCGGTCATCCGCACGTCGGTTATGGCACTACGCCATCACCGAGAAAGAGAAGAACCCGGTCGACCCGGCCAAAGTGACCTGGCGCAACAACTACGGGCTGATCAAACGCCACCGGCGCGGCGAGACCGTCCGCTACGACCTAGCGCTCAAGACACCGGAGGGTTTGCGTGTCTTCTACGGCGTCACCGAGGACGGCATGCATGGCCCGTGGCAGGTCTTCCTGGAAGATGAAGAATAGGGTCGTCAGGGACATCCGGAATCGCATAGCGGGGCGCTGCCAGCACGGCAGGCCCCGCTTTCGCCCCGGTAGCCGACCTGTTGCGGAGTAGTGCTCATGCGTATTGGCATCCTGACTGTCAGCGATCGTAGCGCGCGCGGCGAGCGCCCGGATACTACCGGCCCGCTGATCGCCGCCCTCCTGACCGAGTCGTTCCCCGACTGCCGGATCGTCCGCACGGCAACCGTGCCAGACGAGCGCGATCAAATCAGCGCCTACCTGATCGCGTGGAGTGATGGCGATGGGGTTGACATCATCTTCACGACCGGCGGAACCGGCTTCGCCCCGCGTGATGTCACTCCAGAGGCTACACGCAGTGTGATCGAGCGGGAAGCTCCCGGCCTGGCCGAAGCGATGCGTGCCGCTGGACTGCGGCATACGCCGCATGCCATGCTCAGCCGCGGAGTCTGTGGCTTGCGCAGGCGAACGCTGATTGTGAATCTACCGGGCAACCCCGGCGCAGTACGGGACAGCCTGGCGGCCATCCAGCCCGTGCTGCCTCATGCCGTCGCCCTGCTGCGCGACGCGCCTGATGCCGAAGCTGGCCATCAGTTGCCAGCACAGCCTGATCCGGGTTCCTGACCAGCACCCCCCACCCTCACGGTCAGACGCTGCCATCCGCCAGGATCGATTCCGCCGCTGCCCAGCTGGCCAAGCTCATCGGCACCGGCGCCTGCGGGATTGCGGATTGGCGCAGCCGCTGCAGGCGCTTCTGAGCACGGTTGAGCCAGCGGTCGCGCTCCGGATCACCGTCCAGGGTTTGCGCTTCTTGTAGCAGGGCGACCGCCAGCGCCACATACGACACATCATCCATGAGCAGCCGGCCCAGTACATCCAGGTAGCGAACCTGCCAGTCGCTGCGTCCGGTCTGGTAAGCCAGGTCAAGCGCCGAAGCGTAGTAACGCACCATAGCGTCGCGGTCTTCGCGGGCCTGCGCGATGTACCCCAGGTTGGCCAGCTGGCGTTCCTGCTCTTCAACGTTGCCCAGGCTCCGTGCCATCTGCAACGCCTGCAGGTGGCGTTGCTCGGCCTGCCGCCACTCGCCCAGATGGCCGTAAGCCATGCCCAGAATGCCCAGCACCCGTTCCTGGTATTCCTGCCGTCCGGTCTGCTCGAAGATCAACAGCGCTTCGTTCAGCATGTTCACGGCGCGGCCATATTCCCCGCGATCCATGTACGTCGCCCCCAGCTTGGTCTGCACCACGCCCAGGCTGACCTGGTCGCCAGCCGCCCGCAGACGTCCGATGGCGCGCGCGTAGGCGTCCGCCGCTTCGTTCAGATCGCCCACTTCCAGCCGGATATCACCCAGCAGCGCCAGCACATAACCCAGCCGCCCCGGTTCGTTGCGCTGTTGCAGGAGGTTTTCCGCGCGGACGGCGGAGGTCAGCGCGTCCTCCAGGTTGCCGGTTTCCAGGTTCAGCCGCGCCAGCGCCTCCAGCGCCTGCAGCACCAGTTCCTCATCATCCAGCCGTTCGGCCAGCGATAGGGCTTCCCGGTAAGCGTCAATAGCCCGCTCCGCCAGCCCGGCGTCTTCCCATGACTGCCCGACCGACATCAACAGGCCAAGCAATTCCCGATCGTTGCCAGCACGCCGCGCCGCGTCACAGGCCTGCAGCAGTCCCTCCAGGGTGGCGCTCCCGGCAGGTTCCCCGCGAGATGGTTCTTCCAGCGGAGCAGGTGCATATTCAGCAGCGGCAGCCTCTTCCTCTGTGCCCGGGATGGATTCCGGCATGCTCGACGGCGCAGCCGTAACCTCCTCCACCGCCTCAGCAGGTTCTGGCGCGATGATCTCCTGCTCAACGGGCGGCTCCCAGGCTCCCATATCATAGAAAGCCGGTGCAGGTTCCTCCGTGACAATCGGCTCAGCCGGCGGGGTGGTCTCAACCACTGGCTCAGGCTCCGGCTCCTCGGCGGGGAACACCGCCGCAGGAGGTGGCGCTACAGGTTCAGGCTCTGGCTCAGCCTCAGGCTGCAACTGGCCCAGCCGCCCATGCAAAGAGTAAACCTCAAATCCGTAAGCCCCGGTGCTCCCGAAAGCTGTCTCCAGAACATCAACCAGGCGCGCCAGAATGTCCTCATCCCCGCGTTGCCAGACCTCATCCGCCAGCGCCAGAAGGTTCGGCATCTCCACCAGTAAACGCAGACGCGCTTCCGGATCATCGCGCCGGTTGGCGGCTGCATGGGTCAGCAGCGCCGCCTCAACGTGCGCCTGGACCGTCTCCAGGTGCCCGGCGCCCTGTAGAATCCCCCGCGCAAAGCGGGCAACGGACTCATGCATCGCATAGCATAGACCCGCCGGAGCAGGCAGGCGGTAGACCAGACCACGTACAGCCAGCGACTCCAGAACGGAAGAAAACGTCTCCGCCGGAGCCGGTTGCAGACGCTCCAGCAACCAGGACGAAGCCCTCCCGGCAGGGGTCGCGCCGATAGTCAATACAATGCCCCGCAACGCTTCCGGCAACTGCCGGTAGATCGCGCCCAGCACTTTCAGCGCGGGATCGGGCGCTGCCGGGTCCAGCGCTCCCAGCAAATCCGCCGGAGTCTGCTGGCTCACGGCCAGATGCCGCCCCGCCAGCACCAGGGCCAGCGGCACGCCTTCCAGGGCGCGGCACAACTGCTCGCCACCGTCCAGCCTATCGCGGCGCGCCGCGTGCGCCAGCAGCGCCATCGCCTCAGCGTCGCCCAATCTGTCCACCCGGAAGGGCAGCCAGGGGCCTGAGACTCCCTGCTCAGCCGTCCAGATCAGAGGCACACCGGCGGCCAGCCGGCGCACAAAATCGCGGGCTACTTCCTGAGGCAACGGGCCTTCCAACACCAGCAGCGGTCGGCCATGCTGCTGCAGTAATGTCGCGGCGCGGTCAAGCAGCGCAAGCGGATTGGCGCTTTCTGTGAGTTCCCGCTCCCCATACGCCCGCCCCAGACGCACAACGAGCTGCTCCAGCGAATCCTCCGCAACCCGCCACCACAGCACGCCAGCCGGAAAAGTCGTAAACGCGGCGGCAATCGTCGCTGCCAGCGCAGATTTGCCGATGCCCGGCGCGCCATACACGAGCACAGGCGCGCCTGCCCGAACCTGGGCAAAGATCTGGCCCAGTTCGCGGTCGCGGCCAATGATCTTCGGCGGGGGAACTACCGGCAGTTGCTTCGGCTCATGAATCGGCGCTTCGGGCGGGGTAAAGATGGCCATGATCCTGATCCATCCAACGGAAAAGGCGCAATCATGTTCTCTACTATGCGCAGTATAGCAGATTGGCCATTTTCCGGAAAAAGCCTACCCGCGCCCGGCCTACAGGCACAGGCGAGCACTATCGGCGAACAGGTCGTGCTATGCACAGGAAAAGGGAATGGGCAGCAAGCAATGGAGAGACCAGATGTGCGAACTGCCTGTTTGCGGTCAGCGCGCCAGCCGTCCTGAGCCTACCTCCCGGCGCCACAGTTCAGCCGTGCAAGCTGCCGATGTGCAGGTACAATAGACGCGCCTGGGGCTACGCCGCCAGTCTATTCTGCAACCTGAGCAACCTATCCGGTCGCCTGTGAGGTCAAAGCCGATGCCTGAACTCTACGATACCACCCGCCAGACCTGGGAAGACATCTGGGAGGGCGCCAGCGTAGAAACGGAACTGGACACGCTCCGTTACAGCCGCGCCCGGCAGACCATCGCCCGTTACGAGCGTTATCTTGACCGGGATGGGATCATCCTGGAGGCAGGCTGCGGCCTGGCTGCTGTGGTGATCTACCTCCGTGAAAAGGGATTCCGCGTCATCGGTCTGGATTATGCCGTCAACGCCCTGCGTAAGGCGCACGCTTTCGACCCCACGCTACCTCTCTGCGCTGGCGATGTTCATGCGCTGCCCTATGCTTCCGGCTCCCTGGCTGCTTACCTGTCGTTTGGCGTACTCGAACACTTCCCGCACGGTATGGGACCGGCCCTGAGGGAAGCAGCACGTGTTCTCAGGCCGGGCGGCATCCTGGTCCTGACTATCCCCTACCCCAATCTGGTCTGGAAGCTCAGCCAGCTGCGCCGACGGCTACAGGGTGCCAGCCGCCTGAACCAGGAAGATTTCTACGAAAGCACGTATACGCAGCACGATCTGGTTCGGGAGGCCCAGGCAGCAGGTTTTGACATCCTGGAGGTTACGCCGACCAGCCACGCCTTCACCCTGTGGGGGCTGGGCGGCCCCTTCCGCGCTCCGGGCTACTACCGGACTTCGCCCCTGGCTGACCGGCTTGGCAGCCTGCTGGCCCGGCTGGCCCCCTGGAGCTTCAGTTTCAGCACCCTGCTCATCGGCCGGCGACGCTAAGGCAAATATGCCGGTAACAAAAAGGGCCTCCACAGCGGGAGGCCCCTGATCATTTGCCGTTTAGTCTACCGGGCAACTCGTCAATTCGACCACGACGTCACGCAGAACCCATCCATCGCGGTAGATCCGGTTGTCGAACCGCACACGGGCGTAATACCAGACCAGCCCATCAGCACTGCGCGCCGTCTCCAGAACGGTCATGACGGTCCGCCGGGGCAAGGCAAGCAGAACCGGCGCGTTCAGGGCCGGACTCAGGCGCATGTTCACGCCATCCGGATTATCCACAAACACCCAGCACAGGATCGGCGTTGGCGTGGGTGTCGCGGTCGCCGTAGCTGTAGCCGTCGCTGTCGCCGTAGCCGAAGGCGTCACCGTCGGCGTCGCTGATGGGGTAAGCGACGGCGTCACCGAGGGCGTCACTGTGGCGGTATTCGTCGCCGAGGGAGTGACTGATGGTGTGACCGTCGGTGATGACGTGGCGGTTGGCGTACGGCTGGGCGTCACCGTAGGCGTTGCGGTCGCGGTAGGCGAAGGTGTTGGCGTTGCCGTCGCCGTCGGGGTCGGTGTTGGCGAAGCGGTTGGCGATGGCGTGGCGGTTGACGTTGCGGAAGGGGTCAGGCTGGGGGTGTGGGTAGGACGGGGTGTGATGGTCGGCGTTGCCGTTGGCTGCAAGAGTGTTGCCAGCAGACCTTCCTGCGCCACAAGCGTCGATTCCAGGCCGGCGATCCGCGCGGTCAGTTGCCGGGCACTCAGAGTAGCCAGGGCCTGCGCCCGGCGCACCGTTGCGCCAGCAGCCATGGCGTCCTGAGTCGCCTGTGCGGCCAGCGCCCCATACGCTGCCGCGGCGGTAGACTGCTGCGCAGCCAGCGCCGTCACGTATTGTGCCCGTTCGGCTTCCAGTTCGGCGACCGCTGCCGCCGCTGATTGCGTCGCCTGCGCCGCCAGCGTCTCATATACAGAGGCAGCGGTTGCCCGCTCAACAGCCTGCACTGTCGCATTCAAAGCAAGTTCGGCGTCCAAGCGTGCCGCCGCTGTCGCGGCAGACTGAGTCGCCTGTGCCGCCAGCGCCTCGCGCGCGGCAGCAGCCGTCGCCACGCTCGCGGCTGAAGCGGTTGCCTGACTGACCTGCGTTGCCACAGCCTGAGCAACCGCTGTAACGGCAGCCTGCTGAGTAGCCAGAGCCGCGGCCCGCACGGAGTCCATCTGTGCCTGCGCCGTAACCGCAGCAGCGGTAGCTGTCGCCACAGTGTCCTGTTGCACGGCCTGCGCTGTGCTGACGTTCCAGGCCTGGGCGGTAACCGTGCCCGCCCACACAGCCACCTCGGTCGTGTACCCCTGAGCCGCCAGCGTGCCCGCCAGTTGCCAGCCGCTGATCTCAGTCGCAGCGATCCGCGCCGCCGTGGTCGCCGTCGCGGCGATAACCTCGCGCTGGGCAACAGCCGTCGCCAGCTCGTAGCCGCGTGCATCCAGCGTCGCCGCCTGCACTGCCAGGTCTGTTGCCGCCACAGCTTCCGCCGCGGCTACCTGGTTGGCCCGGAGCGTGGCTTCAATAGCGTGCACAGTCGCCGCGGCCTCTGTGGCCGCGTTCTGTACGGCCCCTGCCTGCCTGGTCGCGTCTGCGCCCGCCAGAGCCGTAGCAGTGGCGGCAGCCCTGATCGGCCAGGCGGTCAGAGTCGCACGGGCCTGCCCCGCCCAGTCTTCGGCTGCGGCCAGGTTGCTGGCCTGGTCAGCGATCACGCCAGCCTGGGCCGTCAGGGTCACCGGGATGGTGTTGTCAGCACATCCAGCGACCAGCAACAGGAGCGCCAGAACTGGCACCACGACCCGCTTTGCCAGCATAGTCATGCGAATCCATCGTGGAGAACACGCCCAATCACACAACCATCCTCACTGTATTCTCAATTCAGCCAAAATACAAAGCGATTCAATCCTGTTCTAACGCGACTCTAACCGTTCCCAGACGCCGGGCTATCGTTCGTGTTCGTGGTAGCCGCTGCCTCCGGGCGGCTGCGCACCAGCACGACCCATTCGCCCTTCTGGGCAACCGTGCCATCCTGCTTGACCACCTTGACGGCCAGCACCACCTTGCCGCCGCCCAGCCGCGGCAAACGCTTGAGATCGATAATCTGGACCTCGCAATGGATCGTATCGCCAATGAAGATCGGTGCGCTGTACTTCCAGTCGAGGCTCAGGAAAGCCATGACTGTCTCGTCCATGAAGCCGGCCTGGTAGGTCAGCCCAATCGCGATGCTGAAAACCAGGGCGCCATGAGCGATGCGCCGTCCAAATTCCGTCTTGCTGGCAAATTCGGCGTCGGTATGCAGCGGATTATAATCCCCCGAAAGCCCGGCAAAAGTGACCACATCCGTCTCGGTGATCGTCCGTCCTTTGGTGGAGACCGACCAGCCGATCTCAAGCTCCTCAAAATAAAGTCCTCTGGCCACGGTGGATGCCTCCCTGTCTGGGCACAAAAACACACGGGCGATTCTAGACCGGCAGCCACAGACGGTCAAACGTGGCGATCCCGGTCGCGGGGGAACAACCGGGGACGTCAGCGACGGCCCATGCAACACACCGAAGAAGCAGAGAATGGGGAACAGGCAGTGGGGAAGTGGACAAAGCTAGTTCGCGTCCAAATTAGCCGAAACAGCGGACGCTTACTGCCATGTCCGGTGGTTTGCGGCGGCCCGGATGGGAAAGCAGTACAATCCCCCTGCAACGCATACCATTTCCCTGTGCAAGGAGATTCTGCATGGCTAAGACCTACAGTGCACCACCACCGATGACAATTGATCCAACCAGGCACTACACCGCTATCTTTCACACCGAAAAAGGGGACTTCAAAGTCGCGCTCTTTGCAGATAAGGCGCCCAGGACAGTCAACAATTTCGTCTTTCTGGCCCGCGAAGGCTTTTACGACAACACCACTTTTCACCGGGTGATCAAAGACTTCATGGCCCAGGGAGGATGCCCGCTGGGAACAGGCACCGGCACCCCTGGCTACCGCTTTGACGACGAGCCGGGTGCGCTCAAGCTCAAGCACGATCGCCCCGGCATCCTGAGCATGGCCAATGCCGGCCCTAACACCAACGGCAGCCAGTTCTTCATCACCCATGTGCCCACCCCCTGGCTGGATGGCAAGCATGCCGTGTTCGGCCAGGTTATTGAAGGGTTTGACGAAGTAGTAATGCAAATCCGGCAGCGCGACCCCAGGCAGGATCCGATTGCCGGCGATCGCCTGTATTCGGTTGAGATTATCGAGAGCTAGGCTGAGGCTTTCCCGGCGCCGGGATCAAAACGCATGTCAGGCATAGTGCAACGGTGATGCAGCCCCCGTGTCGCTGGTGGGGGCTGCTCTCGCCCAGGCCCCTGCCCGTGCAGGGATCAAGCATCGCAAACCTTCGCCGGGGAACAAAAAGCGACCGCCGTCAGCCCTGGCAGTCGCGTCGTGTGGGGCGTAGAAGACTCGAACTTCTGACCTCTCGGATGTCAACCGAGTGCTCTAACCAACTGAGCCAACGCCCCTCAACTGACCGTCAGTATACCTGTGACCCGGCCATTTGGCAAGGGCGGAATCGCCGCAACGTGGCACTCCCCCACCGGACGAACTGCCTGCCCGCCCCAAAACCACCATTGACAGCCCCCCGGCGCAGGAGTATACTTTTCGCCGATGATGCGGGGTAGAGCAGTGGCAGCTCGTCGGGCTCATAACCCGGAGGTCGCAGGTTCGAATCCTGCCCCCGCTACTCCATAAGCGCCTGACCGGCGCTTTTTTGTTGTGACGGCCTTAGGGTATAATCAGGTCAGCACCCTGCCTGGCAAGCCAGAAAGCGGCTTCACCGACTCGACCGCGTGGTTTTCTAGCGAGGACATTCATGTCAGAACAGCGCATCATGATCGTGGACGATCACGAGGTTGTCCGCCTGGGTCTCCGGGACCTCTTGACTCACAAAGGCGGTTTTGAAGTCGTCGCCGAGGCCCGTACCGCCAAAGAAGCGATCGAGAAAGCCGAGTTGCACCAGCCCGATGTGATCCTGATGGACATCCGGCTGCCGGGCGCCAGCGGCATCGAAGCCTGCGCAGCCATCAAGCAGAAGTACCCCCACATCAAAATTATCATGCTCACCTCGTATGAGGAAGACGAGATGTTGTTCTCCGCCCTGCGGGCTGGCGCGGAAACTTACCTGCTCAAGCAGATCGACGGCCAGAGCCTCATCCAGGCCATTGAAGCCGTGGGCCGTGATGAGGTGCTTCTCGATCCCAGCGTCACCAAGCGCGTACTGGACGAAGTCCGCCGGGCCAAACGACAGGAAGAAGCCGAAGCCTTTGCCGATCTGACTGCGCAGGAAATGCAGGTGCTCAACCTGGTTTCGGAAGGCAAGACGAACCGCGAGATCGCCCAGGCCCTATTCCTGGGGGAAGGCACCGTGCGCAATTACGTCAGCAACATCCTCAGTAAGCTGAATGTCTCCAATCGCGCTGAGGCGGCGGCGTACGCGGTTCAGCACCATCTTAAGGACTATCTCTAAAGCCTGCCTGACAGCGTGATCCTGACGCCCAGAATCAACAGCCCGGCTCAGACCGCCGGGCTGTTTGCTGTGCTTACGTTAGCGTCATGCTCCGGATGAATCGGGCGGGCAGAGCCGGTAGAGATAGTCCCAGGTGTAAATCCCCGCCTGGTGGCCATCATCCCAGTAGAACTGCAGCGCATAATTCCCGATCTGTTCGACCCGCTCAACCCGGTATGACCGCGCAGGCTTCAGCGCAAGGATGTCCTGCGGATCGTACGCCCGGCCCATATAGGCGTGGCCGCCACGACACTCTGCACACGGGCACGCCTCGCGCAAGTTGCTCAGCGGATAAACACACACGCGCCCATCACGCCAGGTGATCCGCAGTTCTCCGGCGGTGCGATCCAGATCAATGCGAGCCGGACGTATCGCCATCATGCGCTCTGTCGTTGTCCACCGGCCAATCGCGCCGCCTGCCCGATCCAGTCTTCCTGCCGGATACGGTCGCCAATGATGCGCAGCCCCTGCGCCTTCAGCCGGGCAGCGAGATCATCGGCGTCCTGCTGGCTCAACTGGGCAAACGTGGTCACGCCCAGCCGCGCCAGACCCTCGGCGTACTTTGGGCCGATACCGTCAATGCGGGTTAGATCATCCACCTGAACCGCCAGCCGTGCCACGGCAGGAGCTACCTCAGTACTCGCCAGTGGTGATTGTGCCGCTTCCCCCAGATCATCCGGGAAGGGCACCGGGATGTTCCGCTCAGCCGGGCGCTGAGGAGGCACCCACCGGGCTTCTACGGTTTCCTCTCTGCCCTGTAACAGGCGCCACAACCACCAGCCCAGGATCGTGGCGATGACGGCCCCGGCAATGACCAGCGTTACGGCGACGACTGCCCTCCACCACTTGGTCATAGGATTTACACCTGTCTCAGCTGCTGCCCTGACTCGAATTGTAAACGGGCAATTACACGCTGTCAAAGCTTATGCTGCACGAAAGCATCTGGCTACGGTTGTCGTAAATCTGACAGCATGACAGTTCCGGTAAGCACCGGCTACGCCTGGCTTAATTGTCGTTTGCCCTACTCTGAAAGCTCTCGTATACTATACTATTGAGGCAATAATTCAACAGGAAGAGGCCACACCATGAAACTGAATAACATGGTCACGGGCAGCTACGAAGCGTTTAACCATTACTCGTCAGGCGCGAAGATTGTACTGCTGCACCCGCGCAGCCGTTACCGCTCCGTGCTGATTGCACGCCTGCTCAACAGTCCTGAGTACCAGACTCTGTACTACGCCATGGGGCCGGACGATGTCAGCGTCCCGGCCTTCCTGACTGGCCTGCGTCACGACCTGGCCAGCCAGCACCCCGAATTTGGCCATCACCTCGATCTGACGGAAAATCGCCCGGATGCCGGCAAAATGGAGCAGTGGCTTAGCGCTCTGGCCGCCGACCTCTCCGAGTGGACAACCGACCCCTTCCTGCTGATTCTCGACGAATACGATCGGGCAGACAGCGCCGACGACATCCAGCAATTCATCGAACAACTGGTCCCGCTCATGCCGCCGCACGGGAAGATCATCCTGAACAGTCGTACGCTCCCGCGCCTGTCATGGGTCTCCCTGCTCGCCCGCAACCTGGCCGTGATCCTTGAAGATGAGCATCTGGTCATCAGCGACTTCTACGACCACCGCCGTCGCCCTGACGGCCCCCGCCTGGAAGTCACCGCTCTGGGACCGGGCTACGTTTCCATCAACAATAACCTTATCTCTACCTGGGAAGGCCACCTGCCGCGCCTGTTGTTCTTCTTTGCCCTGGATCGGCCTACCGTCACCCGATCGGAAATCTGCCAGGCCTTCTGGCCCGATCTGGATGTTGACCAGGCTGTCAATGTCTTCCACGTCACCAAACGCCGCCTGCACAAGGCGCTGGGCGAAGATGTACTCGTGCACATCGACGGGTACTATCGCATCAGCCCGGAGTTGAATGTCGTCTATGACGTAGTCGACTTTGTCGGGGCGCTGGTGCGGGCGCGCGCCGCTGCCGAGCAGGACAGAATGCAATACTGGCAGGAAGCCATCAATCTCTACCGGGGGCCATTCCTGCAAGGACACGATGATCCCTGGATTGTTGCCCGGCGCGCCGATTTCCTGAACGGGTATATGGAGGCGGTCATCCAGATGGCCGAAGCGCGCCATGCCAAAGGCGCGGCGGAACATGCCCTGCGCCTGTACCTGCGCGCCCTGCAAGAAGACCCTGTCCGTGAAGACCTGCACCGTCGAGTCATGCAACTCTACGCGGAGATGGGCCGGCGTAGCGAAGCCGCCGCTCACTTCCAGCGTCTGCAGCGCGAATTCAAAGCGGCCAGGCGGAAGCTTTCCCCGGAGACCGAAGAGGTTTACCGGGCGATCATGGCCTGACCGCTATGGGGTATTCAACAAAAAACGCCTCGCGGGAGGCGTTTTTTGTTGCTGGTTGGCGCCCCCTGAAGGACTCGAACCCTCGGCCAACTGCTTAGAAGGCAGCTGCTCTATCCGCTGAGCTAAGGGGGCGGATTTGTGCTGTATTGTAGGTACCGCCGGTGATGCCGTCAAGCGCCAATAGCGCCCCTAACCCAGGAAAGGCCGGATACCTTTGTACACCTGCCCGCCCGTCAATGTCCGCAGAATCGTCATCGGCGGGCGGTTGATCCGGGCCGACAACTCGATCGGCGTCAGCGGAAAATTGTTGTTGGTCAAAAAGACGCGAAACACGGCATCAACCAGCGAGACCGGCGGCTGGAAGTAAGCAGGGTCTTTGGCGGCTTCCTGCAGCGCCATGCGCAGCGCATCAACGCGATGCACCTCGGCTGTTTCCGGATCAATCCAGTCCGACTCGGTGTCGCCCGAATGCTGCATGAAGTAGTCGCGCTGCTCCGGGGGAAGCTGCCCGATCATATTCATCCGCAAATCCTGATCGGCGCGTTCCCACCATTCGTAGTCAATATGAAACCGCGTTTCCAGCGTCGGCTTTACGCGCTGACTGGCTATGCTTCCGGCAGTCATCGTTCATTCCTTCAGGCAGAACATCGTCCAGGTTAAATCCGGACCCCGGTCAGGCGCCCCGCGTATAACGCCAGTAATGGCCACCGACGTGCGTGAACTCCGGCTGCGCTTCCAGCGCGGCCAGGATTGGCCCCGGCGGGCAACGCCGCACCACGTTGACCGCGCTGTACACCGTCTTGGCGTGTACCGCTGCCTGTGGATTCAGGCGGGCAAGCTCCGGCAGGATATCCCGGATGATCTCGATCAGGCTGCGCTTTTGATCGCGCACCGTCCGCCAGACAGCATCGATCCCTTCCAGATCATCAGCGCCCAGCACCATCAACTGGTCATAAGCCGCGCCGATCAGGCGCCGCTGGTTGACAAATCCCAGTCGTCCGCCGCGCGGTTCCACCAGGATGATCCACTCCGTGCGTGGCCGGTAACCATCAAAGCTGATCTGGAACTGCCCAGGCTGCTCGGTCGTCTGAATCTGCAGCACCGCGCCAACCGGCAGCTTGTGTTTGCGGTAGAAACGCTCCAGCCCACACACATAGCGACCAGCCCGGACGACCCAGCCAGTATACTGGTCGCCCGTAATGCCATCCACGAACGTGATCAGGATGCGCTCCGCTTCGTACGCGGTAGGCAACATCGCCGAGAGTCCTGCGGTGAGGGGCAAAGTACCACATCGGCGGTGCGGGTAGTTGAGCGTGATCGTCACGCGCTCGACCGGGCCGGCTACCTCCGGCAATTCTGAATGCTCATCGCCGATCTCGGCCTCCAGCGCCAGGTCATCCGGTGTGAGCAGGCCGCGATCGTAAGGAATGCGTTCGTAGACCAGACGCTCCGGCGTCCGCTGGACCTCTTCCGGCTCCAATCGCCTCAGGTACCAGCGCACCAGCCCCGCCGACCCGACCTCGTCAAAGCGGTTGTCGTTGTACAGGGCACAGTTCAGAGCGAATGCCTGCAACCGGGGATTGATCTCAGCCGGCAAGTCCAGGATGGGCAGGATGTCCTCAGGGGCCAGCGGCCCGCCGCCGTTCATGTCCAGCAGCGCTTCCGCCAGATTGGTGTGACCCTTGTCGATGGTCGGCAACAATGACTTGAGGAACCACAGCCCGCCTGCATAAGCCACATCGTCGATGACGCTCAACCGCTCCTCAAGTTCCTGGGCCAGCGCATCACCATAAGCCTGTATCAGCGGCTCAATCTCGACCGGTTCCAGCAATTCTTCCAGCGAAGTATTGCCGTTGTTCAGGTCAAGGGCATGGGGGGCTTTGAGGTCGCTGGCGAATTCCCGGCGCAGGCCGCCCGGAAATTCCACCTGTATGACAGTGAAATCGCCATATTCCGGGTTGGAACCGGGGCGCACACCAACAACCTTGCCCAGGGCAAACCCAATGGCCGGGAAGACCAGTTTTTGCCCGACCTCATAGTGCGCTTTGGGCTGGAAGAGCGTGCCTTCCTTCAGGTGCCTGCGCCAGCTATCTTCTTCCAGACGGACCCGGTGCTCGATTAGCAGCCGAACCATGCGCCGGATATCCAGCGGCAGCTCTTCTTCGAGCATGACGCTGAACAGGTATTCGATGTCCTCATCCGTGATCTTAAGGGAGTGACTCCAGTATTCTGGCGTAAGGATCTGGCGCCTGAGCAACGCTGATGCCTCCAGCTAACCCAACCTGACGATCATCAGGCAGATGCAAAACGATTATAGTATAGCGTCCGATCGGGCATTGGCAACGTTGGATTAACCCAAAATCAGACCGATATTCAGCCCCTCGCCTACAGGGCTGCCGGAGCGCCTCCCGGCAGGACAAAGAACGCCAGCGCCAGGATCAGGTATACCGTCAGCAGCATAGCCCCTTCCAGCCAGTTTGACTCCCCGTCCAGGGCCACCAGCGCCGCAATGAACGACGCTGCCGAGAGCGCAATCAGCTCGTAGGGATTGAATACCAGCAGCAACTTGTTCTGGAACAGCAGGCTGATAAACACCAGCACCGGCGCGACAAACAGCGCAATCTGCAGGCTTGAACCCAGCGAAATGTTGAGGCTCAAGTCCATCTGGTTCTTCATCGCCACCTGCACAGCGACCAGATGCTCGGCCACATTACCCACAATTGGCACAATGATGATACCCACAAAGAACTCCGTCCAGCCAAGCTGCTCCACCACCGGCTCAACTGAACTGACCAGGAACTCGCTCATGATCACGATACCAAGTGTCGCAGCGGC
>JAIOAT010000057.1 GCA_019873685.1 Chloroflexota bacterium
CGTGGAGGGAGCGGTGATCGACATGGAAGCTTACCGGGCGACGGCGCTGGGCGGCTAACTGGACGTCAGCATGTGCTCGGCGGCGGCCAGCGCACCCAGGGTGATCAGCGGCGGCAACGCCAGCGGCAGGCCGATCTCTACCAGCAGCCGGACCGGCGTGGATAGCGGTAGCAGCCGCGGCAGGTTGACCAGCAGAAAGTATGCACCCAGCAGGAGCGCGGCCCAGGTCGTCCCGGCGATTCGGAAGGAGACCGTGGCCCCGGCCAGCGTCCCCAGCGCTCCGGCCATGACCAGCTCCAGCAGCGGACGGATCAGGCTGGTCAGCAACCCGGCTATGATGGTCAGCCGGATGAGCAGCGGGTGCTCCGCCGGGAACCACAGCGTACCATGCAGCAGGACGATCGGCGGCAGGCTCAGGGCGGAGGTCAGATTCAACAGCAGACTCAGCAGTGCCGCATGCCGCCAGATGCTCCCCGCAATATGGCCGAGGAGAAGCTCCCGCAGGTTGGGCGGCGTCGTGCGCAGGACTTCCAGCGTGTCATTCTGGCGCTCATCCAGGATGGTGCTGGCGGCGTCCCGGCTGACGCCCAGCAGCAGACGGCCATATAGCACAAAACCCACTGGCAGCAGAATGATGGCGGCCAGCGTCAGGGCATAGGCTGCCGCCAGGACAGGCAGCAGGGCCATCAGCACCAGCGGATGCGACAGATCGAGCCTGGCCACTGCAATAGCGGGGAGGGAGATGGCTACCAGCCCGATCTGGATCAGGAGCATGCGCCGCAGCCGGGAAATGTCAGGTGTTTCGGTGGCGCCGAAGGTGTGAATGTGGCGGCGAACCAGGGGGTGGGTGCGACGCGCCCAGATGGGGAGGAGCGATTCCAGGGGCATGGTGGCTGGCCGATCCGCCGGGTTGGGGCGCTAGCAGCAGCAGGCGACGACCGACACGCCGCCGTTACGGGTGTCGCTGTGTAATAGCGTCCAGCGCGGCGAGAGCTTCAGCCACAGGAACAGCAGCCGGAAAATACCCTGATGGCCGATCACCCCGAAATCTGCCCGGTTTTCGGTAGTCATTGCCTCCCAGGCCCGGCGGATGCGCAGGAAGGCCTGCAACGCGGTTTCGGTGTCGGGGGTGAAGGGGTTCAGCAGGCGCAGCCCGGAACGCAGGTATGCCCGCCTGAGGCTTAGCCGGCGATCTGGCGGCCCCGGCAGGCGCGCCGGGAGCAATTCGTACAGATCGTCACGGATGATCACGGGCAGATGCAGACCTTCCGCCAGGATATTGGCTGTTTGCCGGGCACGCAGAAGCGGGCTGCAGTACAGGCAGGCAAGGCTCCGCCCGGCCAGCCGCGCTACAGCAGCCTGCACCTGGGCGATTCCCCGTGCGTTCAACGCCTCGTGTGCCACGTGATCGACCATGTGATTGAACTCTGTCGCTGTGACCTCCCGATCCAGCACCAGGATGTTGCCGTCAACCTCGCCATGTCGGATCAGGTAGATAGTCTGCAGGGTCATTTTCTTCCAGCGGTAGTCAGCCGATGGTCGCTGTGAGCCTGGGCGATGCTGGGGTATGCTTGTGCGCTACGGCAGGACGCTGTGCGCGCCCCATCATCCAGGTTGTCAGTGGCGATTATAGCAGGTTAGCCCCGAACCCCGAAAACATGCAGCGATGCTGTAGAGGAAGACGCCCGTGTCACCAGAATCATCGTTGCCCGAAAAGCGGTTGCTGGCTGTCTTTGCCCACCCGGATGATGAGACGTTCGGCCTTGGACCGGCGCTGCTGCATTATGCCCGGCAGGGGGTGGGGACGTACCTGATCTGCGCCACCAATGGCGATCTGGGTGACGCGCCGCCGGAATTGCTGCACGGCTTTGCCTCGGTGGGCGATCTGCGCCTGCACGAGCTGGCCTGTGCGGCGGAGAAGCTGGGCATCCGGCGGGTCTTTGCACTGGGTTACCGTGACAGCGGCATGATGGGCGACCCGGCCAACCAGCACCCGGACAGCCTGTGGCAGGCCGATCAGGAAGCGCTGGCTGGCCAGATTGTCCGCGTCATCCGGGAGGTGCAACCACAGGTGGTCGTGACGTTTGATCCGTACGGCGGCTACGGCCACCCCGATCACATTGCCGTCCACCGGGCCACCGTCCGCGCCTTCCACCAGGCAGGGGAAGTGGAACGTTACCCAGAACAGATCGCCGACGGTCTGACCCCTCACCGGCCGGCCAGGTTGTACTATATGCTGATCCCGCGGGCGATGATCCGTGTTGCTGTCGCGCTGGCCCGCCTGCTGGGGCGCGATCCGCGCCGGATGGGGCGCAACCGCGATCTTGACATGCAGGCGATTCTGGAGTCATCGCTGCCCATCCACACCTGGCTGGACGTTCGGGCTGCGTATGACGCCGCGCTGGAAGCCTATGCCTGCCACGCCAGCCAGCAGTCGGGCGGGCTGGGGCTGCCGCTGCCAAGGCTCATCGTGCGCCAGGTGCTGGGCTGGCAGACCTTCCACCGCGCCTGGCCGGAGGTCAAGGACAGGCGCCTGAGGGAGCGCGACCTGTTCGCCGGGCTGTAGCGCGTATTCACCAGAAAATGCCTGATATGCCTAGACCAGGCTTACGCTGGTGGTCTGGGCCGCCTGGTGAGGCAATCTGAACCGTCTCGCGTCTCGCGATTACCCTTGTAGGCCATCCGCCGATCTGCTAGACTCACCATTTGCCCTGTTCAAGATGGCGAGTCGTGCTACAATAGAACGTTAGTGCTATGCGATTCGTCGGGGGCGACAGGGCGGGTGGCACCATGCAGGACAAGATCATCGTGCGCGGCGCGCGCGAGCACAACCTCAAGAATATTGATGTCGATATTCCCCGCGACAAGCTGGTCGTCATTACCGGTCTCTCCGGTTCCGGCAAGTCCTCGCTGGCCTTCGATACAATCTTTGCCGAGGGCCAGCGGCGTTATGTAGAAAGCCTGAGCGCCTACGCCCGCCAGTTCCTTGGCCAGATGGAAAAGCCCGATGTCGACCAGATTGAGGGCCTCAGCCCGGCGGTATCGATCGACCAGAAGGGCGTCAGCGCTAACCCGCGCTCAACCGTCGGGACCGTCACTGAAATCTACGACTACCTCCGTTTGTTGTACGCCCGCATCGGCATCCCCCATTGCCCGGTCTGCGGCCAGGAAGTAGTAGCCCAGAGCGCCGAGCAGATCGTCGATCGTGTCCTGGCGCTGCCGCCTGACCGCCGCATTCAGATCCTGGCGCCGGTGATCAAGAACCGCAAAGGGCGCCATGAGCGCGTCTTCGAAGATATCCGCAAGGCCGGCTTTGTCCGTGTGCGGGTGAACGGCGAAATCCATGATGTTAACGAAGACATCGATCTGGATCGCTACAAGAACCATTCAATCGATATCGTGGTGGACCGCCTGATCACCCGCCGTTTTGAGGATCCGGAGTCAGAGGAGGCCCTTGCCGCCCGGAGTCGTCTGACTGACGCGATTGAGACAGCGCTGAAGCATGGCGAAGGCGTGGTCATCATCAATGATGTCACCGATCCGGCCAACCCGGTGGATACCCTTTACAGCGAACATCTGGCCTGTGTCAACGGCCATGGCAGCTTGCCGGAGCTGGAGCCGCGTACTTTCAGCTTCAACAGCCCCAACGGGGCCTGTGTGGAGTGCCAGGGGCTGGGCATGCGGCTGGAGTTCGACCCGGATCGGATTGTCCCCAATGGTGATATGTCCCTGGCGGATGGGGCGATTCAGGCTCCTGGCTGGGGCAGCACTGACAGTTACACCGTGCGCTGGATGCTGGAAGCGCTGGTTCAGCTTGGCGTGCCGGTCAAGCGTCCCTGGCGAGAATTGACCGAAGAGCAGCGCAACATCGTGATGTACGGCTCGCCAACGCGCCCGGTACGGCGCTCCTTCACCACAGCTCAGGGCTATACACGGGAATACCATGGCCGCTGGGAAGGCGTGATCAAGACGCTGCAGCGTCGCTATGACGAGACCACCTCTGACTACATGCGTGCCGCTTATGAGGCGCTGATGTCAGGCGTGGAGTGTCCGGCCTGCCAGGGCAAGCGGCTGCGTCCGGAGGCGCTGGCGGTTACCGTGGACGGGCGGAGCATCGTCGAAGTGACGCAGATGACGGTGAAGAACCTGCTGCCCTGGGTGCAGGCGTTGCGGGGGACAAACGGCCAGCCGCCACGGTTGAACGATCTGGAGCTGCGTATTGCCGCCCAGATCCTCAAGGAGATTGAATCGCGGGTTGGCTTTCTGGTGGATGTCGGCCTGGACTACCTGACGCTCTCGCGGGCTTCAGGAACGCTGAGCGGCGGCGAGGCCCAGCGCATCCGCCTGGCGACGCAGATCGGCAGCCGCCTGACCGGTGTGCTCTATGTGCTGGATGAGCCGACGATCGGCCTGCATCAGCGCGACAACCTGCGCCTGATCCGCACGCTGGAAGGTATGCGCGATCTGGGCAACACCCTGCTGGTGGTCGAGCATGACGACGAGACCATTCGCCACGCAGACTGGATCATCGATCTGGGTCCGGGGGCGGGTGAGCACGGTGGGCAGGTGGTAGCGCAGGGGACGCTGGAGCAGATTCTGCAGGACCCTAACAGCCTGACCGGGGCGTACCTTTCCGGGCGCAAGTGTGTGCCCGTGCCGGCTCAGCGGCGGAAGGGGCTTGGCAGCCGGATCACGATACGCGGCGCACGGGAGAATAACCTCAAGAACATCGACGTGGACATTCCGCTGGGGCAGCTGGTCTGCGTGACCGGCGTCAGCGGCAGCGGCAAGAGCACGCTGGTGGTGGAGATTCTGTACAAGCGGCTGGCCCAGGTGTTGCATGGCAGCCGGGAACGGCCCGGCGACCATGACACAATCGAGGGTCTGGAGCAGATCGATAAGGTCATCAACATTGACCAGAGTCCGATCGGGCGGACGCCACGCAGCAACCCGGCCACCTACACCAAGATGTTCGACGCGATCCGGGCCTTATACGCCGAGTTGCCAGAGAGCAAGGTGCGCGGCTATACGCCGGGGCGATTCAGCTTCAATGTCAAAGGTGGGCGGTGTGAAAACTGCCAGGGGCAGGGCCAGCTGTTGATCAGCATGCAGTTCCTGCCGGATATCTACGTGCCCTGCGATGTCTGCCACGGGACGCGCTACAACCGGGAGACGCTGCAGGTACAGTACAAGGGCAAAAACATCGCCGAAGTGCTGGACATGACCGTCAGCGAAGGGCTGGAATTCTTCGAGAACATCCCGGCGATTGTCACAAAACTGCGCACACTCAAAGCGGTCGGACTGGGGTACATCCGCATCGGCCAGCCAGCTACCACGCTCAGCGGTGGGGAGGCCCAGCGGGTCAAACTGAGCCGCGAACTGAGCAAGCGGGCCACCGGTCAGACGCTCTATGTGCTGGATGAGCCATCGGTGGGGCTGCACGCGGCGGATGTGGCCCGACTGATCAAGGTACTGCAGCGGCTGGTTGACCAGGGCAACACGGTGGTGGTGATCGAGCATAACCCCGACATCATCAAGGTGGCCGATTACCTGATTGACCTGGGGCCGGAGGGCGGCGACGACGGCGGTGAGATCGTGGCGCAGGGCACGCCAGAGCAGGTAGCCGCGAATGAGCGCAGCTATACCGGTCAATTCCTGCGGGAGTATCTCAACGGGCGCGGCGGCGACTGCCCGGCTGATTGACCGATGCCGGGAAGCATGACGCGGCGCCGCCTGCCGATCCGGTTCACCGGGCCGGGGCAGGGGCGCCGCGTTGCTGTTGATCGGGTTGGCGCCTTTAATCCAGATCGACGTAAGACAGTTCTTCAGTGGCGGCAACGCGATGCCCGTAGGCGCCGATCGGCGCGGCGGTTGGCTCCGGCGATGGGATGCTGCGTACCGACGAGGCCCGCGATCGATCGTTGTATTCATGGCGGGGAGCGCCGCCGGGCAGGGCGCTCGTTCGTGCCGCTTCGACTGGTCTGGCGGCGCTGTCAACCATGCGGTTGCCACTCACCGGGCTAAACAGGCGATCACCGCTACTGGCGAGGCTGGCGATCAGGGCGACGCGGGTCAGCCAGACCAGCGCGGCAATCACGACTGGCGCTGTGCGCAGGAGCTGAGCGCGCGGGATCACCTCGTTGCCGAGAGCCGGGTTCTCGCTGAGCGTGGTGGTAATAGCCCACCAGGTCATGATGGCGTTCATGGCTGCGCCCAGGAACCAGGCTGCCGTCAGCAGCCAGACGGTCCGCGGCTCGCGACGCCACTCCGTTCCCGGCGTGAACAACCGCGATAGGCCAGCGAAGTCGATGGCGCAAAAGGCCAGCGCCAGGATGGTTGCCCAGTGCAACGTGCCCAGGGCCTGATGGTTGCCAAAGAAGCTCCGCAGGGCGTACTCAGTCGTCGCGAAGTTGAACAACTCAAAAGCCGCCAGCGCCAGGAGTAGAACAAGAAATCCGCCCAGCCCGCGCCGGAACCGGATTCTATGACGCGCAATGGGAATAGCCATCGGTCACCTCAATAGAACTTATGTTCTAATCTGTGTTCATTATAGGATGATTGCAGGGCGGCTGTCAACAGGATTGTTCGGTTGCCGCCGAGTAATGGGCTATAATTGGCCTCGCGGGGAGCGTTGCGCGGCAGGGGCGAGAGGGAGAGCATGAGCTTTCGCAAATTCGTTGATGTGCTTCTGGGGCTGGACAGAGCAACGCCCGCGCCGGCGACCGACCTGCAGCGCTGGCAAAACGTTCTGCTGAATGGCACCCGCCAGCGCCAGCAGGGTCAATATGAGGAAGCCAGGCGGACATTCGAGGCCGTGCTGGAAGAAGCGCGCGCCGCCGGTAACCGCGTGGCGGAGGCAACCGCCCTCGGTCACCTCGGCGCATTGCATACCGAGCGTAAGCAGTGGGCGGCGGCGGAACAGGCGCTTGACGAGGCGCTGGCGATCGCCCGCGAGCAGGGCAATGCCGTCCTGCTGGCCGCAGTGCTCAACGATCGGGCGCACTTTCTGCAGGCCAAGGGGGAACGCCAGGCGGCGCAGGAAGTCTTTGAAGAAGCGCTGACGTATGCCCGTCAGGGTACGGATACACACCTGACCGCCCATATTCTGGCCGAACTGAGCGACCTGTACCTGGAAGACAACAACGCCAGCTACGCCTACCGCCTGCTGGAAGAGGCCAACCAGCTTACCGGGCACCAGTTGCCGGCGCTGGTGGGGCGGCTGGGCAAGGCAGCGCTTGCCATAGGGCGCGAAGTGGAAGGCCATCGCTGGATTGTTCAGGCGTTGCGCCTTTCCCATGCGCTCGGTAACGCTGAGCAGGAAGTCCAGTGGGCGATGGTTCTGGCTCAGCGGTATGTCGCTCAGGGGCGGCTGGACGAGGCCGAGCGGTTGTACCAGCGCGCTGCGGCTCTGCTCAAATCTGGCCTGCGCCTGAAGCCGGCTGAGTATGTGCGTTACCTGCTGCAACGCGCTGACATTAGCTATCAGATTGGCCGCTACGAGGATGCCGTCCGCTTCGCCGAGCAGGCCATTCCGCAGGCCGAGGACCTTGGGTTGGTGGCGCAGATCACCCGCGCTCATGGGCTACTGGGCATGGCCTGCCGTGCGCTGGGCAAACACGATCTGGCGATCGGTCACCTGCAGACCGCGCTCAGCTACTTGCCGCAGGAAACGCCGCTGGATGACCGGTTTGAGTTACAGCTTGAGCTAGCACGGGTGCAGCAGGAAGTTGCGCCGGAAGAAGCGCTGGCCACATACCGCGCTGTCGCCGGCGAGGCGCGGAGCGCCGGGGCGAAGGCGATCCTGGCCCGCACACTGACCTACCTGGGGCGGCTGGAGCATCAGCGTGGAGAGACGCAGGCTGCCCTTGACGCCTGGCGGGAAGCTGCGGCCCTGTTCGAGGAACTGGGCGATGCGCATTATCTGGCGCCGCTGCTGTGTGACATCGCTAACCTGCTCAAGGATCGCGGCGACACCAAACAGGCGTTGACGCTCTACGAACAGGCGCTGGTTGCCCTCAATCACGTCAAGCATGCTCCCACGCGCGGGCTGGTGCTTTCCAATGTCGCCAATATGTACGCGGAAACCGGTGATGTCCAGACGGCTGAGGCGTTTTACCAGGAGGCAATCGCCATCGCCCGGACTTCCGGCGATCGTATGGCGGAGAGCCTGCGGTTGGGCAATCTGGGCTGGTTTTATATGCTCACTGGCCGTCTGCAGGATGCACAGAGCGCGCTGGAACGGGCCTTGCAGATCAGCGAGTCGCTGGGTGTTCCCCTGGTGCAGGCTGTCCAGCGCAACAATCTGGGCCTGACCTGCGCCCGGCTGGGCGACTTCGCTGCGGCGGAACGGAATCATCAGCAGGCATTGCGCTGCCTGGAAGGATTGGGTGAGAAACGCTGGGAGGGCGTCCTGCACAGCGACCTGGGTGAGACGCTGGCCCGCCAGCGCAAGTTCCGGGAGGCGCAGACTCATTACGAACTGGCCCTCAGCCTGAGCCGGGAAACCGGCGATAGCGCCACACAGGCGCGCACACTCTGGCGGCTGGGCGATCTGCAGCGCGAGATGGGAGATGCCGCTGCCGCAGAGGCCAGCTACGAGCAGGCTGTGCTCAGCGCCCAGGCGATTGGCGCCCGGCGCGACCTGGCTCACGCCTATCTAGGACACGGTTTGCTGGCACTCTCCCGCCAGCAGCATGACCGGGCGCGCAAACTGCTGCAGGAAGCGGTTCGCCTGTTCAGTATCCTCCACGCGCCGGAACAAACAGTTGCGGAACAGGCGTACAGCCGGCTGATCTGAGCCGGGAATGCCATGGGCGGATGGGCGCAGCGCGTCAGGGAGCGGGCTGCCGGGCTGGGGTTCAGTCTCGCAGGAATCACGCCTGCTCTCCCCTCCCCACAACTGGAGGCTTACCTGCGCTGGATTGAGGCCGGTTATCATGGCACGATGGGCTACATGGCCCGCCCGGACCGTGTGCTCCGCCGCCGCGATCTGACGGCCATCCTCCCTGGGGCGCGGTCGTTGATCGTGGTCGGTCTGGATTATCACACGGCCCTGCCGCCGGAGATTCTGGCTGATCCCGCACGTGGACGGATTTCCGGTTATGCCTGGGGAGCGGATTACCACGATATCATGATCCCGCGTTTGCAGGCGCTGGCTGACTGGCTGCGGGCGGAAACGCGGGCGGAGATCGCCTGCCGTGTGTATGTGGACACCGGGGCCATTCTGGAGCGCAGCCATGGCATGCAGGCCGGGCTGGGCTTCACCGGCAAGAACACGATGCTGATCCATCCTCACCGGGGATCGTACTTCTTCCTCGGTGAGATCATCACCACGCTGGCCTTTGACGACTACGACGAGCCATATCCTACCCCGGAGCAGGGCGGTATTGGCTGCGGGCGATGTACGCGCTGCCTGACCGCCTGCCCGACGCAAGCCTTCCCCGCGCCGCGCCTGCTGGACGCCCGGCGGTGCATCAGTTACCTGACAATTGAGCACAGAGGGGTGATCCCGGAGGAGTTGCGCCCGCTGCTGGGCAACTGGGTCTATGGCTGCGATGTTTGCCAGGAGGTCTGCCCGTTCAATCGTTTCGCGGTGGAAGCCGCCGAACGCGCCTTTTTACCGGCAAGTATTGACCGGGCGGCACCGCCGCTGGTTGACCTGCTGGCGTTGACGGAGGAAACTTTCATCCAGCGCTTTGCCGGATCGCCTATCCTGCGCATCGGGCGGGACCGCCTGGTGCGCAATGCGTGTGTGGCGGCGGGCAACTGGCGGGGCGCGGAAGCCGCACCGCTGCTGCAGCGATTGTTGAGCGACGAATCGGCGCTGGTGCGTGAACATGCCGCCTGGGCGCTGGCGCGGGCCACCTGATTGGAGTTGCGCAGGCGATACATGCTTCGCATTGCAGGGACATAGGAGCAAACCATGAGCAAACATCCGGCAAATCTGCTGTTGCGGTTTCTGCTGGAACTGGCGGCGCTGGCCGGGATGGGTGTCTGGGGATGGACGACGCAGGAAGGGGCCTGGCGTCCGATCCTGGGACTGGGTGTCCCGCTCATCGCCGCTGTGTTGTGGGGCGTCTTCCGCGTGCCGGGCGATCCCAAAGAAGCGCCCGTCGCCGTTCGTGGGTGGGTGCGGCTGCTGCTGGAAGCGCTCTTCTTCGCTGGCGGGGTGGGGTTGCTGGTTGCTGCCGGGCAGCCGGTGGCGGCGGGTGTGCTGGGCGCACTGGTGCTCCTGCACTATCTGGCATCCTACGACCGCGTCCGCTGGCTGCTATCGCAGCGGTGACGCCCGTCGCCAGCGCAAGGAATCAGACCCGATTTGACGCTGGATCACCCCCGTCTTTTCCGGTATAGTAAGGCGCTGCTGTGAACCTGGGGGGCTTGAAGAGGAAAACTGCTGGATGAAACGAACCATTTCACTGTTGCTGCTGGCGTCGCTGGGATGGGCGGCGCTGCTTGGCGGGCATGCCGCGCCGCTGGCCGCCGGGCCGATCATCACCGGCACACCGCCGCTGACCAACACGCCCAGCCCGACACCAACGGCCAGCAATACCCCCATCCCCACCAATACTCCTACCTTCACGCCGACATACACGCCGAGCGTCACCCCGACGCCTTCGGATACGCCGACGCCGACGTTCACCCCGACCATCACGCCGACGCCAACCGCCACGCCGATCGGCCCATACAACTATCCGGAGGGCATCAATCCGCTGACTGGCCTGCCATACCCGGATGAGGCGTCGATGGCCCGCCGCCCATTGATCGTTAAGATCTCCAACTGGCCGCCGGTGGTGCGTCCCCAGAGCGGCCTGAGCCTGGCCGACATTGTGTTTGAGTATGAGGCGGAAGGCGGGGTGACCCGTTTCGCCGCCATCTACCGCAGCCATAGCGCCACGCACGTTGGCTCGGTCCGCAGCGGTCGGTTAGTCGACCTGGAACTGGTGCCGATGTTCCGCGCGCTGTTTGCCTACAGCGGCTCCAGCGACCCGATCCGGCAGATGATCCTGAACGCGGAATGGCGCTGGCGGGTGTTCTCCCCGCATCTGGGCGACAATGAGCCAATGTTTGCCCGCTTCCCGGAGGAAGGGTTGGCCTTTGAGCATACGCTCTTCGCCAACCTGGACGAAATCTGGAAGAAGGCTGATGAGCGCGGCGTCAATACGGGGATGCTGGTGCGTGGGCTGGCCTTCCGCGAGGAGCCGGTGGAGGGTGGTTCGCCCGCCAATCAGGTATTCATCGACTGGTGGGGGGAGACGGACGCAACCTGGCAGTACAACGCTGAGGACGGTTACTACTACCGCTGGAATTCCGGCGTGCCGCATCTCGACAAACTGACCGGCGAGCAACTCCGCGCCAACAACGTGGTGGTGCTGGCCGTGCCCCACGCCGAGCGTCCTGACCTCTTTGAGCCGGAAAGCAAGGCCAATTCGCTGGAGATTCAGCTCTGGGATGTCGGTCAGGCGTACATCTTCCGCGACGGTCTGGTCTACCGGGGATGGTGGCAGCGTCATGCCCGCGACGAGAGCATGGGCCTGCAGCTCACCTGGGGCGATAACACCCCGATCCCGCTGCACCCCGGCACCACCTGGTTCGAGATCGTCCGGGAAGGGATGCCGGGCGTGTTCATCAGCCAGGAGCTGGGTGACATGAACGCCACCGCAACCGTCGCCGCGCCGAAACTGTGGACGCCGACTCCAGCCCCACAAGGCGGCTGAACGGGCAGATCAAAATCCGGAGAAATCAACGCCCGGCGAGGCAATTCTGCCGGGCGTTGCCGTTGTTGTTGCGTCCTACTGGATGATCAGCGTGCAGCGGTAAGTGGTCATGTCCGGGCCATAGGTATCCGGCTGGCCGTCACCGTTGTTGTCCAGCCCATCGCTGACGGGGCGGTTGAACATTTGCGACCACTCGATGACATGGGTTCCGGCGGCCACTGGCCCCATGTCAAAGCTCCAGAAGACCCGCCAGGTGCCGGTGGCTTCGTGGTAGAACGGCTCGCCCCGGTAAGCGCTGTACGTGCTGATCAGGCGCCCGTCAAAGCTCACGATCTGGATCACGTTGCTGAGGTAGTCGTCGATCAGCGCGCGGCTGGCGGCTTCCCAGCCCTGCGTGAGGACGATGGACTGGCCGACGTGGCCGTAGAATGGGCCGATGCCGAAGTAATCGCAGCCCGGTGGGACGTATAGCCTGGCGTCCTGTACATCCGGCGTGCCTTCAACGACCGGCAGACGGGCCGGGTCGCCATCCAGCGTGACCAGATATGCCGCCAGCCAGGCTGTCCCGCCATCGGCCAGGGCAACCCGGAACCACCCGCTATCGGATGTGCGACCGGTGATCGTCAGTGTTTCGCCCTGAGCGGCCCTGCCGCTGGCCGGATGATCCAGTCCGGGGCCTTCCCGCAGGGTGATCACAGGGAAGATCACGGTTGCCGTCAGAGTCACATCTCCGCCCTGGGCAACCACGATCAGGCCCGGCAACAGGAGCATGGCAAGAAGCAGCGGTAACCACGAACTCTTCACGGAATTCCTCCATCATCAGCAGGATGATCGGGGCGGTGTAACGGTACGCCGGGCAGCCTCCGGAGCTATTATGCCGTCTTCTGGCGTGGCTGCAACCGTGCGTCCGGCCTCAGGGGAGCGGCGCTGCATAGCGGGCGACGACGCGCTGGCCCTCGGCGCTTTGCACCCAGGCGACGAAATCGCGTATCAGGCCATCCGGCTCCTCCGCCGCAACCAGGAGTAGAGGCATCCGTAGCGGGTAGGCATCGGCGGAGGCCAGCGTCGGGAACACGCCATCCAGTGCCAGCGGGTGGACATCTGATGCCAAGCTGCGCAGGGGGGCGTAGCCGATCGCGCCGGGTGTACGGGCGACGATATCGAGCATCGCCGGGGTGCCCGGCGCCAGGCGTGCGTTCGATGTCGTAGGGCTTCCTGCCATCACCAGCGCCTCAAAGGCCGCCTGCGTAGCGGAACCTGCCTCACGGCTGACGACGATAATTGGCGTTTCTTCTCCGCCGACATCCTGCCAGCTGGACAGGCGGCCCGTGTAGATGGCCCGAACCTGCTCCAGCGATAACTCGCCGATGGTGTTAGCTGGATAGGTGATCACGGCCAGGAGGTCGTCGCCGATGGGCGCGGCCCATAGCGGGGAACTGACCGGCAGGAACTCGGTCAGGGTCAGCGGCGTATCTGCGCTGGCAGCAGTCAACGCATCCATGGTGCTGATGGCGCTCAGCCGCAGCGCCAGGCGCAGCGTTGGCCGGGCTGCCTGGTACTCACTGACCAGCGCCCGCAATAAGGGGGCGGTTGACTCGGTGCTGCGCAGTTCAAGAATGGCGGTCTGCGGGGTGGGTGGCAGGCGTAATTGCGGCGACTGGCAGGCTCCCAGCGCCAGCGCGAGCAGGATCAGCGCACGCTTGCCCTTGCCCCGCTTCACAGGTTACCATCCGAGGCCAATGGCCAGCAGGCTGATCGCTGCAAAGAGGATGCAATAGGCGGCAAACAGGTATAGCCGGCGGCGGCGGACAAACGAAAGGAGGAAGGCGATGGCCGCGTAGCCGACGACAGCCGCACTGGCGAATCCCGCCAGCAGAGGCAATAGCTGGCCGTCAAACTGGTTGCCGTTGATCGCCTGGATGCTGGTCAGGATGCCCGCCCCAACGATCGCCGGCGCACCCAGGAGAAAGCTGAAGCGTGCGCTTTCAGCGCGGCTGAGACCCCGGATCAGCCCGGCGGCGATGGTGCTGCCTGAGCGGGAGATGCCCGGCAGCAGGGCAAAGAGCTGAGCAACGCCGATAACTAAAGCGTCCTGCCAGGTCATATGGTTGAGTTGGTTGGACGCCGTGCCTCTGACCGCCGTCAGGCGCTCGCTCAGGATGAGTAGCCCGGCGGTGACCAGCAGCAGCGCGGCGACAGCAACCGGCGTCTGGAATGTTTCCTCCAGCCGGCGGGCGAGAAAGGATCCGAAGATGGCTACCGGGATTGAGCCAATGGCCAGATAGACGAATAATTGGCTATCCGGATGATCCAGCTTGCGCGTCCGGATCAGGCGAACCAGACCATGGAAGAGACGTATCCAGTCCTGGCGGAAGTAGATCAGTACCGCGAGCAGTGTACCCAGATGGACGGCGACAGGATAGATCAGATTGTGCGGAAGCTCCCAGTTGAACCACCAGGGTAGCAGAACCAGATGACCGGAGCTCGAAATGGGCAGAAATTCGGTTGCGCCCTGGATGATGCCCAGAATGATAGCCTGTAAGATGCTCAAGAGGGAGTCCTTTCAGTGAGCAGCAGGGTTCAACCCGTGGTTAAATCGGCTGGCAGCGGGTGGGGAGGCGGATTGCCAACCGGCCTGTATGTTGCCAGGAAAGCGGCGGCATATGCGCCAAATGTTCCGGCCAGGATCGCCGCACGCATCTCGCGCATCAGCGTCTGCAGGAGATGGATGTTGTGCAGAGTCAGCAGGTTATGGGCCAGGATTTCCTCCGCCTTGATCAGGTGGCGGATGTAGGCGCGGGAGAACGTCGTGCAGGCATAGCAGGTGCAACCTGGTTCAATCGGGTCCGGGTCGCGGGCGTACTTGAGATTGCGGATGTTGATGCGCCCCTGGCGGGTCAGGGCGGCGCCGTTGCGGGCGACACGGGTGGGCAGCACGCAGTCGAAAATGTCCACGCCACGCGCCACGCCGTGCACCAGGTCTTCCGGGCTGCCAACGCCCATCAGGTAGCGCGGCTTGTCCGCCGGCAGGAGCGGCGTCGTCTGTTCCAGTGTGGCGTACATTTCGGCCTTGGTTTCCCCCACCGCCAGACCGCCGATGGCATAGCCGGGGAAATCCAGCGCGCGCAGGAAGGCTGCCGATTGCGCCCGCAGGTCGGGGTAGATGCCCCCCTGCACAATGCCGAAGAGCGCCTGATCGTCCCGTGTGTGGGCAGCCCGGCAACGCACTGCCCAGGCATGGGTGCGCTCCAGCGCGGCTTCGACGGCTGTCCGGTCATTGGGGGTCGGGCATTCATCGAAGCACATGATGATGTCAGCGCCTAGATTTTCCTGGATCCGGATCGACTTTTCCGGCGTAAAGCGGTGTTTGCTGCCGTCGATGTGCGAGACGAAATCCACGCCATCGCTGTCGATGCGGCGGTTGCTGGCCAGGCTGAACACCTGAAACCCCCCGGAGTCGGTCAGGATCGGGCGGTCCCAGGCCATGAAAGCGTGCAGCCCGCCCATGTCGCGGATCAGTTCATCGCCGGGGCGTAGGTAGAGATGGTAGGTGTTGGCCAGGATCAGGGTCGCGCCCACCTCGCGCAGGACGCGCGGACTGGCTGCTTTGACGGTGGCCTGCGTGCCCACCGGGGCAAAGACCGGCGTCTCCAGTGTTCCGTGAGGCGTCGTGAACCGTCCGGCGCGGGCGTGCCCGTCCGTAGCTTCCAGGGTGAATTCGAACATGGATAAAACCACAGCCTTTCAGGAATCCAGCCGCCGATTATAGCCGCAGGTGCGGGCGCTTGACAAAATGTTTGCGATGGTGGTGTGTGGGGAGAGGAACGAGATGGTGATTCTGTTGCCCGGCGGCTGGGCATCCTGTACAATTCGAATGACAACTGGATAATTGCTAGCTACCTGCCGGGGAGAGACTCCCGGATCGGGAGCGCCGAAGGGGCAAGCTGGCGGCCTGGCTGATCCGCCGGTGAAACTCTCAGGCACCAAAGACCCGCAGGTTGGGCATCCTGGAAAGCACAGACCGCCCGGCGGTTGTGCGCCGAAGGGGCAAGCCCGGCGCGGCAGGACGATCGTCTGCCTGTACGGGCGAATCTCTCAGGTTCAATGACAGGAGACGCGCAGCGTTGTGGCGCTGCGCGTCTTTGCTTTGTGCGTCCGTTCTTCATACCTGACCGTTTGTAGCGAAAGGACTGCTGGACGATGAGCAAGGTTGAGCAGGGTCTCAAGTATACCCAGAGTGATGAATGGATTCGGGTGGAAGGCAGCGTCGGGGTGATCGGCCTGACCGATTACGCCCAGGAAGCTCTGAACGATATCGTGTATGTGGAACTGCCTGACGTGGGCGCGACATTTGCCAAGGGCGAATCCTTCGGGTCGGTGGAATCTGTCAAAGCGGCGTCGGACATGCACATGCCGGTTAGCGGCACCGTCACCGAGATCAACGAAGCGTTGCAGGATGCCCCGGAAACGGTCAACAGCGATCCGTATGGCGCCGGGTGGTTCATCAAGATTGCCATCAGCAACCCCACTGAATTGAATGACCTGCTGGACGCCGACGCCTACGAAAAGTACTGCGCAGAGCGCGAATAGGATGCGACCATGAGCTACATCCCTCATACCGATGCTGACCGCCGGGCGATGCTGGCGGCGATCGGCGTTGAGTCCATTGAGGAACTGTTTGACGCTGTCCCGGAGCAGTACCGCTTTCCGCACCTGGCATTGCCGGAGCCGTTAAGTGAAATGGAGGTACTCTCCGAGCTGTACGGTCTGCAGGCCGCCAATGCCAGCGTGCAGGACTTTTCGCTCTTCCTTGGCGCCGGGGCGTACCATCACTTCATCCCCAGCGCGATCAATCACATCCTGCTGCGCGGGGAATTCTATACCGCCTATACGCCATACCAGCCGGAAGTCAGCCAGGGCACGCTCCAGGCGATCTTCGAATACCAGAGCATGCTCTGCGCTCTGACGGGCATGGAAGCTGCTAACGCCAGCCACTATGACGGCGCGACCAGCCTGGCTGAGGCGATCATCGTCGCCATCAACGAGGCGCGCGGCAAACGGCGCAAGATTGTGCTCAGTGCCGGGATCAACCCGCAGTACCGGGAGGTTGTGCGTACCTATTTGCAGGGCCAGGATGTCACCTTTGTCGGCGATGACAGGGTGCGCACGCCGGCTGAACTACTCGAACTGGTCGACGATCAGACAGCGATGCTGGCGGTCGCGTACCCCAACTTCTTCGGGCAAATTGAAGACTTCACCGGCCTGGCAGATAGCCTGCACAGCCAGAAGGTTCTGCTGACGCTGGTCGCGGACCCGATCATGCTGGGGCTGTTCAAGAGTCCCGGGGAACTCGGCGCGGATATGGCCGTGGGCGAGGGTCAGCCGCTGGGCATCCCACTCAGTTTTGGCGGACCGTACCTGGGCTACTTTGCCTGCACCAAGCAACTGGTGCGCAAGATTTCCGGGCGCATCATTGGCGAGACAAAGGACAACCGTGGCCAGCGCGCCTTTGTCATGACCCTCCGCCCGCGCGAGCAGGACATCCGCCGGGAGAAGGCAACAAGCAACATTTGCACAAACCAGGGACTGATGGCTCTGGCGGCGGGTATCTACCTGTCGTTGATGGGCAAGTGCGGTCTGCGGACAGTCGCCAACCTGTGCTACCAGAAATCGCACTATGCCGCCAGGGAGATCGACAGGCTGCCGGGCTTCAGCGTGGACTGGAGCAAACCGTTCTTCAAGGAGTTCATGGTTCGGTGCCCCAGGCCGGTGGCGGAGATCAACGCTCGTTTGCTGGAAGACTACGGCATCATCGGCGGCTATGACCTGGCGCAGGATTATCCTGACCGCGCCAACACCATGCTGCTCGCCGTGACCGAGATGAATACCCGTGAAGAGATCGACGCGCTGGTGGCCGCGCTGGAGGAGATCGCCTCATGAAGCTCGAACCGCTCATTTACGAGATCAGCGTGCCGGGCCGCTGCGGTGTGCGCCTGCCGGAGGTCGATGTCCCGACGACCGATCTGCCTCAGGATTTGCTCCGCGCGGAGCTTGACCTGCCGGAAGTCAGCGAGATGGATGTTATCCGCCACTATGTGCGGCTGAGCCACCTCAACTACGGCGTGGATAAAGGCTTCTACCCGCTCGGCTCCTGCACCATGAAGTACAACCCTAAGGTCAATGAGGATGCGGCGCGTCTGCCGGGTTTCGCCGGGTTGCATCCGCGGCTGGGCATCGACGAGACGCAGGGCGCGCTGATGCTGATGTATTACCTGCAAACCTGGCTGGCCGAGATCAGCGGGATGAAAGGCGTGAGTCTGCAACCCGCCGCCGGCGCACAGGGCGAATTCAGCGGCATCCTGATGATCCGCAAGTACCATCTGGATCGCGGGGATGGCAAACGCACCCGAATCCTGGTACCCAACAGCGCGCACGGCACCAACCCGGCCACAACGTCCATGGCCGGGCTGGAAGTGGTGGAGCTGCCTTCTGACGAAAATGGCGATGTTGACCTGGCGGCGCTGCGGGCCGCCTGTGACGACACCGTGGCCGGGATGATGATCACCGTGCCCAGCACCCTGGGCCTCTTTGAAAGGCACATGCTGGAGGTGATCGAGGCGGTACATGGCTGCGGCGGCCTGATGTACATGGACGGCGCCAACATGAACGCCATGATGGGCGTGCTCAAGCCAGGCGAGATCGGCTTTGACGTGATGCACTACAACCTGCACAAGACGTTCTCCACGCCGCATGGCGGTGGTGGGCCGGGCAGCGGGCCGGTAGCCTGTAACGAGAAGCTCCTGCCGTTCCTGCCGGGGCCGATCGTGGCCGAGATCGAGCCGGGCGATGATGAGCAGCCGCCGCTTTACGGCTGGCACATGCCGGAAAAGAGCATCGGGCGTGTCAAGGCGTTCCATGGTAACTTTGGGATGCTTGTGCGGGCCTACACGTACATTCGGGAGAATGGCGGCCCGGGGCTTCGCGATGTCTCCTACTACGCGGTGTTGAACGCCAACTACGTGCTGGCATTGCTGCGGGATACCTACCATGTGCCGTATGACCGCTTCTGCGGGCACGAATTTGTCATGGAAGGCCGCTGGAAGGATGCGCCGGGCATCCATGCGCTGGACATCTCCAAGCGTCTGATGGATTACGGCTACCATCCGCCGACCAACTACTTCCCGCTGATCGTGCCCGAAGCACTGATGATTGAGCCGACCGAGACCGAGAGCAAGGAAACGCTCGACGCCTTCGCTGAAACGCTCAAGACGATTGCCAGGGAAGCGCACGAGAACCCGGAACTGCTGCACGAAGCGCCGCATATCACACCGGTGGGCCGTGTCGATGAAGTGCTGGCGGCCAAGCAACTGGTGCTCTGCTGCGTGCCCATCCCAGACTGGGCGGAACAGCCGCCGACGCTGAGTACTCAGTCAGCGTGATGATTCTGTTCGAAGGCATGAATGCCCTTCCCGGCTTCCGGGAAGGGCGTTTGTTTTGCATGCATGGGTCATCATGCCTACAATGCCGATGTACCCGGCTTCTGTATGGTGAAATGCCTCCTATGCCTGAGCGCTTCAAGCCGCTGCAAAGCCGCCTCTGGTGGGTCAATGTAGTACTGATAGCGTTGTTGATCGGTTCAACGCTGGCCTTGGCTTTGATCTCCCTGGAGGTGGGGCGGATGCCATATGATTACGGCCTGCTGATGAGTGCCGCCGAACGCTTCTGTTTTCACCCGGAGCACTTCCAATACGGGAACTCCGGGAGGGTTTATTACCCGGCGCCGTTCTACACTACTGTATGCCTGCCAGCGCGATATGCGGAGTCGCTGCTGCGTCTGCTGTGGATGGTGGCGCCGGTAGCAGTGGGATTGTGGGTGGTACGGGGGCGAGCAGCCGCGTTGCTGATTCCGCCGCTGGGCGATCACTTGCTTCTGGGGCAGAGCACCTGGCTGCTTCTGCCGCAGTACCAGTTGGCGGAGCGCGCTAATCGAGAGGAGCGGGCAACCTTTGGACATGGGCTGCTGGTGGCGCTCGGTGTATTGAAGCCGCACGTCGCGGTGCTGGCGTGGACCTGGCTGGCCATCCACTGGCGCGGGCAGTGGCGGGCATACGCAGGCTGGCTGGCAGGTGTACTGCTGCTCAGTATCCCGGCTTTTGTCCTGCAACCGAGCTGGCCGCTGGCCTGGCTAACGACGATTCTCCGCGGGCGCGCGAATGATAGCGCGATGGGCCGGGCTAGCCTGTATCTGGTCGCAGATCGGCTGGGGCTGCCGCCGCTGATCGGGTGGTTGGGATGCCTGCTGGCTGCTGTACTGATTTTCACGGCACTCAGGTCGCGGCGCGGCAGAATGGCGTTCGATGACTGGGCGCTGCTCTTTGCTCTGTGCAATCCTCTGCTGAATGCCTATGATCTGGTATTTCTGTTACCGTGCTTGGTAGATAACCGGCGGTGGATCGGTGTGGCGCTGGCTGTTGGTACTATAGCATGGGCCTTCGGGTTTGTGGGAGGACGCTTTAGCCTGAGCGTGTTCATTCCGCTGGCTCTGCTGGTGGAGCGGCTCTGGCGAGTCGAAAACAGGCGCGTCGCTACTGCCTGACGGTCAGCGTGATCGGCCCAATGCGCTGCTCCACATAAGCCAGTAGCGCGTAGAGGAAGATCAGCACTCCGGCAATCTCACACAGTTCCTCGATGTTGCTGACCACCAGCTTAAGCAGGGGACTGCCGCCCGGTTGACGTTCGATCAAGGTTCCGATGGCCTGCAATCCGATTGCGCCGCCCAGGTAAACGGCGCCCGCCACAAAGAAGGCGCGCCGTGTTCTGGCGGGAAGACCCAGGAACAGGCGGGAGTACAGCGCAACACCCGCTACGCTCACCACTCCGCCAAGCACAACGAGGATAGTCAGGCCGTCAGTCCGCAGGGTCAGGCGCAGAGCGCGAGTCGCGTAGTCCAGCAGCGTGTTGTGTTCGACAGCGAAGATCTCGTTGACCGACAACGCCAGCATCAGCACAGCCAGCCCGCCCCAGAGCAGAGTAGCGCGCCAGCTGGTGCGGCGGGCATGGGCGGCAATGATCAACAGCAACAGTGTACAGGTCAGAAAGGCCGCCGAAGTAAACCATGTTGGCACATTGCCACGGGCAAAGTCGAATGCCCGTAGCGAGCGCAGCGGATCGCCCGGCATAAACTCGCCCGAATACTCGCCCAGCCCACCCAGGATACTGAATAGAGCTGCGATGGTCAGGGAAATCCACAACAGGCGGCGAGCAGGGATGATCACAGACATAGGGGCTTCTCTTCCTGTAAACGGTAAAAGCTCGATACTGGCACAGGCGATTACGCGCCAGTTTGTTGCGGGCTGCGCCAATCATACGCCACATCATGCCGCATGGCTACCCGAACGCCAAGCAGCAACCGGCGCCCATCCGCGGATGAGCGCCGGTCGTGTGGTTTTTCTGCGTGGCCGGGAAGGTCTAGTCGCGCTTGGGGAAGCGGCTGAGCACCGTGGCCGGCGTGGGCACGGGGGCCTTGTCGCCAATGCGAAGCTGGCCAAACGGTTTGCTGAGGGTCAGCTTCTCGGCGCCGGTATAGATGGCGATCGGCGTGCCTTCCTCCAGGAAGTCCGTCTTGATGTACGCCTGTCCCAGCTGGTAGCCCTCGCTGTCGATCGAGCAGCTGGTGACCATGCCGATCACCCGCCCGCGCGGCTCTACTACCGGGTCGCCCGGTTGCGGCGGGCGCAACCCCCTGGCGTTCAGACGGAAGCGGGTGACCATCGCGCTGCGCGTCCGCTCATGTTCCAGGAAGGCTCGCTTGCCGACAAAGAACGGCTTCCAGGTCTTGACATAGCTGCCGAAGCCGGCGTCCGCCGGGCCAAGCCCCAGCACGCCGGCCAGTTCATGGCCATACAGGGGCAGGCCAGCTTCGGTGCGCAGGCTATCCCGCGCCGCCAAGCCGCAGGGGACAGCGCCGCTTTCCACCAGATCCTTAAAGAAAGCCGGGGCTTTGTCCGGGTGAATGAACAGTTCGTAGGCGATGCGCTCGCCGGTGTAGCCGGTACGGGTGACGATCACGTCGTAGCCGTTGAGTGTGACATGGGCGATGCCCGCCCAGGGCAGCTTCTTGATTGCGGCCCGATCCGCATCGCTGGCCTGCAGGCTCAGCAGGATGTCGCGGCTCTTCGGCCCCTGCAGGGCGATGTCAACGCGCATCTCCGGCCCGTGCCGGGGATCACGCAGATTGCGCAGGGTGACCTCATGGCGGCCCGGTAGCGCCGCACCGGGGTTAGCCGGATCAACCAGATACTTGCCCTCGATCAGGCCGCTGACCCAGGCCCAGTCCTTGTCATCATTGGAGGCGTTGACAACGATCATGAAGTGGTCAGCAGCCAGACGGTACACGAAGATGTCATCGATCGGCACACCATCCACGCCCAGCAGGTAGTTGTAATGGGCCATGCCCGGCTTGAGGGCGCGTACATCGTTGGTGGTCAGGGCATCGAGGAACGCTTCCGCTCCGCGACCGCTGATATCCCATACGCCCATATGGGAGACATCGAAGACTCCCGCGCTGTTCCGGACGGCCAGATGCTCCTCGGCCACGCTGGAATACCACACCGGCATATCCCAGCCGGCGAAAGGCACCATCTTGGCGCCCATCTCGCGGTGAAGAGCGTTGAGCGTGGTCTTGCGCAGGGGCTGATCGGCGGGTTCCTCCCAGCTAAAGACCGGCAGGGGAGCTGCCTTTGGACCACTATACCGTTCGCCGTGCACCCCGATAAAGAATGCTTTGCCAGCGGCGTAACCATCGCCGCTGACTCCTGTGATCGGCTGGATGTGGCTTACCTCACGCACGATGACCGGGCCGGGTAGTTTGCCGTGCAGATCAAGCGGGTCAAAGCGCACAAAGCCGTCGGAGAGTGAGCGCAGCCAGGCCGCGGCTCGACCGGCGTTCCGATCCACGTGGAGATGGTAAGTGCTGCTGTTGAGCCGCTTGAGGACGCCCCGGCTGATCGGCGTGCCATCCGGATTCAGCAGGTTGGTAGCCTGGGCGTCGCCATCATGCAGGGCCAGGACGTCGTTGGTGGTGGCCGCCTGCAGGAAGGCTTCAGCATCTTCGCCGACAATCTCCAGGACATGCCAGCCGGTATCAGGGATGCTGTCGATGTAGTACACGTGAGGGTACCCGACGCCGTCCGGGCCGGGCGTGTCGATGCCCACATCGTGCACCAGGGTGCGAACATCCAGGGCGGCCTGCTGCAGGACATCAAAGTCCACCTTGCTGCGGAGTTGGGGTTTGTTGCCCTTGAGGTAACTGAAGGGCGTGCAGGCATGCAGCACATTGCTGATGATGGCCGCCAGACGATCGATCTCAGGCTCGCGGAAGCCACGCTGGGTGAGCCAGGGCGTGCCCATGCGCAGACCGCTGGCGCTGAAGGCGCTCTTATCGCCGGGGATGGTGTTGCGGTTGAGGACGATCCCGGCCAGGTCCAGGATGCGGGCGGCCATGTCACCGCTGAGCGGTGTGCCATCCGGGCCGGTGATGCTCTTGCAGTCGAGCAGAAGCATGTGCGAGTCGGTGCCGCCATAGGGGATGCGGAAGCCATGCTCGGCCAGTCTCTCCGCCAGCCGGACGGCGTTACGGACAGTTTGTTCCTGCAGACGGCGGAACTGCTCCGTGCGGGCCAGCTTGAAAGCGACGGCCATCCCGGCCATGGCGTTGATGTGCGGGCCGCCCTGCTCACCGGGGAACACCGCGCGATCCAGTTTGCGGCCAATGGCGGGATCGTGGGTGATCAA
>JAIOAT010000058.1 GCA_019873685.1 Chloroflexota bacterium
GGTAGGGGCGCAGTATGCTGCGCCCCTACGCGTCTACGATCTAATTCTGCGCGACGAGGAAGACCACGGTCACGCCGTCGCCGCCTTCGTCAGGCCGGCCACGCTCCCAGCTACGGGCCAGCGGGTGCCTGTGCACCAGGTCCTGAACGGCCTTGCGCAGGGCGCCGGTGCCCTTGCCATGGATGATCCGCACGAAGGGCAGCCCGGCCATGTACGCTGCGTCCAGATAGTCCTCCACGCGGGGCAGGGCATCTTCGACGCGCGTTCCGCGCAGGTCAAGCTCCAGCCCCGGCGAGGCAGTCCGGGGCGCAGGGGTGGCCCGCTCCGGAGCCAGGCGTGGCGTGGGTTTCTCGCCGGCCTTGCGCTCGCTGCGGGTGCGGTAAGTCAGGTCGTCCAGCCGGGCGCGCAGGCGCAGGCGACCAATCTGCACTTCGGCCTCGGTCTTGCTCAACTCTGTGATCACGCCCTCCGCATTGAGCGAATATACCCAGACCGGGTCGCCCAGCCGCAGCGGGCGTTCCTCCAGCCCTTCCACCGGCGGGGCGATCACATTGGACACTGGCGTTTCCAGTTCGGCTTCCAGTTCTTCAGCCGATTCCTCGATCTCTTTCAGCGCTTCCAGCGGTTGACCGGCGGCCTGCAGGCGGCGGCGCAGGCGGCGCAGTTCGGCCTGCAGGTCCTCCAGCTCCGCCTTGATCTCGTCCCGCGCTTCCTGCAGCAGGTTGCGCCGTTCGGTCTCGATGGCGTCCAGGCGGGCCTGTAACTGGCGGCGCAGTTCCTCCGCCTCCTTCCGGGTGGCGGCGGCGGCAGCCTTTTCCCGCCGGATGTCGTCGCGGGTGCGGTGAATCTCGTCCAGCAGGTCATCGGCGATCATGGCCTCGGTCGTGATCATGCTGCGCGCCTCGGCGATGATGGCCGGGTCCATGCCCAGCCGGGCGGCGATCGCCAGCGCGTTAGAGCGACCGGGCAGGCCGATGACCAGCTGATACGTGGGGGCCAGCGTCTCCAGATCAAAGACGACGGACGCATTGCGCACGCCGCGTTGCTCGTGGCTCCACACCTTCAGTTCCGGGTGGTGGGTGGTGACAAGCGTGGTCGTGCGCTTGCGCAGCAGGGCAGAGAGAATAGCGCGGGCCAGCGCAGAGCCTTCCGCCGGGTCGGTGCCGGCGCCGACTTCGTCCAGCACAACCAGCGATCGCTCATCGCATTCCCTGAGGATGCGGATGGTGTTGGTCATGTGGGCGCTGAACGTGCTCAGCGACTGCTCGATGCTCTGCTCGTCGCCAATGTCAGCGTAGATGCCGCTGAAGACGCTCAGGACGGCGCCCTGCTGGGTAGGCAGATGCAGGCCGCACTGGGCCATCAGCGCCAGCAGGCCGACTGTCTTGAGCGCGACGGTCTTGCCGCCGGTGTTAGGGCCGGTGATGACCAGCACGTAGGTGTCGTCAT
This sequence comes from Chloroflexota bacterium, assembly GCA_019873685.1. Taxonomy (GTDB): domain Bacteria; phylum Chloroflexota; class Anaerolineae; order Aggregatilineales; family Ch27; genus Ch27. Next base: position 1,450 of record JAIOAT010000058.1, read on the forward strand.
CCAGGTAGACGTCGATCGGGACGACGGTCGCCGGGTCAAGCAGGGGGTGGCGCGCTTCCGGCAGGTTCAGCGTGCTGCCGGGATGCTTGAAGCCGTCCGACTGGGCGGGCATCTCCCGGAAGCCGACCAGCGTCGGCGGGGTCGCAGCGATGGCCTCCGCATAGCGGGCGCGGGCGAAGATCAGATCAAGTTGGGCGAGCGTTTCCACCGTCCGGCTGATGTAAGCTGATTCGCGGCCAATCAGGTCGGTCAGTTCCTGCAGAATACGCCGGATTTCGTCCTGCTCCTGGATCTGCATTTCGCGCCATGTATTGTTGTAATCGACGGTCGTCAGCGGCTCGATCCACAGGGTGGCCCCGCTGGCCGATTGATCGTGGACGATGCCCTTGATCTTGCCTTTGAATTCTGCCCGCAGGGGGATGACATAGCGACCGCCGCGCTGGGTGATCAGCGGCTCCTGCAGATATTTGGCGTTGCTGGGATTGTTGATAATGTTCTGCAACTTGCTCTGCAGGCGGTCAAAAGCGACGCGCAGATCGCGGCGGATGATCGCCAGGCGCGGGCTGGCGCTATCGTTGATCTCGCCCCGGTCGTTGATCACGCGGGCGATCTCTTCCTGGACGCGCGGGCATTCCTCGATCAGTTCGGCGATCTGGGCCAGGCGCGGGGCCTGCCCGCGCAGGCGGGTCAGCAGGCGGCGCAGGGTGGTCGCCCGCCGCAGCGTGCTGAGGATATCCAGCAACGTCGGCGGCTCGACGATCACACCCCGGATGGCCGCGCGGGCTGCCTCGCGCACGTCAAAGACGCCGCCCAGCGAGACATTGGTCCCCTGCTCAAGCAGCAACCGCGCCTCGGTGGTCTCCTGCTGGCGCTCCAGCGCCTCATCCAGGTAGGGCGTCGGACGCAGGGTACGCGCCAGTTCCCGCCCACCGCTGAAATCGGTGTAGGCGGCCAGCTTTTCCAGGATTTTGGGTAGTTCGAGGACTTCAAAGGTCTTGTCGTTCATGCGCGGTATTGTACCTGAGTTCGGGCCAAACTGAAGGGCGGGCCGGGGCGCATCAGTCAAAGTCGGTCGGCCATTCCGGATGGCGGGCGTGTTCAAAGAAACGGGCGATCTGCTCCGGCAGCACGCGGCTGGTGGAAAGCTCCGGCAGTTCATCCGGACCAAACCAGCCCACGCCGCTGGTTTCCAGGCTGGTGGCTGGTTCGCCGCCGGTGATCTCGCACTGGAAGAACAGTTTGTACGTGTAGTTCGGGTGCGGCGGGTGAGGCCATTTCTGGCGGTCGTAGACGGCCAGCAGCTTGACCGCCCGCGTCCGGTAGCCGGATTCCTCAAAGACTTCCCGCACGACTGATTCAGAGGGCGACTCGTAAATGTCGGCCCAACCGCCGGGCAGTGTCCAGCGCCCGCCATCTTGCACTTCCTGCACCAGCAGAATCTTCCCTTCCTGAAAGACAACGCCGCGCACGTCGACCTTGGGGGTGGGATAACCCAGGTCGGCGTCGATCAGCCCGGCGATTGCCGCCATGTCCGTATCGGTGTGGGCCGCCAGAATCTCGGCGGCCAGTTCGGCGATCTGGTCAAAGCGCTGGCGGTCGTAGGGGTCCCTGGAGTAGGTGCGCCCGGCGGCAGCGATAGCGCGCAGACGGTTGGCCCAGTTGAGCCATTGCGGATCAGTCATGAAAAAGCGCTCTCAGTCCGTAGTAAGAAACCTCAGGCAATGCTGGTTGTGCTGGCGCACAGCCGCGCCCATTATAGCCGTTTGCCTGATTGCGGGTAAAATACGCCTCCATGATGATGGCCTGACGTGATCTTCCGGCGCGGCCTGCCGCGCTGCTGCTTGCCCTGTGGAGTATGCCGCTATGGAACTGAGACTGGCCCTGCTGGGCTTTGGCAATGTCAACCGCGCCCTGGCCCGCCTGTTGCTGCGCAAAGCGGATGCGCTGCGGGCGGCGCATGACCTGACGCTGACCGTCACCGGCATCAGCACCGACAGCCATGGCCGCTGCATCGACCCCGCCGGGATCGACCTGAAGGCTGCGCTCGACGCCTATGCGGAGCGGGCGCTGGAGCGGTTGCACCGCGGCGCGCCGACGCCCGATACCGCCGCCTTCCTGCAGGCCGTCCCCGCTGATCTGGTCGTCGAAGCCACGTGGATGAACCCGCGCACCGGCCAGCCGGCCACCGATCTCGTCCGCGCCGCGCTGGGGCGCGGGTTGCACGTCGTCACGGCCAACAAGGGGCCGCTAGCCTACGCTTACCGGGAGCTTTCTGCGCTGGCCAGGGCGAAGCGGCTGGGCTTTTTCTTCGAAAGCACGGTGATGGACGGCGCACCGGTGCACGCTTTCGGGCGGGAGGGGCTGCCTGTCTCGGTGATCCGGCGCATCCGCGGCGTGCTCAACAGCACCACCAACAGCATCCTGACCCGCCTGGAGCAGGGGGTGCCTTTCGCTGAGGCTTTGCAGGAGATGCAGGCCGCTGGCCTGGCTGAGGCTGACCCGTCCAATGACATCGACGGCTGGGACAGCGCGCTCAAGATCACTGTGCTGGCCAATGTCCACATGGGCGCCGACCTGCGCCCGGCGGATGTGGAGCGTACCGGCATCGGCGGCGTGACCATCGAGCAGGTCCAGGCCGCGCTGAAGGAAGGGCGGCGGATCAAGCTGCTCTGCGAGGCCTGGCGCGACGGCGAGGCCGTCCGGGCGCGGGTGGCGCCGGTGGCGCTGCCGCTGGATAGCCCGCTGGCGCATGTCATGCGCACCAGCAGCGCGGTCACTTTTGAGGCCGATACCCTGACCGAACTGACGATCATCGAGGGCGACAGCTCACCGGATACGACCGCTTTCGGCGTGCTGGCCGATATCGTCAATATCGCCCGCGGGCGGCACCTGGCCTGAGCCGACGCGCAGGCGGCAGAGGAGTGAAGCTGATGGCCCGGAGCAGGCGCATTCTCCCGGTGGCGCTGGTGCTGATCCTCCTGCTGGCGGGCTGCGACCTGCTGGCTCCCGGCAGCGGCGAAGCGCTGCCTGCCGCAGAACGACCGACGGAGGTCCTCCCGACTGCCAAACCGCTGCCAACCCCCACGCCGGAAGCGCTGCACGCCGCCACGGCGACCGCCCTGCCGATGGGCGCGCTGGCCGCCGCACCGACCCATGCCGCTGCGCCCGCTCCGCCGGATGACTATCGCTTCGACTCCGCTGATGTGGTGGGCGTCACCGGCCGCCCGCAACTGGTGGAATTCCTCACCACGTGGTGACCGACCTGCCGGGCGCTGCGGCCCATGGTTCATGGGCTTGAGGGGGAGTACTGGGGGCGGGTGGACTTTGTCTACCTTGACCGCGAGGCAGCCGCTAACGCCGCTGTGACCGACCGTTTCAGCATCCGCAGCCAGCCGGTGTTTGTCGTACTGGACGGGGATGGGAACGAGATCACGCGGCTATTCGGCTTTGTCGCGGAGCGCGACCTCCGCGCCGCGCTGGAGCGAGCACTGGCCGGTTGAGGGCGTTTACCCTTTCAGCAGGGCGGCGACCTCCTCTGGCGTGGTGACTGGCCGGGCGCAGACGAAGTTACGGCAGACGTAGACCGTTGGCTGGCCGCCGCGCCGGGTGCGTCCCCGCAGCAGCGGGATCGAGGCGTCGTCGCCTGCGTCGCCCGGCGTCAGGGCAGTGATGATGGTGGGGCGGTAGGGGCGCTGGATGACCTCCAGCAGGGCGCGGGTCGCATCGTCTGCCGGGTCGCCGGCGATCGCCACTTCAGTCAGGCCGTTGACGAGCAGATCCACGGCACTCAGCGCCGCGCCAAAGGCCAGCGGCACCTGGGCCATCGCCTCGCTGAGGGGGGCCAGCGCGCCGCGCGCGGCTTCCTCGTAATGAGGCCGCCCCGTATAGGCCGCCAGGCGGATCAGCACGTGGGCCAGCATGGCCGTCCCGGAAGGGATGGCGTTGTCCTCGAAGGTGCGCGGGCGGACGAGCAGGGCTTCGTGATCATCGCTGGTGTCAAAGTAGCCGCCATCCGCTGCCGGGAAGCGCACCAGGGCCACGTCCGCCAGTGCCTGCGCCGCCGCAAAATAGCGCGGCTCAAAGGTGGCCTGGTACAGCTCCAGCAAGCCATCAGCCAGCATGGCGTAATCGGCCAGGTAGCCGTTGAGTTTGCCTTCCCCGCCCCTGACTGTGCGCCGGACGCGCCAGTCAGGGGTGACCGCCGCGCTGAGCAGGGCGTCGGCAGCCCGTACCGCGGCGGTGCGGTAGTCGTCCCGTCCCAGGATGCGCGCGCCTTCCGCCAGGCTGGCGATCATCAGGCCGTTCCATTCCGTCAGGACTTTGTCGTCCAGCGCCGGCGGGACGCGCCGGGCGCGCGCCGCATACAGGACAGGGCGGATGGCGACGATTTTTGCCTGCAGCGTCTCAACGGAGAGGCCGAGTCGGGCGGCGACTGCCGCGTCGTCTTCCGGCACGTGGAGGATATTGCGCCCCTCGAAATTGCCCTGTTCGGTTACGCCCCAGTAAGCGATAGCGATCCGGGCGTCATCGCCCAGCAGGGCTTCGATCTCGGCCTGATCCCACAGGAAGAAGCGCCCTTCCTCGCCCTCGCTGTCGGCGTCGGTGGCGCTGTAGAAGAGGCCCTCCGGAGAGGTCATCTCCCGCAGGATGTAGTCGTAGATTTCCTCCGCGATGCGCCGGAAGAACGGATCGCCGGTCGCCTGCCAGGCATGCAGGTACAGGCGGCTGAGCTGGGCATTGTCGTAGAGCATCTTCTCGAAGTGCGGGACAAGCCAGCCAGCGTCGACGCTGTAGCGGGCAAAGCCGCCGCCGATCTGGTCGTAGATGCCGCCGCGGGCCATGCGCGTCAGCGTCAACCGGGCCATCTCCAGCGCGGACCCGGCCCCGGTGCGGGCGTGCACGCGCAACAGGAACTCCAGGTTCATCGGCTGGGGGAACTTGGGCGCGCCGCCAAAACCGCCGTTGCGCCAGTCAAAGCTGCGCCCCAGGTTGGCGAGGGCGGTCTCCAGTACGGCGGCGTTAAGCGCCTCATCCTGCGGGCGGAAGGGCAGCAAATCGCGGCTGAGGGCGCGCTGCAATTCGCCGCCCACGCGCTCGACCTCGTCCCGACGGGTACGGTAGGTGTCGGCCACGCCGCGCAGAATCTGGCGGAAGGCCGGCAGGCCGTGGCGCGGTTCCGGCGGGAAGTACGTGCCGCCGTAGAAGGGCTTGCCTTCCGGCGTCAGGAAGACGGTCAACGGCCAGCCGCCATGGCCGTTGTTCATTGTCTGCACTGCCTGCATGTAGATGCTATCCACATCCGGGCGCTCCTCCCGGTCAACCTTGATGTTGACGAAAAGCGCGTTCATCAGGGCAGCGGTTGCCGGGTCCTCAAAGCTCTCGTGAGCCATGACATGGCACCAGTGGCAGGCGCTGTAGCCGATGCTGAGCAGGATGGGCTTGTCCTGCTCACGGGCCACCTGAAAGGCTTCCTCCCCCCAGGGGAACCAGTCAACCGGGTTGGCCGCGTGCTGACGCAGGTAAGGACTGGTCTCATGCTGGAGGCGGTTCATGGGGGTGATCTCCTGCTCAATAAACAAGATGCGCATCTGTAAAAAGTGATCCTAATGTACCCCATGCCGGCGAAACGCACGTTAGCCGGATATGAGAATTGCCAGCGGCACGCGGATCGACGTTGCTGGTTGGGGTGGTTTGCCCTGCTGTAGTTATGGTTGCAGTTGACCGTAGAGATAGAACACATAATCCTGCGGGCCGGTCTTGACCCCCAGATCGTGCAGCAGCCGCAGGATCTGAGCGCGGTGGTCAGTGCCATGATTGACGACGTGCAGCAGCGCCTGCCACAACAGCAGGTCTTTGTCCTCGCCCTCCAATGGTTTCTCGAACAGCATTTCATCCCGCAGGCCAGCCAGGTACCCGCGCATACTCTGCTCGACGGCGTCCCAGTGGGCGCGGATGGCGCGCCGGTCGGCGAGGTCAGCGGGGTCAGGCCAGGCCGGGGGCATGACGCCCTGCAAGTCGCTGAACCAGGCTTCGTCCACACTGATGAGATGCACGATCTGGTTACGGACCGATCCGATTGAATAAGCGACATCTTGCGTGAACTGCTCCTGTGAAAGCAGGGTGATGTGCGCATCCCAGAGCTTGCGGTTTTCGGCAAAGTGGTAGTTGTAGAACTGGCGGAAGGCGTCAGCATTCATCGTCTGCTGTGTTCCTCAGAAGAAAAACAACAGGGCAGTTTTGGCCAGAACTGCCCTGTATGCGTTGAAGATGGGGGTGGGTGTTACGGTACGACCAGCCGCTGGCCGGGATAGATCAGGTTAGGGTTCCACAGGCCATTGGCAGCAGTGATCGCGGCGACCGTTGAGCCGTAAGCGCGGGCAATGCTGGCGACCGTTTCTCCTGCCCTGACGATATGGTAACGGGCGACCGGGATGACCAGCCGCTGGCCGACATAGACGCGATTGGGGTCGCTGATGCCGTTCAGGGCCGCCAGGGTGTACCAGTCCCAGCCGTAGCGCAGGCCAATGCGGAACAGGTTCTCGCCGGGCTGGACGATATGCACGCTCCGACCGGCGGGCGGGTAGGTGCTGCCGGTGCCCACCGGGACGAACAGGTGCTGGCCGACGAAGATGCGACTGGGGTTGACCAGACCATTGAGGGCGACGATCGCCTGCGTGGTGGTGTTGTAGCGGACGGCGATGCCGCTGACGGTATCCCCGAACTGGACACGGTAAACGATAATGTTGCCCTGCGCCTGCGCTGTGTTGACGCTCACAGCCAGCGCCGGGATGAGCAAAGTAGCCACTATCAACAGCCGAATAAGTAGCTTCACAGGGATTATCCTCTCAAATGCTACAACTCTATGTAGGTGCAGTTCTATTATACACACAAATTAAGTCTCAATTGCAAGAATTCTGGAGCCGGGGCGCACGGATGACCATGCGCCCCGGTGCATTCTAGCCCTTCACACTGCCTGCCAGCAGGCCGCGGATGAAGTACTGGCCCAGGGCGATGTAGACGAACAGAGTCGGGATGGCCGCCAGCAGCGCCCCGGCCATCGGCATGTTCCATTTGACCGCTTCCCCGCCGGCCAGTTCGCTCAGCTTGACCGTGATCGGCTGGTTAGCCGTGCTGGTCAGCGTCACGGCGAAGAGGAATTCGTTCCAGATCTGGGTGAACTGCCAGATGATCACGACCACAAAGCCGGGCAACGAGATGGGAAACATGATGTGGCGGTAGATGCCGAAGAAGCCTGCGCCGTCGATGGCCGAGGCTTCTACCATCTCGGTGGGTACTTCCGCGTAGTAGTTGCGGAAGATCAGCGTCGTGATCGGCAGGCCGTAAACGACATGAGCGACGATCAGCCCCGGAATTCCCCCGTACAGGTTGATGCTGTTGAGGAACTGGAACAGCGGGATCAGGATCGACTGGTAGGGGATGAACATCCCGAACAGCATCAGGGGGAAGAGCACGTTGGCCCCGCGGAACTTCCACTTGGAAAGCACGTAGCCGTTCATCGATCCCATCAGGGCGGAGATGATCGTCGCCGGGATGACCAGGCTGAAGCTATTGCGCAGGTTGGGCAGGAATTCCTGGGCGGCGGTGGTGAAGCCCTGCCAGTCAACCGGGTCGGGCGGCTGCCAGACGGTAGCCAGGTTGATCGTCGCCGGATTCTTGAAGGCGGTGATCAGCACCATGTAGACCGGGATCAGGTACGCGATGGCCAGCAGGATCAGCGCCGCGTACAGCAGGACACGACGGGGCCGGATCATCGGTATGGGGAGGCTGCGGTTCTGAGTGCTCATAGTTCATGCTCCGAACGCAGGGTAGTCCACAGGTACGGGACAATCACCACGGCCACCATCACCAGCATGACGATCGCGATCGCTGCACCTTTGGCGAACTGGTTGGCGCGGAAGGAGGTCAGGTACATCAGGATGCCGGGCACATCGGTGGTGGCGTTATCCGCGCCGGCCATGGCGAAGATCAGGTCGAAGATCTTCAGGGAAATGTGGCCCAGCACAATCATAGCGCTCAGGGTGATCGGCTTGAGCAGCGGGAAGACGACGTACAGGTACGTCTGCAGCTCGCTGGCGCCGTCCACCCGCGCTGCTTCCCGCAGTTCCTCCGGGATGCCGCGCAGCCCGGCCAGGTACATGGCCATGGTGTAGCCGGACATCTGCCACACCGCGGCCAGAATGATCCCGATGAAGGCGATGTTGAAACCGTGCTTTTCCGGGAAGGGGACGGTTTGCACGCTGGCCGCCCCACCCGCCAGTACCCAGATCAGGATCACAGCGGCGATCCCGCCGCTGATGGTCGCCGGGCGTCTGCGTCCCCCGCGCCAGTGCCGGTAGGCCACAAAGGCCAGGACGGCGGCGACAACCAGGGCGAAGATGGCGGGCAGGTCCTGCCAGTTGAATTGCCAGATTTGCGTCCGGTCAGTCAGCCAGCCCCATTCCAGCGCGGGCAGTCCGATCAGGGTCGGCAGGCGGTTGATCCCGCCGCCGGGGTTGTACAGCCAGCGCCAGATCGTGCCGGTGACGATGAACGACAGGGCCATCGGAAAGAGGAAGATGGTGCGGAAGATCGTCTCCCCCTTGATGTTCTGGTCAAGCAGGATGGCCAGCAGGATGCCCATACCCAGGCAGCCCGCCAGGAAGAACACAGTGAAGAAGAACGTGTTAACCAGGTCCTGGCGGAAGCGCACATCCAGTAGCCCGGTGAAGAGCTGGTTGTAGTTCTCCAGTCCGATGAAGTTGATGACCGGGTTGGCGGATAGCCCCTGCCAATCGGTCAGAGAGGCCCAGGCCGTCTGGCCGATGAACCCGTAGACGAAGATCGCCAGCAGGATGACCGACGGCGAGAGCATCAGGATGGCCGTCAGCCGATCCCGCCTGAGCCTGATGCGTTCCACAAGCGTATTCAGGGTGGTGGTAGTCTGTGCACTCATAAATCAGGCCTCTCCCACAAGGTTTGAGGGACGAGACAAATCGTTGAGGCGCTGAGTTGCTGCAGCGCAGGCCAGGGGGATGCTGCTGGCGCTGCCGGCGCGTGCCGCCAGCCCGACCTGCCTCAGCGCCGCTGGCCTGACCTAAGTATATCATCTTGCATCTGGCTTCCCGGACAGGCGCTCAAACTGAGACTCTGCCTGGCGTGTCCAGGGTTTTGTGGGCAGGCCCAAACACAGGGGCGGGCCGCAACCGCCTGCCCGCCCCTGAAACTGCCTAAAGCATATTATTCACTACTTGCCGATGCCGGCCTGCAGGGCCACCGCCTGCGCCGCGTTGGAGGCCTGCTCGCCGTTGCGGCCAGCCAGGAAGATCTCCATCACGGTGGCGAAGTTGCTGGAGAAGCTCTCCGGGGCGACCGCGCCATGCACCAGGCTGCCGACGATGGTGTTGCTCTTCCAATCCTCAGCGGCGGACCGCAGGTAGGCGTTGTACAGATCGGGGTTGGTCACGTCGCCGTTCAGGTTGGCCGGGATCGACCCCTTGAGCGGGTTGAAGATGTCCTGGCCTTCGGCGGAGCCGAGCAGCTTGAGCCAGGCGATCGTGGCGTCACGGTTGGGCGCGCCAACAGGCAGGCCGAAGCTATCCGACAGCATCATGAACACGCCATCGGTGCCGGGGGCCGCCGACCAGCCAAAGCCCTCGCCGGGGACGAGGCCGAGCGTGGTCACCATGTAACCCGCCGCCCAGTCGCCCATCACGTTGAAGGCGGCCTGGCCATTGACCACCAGGTCGGTCGCCTGCTGCCAGGAGAGCGAAGCGGCGTCAGGGTTGGTGCAGTCCAGAATCTGGCCGAAGGTGTCCCACATGGCCACGACATCGGGGTCAGTCCAGGCCTTGCTGCCATCCCACAGGCCGTTCCAGCCATCGACGCCCAGCTCAGCCAGGGCGACGCTTTCCCACAGGTGGTTGACGGTCCAGTTCTCGCCCAGCGCCAGCGGGGTCACGCCCTTTTCCTTGAGGGTTGGGCAGATCGCCAGGAAGTCAGCCCAGGTCGCCGGAACCTCAACGCCCCATTCCTGCAGCTTGGCCGGGACATACCACAGCACGTTGGAGCGATGGATGTTGACCGGCACTGACCAGATGCCTTCATCCGTGCTGATCAGCTTGAGCAGGCCCTCAGGGAACTGCTCCATCCAGCCTTCCTCCTCAAAAAGGAAGGTCAGGTCTTCCATGCGGTCGGCCACGACCCAGGTGCCGATCAGTTCCTGGCCGGCGTGCACCTGGAACGAATCGGGCGGATCGCCGCCGAGCATGCGGGTCTTGAGGACGGCGCGGGCATTGACGCCGGAGCCGCCAGTCACGGTCGCGTTGATGACCTCAACATCCGGATACAGCTCATTGTACTTGGCGATCAGCGCTTCCAGAGCGGGGCCTTCGTCACCGGCCCACCACGAGAAGATTTCCAGCTCGCCGCTGGGGGCCTGGGCCAGCACGAGTCCGGCGATGCTGAGCACCAGGCTGAGGGCGAGCGCAAGGCTAAAGAGCTTCTTCATTGTTCCTCTCCTCAAGAAAACCAGGCGAACTTAGAACGAACGGTGTTGCCGGGTGGGGCAAACAACTGCCCGGCATACACTGCGTCCAGGTACATATTATACACCACTTATTGGTCGGTATGCACATGATTTTGCGGTGACGGGTGAACAAAGTGGGGGCCGTTCAGGTCGGCCCCCACAATCTGGCTACCGCTACGGCAGGTGCAGGGCGGCTTCCGCAGCGACCTCCGGATTGAAGGCCAGGATGGTGGCCGTGCCGTAGATGAAGGCGACTACGCCCAGCACCACCATGACGATTCCGTGCACCCGGTGGAGGCGGGAGAAGCGCTGAAAATCGGTGAAGACCTGGTGGGTGCCAGCCAGGGCGTGGATGAGCACCGCCGCCAGGAAGGCGATGTCGATTGCCTTCCACAGCGGATCGCCCATGCGGGCAGCGATGCGGCTGAAGTCGATGTGAAACGGCGGGTAGTGGACCACGATCATGTGGATCGTGAGGAAGACCAGCAAAGCGATGGCGGTCCAGCGCTGCATTTGGAAGATACGCATGACCTTGTCCCCCTACATCGTTTCCAGCATGAACAGGAAGATCGGCACGCCGCCGGCGATGACCAGGATGGCTGAGACGACCATCACCGCGTAGAACATGCTCTGGCGGTAGCTGGTCACGTCGAAGTAGTGGACGATCAGCAGGCGGATGCCGTCAAAGGCGTGGTAGACGACGGCGGCCAGCAGGGCGATCTCAGCCAGCTTAAAGACTGGCTGCTGCAGGAAGTTCATCGCCTGGTCAAAGCTGGCCGCCCCCGCGTTGACCGTGCCGATGGCGATGATGTGCAGGGCCAGGTACAGCACCAGCGCCATCCCGGAGATGCGGCGAAGCATGAAACTGACGAATCCCGTGGTCTTGTACATGGTTGGCTCCTTATCCGTGTGGGCCGCCTAGCCGGAGGTCACCGGCTTATCCAGGTGCTTCTGGCGCTCGGCGCGGGCGGCTTCGAACGCCAGGCGTTTCTGGGCCAGTTTGCGCAGTGTTTCGATGGCCCTGGTCGGGTTCAGGTGCTTGGGGCAGGCGTCGATGCAGTTGAAGATGGTATGGCAGCGGTAGACGCCGTCGCTCCCGGCGATATCAGCCAGCCGCTCGCCGGGGGCGCTGTCGCGCACGTCCATCACCCGCAGGAAGGCTTTCAGCAGCGCGTGCGGGCCGATGTATTCCTTGGTCGTGCCGACGACCGTGCAGGCAGAGTAACACGCCCCGCACATGATGCAGTGTTCGGCGTCCTGCAGGGCGGCGACCTCTTCCGGACTCATCCGGAATTCCTTCTCCGGTATGTTCTCCGGCGGGATCAACCACGGCTTGACGCGCATGTACTGCGCCCAGAAGGTGGTGCGGTCCACGACCAGGTCTTTGATGATCGGCAGGTACGGCAGCGGGCGGATGGTGATCTCGTTCTTGCGGTTCAGGTGGGCCTTGATCGGCTGTTCGCAGACGAGCATGTTGCGACCATTGACATTCATGGCGCAGCTGCCACAGATGGCGTGGCGGCACGAACGGCGGAAAGTCAGGCTACCGTCCTGCTCCGCCTTGATGGTATGCAGCGCATCGAGGATGGTCATGCCCTGCTGCCAGGCGACCTTGAAGTCTTGCAGGTAGAGCTTGCGGTCAACGTCAGGGTTAAAGCGCTGGATGCGCACGGTAATGGTCAGGGGTGAGCCGTTGTCGGACATAGGTTTGGGTCTCCTCGCAATGTCCCCAGCGGTTCAGCGCAGGGCGGCGCTGGCACGGCTGGGCATCCTGAGCTGGCGCCTAGTACTTGCGCTCCTGAGGCGGGTACTTCTCCCAGTTGATGTTCACGTCTTTGAAGCTCAGCACCGGGCCATCCGGGCTTTTGTGCGCCATGGTGTGCTTGAGCCAGTGCTCGTCGTCCCGCTTGGCGTAGTCGGTGCGGTAATGCGCGCCGCGGCTTTCCGTCCGGGCCAGCGCGGAGACAACCACGACCTCCGAGAAGGTCAGCAGGTGTTCGGTTTCCAGCGCGCCCAGCAGGTCGGTGTTGAAGCGGCGGCTGTGATCCATGATCCGCACGCCCTGGAAGCGCTCCTGCAGCCGTCTGATGTCGCTGAGCGCCTGGCGGAGCCGGGCGTCGTCGCGGAAGATGCCGGCGTTGTCGGTCATGGTGCTCTTCAGTTCCGCGGCGATCTGCGACCAGGATTCGCCCTTGCCAGCCGGCGCGTCGCTCATCAGGCGGGTGATGCGCGCTTCGTTCCTGGCGACGGCGTCGCTTTCGACCGGCTGGAGCCTGGCCCCGCCCTTGACGAAAGCGGCCATCGCATAGCCGGCGCGGCGACCAAAGACAGAGGCGTCCAGCAGGCTGTTGGTGCCCAGCCGGTTAGCGCCGTGCACGCTGATGCAGGCGCATTCCCCGGCGGCGTACAGCCCGACGACCGGCGTGCTCTGCGCGTCGGCGATCACCTGCCCGTCCACCGTGGCCGGGATGCCGCCCATGCTGTAGTGGGCGGTCGGCTGGATGGGGGCCAGTTCGTCGATGACATCCACGCCGGAGAAATTGAGCGCAATCTCGCGCACCTGGGGCAGGCGCTCCAGGATTTTCTCCCGGCCCAGGTGGCGCAGGTCCAGCCAGATGCCCTGTTTGTCCGGGCCGACTCCGCGCCCTTCGTCAATCTCGGTCTGCTCCGAACGGCTGACCAGATCGCGCGGGGCCAGCTCCATCTTGCCCGGCGCGTAACGCTCCATGAAGCGCTCGCCCTTGCTGTTGAGCAGGTAGCCGCCTTCACCGCGGCAGGCTTCGCTCAGCAGGATGCCGTGGCCGTAGACGCCGGTCGGGTGGAACTGCACGAATTCCATGTCCATCAGGGGCACGCCGGCGTTGTAGGCGATGGCTACACCGTCGCCGGTATTGGCCAGAGCGTTGGAGGTGATCTTCCAGGCCCGGCCATAGCCGCCGGTGGCGAACATCACCGCCTTGGCCCGCATGAGCACCACCTGCCCGGTCAGGATGTCCAGGGCGACAATGCCCTTGCAGACATTGTCTTCCACGATCACATCCAGGGCGTACCACTCTGAGTAGAAGCGGACGCCATGCTTGAGGGCCTGTTCGTGGATGGTGTGCAGCAGGACATGGCCAGTCCAGTCAGCGGAGTAGCAGGCGCGGGGGGTGCTGTGCCCGCCAAAGCGCCGCTGGGCAACGCGCCCGTCCGGCGTGCGGCTGAAGACACAGCCCATGTGCTCGTATTCGTACACGATCTCGATGGCATCCTTAACCATGATCTCAATGGCATCCTGGTCGCCAAGCCAGTCGGAGCCTTTGATCGTGTCGAACATATGCAGTTCCCAGCTATCGTACGGCTCAGCGTCCGGGGGAACCTGCTCCAGGGGGCCATCGGGGCCGGTGTTGGGAACGGGGCGGACATTGCCCAGCGCGGCAGCGATGCCGCCCTGCGCAGCGCCGCTGTGCGAGCGCAACGGGTGCACTTTGGAGATCACGCCGACATCAACGCCCTGTTCGCCGGCGATCATGGCCGCCCAGGTTCCGGCCAGACCGGCGCCCACAACGATGACGTCATGGGTGATGACGCTTGGATTGGACATACGCTCCCTCGTGGTCAGGCGGCGATCGTGGAGGGCGCTTGCGGGGCTGCCCGGCCCCCGACCGCCAGAAGCGGTTGCAGATGATTCCGGCCACCGTTGTAAGGTTTGGGGGGCGGGACTACCTGCCGCGCCGCGCAACCATCCGCAGCAACAGCTATAGCCCCGCCGGGAAGTCTTCCTTCCCCCTCATGCCTCAAAAAGGCGCTCTGTGGCCGATGACCGGACGCGGAGACGATGGACAGGCCGCGCTTGGCGGCGCTGCTACTACCATAGTGGCCTACGTAGGGGGTGCCGGGTTAGTGTCACTCATCACCAATCGGTGGGATTTGCGTCTATCGGCGGCCTGTTAATTGAAAAAGGGACGCTGCCCCGGAACGGCAGGGCAGCGTCCGCAGCTCATCCGGCGATCACACTGCCAGGGGCTACCACAGGCCGAGGATCTTCCACCACAGCCCGCCGATGCCCAGCCAGATCACGATGTTGATCACACTGACGATGAAGCCCAGCCGCCACCAATCCTGCAGGTCAACATACCCCGCGCCGAAGAAGACGGGCGCCGGACCGGTGCCGTAGTGCGTCATGCTGCTGAACAGGTTACTGAAGAAGGCCAGCACCAGCGCGGCCAGCAGGGGCGGTGTCCCGGCGGCAATGGAGACGATCAAGAAAGCCGCGTACATGGCGCTCACATGGGCAGTGTTGCTGGCGAACAGGTAGTGGCTGTAGAAGTAGGCCAGGCTCAGGATCAGGAAGGCTGCCACCCAGTTCATACCGCCGACCAGGTTGCCCATCTCCGCGCTGAACCAGGGGATGAAACCCAGCTTGCTGAGGAAGGAGGCCATCATGACCAGGGCAGCGAACCAGGTCAGCGTGTCCCAGGCGCCCTTCTCATTCAGGACATCCGTCCAGGTCAGCACGCCGGTAATCAGCAGAATGCCCAGGCCGGTCAGCGCCGTGACCGTGGCATCGACGTTGATGGTGCTGCCCAGGATCCACATCGCCAGCAGGAGGATGAACACGCCCAGCATGATCCACTCGCTGGTCTTAACCGCGCCCATCTCCGCCAGCTTTTCGCGGGCGATTTCCGGCGCCTTGGGCGTCTCGGTGATTTCCGGTTTGTAGAGCCGGTACAGCACATAGGGGATGACCAGCAGGCTGACGATGCCGGGGACGATTGCCGCCGTAGCCCAGTTGGTCCAGGTGATCTCGATGCCCTGCTCGGCGGCCAGCTTCTGCGCCAGCGGGTTGGCGGCCATGGCCGTCAGGAACATGGCGCTGGTGATGATCGTACCCTGGAAGGCGGCCTTGGTCAGGAAAGCGCCGATCTTGCGGGCGGTGCCATCGTTCGGCTCGCTGCCATAGGCGCTGGAGATCGAGCGCAGGATGGGGAAGACCACGCCACCGGAGCGGGCGGTGTTGCTGGGGATGGCCGGGGCCAGCACCAGGTCGGTGGCGATCAGGCCGTAGCTCAGGCCCAGCGTCTTCTTGCCCAGCGTCCGCATGAACAGGTAGGCAATGCGCGCGCCCAGGCCGGTCTTGATGAAGCCGCGGGAGACGAAGAAGGCGGCTACGATCAGCCAGATGGTGCTGTTGCGGAAGCCGTCCAGCGAGTCGGCAATCTTGAGCGTGCCGGTCAGCGCGGTGAGGGCGATGGCGATCATCGCAATCGCGCCCATCGGCAACGGCTTGGTGATCAGGGCCATGATCGTGCCGACGAAGATGGCGAACAGGTGCCAGGCCGATGTCGCGTTGTAGCCAGCGTCCGGGTTGGCAGCCACAAAGTCCACCAGCGTCTGCGGCGGCGGCAGGAACCAGATGATCAGGCCGATGGCGACGGAGATCAATGCCGGAACGAGCTTAATGGCGAAAAGCCCCTCTTCCGGCCCGGGTGCGGGCGCGGACTTGCCGCGCGTAGAAGCGTTAGACATGGTGCGATACTCTCCTGAACGGGCAATGGTGAAGGTACGCAGCGGGCATAATACCCCCTGTATTCCCGTCATTAAGATAGGATGAGATCGATCTTGTGAGAAGTGTCACAAGTCATCTTTTTGCATGAGTCCTGCTGAGACGGCAGCAAAGCGGGGGAATACTGTGTGGGTTGGCGGTGGCGTCAGGCGGGTAGCGCGGAGGGGCAGAGGACGGCAATCCCGGCTTGAACTTACAGAAAACTACAAAAGACTGGCTGCGGAGGGTTTGCCGCCGGGGAACAACAGGGGCGACCTGAATGCAGATCGCCCTGTTCGTATTGTAGAAGCTCTTGAGGCCGGAGGGGTAGTACAAAAGTCATGTTTCGCCGCGACACAGACCTGATCAACGTCACAGAATCGCAGGTGACAGATGTTACGTGGCGGTCAGCCGCAGCAGGAACAGGGCGGGCGTACTTCCGGATCGTCAGCGGGCGTGGTGGCCAGTTCGTAGCGGTGCGGCAGCCTGACCACAAACGGACAGGATGGGCGACCGCTGCAGCGGGTACACTGGCCGCTGCTGTCGCTCACCTCGCGCAGCCGGCCCCGCTGCACCCAGTAGGCCAGCATTTCTGCCACAATATCCGGATCGGTGTCCAGGGCGCGGGCCATTTCCGCCAGGGAAAGCGGCCTGCCATGCTGTTCAAAAAGCTGCAGGACACGGGTGAGCGTGGTGGTCATCGCGGCAGTCTTCTCTCTATCCCAGACCCAGCAACAGCCCGCCCTGGTAGACCAGTGTGGCCACCAGCCAGGCGACGCCCAGCGAATAGCCCATCTGGTACAGCGTCCAGCGCGTCCCGAACTCCTGGCGCATGGCGGCGGTGGTGGCCATGCAGGGGATGTATAGCAGCACAAAGATATTGAAGGCGACGGCGGCCAGCGGAGTGAAGGCGTGGCGCAGCGCCGCCTGTAGCGCCGAGGTGTCTTCCCCCTCCGCTGCAGCCGGGACGAATTGTACCGGCGGGATGTCTACGCCGGGGAGCAGGTTGACCGTGCGCGGCAGGATGTTGACCGCCTCCTGAAGGGTGAGGACGGTAGCTTCCGCGAAGCTGGCGGCGATGAAACGCACATCGTCCGCCAGCGATAGCGGCGCAGCGGCCTCAGCAGCAGGGCGCGGCGTTTCGTCCAGGTAAAGCTGGCTCAGGGTGGAAATGACAGCTTCTTTGGCTACAAAGCCGGTCACCAGTGCGCCGCTGGCGCCCCAGTTGTCAAACCCCGCCGGTGCAAAGATAGGCGCCATAAGCTTGCTCAGCGCCCCGAACAGGCTGTTTTCCAGCGTCACGGCGTTGAAGTTTCCCGGCGCGCCGGGCGCGGGCACAGCCAGCAGCAGCCAGATGAAGATCGAAGCGGCCAGGATCACCGTCCCCGCCTGGCGCAGAAAGGCGCAGATCCGTTCCCACATCGGCAGCGCCATATTGCGCAGGTTGGGCAGGCGGTAGGGCGGCAGCTCCATGACGAACAACGGTATTGGCCGGTTCTTGAAGACGACACGGGTCAGCAGCAGGCTGGTCAGGACGGCTACTATAATGCCGGTCGCATACATGGCAAAGACCAGGTTGCCGGAAGACGCGCCGAAAAATGCCGAACCGAAGATGACATAGATCGGCAGGCGCGCCCCGCAGCTCATGAAGGTGGTCAAAAAGCCGGTGATCTGGCGATCGATGGGATTCTCCAGCGTGCGCGTGGCGTAGATGGCCGGGACATTACAGCCAAAACCAACCAGCATCGGCAGGAAGCTCTTGCCGTGCAGCCCCAGCTTCTGCATGAAGCGATCCATCACGAAGGCGGCACGGGCCATGTAACCGCTGTCTTCCAGCGCAGCGATGGCCAGGTACAGGAAGGCCAGCACCGGCACAAAGACCAGCACACCGCCCACGCCGGTGATCACACCTTCCACCAGCAGGCTCTCGATCCAGCCTCCACCCAGGCCCAGTGCGCCCAGCAGTGCCCGCGCCCAATGGGTGATCGGGCCGCTGACTACCCCGTCTACCCAGTTGATGTAGGGCACGCTGACATTGGCCGTAATCTGGAAGATCAGCCACATCACCGCCAGGAAGACCGGCACCCCCCAGATGTGATGGGTCACGATGCGATCAAGCCGGTCGGAACGGGTGATGTGCGCGCCGGGCGGCCGGCTGACCACGCCGCGCAGCAACTCGGCGATGAAGCTGTAGCGGCTATCAGCGATCAGGGCGTGAGGCTCTTCCCCCGTGGTCGATTGGATGCGCTGCTGAGCGGCGCGCACCGCCGCCAGTAGCTCGGGGTACGCCGCCGCTTCCGCCAGCAGAGGGTCGTCTTCTTCCAGTAGCTTGATTGCCAGCCAGCGGGCCGGGTAGCGGTAGGTGAGCGCTGTCTCCCGTTTGATCAGCGGTAGGAGTTCCTCGATCGCTTCTTCTACCACTGGAGCCAGACGAACCTGCGCTGGCGGCGGGCCTGGCGGCTGCTCGATCGCCTGCAGCATGGCCGCTTTGAGGGCGTCCAGCCCCACGGCTTTGTGGCCGACGAGGGGGATCACCGGCACGCCGCCCAGCCGGTGAGAGAGCCGGGCGTGGTCGATCCGGATGTGGCGGCTTTCGGCCACGTCGGCCATGCTCAGGCCCAGGATCAGCGGCACGCCCATCTCCATGATCTGGATGAACAGGTACAGATTGCGGGCCAGGTTGGCCGAATCGGCCACACAGACCACGACATCCGCTTCGCCACTGAGGATGAAATCGCGGGCGACAATCTCCTCAGCGGAAAAGGCGCTCAGGCTGTAGGTGCCGGGCAGGTCAACCAGGGTTACCTCGTGCCCGGCCAGGCGGAAGAAGCCCTCGTGCTTTTCGACGGTCTTGCCCGGCCAGTTGCCAACATGCTGGCGCGCCCCGGTGAGGACGTTGAAGATCGTGCTCTTGCCGCAGTTAGGGTTGCCGGCCAGCGCAACGGTGAACGTCCTGGTTTTGGTGTACAGGGTGGGATCAGTTCGTGCCGGGGTCAGGGTCATAGGGAGCGACAATGATTTTGTGAGCGACGCCATGCCCGACGGCCAGACGAGCATCTTCCTTGAACGCGATCAACATGGGGCCAGAACTGCTGCCCTGAATCACCCGTACAGGCAGGCCAACCGTCAATCCCAGATCAGCCAGCCGCTTGCGCAGGCGGTAACCGCCGTGAATGGCCACCACGCGGACAGTCTCGCCCGGTTGGGTCATCGTGAGCGGGTAGGTCTGGAGGGAGGGGACAACGTGGGTCATGGATGGATTCCGGTTTGTTGGTGCAGCTATGATTGTCACAGGTGCGTTGCAAGTTAGCTCATTATACCTGATTTAATGCTTCCTGTCCGCTAAATGCGAATTGTTCTCAATTGATTATCTGCTTCCTGCGCCGGGACGGTCAGTGATGCCCTTCCCCGGAGGTGATGCATTTTGTCATGTTTGCTCCCTCCGCCATGCCATGCCGGTGGAGCAGGCGCCTGAAAGCGGCTATAATCCCGGCCACATTGCCGCTATCGTTACCGGACGAACCGGGAGTTCTGATCATGACCGTATCCAGCGAGCGCCTTGATGTGATTGATGATGCCGGGGATTTGCCCCCTGACCTGGCTGCCCGTTACGCCCGCCTGCAGGCTTTGCTGCGGGACATGGGGCGGGTGATCGTCGCCTATTCCGGTGGCGTGGACAGCACCCTGCTGGCCCGCGTCGCCGCTGAGGTGCTGGGCGGGGATATGCTGGCCGTCATGGCCATCAGCGAGAGTTACAGCGCCGCCGAGTTGCCGGAGGCGCTCGCGTTGCTGGAGGAGCATCACATCCCCTATCGCACCGTGCACACGCAGGAGGTGCACGATCCGCGCTATGCCGCCAACCCGGCGGATCGCTGTTACTTCTGCAAGCAGCATCTGTTCGCCGAGTTGTTTGCCATTGCCGCGGCGGAAGGCTTTAACACCATTGTGGACGGTTTCAACGCCGACGACGTGGGTGATCACCGCCCCGGTCGCCAGGCCGGGCGGGAACGCGGGGTGCGCAGCCCGCTCTACGAGGCGGGCCTGACCAAGGCCGATATCCGCCGTCTGGCCCGCCACCTGGGCCTGCGCAACTGGAACAAACCGGCGATGGCCTGTCTGTCCAGCCGAGTCGCCTACGGCAGCCCGATCACGCCGGCCATCCTGGCCCGGATCGATCAGGCGGAGGGCGTCCTCCGCAGCCTGGGGCTGGGGCAGTTGCGCGTTCGCCACCATGACAATCTGGCCCGGATTGAGGTCTCGCCGGGGGACTTTGCGGCGGTGCTGGCTCACCGCGAACAGGTCGTGGCCGGGCTGAAGGCCGCGGGCTATGTCTATGTTACACTCGACCTGCAGGGCTTTCGCAGCGGCAGCGGCAACGAGGTGCTGATCCGCCATGAGTGATCACCACTTTACCTTTGAGGAAGTGCAGGGTTTTGCCCGGCTGGATCACGACCGGGCAGCTCGCCAGGGGTTGCCGGAATTCGTCTACGCCGGGCACAAGACGCCGGAGCAGGTGGCGGCGATCATGGCCAGCATGGTCGCACGGCAGGGCTGTGCCCTGGCCAGCCGCGCTGCTCAGAGCCACGCCGACGCTGTCCGTGCTGCCCTGCCGGAGGCGCACTACAACGCCACAGCGGGCCTGATCACCGTCGGGCAGATGCCTCGCCAGGCGGTCGGGCTGGTCCGGGTTGTGGCGGCGGGCACATCCGACCTGCCGGTGGCGGAGGAGGCGGTTGGCGTCCTGGACTTTCTGGGCGATCGGGTGGAGCGCCTGTACGATGTGGGCGTGGCCGGGGTGCATCGCCTGCTGGCGCATGTCGATGAGCTGGCTGAGGCCGACGTGTTGATCGTCGTGGCCGGGATGGAAGGCGCGCTGCCGACGGTGGTGGGCGGGCTGGTGGCGCCGCCGATCATCGCCGTGCCGACCAGCGTCGGTTACGGGGTCAGTCTGCAGGGTCTGGCTGCCCTGCTGGGGATGCTCAATAGCTGCGCGCCGGGCGTCTGTGTGGTTAACATCGACAATGGTCTGGGTGCAGCGGCGGCGGCGCACCGCATCCTTAACGGCCTGCGGCGGTCCTCTGGCAGCGCCGCTTCATGATCACGGAGCACTGATGGCTCGTATCGCCTATCTCGATCCGTTTGCCGGGGCCAGCGGGGATATGCTGCTTGGCGCGCTTCTGGACGCCGGTTGGCCGCTGGAAGCGCTGCAAACGCTGGTCGATTCGCTCGGCATTCCCGGTGTCACCGTCTCCGCCGCGCGGGTGGAAAAGCGCGGCCTGGTCGGGACGCACGTCCGCGTCGATGCGCCGGAATCGCAGCCGCTGCGCCGCCCCGCCGATTTGCTGGCGATCATCGATCGGGCGGCAGCGCTGCCATCCGTCCGGGCGCGGGCCGCCGCCGTGATCACCCGCCTGGCGGAAGCCGAGGCCCGCGTGCACGGCCTGGCGGTGGAAGACGTGCACTTTCACGAGATCGGCGCGGTGGATACGCTGGTGGATGTACTGGGCGCGGCGGCCGGGCTGGCGGCCCTGGGCGTGGAGCGGATTGCCTCCGCGCCGCTGCCCTGGTCAGGGGGAACCGTGCGGATCGCCCATGGCGTTTTTCCGGCTCCGCCTCCGGTGGTAGCTGTGCTGCTGGAAGGCTTTCCGGTGAGGGGGGTGGATGTCCAGGGCGAGATGGTCACGCCAACCGGCGCGGCGCTGATCACCGGGCTGGCGGAGTCGTTCGGCCCGCCGCCGGACATGATCGTGCGGCGCGTGGCCTATGGCGCCGGGACGCGCGACTGGCCCGACCGGCCCAACCTGCTGCGGCTGGTGCTGGGCGACGCCGTTGATGGCGCGGCGGATGCGGTGGTAACCGAGACGTTGACCGTCCTGGCCTGCAACCTGGATGACATGCTGCCGCAGTGGTACGGGC